>NZ_CP120683.1:6122500-6722500 GCF_030506325.1 Tunicatimonas pelagia | reverse complement strand
CCGGGGGGCACCATCAACCGAGTTACTAAGAAGCCGCTGGATGAAACCCGACAATCAATTACTGCCACCGTAGGTAGCTTTGGTACACTACGTACCCTGGCTGACTTCACCGGACCAATGACCGAAGATGGCACCCTGCTGTACCGCCTCAACCTAGGCTACGAAAACGCTGACAGCTTTCGCGACCTACAGTATGATAATAACCTGATTGTAGCCCCGTCGTTCTCATTTCTCCCCAATGATGCCACCCGGCTCAACGTAGATGTGGTTTACCAAAGCTCAGACGGACGCCTAGACCGAGGGCAAGCAGTATTCGGCGACGGTGACCTCTTTTCGGTTCCTATTACTAAGGCTCTTAATGCAGCTAACGACTACCTGCGGGAAGAGAGCCTCAACGCTACCCTATCGTTTCAGCACCAGTTTACCGACCGAATTAAGTTTAATAGCGTATATCTGCACTCTAACTATCGGGAAGACCTTCAGGAGCACCGCGCCGCCAATCGCTTTGCAGCGCTAGGCGATGGTGGTATTGACCCTGAACAAGTAGCTATGCAGGCGTTCATTCGTAGGCGTAATTGGAGCAACGATAACTTCAATAATTACTTAACCCTTGATCTGACTACCGGCCCGCTGGAGCATCAATTACTTGTAGGCTACGACTACTTCCGCCAAACACTGAAGCCCGGTGGCTCACAGTTACAGGCCCGGCGATACCTTTTAGCTGACCGAACGGGGACTAGTAATTTTGATCCCGAAAACGCTGATGCTTTTGCCCTAGATGAAGCGGGTAACCCCATTCCCAACGTACCTCACTTCGACCTCACTGACCCTTTCGCTAACCAAATACGGGATATGAGCGACTATGTGTATGATACCCGGCTTTTTCCGCAAAGCCTACTGCATAACCACGGTATCTACCTACAGAACCAAGTAACCTGGGGGCCGCTGCAAGTACTAATCGGCCTACGACAGGAGTACTATATTGATGAGCTGGACTACCGTACCGAAGACGAAGAACGAGTAAGCCAGGATGCATTTATTCCGCGTTTGGGACTGGTGTACGAGCTTAGTGATCGGATAAATTTATACGGCACCTACGTAGAAGGTTATCAGCCCCAATCGGCTAGTGTGATAAATGACCCCGATGCGGGAGGGCCGTTCGATCCGCTTATTAGTAATCTAATAGAGTTCGGTGCTAAGACCCAATGGATGGATGATCGCCTAAGTGCTACGTTGGCTATATACCGATTACGGCAGGAGGGCGCCCTCTACAACGCCAATGATCCTGATAACCCTGATCGGCAGGTGCAGATCGGCGAAGAGCAGTCGCAGGGAATAGAGTTAGACATTACCGGACAAATTTTACCCAACTGGAGTATAGTTGCCAACTACGCCTTTAACGAGGCAGTTATTCAGGTGAGCGATGATGAAACCGAAGAAAACCGCCAGAAGCCCAATGCACCCCGGCATACGGGTAATCTGTGGACTAAATACGTAATCGACCGCGGGGCATTCGCCGGACTGGGTATCGGGGTAGGTATTAACCTAGTAACCGAACGCTTTGGGTCTATTGTCCCCGAAGGTGAAAACCCACCACTGTTTCCGGGCTACGAAGTAGTAGATGCTGCCCTATACTATCAGTTAGATAAATTTCGTATTCAGGTAAACGTGAATAATGTGCTGGATCAGACCCATTGGGTGGGTGGCTACGATTTCATCCGGGCTTTTCCGGGAGCTCCGCGTAATCTGCTTACTACTATTTCTTACACTTTCTAATGCTATGAAACTGAATAAACAAGCCCTATTTCGTATCCACAGTTGGATTGGTGTTAAGCTGAGTGTGCTGTTCTTTATTGTGTGCTTTTCGGGCACACTGGCCACCGTGAGCCACGAAATGGATTGGCTGTTTAATCCAGAGATGCGGGTCTGGCGAGATCGGGTCTCGCCAGATCGGGTCTCGCCAGATCGGGTCTCGCCAGACCGGGTCTCGCCAGACCGGGTCTCACGTAACCAGCAGGCACAAAACGTATACCAAGCTTTCCCTCAGGGCGAGATCACATTCTGGATGGGCTCGCGTGAGCCCTACCTTTGTGATGTGGTGTACGTGAAAAATGGTGACCGTCGCGATTACGTTTTTGTCAACCCCTACAGTGGTGAGGTGCAAGGCAGTACCGTGCTAACCTTCCAACGGTTTTTTCGCGACCTACACTATTTTTTGTTTATTCCTTTTCAAATTGGTCACTTCACCGTACTCATTTTTGGGTTTATGCTGCTGGTGTCGCTGCTCACTGCTCTGGTGTTCTATAAAAAATGGTACCGCAAGTTATTTGAACTCAAGACCGGAAAAGGAGCCTTAGTTCTTTTCCGTAGTCTGCACCGACTGGTGGGGGTTTGGTCGGTTCCGTTTACGTTACTATTTTCAGTAACGGGTATTTGGTACTTTGTAGAACGAGCCAATGTGGGCGGGGTTGCTGATACGGCAAATATCTCTGCCCCCCAACTTGCCGAGCCTATCGATTCGGCAACGTTTGCTGAAGTACGGCGAGCTATTGACTACGACCGGGCCGTAGAAATAGCGCAGCAGGAAATTAAGGGGTTAGATGTGAAAGATATTCTTCCGCCAGCTAAACCTACTTCCGCTATTTACCTTACCGGAAAGAGCCACGAGCCATTGGTGCGAAACCGGGCCAACCGGGTATATCTGCACCCCACCACCTACGAAGTACTAAAAGTACAACGAGCCAATGCACTACCAACCGTTACTTGGCTCAATGATATTACCGACCCACTGCACTTCGGCTACTGGGGTGGCCTGGTGACCAAAATTATTTGGTTTTTGTTGGGGTTGGGCATCTCTTCGCTGGTCTTGACTGGCATTTGGATTAGCCAAAAGCGCCGGATAAAACGTACGGCCCAGTGCCAAGTTAAGGCTCAGCGGCTGGGCCCGTGGCAGTACGCCAATTGGACTGTGTACGGAGTGATGATGGTTTTCATGTACGGTACGCTTGTTACCCGCTACCAAGCTTCTTTATCTGCTTTGCTGCTGATTACCGCCGGATGGTTACTTTTTATTGGCGCAGCCTGGTATCTATTTGAGTACCGGATAAAAAAAGTTGTTCAGAAAAAACTAGCCTAACACCTAAAATTATGAATAAAAGTCCCTTTGAACTCTTGGAAGAAAACGAATTTGCCTACGTAGCTTACCGGGTGTCAGACCACCGAGCATCGAGCTATCGTAAACAAGCAGAAATACTACAGCTGAGCTTCGGCAACGTAAGCCTGCAACTAAACCCTACCGAGTTTGCCCGACTACAGAAGCAGGTAGCAGAAACGCTTGAGCAAATTCAGATTGTACGAGACCCTTATTATCGGGAGTTTATCATTTCTACATCGGTCAGGAACATGGTGTTTACCTTCAGCTACTGCGAACTCTGCCAAATCAATCAAGTGATGGTCAACACGCAAACAATGCTAGAAGTAGGTCAGATTATCAACCTTCCTAATTCATCTACCAATTAATCAACTGTAAAACTATAACCGCATGTGTAAAACTCAATCTCCCATTAACTTAAACGAAACCGATGACGGACAGATGAGCTGGTGTCCGGGCTGCGAAAGCTACTCGCTAGTGTACCGAAGTGCTTGCGTGTCTTTTTATCGCCACGAACTAGATCAGTTTGTAGAGACGCTAAATGCACTGACCCCCGATAATTTTTGCTACGACTTTAAAGATCAGCCCCACGCCATTATCCGGGGCTCTAGTTCCTACGTAGGCCTTTGCCTAAACCGCAACGATGTGTACGCCCTCCGAAGCCTCATCCGTGGGGCACTGACTGTTCACGAAGCTTATAAAATCCTCCACTCTAACTCTTAAAACCCCGTTCTTATGGAAACCATGCAAGACTTTGATCGATTCCTATTAGAATTACACCGTCGTATTGAGGAAAACCCTGAACAGAAGTGGCGCATTTTACTGCAAGCCCAACAAGAGACCAGTTGCCCATTTTTAAAACGGCGGATTAAGCGCGCTTATAATCAATACCTAGAGCAGCCGTAACTATTAAATAGTATTCTGATTTGTTTCCAGATCGGGGACGAAAACCGCGCCGATGGCCGACCGGAGACTGCGCCACAGGGGCTGTCCCACAGGGGCTGTCCCACAGGGGCTGTCCCACAGCAGCAGGAACAATAATGAGATTGACCACGAATGACCGGGTAGTGGTACTCTCCGCTCCCGTACGCCACGCTCTCGGCAACCCCTTACAAAATTTTTAAAATAACCTTGATTACTTGCAACCATTTTTTTAAACCTTTTTGATCATGAGTACACTTACTTTTTACTATCACGCCAATACGCTGACTTTTTATAGTATCCTGCTCTGCGGACTGCTTACGTGGAAGAACCGAAAAAGAGTTAATACTATCTCTGCTCCTTTATGCTTTTTGACCTGCGTTGGCGCGTATCTTATGTACGATGAAATAGAGAATATTTTAGTAGAACGCACCCTAATTATCGGCGGTTTCTTAGTACCGTTTACCTTTTGGGTCTTTTCCCATTCCTTATTCAACATCGGCAGTATTCCTCTTCGTACCCGGGTGGTGGGTATCATTGCTTCGTTAGTACCCTACTTATGCTGGTATCTGCCCCTGACGGAATACACTTCGAGCGTTATCGCTTTGGGATCAGCCATGCTGTCGATCCTGTTTGCGGTGATGGCCGTAGTGGAAACCAAAACCCCGAAAAGCAAGGAGCGTAGTCAGTACCAATTAAAAATATACGCAGTATACGCCATAGCGATCACCATTGTTTTTACCGTATTGAGCGATTTTCTGTTCGACGATACTACCTGGCTGTATACAGTCGTAGTTCAACGCCTGCTAATTTTACTATTAAGTAGCTTATTCATTTTTTCCAATTTTGCTATCAACGAAAATCTCACTAAACCGAAAGAGCCTGCTACCAAAAATCCGGCGTTGGCTACCAAGATACGGCACAAGATGAGCTATGATAAGCTGTACCGGGTAGAGAAGTTGACGATTGGGCAACTTGCCAAACAGCTCAATGAGCAGGAATACCGGGTACGGCGGGCGATCAACGATGACCTGGGTTTTAAAAACTTTCTGGATTTTGTGAATTCGTTCCGTATCAAAGAGGCTACCGGAATACTGAAAGACCAAGCTAGGAGCGATCTGACAGTACTTCAAATCGCCTATCAAACCGGCTTTAATTCTATTGCTCCCTTCAACCGGGCTTTTAAGCTGTACACCGGGATGACCCCTACTAAATACCGAAAGAGTTGGATTGATCAGAACCCATCGCCCCTTTCTGTAGCCTAAACAGGCTTATTGATACTACAAATCCTGATTGATTTCGGAATCGATCAGGATTTACCGAAATTGAGAAGATCGGCTAGTAGTAAAGTTGCTTTTTGCGCTGTACTTAAACTTCAAAAAACTAATTATGAGAATACTATACGTAATGCTAGTCGTACTAGTAATCAATGTTACCGGACACGCTCAGTCTGCCACCGCTACGCTACGGGGTTCAGTGACGGATAATGATGGGAATGGACTGCCCGGAATTAATGTTCAAGTGAAGAATACTACTCTCGGTGCTGCTACTGATGAAGCAGGGGAATTCGAAATAAAAGGAGTTACAGAAGGACGAAAAACGATTGTGATCTCCAGTGTAGGGTACGCCACGCAAACGAAGGTCATTAGAATAGAGCCTGATTCTACCGCTTCATTAGAAGTGCAATTGCTAACCGAAGCCCAGGAATTATTGGAAGTAACGGTGAGCGGTGCAGCACCGGGCTTTACCCCAGGACGCATCACCGGAGCTACTAAGTTACCGGTAGATTACCAAGAGCTACCTCTTAGTGCCACTGTAGTACAAAGCGACCTAATTGCATCCCGTCAGTTCATCCGACCGGAGACCGCACTTCGCATGGTGGCGGGACTTACCCCCGTAGCCTCAGCCCACAGCCAAACCAAATCCAACTTCTTAGCACGAGGATTCTTTCATAACTCTTCATTGGGTGGAGTACTGAAAGACGGGAAATACTACGCGGGTACTGACTCGCCCATTGCCGACGTAGCCAGTTTAGACCGAATAGAATTTCTAAAAGGAGCGTCCTCATTACTATACGGTAGTGCCGAACCGGGCGGACAGCTTAACTACGTATACAAGCAGCCGCTGGAAGAGGCCGCTTACAATATTAATCTATTAGCCGGAAGTTGGAATACCTTCCGAGCGACACTGGATGCCGGAGGCCCCATTATCGCTGATAAGTTACTGTACCGGGCTACGCTGGGAATTGAAAATAGTGAAACCTGGCAGGACTTCAGCTACACTGAGCGTTATGCTCCTATGCTTACTTTTCTCTACAAGATCACCCCCCGCACCTCCCTGCAACTAACCGGGGAAATGATCATTCAGGACGCTAACCCCTCTAATACCGATGCCCCGGCCATCAACTTAACTGATGCCGATGGTTCGGGACAGGCCCAGATTTTTCGGGTGCCGGACAACTGGTACGCGGGCTTCACCAACGATTATTCCGAAGACCTTACCCAAGTATATCAAGCCAGCCTCCGGCATGAGTTTTCTGATAACCTGAACGCCACCGCTAACTTTAGTTGGAACAAATCGGAGCGGGAATCAGGAGCCGGAGGCTACTTTCCTTTAGCCGGGCCGGAAAATACCTTTGGGGCTGCCGGTGAGCCTAATCTGGAAACCGGAGAACTCAACCGTCTGGTTTTCGATCAGGGACGATTTGTGCAGGGAACTGCCGCTAACGTAGATGTGAATTATAACGGGAAAACCGGCCTACTAAACCACCGCTTGATCGTAGGCGGATCGTACACGCAGATCACAACACAAAACCGCAACGGTTTTTCGCCTCTGGTACCGCCCGGGTTCGTTGATGAAATGCCTCCGACCAATATCTTTCAACCAGTTTACGTAGCGTTTAACCATCTGACTAATACCGAAGATTCGCCACCATTTGCTATCGAAGACTGGGATCAGGAGGAGTATGGAGTGTACCTACAAGATCTGATAAAAATAGAGGGTAGCGGACTGAATGTAATGCTGGGATTACGCTACAACAACTACCAATATCGTAGCGTCGGCAATACTCAGTGGAGCGGTGAGGAGGGTTCCCTCCGACCTGATATAGACAATGTGTCGTTAGTACCTCGTTTGGGATTGATTTATGAATTCACCCCCTTACTATCGGCCTACGGAAGCTTTAGCCAATCTATTTTGCCCATTGCCCCTATTCTAGGGGCCAACGGAGTAGTAGTAAACGATAATCCTGAACCGGTTGAGGGAGAGCAATTTGAGTTTGGTCTGAAGGGGCAATTAGCTGAGCGTCTGAACTATACCGTAAGCCTGTATCAACTGGATCGGCAAAATGAAGTGGTTATGATAAGCGAAGATGAAAGTGCTCAGGACGGTCTACGCCGCAGCCGAGGAGTAGAAGTAGATGCCAGTGGTCAGCTTTTTGAAGGTTTTAATTTTTACCTGAGCTACGGCTACACTAATACCGAAATTGTGGAAAGTGGCGTATCCGATGCACTAGAGGGTGAGCGTTTTAGTGGAGTACCCGAACATTTTTTCTCCCTGTGGAATACCTACCAGCTTCCCAACCGTTTAGGTTTTGGTTTAGGTGCTGAGTACCGCAGTAGTTGGCAATTACAACCTGGTAGCTTTGGGCAGACCGTACCGTTGGAAGAAGATAGTTACTTTGTTGTAAACGCTAGCGCATTCTACCAACTGGAGCTAACCAAAGGAGCCTTAGACTTTAACCTCACCGTTAATAATATCTTTGATGAGTATTACTTTCTACCTACGCAAAGTTTGTTATTTATTAAGCGAGGCGCCCCTCTAGGCTACAGCGTTTCGGTAGGGTACTCCTTTTAAAGACACGGCGATTATTTAATATAGTAGGAAGTAAAAGTGAAAGAATTGCTAATTCCGTGAACAGCCTGGTCGTTCTACTACTATTCTCCCTGATATTCGGAGCATTGGTCGGGTTCGGCCTACGCTTCACTGTTTCCTCCATGAACACCGATATGAGTAATGCTACGTTGGTAGGACTTTCCGGGGCAGCTATGCTGCTGTTTTTACCTTCTTGGTTAGCCTACCAGCTTAGCGAACGCTACTTAGCTGCGGTGCTTATTCAACTATTTGTTGGAGCGATTGCCGGAATGGTGTCTGGCTATTTTTGGGACAGTTTACTTTCCTGTGTATTAGTGGGAGTAATGGCGAGTCTTACACTGTGGATTACTACCTCTCTCATCGCAAGCTCATTATACTGGGTTGCCGGAGTGGTAGCCCTGCTAACTTTTTTACTGAACGTAGTAGGGCATTCTCTTGGCTCACGCCCTCTTTGGGTATATTTATTATTAGCAGTAGGCACCTCAGCAATTTCACAGTTAACCGCTTGGCTCGCCCATAAATTATCCGATTGGCTAACAATGAACTGATACCCTCTTTTATAATACTAGTACTAGCTATCTAAATACCCCACCTATAGCTATTGTTTATTATTGGATTCGTTGCGACCTTCGCGTTTCTTAGATTGAGTCTAAATAAACATAATGTACGCTACTTCTACCTATCTACTGACACCTTCACTACTATTCTTATCTCAACTATTGTATGCCCAAACGGCTATTATTCAAGGGCAGGTCGTTGATCCAAGGAATGAAGTCATACCCGGTATCAACATCATGCTTAACCAAGAACGAGGCGTTGCTACCGATGTGTCGGGCAACTTTACTTTACGTGATATTTCCCCGGGTAAACATACCTTGGCTATCTCAGGAATAGGTTACCAAACCCAGACTCAGCTCGTGACACTAGCAGCCGGACAAACGAAGCAACTAACTATCCGACTGGAAGAAGGAACTACCCAAATGGACGAAGTGACGGTGGTTGGACAATCTGAGACGACTGAGATTGAATCGAGAGGCTTCAATGTAGAAGCTGTGGCCACCCGGCCATTACAAGCCCAAAGCCTAGATTTAAACCGGGTACTCGACCGTACCGCTGGTATTCGTATTCGGCAGTCGGGCGGGATGGGTTCTGATTTTGTATATTCACTAGATGGCATGTCAGGTAATTCCATTCGCTTCTTTGTGGATGGTATTCCGATGGATTACTTCGGCTCATCCTACTCTATCAACAACTTTCCTGTTTCGCTGGTAGATCGGATTGATGTGTACAAGGGTGTAGTCCCGGTAGAGCTTGGCTCAGATGCGCTGGGGGGAGCTATCAATCTGGTTACCAGTCAGCAAGCTGATAATTTTGCGGAAGCTTCTTACTCCTTTGGTTCATTCAATACCCACCAAGCAGCCGTGCAAGGGCAGTGGACCGAAGGCAATTCGGGATTTACTACCCGGCTGTCGGCCTTCTACAACTATTCAGATAATAATTACCGGGTATGGGGGCGCGGGGTAACGTACGATAATGAGAACTTTCGCCCGATAGAGTTTACTCGGAAAGAACCTGCCGAACGCTTTAACGATGATTTTCGAACCATTAATGCTAAGGTAGACATTGGCTTTACTGATCGTACATGGGCCGATCAATTTTTTGTGGGGGCAGTAGTTTCTGATCTGGACCGGGGTATTCAGCACGGGCAAACAATGGAAGATCCGTACGGCGATGCCCGCTACCAAGAAGATTTTTTGATGCCCTTTTTAACGTATCAGAAAAATGACTTACTGATAAAAGGTTTAAATACCAATCTGTTTGCTTCACTGGCTATGAAGGATGGCTTGACGGTAGATACTTCTACCAATGTTTATGACTGGAGGGGCAGGATAATCAATACTAACCCCAACGGTGGGGAGATTAATAATAATAGTCGCTCTGCTTTTACATTATCAGAAAATGCTCTCGTAGTACGCTGGAACACTACCTACGCTTTGAATGAATCTCATAAGCTTGGTATGAACTACGTACTTAATGATGTACAACGCAGCGGAAGTGACCCTTTCCAGCCAGATTATAGAATACCTCTGTTAGAACCACAGTCACTGCAAACCTTTTTTGGGGGTTTTTCCTATGAGAGCACTCTGCTGAATGAGAAGCTAACTACCAATCTTTTTGCGAAGTATTACGCCTACACGGCTTCAGTTAATGAAGGTGTACTGGTAGCTATTGAAGGAGAACAGCAATTTATCTCTCGTTCTGTTGACAACCAGCAAAACAACTGGGGTGGCGGATTCGCGGCATCTTACAAAGTATTACCCACCGTCAAAGTATTACCCACCGTATTAGCTAAAGTATCAGTAGAACAGGCAGTACGAATGCCCAATGCTATTGAAGCTCTGGGTGATGGAATTACCATTCAAAACGCGCCGGGTATTCTTCCGGAACGTAGCTTTAATATCAACGCCGGAGTTACGTTAGGTAAATTTTTCCGAGACGATCACAGCTATCGGCTGACTTTAACCGGATTTTACCGGGATACTCAAGACCAGCTCCTATTTACCGTGGTTGATAATCAGGGTAATGGGCAGTTTCAGAATATTGCCAAAACCTTGGGCAAGGGCGGGGAATTTGACTTTAGCTACGGCTACCGCGACTTTCTGGAGTTTACCGCCAACGCTACCTACCTGGATATACGCAATAACCAGCCCTTTGACGAGGTATCGAATCAACCAAATATTGTGTACCAAGACCGGCTACGTAACACCCCTTACCTGATGGCCAACAGTGGGTTTCGGTTTAAGTTCAACGACCTACTCCAGGAAGATTCACGAGTGTTTGCCTACTTCCAAACGGGCTATGTGCATGAGTATTTCTTAGGCTGGCCTAGCTTAGGAAACGTTCGTCAGAAGAATACTATTCCGGCCCAGCTAACGCACGACTTAGGCGTGAGCTATGCCTTCCCGGGTGAACGATTTACCGTTGCGGTGGATATGTCTAACATTACGAATGAGCAGGTGTACGATAATTTCCTGCTGCAAAAACCAGGACGAGCCGTCTTTGGCAAACTTACTTATTCTTTACAATCAATTTCACAATTATAATCTATATGAATTTTATGAGCAATTACGTATTTCGATTAATAGGATCGCTCTTGGTGAGTGGAGTACTATTCAGTGCTTGCAGTGAGGACGAAGGAGGCACTACCCCTACCCCAGATGTTCCGGATACTTCCGAAGAGGTAGTACCTCAGTACACGATGCTCGCCAGCGTGGGCGATCAAGAGTACATGGTTACTACTCATGATCTTACATCGGGTGAAATATCGGTAGTCGGCAGGGGTGTTGAAATCGAGTCTTACGGCAACGCAGAGGCACGTGATGGGTATGTTTACACCATCAATTACCGCGGGGGCAACGTTGAGCAGTATAAAGTTACTGTTGATGGATTAGATAATGTTGCTAGTCTATCGATGGCTTCACTTTCTCCATCAGGGGGCTTCCGTATTATGCAACAGACGCCTGAAGGTGACTTATTGCTAATGAATTGGCCCGATGACAATGGTCAATCGACTTTTGCTATTGTTGGTCTTCCTTCGTTTACAGTGAAAAGCAGTGGTTCTTTTGCATTGCCAGATGTAGGCGGACTAGACCCCGAAGAGATAGGAGGAGTAGTCAAAGGCGACAAAATCTACCTGGGCACCATGTATACGAACCGGGGTGAGTGGACTACCTTTCCTGATTCGCTGATAACCTGGAAACTAGACTATCCGTCGTTTACCAATCCTGAGATGATGGTCTCTACCGCTTCGCTAGGAACAGTAGCTGGTTTTTCAGGATCTAGTTCGGTACTAGATGAACAAGGTGATATTTATCAGCAAAATATTCGCAGTAAACATTGGTACAACATGGGTACTCGAGAAGAGATGCCAACCGTGTTTGTACGCATCCGTGACGGTGAGTATGATGACTCTTACGTATTTAATGTTTCTGAACAGTTTCCGGGTACAGTGAGCCTGATTGGCTTTGTTTACGCTGGAAATGGTATTGCTTAAGGAAAGCTGCTGGACGAAGATGCCACCAACGAGTGGGATGATGCCGCATCGGGTAACCACACCTCTATTGTAAAAATAGACCTGTATAACCAAACCGCTACGAAGCTAAATATTCCACTGGCACCCTCTATCAATATAGACCAAGGCGTAGTAGAAAATGGCAAGCTGTATCTTCCGATTAGCCCAGTAGGAGGCGAAGCTTTCATCTACGAAATAGATATTAACGGCGGACCGAATGATTTCAGAAAAGGAGCTGCGCTAGACGGTAATAATGTTTTGGCCTTTGCTGTCTTAAAAAATCGCTAGCTCTGCTATTAATAACGACTACTGCGTTCTGAAATTTTTCTACGCCATCTAGCGAAAATATGACTACTAAGAAACTCATTGGTAAAATTCACCTCTGGCTTGGACTCGCTTCCGGGCTGGTGGTGTTTTTGGTCAGTATTTCCGGAGCCATTATGGTTTTTGAGAAAGAAATTCGTTGGGCAACTGGAACGGCTAGCTACGATAGAACGGTACCAGGACAAAAAGCTCCAGCGGCACCACCTAGCCTGATCTTTCAGAAGTCACTGGAAGTAGCGCCCCAAGGGGGTACTTACCAATACTTTTTTACCGGAGAGCAGGAAAATAATGTTATTGTCAATTGGCACTACCATCCCGGTAGCGAAGAAGCGGATATTCCGGCGGGCTACCGAGAGATTCATCAAAACCCCTACACGGGGAAAGTGCTGTTAAACGAACTGTGGGAAGGGGGCTTTTGGGGCTGGATGGTCAAGTTTCATACAACATTACTGTTGCCTTATGAGGTAGGTCATCAGGTCGTCGGTTGGGCTACGGTTATCTTTATCCTGATGCTCATTACCGGTTTAGTGCTGTGGTTTCCCAAGAGCCGAAAAGGCTACAAACAGCGGTTTTCTGTTAAGTGGGGAGCAAGTTTTAAGCGGGTAAACTACGACTTACACAACGTTTTAGGTTTCTACACCTTGTGGGTAGTTATCATCATTGCTCTCACCGGACTGGTCTGGAGCTTCGGCTGGTTTAGCAATGGGGTTTATTTTATGGCGACTGGTGAGAAGCAGCCCGAGTATCAGGGGGCACTTTCAACGTATCACTCCGAGGATGCTCCACAAACCGACGATCAGTTGTTTACCCTGATTGATCAGGTGACAGCTACTACTTTGAATCAATATCCCGAAGTTTACCGCTACTCTGTTTCCTACCCAATGGACTCTACCGCCAGTATCGCCGTCAGTATTTTAACCGAACAAGGTAAAAATTATGACCGCCACGATGAGTATGTCTACGATCGCTATACCGGAGAGCTGATTGCTTCTGAGAAGTGGAGCGAGCATAATGCCGGTGAGCGGATTATGCACCTTAACTATCCTATCCATTTGGGTTTAATTGGAGGTTTACCTACCAAGATACTTGCCTTCTTTGCCAGTCTAATTGCTGCTAGTTTGCCCATCACAGGTTTCTACATCTGGTGGGGAAGAAAGAAGAAGACGAAGAAGCGGCGGAGAGATAAGAAAGCTTTTCGGCAAATAGAGATTGCCGGACAGTAGCATCTTACCGATAAACTCCAGTGGTATTAGCTATAGGTAGTGTCAATAATTACTACTTATAGCGATTGCCCTTTTCTCTCTAAGTAATTAAATTTGCGCTCGCTAATTAAAATCAGTCTAATTAAAGATAGTGTCAATTCTTTTTCGCCGTACCAGTGGTATCATTTTACTATTACTCCTACCCTACTATCTGCACGCTCAGTTAGCCAATCTTACTGGCACCATTACCGATAGCGATAGTAATCCTATACCTGGCATTACTATTCTACTAGACAGCACAAAGGGCACAGCCACTGATACATTTGGTAAGTTCACCATCAATAATATATCGCCCGGTCAGCATGAGTTGGCAATTTCCGGCGTGGGTTATCAGACCTATACACTGACCGTAACGCTACCAGCAGATCAAACCAAGAATTTACGCTTACAGCTAAGAGAAGCCATTAATCAAATGGATGAAGTAATAGTGCAAGGGCCATCTACTGCGGAGTTAAAGCGAACTGAGGGTTTAGCAGTACAGGTGATCGAGACCGCACCACAGCGCAACCTAACGGCAGATATCAACCAGATCATTGGGAGAACGCCCGGAATCAATATCCGAGAAGCCGGCGGGTTGGGGTCGGGCTTCTCACTGTCGCTCAATGGGCTATCTGGCAATCAGGTGCGCTACTTTATTGACGGAGTGCCCATGGAAAATTTTGGCTCGGCCCTCACTCTAAATAACTATCCGGTCAATTTGATTGAAGAAATTGAGGTGTACAAGGGGGTCGTACCGATCAGTTTGGGTTCCGATGCTTTAGGGGGTGCGATCAATATTATGACGGGCTACCGCCGTAAGAGCTTTCTAGATGCTTCGTACTCTATCGGTAGTTTTAATACCCACCGGGCGGCAGTCAACGTGCAGCAGGTCAATCCTGAGCGGGGATATTTTGTTAAAGTGCTGTCGTTTTACAACCACTCGGATAACAACTACCGGATGGAGAGCGTGCCGCTCACTGATGCAAACGGTAATATTATCAATAACAATTTCAGCACTCGTCGCTTTCACGATCACTACACTTCGGCTATGCTCAACTTAGAAGCTGGATTGCTCGATAAGTCGTGGGCTGACGAATGGAAAGTAGGAATCACCTACGCTGCCAATCGCAAAAATTATCAGCACCCGGACTTCAATATCAAGCGGGTGTTCGGAGAGTTCCACACTCGAAATCAGACTTGGCTGGCTTCCACCACCTACCGCAAACGAATTGGCAAGCTCGATTTGCAGGCTTATGTACTGGCCGGACAAACTCAAGAAAGTATTGTGGACACCAGTACTTTTCGCTACAACTGGGCGGGGGAAGCAATCAACCGGCTAGAGCAAGATGTTAACGATCCGAAAGGAGAACTGAACCAGCGACGATCATTGTTTCGCTTAACCGATAACACCCTGCGAAGCCAGCTTAACGCCCAGTATTTTCTCCGAAATAGCCATCGCCTACTCTTCAACGCCTCGCAAAACTACCTAAGCCGCACCGGCGAAGACAAAGTAGATACCTTTAACCGATCCTTTCAGTCACCTAACAGCATTCATAAAAACCTGCTGGGGCTGGCTTACGAGTTCGATAGCCCTAACGAACGCTTGAATTTATCGGTGTTTGCCAAGCAGTACTTTTATCGGGGCAACATCGTCACTCAAGATTTTGAGAACAACGATGTAACCACCGACATTGCCCTTCGCAATACAGGCTACGGCATTTCCTTTTCGTACCAACTAGCAGCTATTGGTGGGGTTAAAACTTCCTTTGAACGGGCGTACCGCATTCCTGAACCTACCGAAATTCTGGGAAGTGGGCTGTACATTTTACCGAACCCCAACCTGCAACCGGAGCAAAGCTATAATCTTAACCTAGGCGGTTGGCTCGACCAAAGTTTCGGAAAATTTGAGCTGGTGTCAGAATGGAATGTCTTTGCCCGCTTTTCGGAAGATTTTATCCAGCCCCCTCGCGCCGAAGGCCCGTTTGGGGTGTACGAAAATCTAGCTAATGTCCGCACTCAGGGAGTAGAGGGAAGCGTGCAACTACAACGAGGGCAACTTTTGATGGTCAACCTCAACGCTACCTACCAGCACATCACCGACCGTACCGAGTTTGACGAAGGGCTACCCAATGTTAACTACCGCAGTCGTATTCCTAACATACCCTACTTCTTCGCTAACAGCCGGGTTTCATTGCAACCGTTTCAACGAACCGAAGATTGGCACTTGGCTTTCCACTGGACTACTAATTACGTGCACGAATTCTTTCTGAAGTGGGAAAACCTGGGCAATCCGGGCGATAAAAATATCATTCCCACTCAACTTACTTTCGACCTGACCGCTGAAACTAGCTTTCGGGAGGGGCGGTACAATCTTTCAGCAACCGTTACGAACCTCAGCAATGAAACTGTCTTTGACAACTTCTTGATTCAAAAACCCGGTCGGGCCTTTTATCTCAAACTACGCTATTTTCTCAGTAACTCATAATCTAATTTATCTATGAAAACCATTCAAAAATCAGTATTATATCTATTCCTAGCCCTATTTAGCCTCGCCTGCAATGACAATGGTGACCCTGGCCCGGTGACGAGCGAAACAGCTTCAGGCATTACTATGTCGTTAAAAACCACCGGGGGTGACGAAACCGAATTCATTATCAATGAAGCCCGTGACTCTATTCTGATGGGTGAGATATCCGCCGTAGGCACCGGCATTGAACAAACCGGCTGGCGTTTCTACTATCCGGTGGGCAAAACCTTGTTTGCCGCTGGTTATAGCGATGATAATCAGTGTACGGGTTATGTCGCCAACGAAGAGGGAATCATTGTAGAGCAGGGGGCTTTCATCTTCGATGTGCCCTTGCAAATGTTCGGAGCTACCGATGATGAACAAACCCTGCTAGCGATGGAGATTCCTCGCGCTGGTTTTGCTAAGAAACAGTTGTATCTGGTGGATGCGGCTAGCGTGCAGGTAACCGAAAAAATTGCACTGGAAGTATTTCAGTCTACTACAGACTCCCTGCTTTCTCGGCCTACCTCTCTGCAAGTGCGCGACGACAAATTGTTCATTCCCTTCCAGAAGCTTGATGTCGATGGCAACTTTACTACTCCCCGAGCTGATACTGCCTTTGTCGCTATCTTTTCCTACCCAAATGTGGGGGATGCTCCCGAAAAAATCATTACCGACCCTCGTACCAGTAACATTGGGGTAGACGGCATGACAACTGGCCTGATCGAAGCCGACAACGGCGATCTGTACTCCTTCTCCTGCGGAGCTGCTATGGCGGGCTTCGCTCCGGCCTCTACCAAGCCTTCGGGTATTCTACGTATTCCATCCGGAGCTACTGAATTTGACCCTGACTATTTCTTCAATGTAGAGGCAGCTACTGATGGCGGTAAGCTATTCTGGTTTGACTACGTGGGTAACAACAAAGCTATTGCGCGTATCTTGACTGGTGACGATGGTCCCGCTTGGTCTGCCTACGGTCGGGATATTTTCAATCAGCAGCTCGTGATTATCGATTTGGTCAGCCAAACGATTACTCCGGTCACGGATGATACGGGCACCGCGCTTCCTCTGCACGCCAAGCGCTACACCTCACCAGTGTTGGTAGAAGATGGTCAAGTGCTGGTCAGTGTAGAAACAGCCACCGAGGCCTACGTCTACGAGGTAAATGTAGCTGATGCCACTGCCCAGCGTGGGGCAAAGATTGCAGGCAAAACGATTAAAGGGTTCTACCGCTTATGATCCCGCGTATCGCTTCGCCACCATTGGCCGTTAATTCTGACTAACCATTCCACCCATGCGTGCTAAAACCAAAAAAGTAGTTCTCCAAATTCACGGTTGGCTCGGCTTAGTTACCGGACTGGTGGTGTTCATTGTGTCCATCACCGGCTGTGCATGGGTGTTTAAGGAGGAGATTGAAGGGTTTCTTTCGGCGGAGATGCCTATTCCTGTGCAAGACCAACCCAATGTCACGCCTACGGAGGCAAAGATCTTGGCCGAAGCTGAGCTTCCGGGGCGAGACATTCACGGAGTGGCCTACGGGGCGAGCAACGATCCTATTGAGGTGATCTTTTACGAGTACGAACCGGTATATCACCGAAGTGTTTTTATTCACCCGTACCGGGCTGAGGTGTTACGGACGGTAGATCACCGCAGCGGCTTTTTTGCCTGGGTGCTCGATGGCCATCAGTATCTCTGGCTGCCTGCTGCCCTGGGTACCCACGTGGTGCTTGTATCGGTATTGCTGTTCTTGGTCATTTTGGTGAGTGGTTTGTTGCTTTGGTGGCCGAAGAACCGCCGGGCTGCTCCCGCGCGACTACAGTTTCGGTGGAAGCCCACGACTCGCTGGCGGCGCAAAAACTTCGATCTGCACTCCGTGGTTGGGTTTTATATCTACTTATTCGCGTTCGCACTGGCCTTTACCGGATCGGTGATGGGCTACGGCTGGTTTTACTACGTGGTGTACAAGTCGGCTGGTGGTGATCAAAATCCGCGCTTCGTCATTCCTACCAACGTGAGCCCGGTGGCGGACAATCCCACCCGCTCGTCGGCCGACCGTTTGCTGCTTCGCTTGCAGCAGGAGAATCCGGAAGCCGAGAGCTTTGAAATTCATTTTCCGGCCACTGACACTTCCAGTATCTACGTAGAAGTGATTAATCAACCTGGGGTATTCTACAATGCCGACTACCGCTTCTTTGACGCTCATTCCCTGGAAGAGCTTGATCCGCAGAGCATTTACCGTCGCTACGAGCAGGCTAGCTTCGCCGATAAGGTGATTCGGATGAACTACGACATTCACGTAGGGTCCATTGGCGGATGGCTGGGCAAAGCACTGGCCTTCTTAGCCAGTCTGGTGACTGCCAGCTTGCCCGTGACCGGTACGCTGCTTTGGTGGGGGCGAAAAAAGAAGAAGCTTCAAAAAGGCAATCTCGAGTATTCAGAGCGCAACAGGCACGCTAACATAACATCGTAGCTCGGCTAAACAGCAAATCATCAGGTTGAATAGCCGCAGACTCTCCGCAAGCTGTGATAATCAACTCTATTTGGAAACAATCTAATTACAAATTTCTGAATACCAGTTGTTTATATTCATTCTATGCTGTTCCTCTCCTACCTTTGTAGCATCACCAAAAAAAAATAAAATCATGGCTATACGATTAGGAAGTAACTGTGTAAACTGCGAAAACTTGATGAGTGACCAAATGTGCAAGGTTCACGGCGTGAAAGTAGGAAACCACTACACCTGTGACAACTTTAACATGAAAGCCGAATTGTCGGATGACCGGGATTGTACCACCTGCATCCGTTTTGAGCAAGAAGACTGTGCCAATCCTGGCAAAGCAGCTTCCGGTATGATGTGTTCGGTTTGGGCACCTCAAAGTATTAGTGCTTAGCACTTTATCGCTAAAAATCAGAAAGCTAGCTCCGTAGCGGGGCTGGCTTTATTTTTTTGAAGACAAAGCTACCAACTCTTCAAAATAATTTGTAGGTTCTGGCAATTACTAACCGTATTTTTTCATGATGGCAAAAAACGATTTTAACGTAGTAAAGAATGTTTTTACCAATTTTTTAGAAGAAAACGGGCTACGGAAAACGCCGGAGAGGTTTGCCATTTTGGAGCAGATTTATGACAGTAAAGAACATTTTGATGTAGACTCCTTGTACATTAAAATGAAAAACGAGAGTTTTAGGGTGAGCCGGGCAACCGTGTACAATACCATTGAAATCTTATTGGAATGTAACCTAATTCGGAAGCATCAGTTCGGGGATGATAAAGCCCACTACGAAAAATCATTTTTTTACCGCCAACACGATCATATTATTCTAACCGATACCAACGAAGTCGTAGAGTTTTGTGACCCTCGTATTGAGTCTATTAAAAAGACCATTGAAGAGGTATTTAATATTACTATCGATAAGCACTCCCTATATTTCTACGGTACCCGAAATAAAACTGCCAAAGAAGATAAACAAGCCGAAGGATAGTTAGCTTCTGGTATACCGCCCCGACTGCTTGAACCTCTGATTATTTTTCTTAACAAGAAAATGCAATGGCTGCCCTGCCCTTAAAGTAGTACCCCACTCATTATAAATGGCTAAAGTATACCGATAATTCAGATCAAGCCTAGGTATACATGGCCGTCTCACTCTCCTACCTTTCTTAGTTTTTACTACCAAATTTAAATTTACTAAGTCTATCTATTGCTTATTACCTGCTTCTTATCGACATTTGTATTTTTATAATTAGTCTAAATAAACAGGATAGTAAGTTCAAAATCCTTTGATTATTACTCATCAGGAGATTTGCAAAATACTTCGGCCTACACTGTATGAAGCTCCCATTGCTACTTTTCCTTTTTCTTTCCAGTTTAGCGTTTAGTCAGTCCACCCACACACTTAGCGGTCAAGTAGTTAATGCTGAGGGTGCCCCTGTTTTTTACGCGCACGTTTCGCTGGAAGAAGGCCAGCAGTACGCCGTAGCTGATCAGGAAGGGCAATTTCAGATCGAAGCGTTACCGCCGGGTGAATACGTAGTGAAAGCCAGCGCGGTAGGATACGCAGTTTGGTCTGAAAGCGTGGTCCTTGATCAAAACCGCACCCTAACCATTACGCTAACCCCTAGCGTACAGGAACTAAATAACATAGTTGTATTAGGAAAAACCGAAGCCCGGGAGGTGAGTGAGCAGCCCATTGCCATCAATTCGCTGGATACCAAACCTGTGATGGATCAAGCCCTGGGAGCTGAGCAGCTGCTTAAAGTGTCGACCGGAGTGGTGGTGCGGCAGACGGGCGGACTGGGCAGCAACGTCAATATCAACCTCAACGGACTGTCCGGGCAAGCCGTTCGTATCTACTTCGATGGCATTCCGATCAACGTATTCGGAGGTGGGTTGCAGCTCAACACCATTCCGGTAGATGCATTGGAGCGTATTGACGTGTACAAGGGCGTAATGCCCATTGCGGTTGGTACCGATGCCCTGGGCGGAGGTATCAACCTAGTGCCGGCCCGAAAGAGCCAGGACTACTTGCAGACTTCCTACACTATCGGCTCGTTCAATACCCACCGCTTTACCCTCAACGCGCACAAAAATCTGTCGGGTAAGCTAGCGATCTCTACCCTGGCGTATTTCAACTACTCGGACAACGATTACGAAATGCGTGATATCCGAAGCATCACCGAAAATACGCTGGCGAATGGCAGCGTGGTGGCGGGATCGGAGGAAACCATTGATGTTCGCCGTTTTCACGACCGGCACGTTTCAGGGTACGCCGAGGCCAGCATTCAGCTACGGGATTTAGCGTGGGCCGACCGGCTCGACCTCACGACTTCTTACGCACGGCGGGATGATGAAATCCAGCACGGTGCGTTTATCACGAATACGGCTGTCGGCGAGGCTGAATTTGACATTAACACCCTGGCCCAGCGCCTCGACTACCGCAAGGCCCTGCTCAACGATCGCCTGGATGTACGCTACTACGGCGTGCTTTCGGTGGCCCAGTCGCAAGTGCGAGATAGCAGCCGGTTTCGGTACAACTGGCGGGGTGAGCGGCTCACTACCACCAATGCCAGCGGTTCGGAGTTGTTTCCTATTCCTACGCTGCGCGAGGGACGCGATTTGGGAACGGCGCACCGACTGGTGCTCAACTATACGCTCAGTGAGCACTTTGCCCTGACCGTTTCGGAGTTCTTTCGCTACACCGAGATAGAGGGCAATGATCCGGTAGGCTCCCGCATCAGTATCGGTGATACCTCTCTTGACCCCAATACTGTTCCCTCGCGACTGGGTCGCAATATTGTGGGGGCGGAGTTCACTGCTACCCTACTGAAAGAGAAGCTGACTACGGTGGCGTTCTACAAAAACTACGACTACAACGCTGAGTCGATTGATATTTTGCAGCGTTCGGCCACCCGGTTGCCTCTTCGGGAGGTGCAGGCCAATGAGAACGGCTACGGGTTGGCCGTGAAGTACCAGTTGCACCCCACGATGTTTGTACGCAGCAGCTTTGAGCGGGCGGTGCGCATTCCTACTGAAGTAGAAATATTCGGTGATTTCGGAGCCATCTTACCCAATTACGAGCTACGCCCGGAAAAGAGTAATAATTACAACCTGGGGGTTCAATACAGTACGTTCTTATCAACTCACCAAGAGCTGTTTCTGCGCCTGGACGGCTTTGTGCGAAGCCAGGAAGACTTGATCCGACCCGATGCCTTCGGGCCGGAAAATACGCGCTTTATCAATGAAGCGCAGGTAGCGGGCCGGGGTGCTGAATTTTCGGTGCGTTACAGCCCCATCAAAAACCTCCGGCTCTCGGGTAACTTCACCTACCAAAGCAACGAGATAGGTGCGGGCGGAAACGCTGCCCCCGGCCAACTGATCGGTAACCAGGTACCTAACATCCCCCAGCTATTCTACAACGCCGGCGTTCGCTATACCTTCGAGGATGTGTTTAAAGAGCTAAATACGCTGGAAGTTTTCTGGGATTACTTGTTCATCGACCGGTTTAGCATCAATGAGGTGGCCGACCTGGACCGGGCCAATCCTTTGTTTATCATTCCAGCCCAGCGGGTACACAACGCCGGCGTGATTTACCGCCTGCAAGAAGAAGGACTACGCTGCTCACTGAACGTACAAAACGTCTTTAATGCAGAGGTGTTTGACAACTTCCGCATCCCCCGCCCCGGCATCAATTATCAATTCAAAGTCAGCTATTCTTTACAACCCAACCGCTAAAATGAAAACGCACCATACACTTTTTCACCTACTGAGTACCGCTACGCTGGCCGTAGGCTTGCTATTTACTTCCTGTTCAGAAGATGACAATAGCATGACCGATGGTAATCCGTCTGGCATTAGAACCTCAGGATTTGTGATCGTGGGTAATACTGCTTCTAACTCTTCGCTAGTGAAGTACGTAGAGGAGCTGCCAACGGGTACGATTGATCTGTCCGACGGCACCGACTTTTCTTCCTT
This sequence comes from Tunicatimonas pelagia, assembly GCF_030506325.1. NCBI lineage: Bacteria > Pseudomonadati > Bacteroidota > Cytophagia > Cytophagales > Catalimonadaceae > Tunicatimonas > Tunicatimonas pelagia. Next base: position 6,699,942 of record NZ_CP120683.1, on the reverse strand, counting down.
TGACCCCCGTGCTCTGTACGACCACGCCTTGTTTGTCACAAATCCCGATCCTTCGGGTGGGTTTGCTAAGTACATTGTTAATGAGGCGGGTGAACTCGTGGAAGCGGGCACCATACCCACCGTCGATGCGAACCCCTTTCGGTTGAGTGTACGAGACGCTGATGTTGGTGTTTTCCAAGACTTAAGTACTCCTAACCAAATTACGGTCTTTAATCCGACCACTTTGGCGGTGACGAGCACCATTGACATGTCCGAAGGGTTTGTACTTAACAACGCGAACCAACGCTATACCCAGTTTTACTTCAGAGGTGATGAACTATTTGCCTCCATTGATAATTGGCCTACTGAATTCACTTCTTTTATTGTTCACCAGGCTAATCTGGCGACCAATACGTTTGAGGGAGAAACCCAACGAGATGGAAACGGGACGAGTACTATTTCTCAGTTCACTAATTATTTACACCTGAGCAATCTCGACGAGGCGGGCAACTTATACCTACCTGACGGAGGAAACTACCAGGGAGAAGGAATTCCCGGAAGAATTAATCGCATTCCTGCTGGCAGTGACGAAATCGATCCTGACTATGTCTTTGAACCCGCGCTGGAACTTAATCCTCAGAACGTGTTTCTGCCCACATTCAACCACTTCTATGTGACGGGCAATGGCCAGGCGATTGCCCGGGTGAATGCCGAAACCCCGCAAGCGGCGATTGATATTGTAACGGCCGCCGGGGGCGTACAGAATTTATCAGACGACCAGACTCAGGCAATTTTGGGTATTTTATTTTCGGCTGCCTCAGCCCGCTGGTGCATCCTTGACCTAAATGCCCAAACCGTTACCCCTATTACCGGTATTCCACCTGTCACGGTGTTTACCCGACGGGATATGTTTGAGCATGACGGGCAGTTTTATCTTCCGGTGGTGGTCGGCGGTGAAAATGCTGAAAATGCTTACTACCGCTATGACCCTAGTACTGGTGCCGCCGAAAAAGCCTTCGATGTGACCGGAGCCGACCTAGTGGGAGTGTTTAACCTTGCTAACAATAACTAATCTTTTATACACAACACAGCATGTTATTTAAAGAAAATATTTATCGACTCGCTATCCCCCTAACTATCCTTCTGTTCGGAGGACTGCTAAGCGCTTGCTCGGAAGACGACAGTGACGACAATGGTCCCTCCTCTTCCAACAAAACCTCAGGCTTTGTCTTCGTTGGGGCGACGAGTTCCGAATCGGTGTTAGTAAAGTATGTAGAAGAGCTGCCCACTGGCACGCTTGATCTATCGGATGGTACCGACTTTCCTCGTTTTGTCCCCACATCCGTTTATGATCACGCCCTGTTTCTGGTCCGGCCCGATAATTCGTCAGGCTTCGCCAAGTATGTGGTCAACAGCGAAGGGCAGCTCATAGAAGAAGGGGCGATAACAGCGCAGGGCGAAAATTCCTTCCGAATTGATGTTCGAGACGCTCAAACCGGGGTTTTTCAGGACCGGGCTACCCCTGATCAAATCACGGTCTTCAACCCCACTACCTTCACGGTGACCAACACCATTGATATGAGTGAGGGATTCGTACCCGGCGATGCCGATCAGCGCTACCAGCGTTTTATCTTTCAAGACGATGATGTTTTTATGCCGGTTCGGGGAAACGTGGGGGCACAAAGCTTCCCTTCCCTGGTAATACACCAAGCTAATTTGGCTACGAATGCCTTCGTAGGAAGCACCCAACGAGACGGCAATGGCGTCAACACCATCCTGACGGTCGCTATGGGGCAAAACCTGACGGACGATCAAGGTAATTTGTATATTCCTGACGGAGGAAATTACGACGGGGCGGGTATTCCGGCGGCCATCAATAGAATTCCGGCCGGAAGCAATACCTTTGATGATACCTACACGTTTTATCCGGCGGTCGTACTAAATCCGGCGAACACCTTTCTGCCCACGGCTAACTCCTTTGATATCATCGGCGGAAGCCAAGCCATTGCCCGGGTCAATGCCGAAACCCCACAGGCCGCTATCGATATTGTCGTCGGAGCCGGTGGGGTGCAGAATCTCTCAGATGCGCAGGAGCAGCAGGTTCTCCAGATACTGTTCACTGCCGAAAGTGCCCGCTGGTGCGTACTGGACTTAGAGGCGCAAACTGTCTCCCCGATTGAGGGTATCCCAGCGGTTGGTATTTTTGCCGGAGGAACCGTTTTTCGGCACGATGGTGCCCTCTATATACCTGCGCCTACTTCCTCCGAAGGGGCTTACTATCGCTACGACCCGAGCACCGGGGTGGCCGAAAAAGCCTTCGTAATAACCGGAGCCGATATTCAGGGAGCTTTTAATATCGCAAACGACAATTGATACGCTAATATTATGGAACTCACGATACTGGTTCTTTCTTGTCTGCTTTTCTACGCCCCGTCCCGGTACTTTCCGGTGGATAGCATCCTGCGCGTGAACATAGCACAGTACAGAAAAGTTATGCTGATCGGAGCGACCCTGTTGTTATTAGTCTCGTTCGCTAGCTTCTATCAGACCTACGACGGATTTACCGCCTTTGCCATCTGGCTCACGGCCGGGACGACGATACTTTCGGCCCTGATTCTGACGGTGAAGCTCGACCTGCGCTGGCTCTACGGCTGGGGTATGCTGTGTGTGCTGTTTCTAATAACCGACCCGATGCTATAACTCGGTAACTTGTGAATAAGTTGTTCATCATTATTCATCGCCCATTACGAATCTATGCCTGCTAAAGCAAAATATTTATCCAGCGGCTGGGCCCGCTTCTCTCGGGTAACTGCCGCCATCGTGGGCAGCTATGTGGTGACCATGCTGCTGCACGTAGCTGCCGCCAAAGTAGCCCCTAACAACACCCCAGTGATTCTGACGGCGGCCTATTCATCTTTCTTGGTGTGGGTGGGCTTAATGGTGCTGGCGTTTTGGATGAAAAAAGTTGCCCATGTCTGGAGTCTTTATGCACTGCTTACGGGCATCAGTGCTTTGCTAATTCTCACGTAAACAAACCTTACAATGAAGCTAAAAGGGTTAGGAAATCGAGCGTACAACGTACTATTCCATACGCACACGGTGGCTGGTATTGTCATTAGCTTCGCGCTGTTCGTTATTTTTTACGCTGGTGCCTTTGCGCTGTTCCGACACCATATCTACCAATGGGAAAATCCGTCAGCCCGGATTGAGGTAGATCGCTCGGTTGACTACGACCAAGCACTACTGAAGGTAGATAGCCTCTACGGCTTAGATCACCACACCGCAACCAGCATTGTGATGCCTACCGAGCACTATCCCTTCGTGCGAGTGTTTGGAGCGGTACACGACACCGATAGTACTACTGAGCGCATAGCCGCCTCCGTGGTGCCCGGCACCTACGCCGTGCAGGATATGAACGAACCCCTCACGACGCTGGGGGATACGATCTATCACCTACATTACTTTCGGCAGATTCCGGTAGTGGGCATTTACCTATCGGGCTTCGTGGCCTTGTTCTTCTTATTCGCTTCAGTAACCGGATTACTAATTCACTGGCGTAACCTCTTCACCAAATTTTACGCCTTTATCACCGAAGGCAAGTGGAAGCTCATCTGGACCAACGCCCACACCGTGCTGGGCGTCATCGGATTTCCGTTTCAGGTGATGTACGCCGTGACTGGGGCGTTCTTTGGCTTGCTTACACTCATCCTACTGCCCAGCGTGCTGCTGCTCTACGACGGCGACTCTTCTCAAGTATTTAACAAAATTCGCCCCGAGGGCAATGTAGTGCTCGACGAGCAGGCCCCGGCGGCCGATCACCTGCGCCTTAGCACCCTGATGGATCAGGTGCAACAGGCCTATCCTGATTTCAGTGTGACCCGCGCCATGATCCGGAATTACGGTCAGGAGAATGCGTTAATCACTTGGTACGTAGATGATCCTGAAAGCGTAGCTTCCCGGGGGAGCCTCACCATGTACATGAAGGACGGGGTTGTCCTCGATGACTATAGTCTTTTGCCAGGACAAACCCCTTATGGGCCCGCCGTAATTAGTGTTATTGGTAAACTCCATTTCGCCGAGTTTGGCGGACTGTTGATGAAGATCATGTATTTCGTGTTGGCTTTGATCACCGGATTCATGATTATCAGTGGGGTGCTGATCTGGCAGACCGCTCGGGATAACCAGCGCTACACAACGCAGCAGCGGCAGTTTCATCACCGGGTAACAAAAACCTATCTCGCCATTTGCCTGAGCATGTTTCCGGCCTTTGCTATCCTCTTTCTGGCCAATAAGCTCGTTCCGATGGAGGTAGTGGGTCGGGTAGGTTGGGTTAATGGTATTTTCTTCGGCAGCTGGCTGCTGCTGACCCTGATTGGCCTTCGTTGGGACAACTACGCCCGGCTCAACCGCAACTACCTGTTCATTGGTGGGTTACTATCGCTCGGAGTACCAGTGGTAAACGGGGTAGCAACAGGTGACTGGTTCTGGCAAGCGTGGTCTACTTTCCCGTGGGTGGCCGCGGTGGATATATTTTGGCTTGCGACGGGACTGGTTGCTTTGTACTTAGTGTTCAGGGTACTAAACGTATCTACCTCTATCACTACGAAACACAGCGTCAGGTCTTCTACTGCCAAGCCTGAACCTCAGAACACCCATCCGCAGTGGGCAATCGACGGCGCAAATCGCAGCACTCATTGATCAACTTATGTACCGATTTCTGTTAGCCATTCTGCTTTCTGCACAAACCTCAGTAGTGTACCCTCAATCTCCAGCAGTGCCAGAGATGGATAGCGTTCAGGTCATTTCTCCGCACTACGTCTCCATGTCGGACGGCGTCAGCTTGTCGGCGACCATACTACAGCCGCCGGGTGAGGGACCCTTCCCGACGGTCTTGATATTTTCGGCCTGCGCCGCAGTTGCTGGCGGCTGGTTACGCCGTGGTCGTGGCAGACTGGCGAGGAACGGGCTGCTCGGGAGGCGTACTGAATTTGGGAGATGAACGATTTCGGCAGGATGGCTACGAACTCATCGAGTGGATTGCCGATCAGGAATGGAGTACTGACAAGGTGGGTATGGGTGGCCCTTCGGCCCGTGGTATCGCAACCTGGCACGTGGCCAGCACCCGTCCGCCTTCGCTGGCGGCCATTGCTCCCCAAACCTTCAACGCCAACTTCTTTACCGGAATGACGCATCTGGGCGGGATTCCCACCTTTCTTTCCCCACTGGGTTGGTCGCTCTATAGTCAGCCGGTGCAGGAGATACGGGTACTTAGAACGGCCGATGAAACCTGCGAGGTACAGGCTCCCAAAAGACTGCTCCTTTCTAACGGGAGACACAGCATGTCAAAAACACCCTGGGCGAATGATGAGATCGTTCGTTGGTTCGACCGTTGGCTGAAAGGCGAAGACAACGGTATTGATAAAGAGGAGCATTCCGTGAGCATTATGTTTGATGTTCACAAAACCACCCTCAAAGAAAGTTACGCACGGGAGTTCAGTGACTGGCCTCCGAAAGGCTTACAGTATATGAACTGGCAGCTGCAAGCGGATGGGTAACTCATTGAGGGATTGGCTGAATCAGGCAAAGCGGGTTATGACTTTAGCGACCGACCTCCGCGCCCGTTAACCCGCCTTCCTCCCCTGGGTACTGATTTTTCGTCGGGCTGGCAAGCTTGGGATCGGGTAGAAAAAAACGTTCTTACTTATCGTTCTGATCCCTTATCCACCGCTGCGGAGCTAATCGGGGAAATGGAACTTACCGTAAGCATGCAAGTGTCTACCGTGGATGTAGATGTGGTGGTAATTCTTTCTGAAGAATTTCCTAACGGCGATGTTAGCTACGTGATGCGAACCGCTTTACGCGCCTCACAGCGAGCACTATATACAGCGGCTACTGAGCAAGCGGGGCGTTTGATCTATCCGTTTACGCACTCTAAACCTCTGGTTCCCAACCAAATGTACCAACTGCGTATTGGCTTTCCTCCGGTGGCTCACCGCCTGTCCGAAGGGTTTCGTTTGCGCTTAGACCTGGTGCCTATCTGGGTGGCTACGTTGCACCTGGGATGGGACTTTAGCCCCTTGCCCTACGCCGGAAAGGTGACCATCGTGAGCGGTGGAGAAGAGCCCTCGCGGCTTAGCGTTCCTTATTTACCAGTGGCGGCGGGTACGCCTTCAGCCATTCATTGCCAAGACCGACCCAATCAGCCCTGTCGGGTTAGCGAATAAGCCTCTTGTAACTAATTGTGAGGTGGTCTGATGCGCTTGGCTGATTGCTATCAAACGGCTTGCTCAAAATCCTGCTTTGCTTGCTCTTTATCTTCTTCGTTTAATTTTGAGTACAAGTAATCGTACATGCTCTTAAATGTTGCGTATTCACCTTCTGCGCGAAGTGTCCAATCGGTTACGGACTTTATAAAAGTTTCTTTTCCTACCTTGCTACTAAGCTGATACAAGGCTACGGATCCCTTGTTTATTTCTAAGTACTCCGCTCCGTCGGCATATAAGAGGGCAGGTTCCGTATTGGGTTCGTTGTTTCGGTCTTTGGCGTATTTATCCATTTTCTTGTCTATCAGCAGTTGCATGGCTTCTTCACCAAAGGTTTCCTCTACAAACTGCAAACCTATTGCTTCGGGTAATGCTTTGGTCAACATATCGGCTCCCTGCACATTAGCCACGCGAAGTTGTTGCTGTACCCACAGACTAGCTAAACCACTGCCGACGGTTTGGTAGATGTAAGCTTTTTCTTGTAGCCCTTCGGTATCGGCCACCCAACCTTCTTTTTCGGACAAAACAATCGTATTGGCAAAGGTGTAAGCCGGGTCTTGCCAACGGTGAATTTCCACCAATTGTAACTTATCCGCTACTGTTTCCGTCCCGAAATGTGCTTGCATGAACCCAATGCCCTGGTTCATAGCATCTTGGTATAACTCGATGTTGAACGTATGAAAAGGTTTATGAAGAATAGTATAGTTTACTCCTTTCGCCTCACCGTTCACCACAGCGTAGTCGGAAGAGCCTAGGTGCCAGTTGAATACTGCCGGTTTCTCAATGTTGTAAAAAGCAGTAGTGCGCCCTTCATTCACTTCCGTTTTAATTAATTTTCCCGCGGTAAATGGTATTTGATCGGCTTCGGTACTGATGGTGATACTTCCTCTAACCAGCCCAGCATCGGGGGCGTAGGCATCTTGCGCCTTCGCCACTGGGTCATCGGTGGGTGCCATACGTGAGGTAAGTCTTGTCAACTCCTGCTCTTCTCTCTTCCGGTTTTCTACTAGCTCTTTTTCGCTATCGTAGCCAATTACCGGAAGAAAATCCTGTACACTCGCATAACTCCCTTGGTAGGTTAAGTCAGCTTGGGCATCACTTTGTACAAAACCAATGTATTGTTTCTCCGCTTCCAACGATAGATGGAGTAAACTATCAGTCCGAGCGGCCTTCGGAATGAGATAAGCCGTTAGGTTTTGCTCTTCATCTTCTTTCGCCAATTGCAGTTCCTGATCATTTAGCTTGAGACTGCTTACGTTAATAAAATCCTCCCAGTTCAAGAACAGGGTATCTGTACCAGAAGAATTAGTGAGAGTTATATCGGCTGAATACAATGCTTTTCTTTCTGATGGATAGAGGTCTAGCTGTAAATCTACCGCCTCATACTTTGGCTGAGAACGCGCTTCTAAGTACTTATACTTTTTCTCATACGTGGCATCCAGCCGTTCTTCCTCAGCTTCAGGAGTGAAGTTTCCGCTTTTGTACACGTTTTTGCTAATAAATGACATCAACACGAAGAATACGCCCAAGCATATCAGCATGGCCACTTTAGAGACGTGATTTAGCTGTACACTTTTGAGAGAAAGACGATTGCTCCACTTCTTGTCCGCGCCCCGTTTCCACAACCATATCCCGGCCATTATCAAGGCGGCGGCTAGCGAGAGCCATAGTAAGAAAAACCAATTAGCCGATTGCTGAAAAATACCGTATCCGCTCGTTTCAGAAAAATCTTCAATACCGGGCGGCAAAGCATAGCCAAAGCGAAGATCTTCTATGATCCCCATATCAAAGGAAACGATCAAAAAGAGAAAGAATCCAACACTCAAGATATGAGTTACTATTCGCTGGGAGGTAAGACCGGCAATGAAGAAGACCAAAGCTGTGTACAGCGTAAATGTTAAAAATGCCCACCGATGGAGCAATAGGTCTTCGGCAAACCGTCCCATATCGATGTAGGAAATTCCACCCAGTAATATTTGCGTGAAAATAGAAACGGCAATAAAACTCAGGCTTAATACCAGCGAAAGCCCCATAACTGCCACCAAGCGAGACAGTTGGGTTACCCAAACTGGAACGGGTAAGGAATCGGTAATCTGCCAGATATTAACCGTTTTATCTTTGAAAAATAGCTCACCCGCCCAAATCATAATCAACATATTGACAAAAACTCCCCACTGCAAGCGGAAGAAGGTCATGTTACTGCTTATGGGCAATTCTTCACCGATATAAAAAGTAGCATTCCAAGTTACGTTTTGCAAAAAGACCATCAGTAAGATAATTCCCAGGATGATCTTGAAAGAAGTGGGACGCACAATATTGAGAAACTCTAGCTTGGATAACGTCCAGAGTTTTGTCAAGAAATCGGGAATGCGAAACTGCTTTACCACCTGCGGGAGTTGTATACTAGCATTGGCAAGAATACTTTTATTGTCCTCCTTCACTTTCTTAGACTTATCCGTTCCGGCTTGAATAAAATACTTGAATGAGAACTTAAAGTAGGCCGCTATTGAAAGGAGTAATGCTAAGCCAATCCACAGCAGTCTGTTTTGTAAAATATATCCGGTCAGTTGGAAGTAGGCAGTATTTTTCTCAATCGATGTCTGGAGGTCAGCATAATATTGAGCGGCCACATATCCACCCGGGTCTACTAGGAGGTACGCTAGCAGATTATTCCCTCCTCCGGTTTCGTAGGACGTTTGGGCAATGAGAAAGGTGATGACAACCGCAAAAACAGCCAAGTAGCTCGTGGCAATGCGTCTAGAAAAAACGATGGAGAAAAAAACCAGTGCTACATAAACAAACAGGTTAGGGACAGTAAACATCAGCCATCCGTGAAATATTTGGCCGACGGGGGCAGAGCCAAAACGCTCGGCTACGCCAATACCGGAATACGGAAGAAGAAAATGACCGACAATCAACCCAGTACTGATAATGATGAGATAGAGAAATGCCGCCAAAAAGCGTCCGATAAAAAAATGTTTATCGTTGATGGGTAAAGCGTAGGTCCACTGAGCCGATTTGTACTGAATATCCTTGTATAATACTCCCCCGGTGGCAATGGCGATGATGATGATCATGAGCATTCCCATTCCGGCGTAATTACGGTAGATAATACTCGGGGCGTTCATCAGCACATTTTCGTTGGCATAGTAATCAAACGCTCCTTTGGTATACCAAATAGCCTGGAATACTAGCATCAGAAAGAAAATTAACGATACCCAAGTGAATAAGCGTTGTTTTAGTTCGTGTTTGATAATACTTGAGATCATAGGTTGGTGGGGTTTGAGTTATGAGCTGTGAGCTGTGAGTTTTGAGTTGTGTGCTTTTAGCTACGAGGGGGATTTTACTTTTTTCATGAATGACATAATCATCTTTTGTTCCTCATCAATTTTGGATAGAAGTTCATCAGCTTTTACTTTATCTACCATCTGCATTTCAACCATACCTATAATAAATGTCTCTAATTCAAAGCATGAGCCTAAAGCTATCTGAAGAAAATAATGATAGTTTTTAGTACTTTCTCTCGCACTTCCTTCAGCTATATTAGCCGGGATAGAAGCCGAGGCTCTCTGAACTTGGCTAATCAGACCGTATTTTTCTTCACGAGGAAGTTCTTTGCTAAGCTGGTAGGTCTCTTTCCAGATATCCATTCCTTTTTGCCAGATCAATAGTTCTTTATAATTCTTCATAAGCGTGAAGTTACGAGTTTTGAGTTACGAGTTGTATGCAGCTCGTAGCTCATAACTCGCAACTTCTCCTCGCTCAACTACTCGTAGCCAAAATATTAAAGTAGGCATCTTCCAGAGAAGGGGCTTTAGCATCAAACCCATTAGATAAAACGTCATCCGTCAGCACGGTAATCATCATTTTTCCAGCAAAAAAGCGATGAGAGATGACGTTATACTTTTCCTGGTAACGGGGGAGCTCATCTTTGCTCACTGGCATTTCATAGAGTTTTCCCCGAAGGGACTCTTCTACTTCGTGAGGCTTGCCCGTAAGTACTACCCGGCCTTGGCCGATAATGGCCATATCGGTGCAAAGCGTACTTACATCTTCCACGATGTGAGTAGACAGGATGACTACGGCGTCTTCTCCCAGTTCAGAAAGTAAGTTGTAAAAGCGGTTTCTTTCCATCGGGTCCAGGCCTGCCGTTGGTTCGTCCACAATAATTAAATCGGGGTTTCCAATCAGTGCCTGGGCAATGCCAAACCGTTGTTTCATCCCCCCCGAGTAACCATCCAATTTTTTATTTCTAACATCGTACAGATTGACTTTTTGGAGCAGTGCCTCTACTGTATCCTTCCGCTCTCCCTTATGGACAATTCCTTTCATGTCGGCGATATGCAAAAGCAATTCTTCCGCAGTAACGTTAGGGTAAACGCCAAACTCTTGGGGTAAGTAACCAAGGGTTTTTCTGAGCTTTTCAGGTTCTTTGGCGACATCAACGCCATTAAAGTGGATGATGCCCGTATCGGCATCCTGTAAGGTAGCAATCGTACGCATCAAAGTAGATTTACCCGCTCCGTTCTGACCGAGCAGACCAAACATGCCTTTACCGATGGTAAGACTAACACCCTTTAACGCTTGGACGCCATTAGAGTAGGTTTTAGAGAGATTATGTATTTCTAGTTTCATTATTACAATTAGTTATGATTTTACGCGGAGGTTGTTGTGTTAAATGAGCTTGGTCTGCGGTTTAAGGAAAATCGTCTTCAATTCACTGAAATGACTTAAAACCAGAAAGCCATTCATCAAAAACATTACACTATCAAAGACAATGAAGCCCATGTATCGGGAAATGAACACATGCGTCATCAGTAAGCACAGCATAAGCGGTATCATCATGATAGCTTCTAAAAGGTACGTTCTCCGAAATACGAGAAGCAATCCGTTCAGTAGTTGAAAGAATCCCACGAAGTAGAGATAACCGGTGCCCATCAGAAAATCGTAAAACTCAAAGAACTTCGGGTCGGTCATTTCTACGTCTGACTTAAAAACAGACGGGTTGTAAGGCAGGAATAGTTTTTCTATCCCGGCGTAAACAAAGATTAGTGCCAACAAAAACCGAATGATATATCGGACAGTATTCATGAACTAATGACGATAACTTTGCTATTGTAAACTGAAAAGATGGGGCGTTCCTACAGTATTGAACTGCTTACTGGTTTCCAAGGTGTTCAAATCGACCTTCATCACGTATTGCTCCCCATTGGCTTCAAAGGGCACGTAGCCAAATCCATCTTCAAAATAAGTGACTGATGCTACCGCCGCCCGGGTGTACTCTTCGGCAACAATCTCGGCGGTCTGATTGTACAGATCAAAGCTCCACCACTGAAATATAGGGTCAACAAAGTAAGAGTCAGGATTATTAGGATCGATAGCCGAAGGGTCTTGGGCTGCTCCCAGAAATTTGCCATTGCCGTAGTACTCCATATTCACGACGGGGCTGCCGTTGCCCCGGGCCGCTGACTCCAAATCGAAGTAGTAGCTTTCATCAAAGTCGGTGGTGCCGGCCGCAACCTTAAGAGCACAGGCCGGGCGGTCAAAAGCCGCTCGTAAGCCACCCCATGAGTTGTGGCACAGTACGTAAATATCCCCTCGCTCATCTAAGTGCATAAAGGGTGAGCCACCACCTGAACCCCAGGCACCGGTTGCCGAACCCCGCTCATCAAAAATACGCTTGACTACCGCGTCCGCATTGCCTTGAGCGTTCGCGTCTATTTTGTCGGTATCAATAATGACGATGGAGCAGCCTTTCTCTCCCGGAGAAAACGTAGCAATGTCTGCTAGTGGCATCAATGCCGCAAAAAGTAGATTATCCCGAATAAGTATTTCAGTGACTGGCTCAGCAGCGATGGTTCCACCGGGTTGGGGAAAATCAGTGGTGTTACCAATATTCAGAGCAGAACTTATGTCGATTGTTCCCGTCTTCTGCATCGTTGTCGGGTTAAAAATGATGATGTTGGTAGAGATACCTCCCACAAAAGCGGTGTTTTCATCCTTAAAAGCAGTGTTACCTTGAAAGGATAATTCAGATACATTCATATTAGCTTCCATGATAGCATTATTCGACGTATCAATGCTCCACTTTTCCATCATCCCATTGCCATAATCACTAAAATAAATACTTCCGCCAAAAGAATGCATCATGGCGAATGTAGCCGCCGAAAGCTCGGTCGCATCACTATTGTCTAGTGTTTCAGTATTATCGATCGAGACGCGCTGAAGGTAAAAGCCCCGGGTCTGACCATCGGCATTGAGTGAGGTCGTGACCATGGCATATTCTCCCAGCCCTTCAGCCGGGGCAGGATCATCATCGCCACAGCCTACGAACACCAGTGCGGAAATAATGGCAACGGTTCCTATCTTTTTAGAAATTGAATTGAGTAGAAAATTCATACGAAATTGATTATTGATTAATTACTAAGTGCCAAAAAATACTCTGGCTTTTACATAAAAACTTCTTCCCGGTCGCTGTACTGAAAAGTTGTCGAAAGCTCGAGCGTCGGTCAAATTGCGGCATTCTACGCCTATGCTCCAGCGGTCTTTGGGAGCCATCCAGGAAAAGTTAATATTGTGCAATGCCTGGGTAGGTATAATGTCCTTGGTTTCTGCCCGACCATCTTCGGCCCAGCTCAGAAAAAACTCATGCACATAATTAAAGTCATAGCCAGCATTAATTGTCCCGTTGCCCAACCAGGCTGACTTTCTTGAGTAGGATAATTGTCCATTACCAAACAGATAAGGGGTATTGGGCACCCGAGAACCTAGATAGCGATTGGGGATATTCCCCTCTGGGCTGGTTTCTTGTAAGGTGATATCTTGGTACGTAGCGTTAACCGCCGCTCTCAGTCCTCCGAAGATCAAGTAGTCGGCATGAAATTCTGCGCCCACTGCCTGCGTTCCAATGAGGTTTTCGTACCGGGCCAGCCCAAAGGTTACTGCGTTCAGAAAAATCCGGTCGCTGGTGTTGCGGTAGAAAAATGTCATTCCCGCATTAAACCGCTTCTTGTAAGTGCTGTATTCAGTACCGAAGTTGATATTATGGCTCTGCTCAGGATTTAAAGAAGGGTTGGGAGCTACCGTGAGGTAGTTACCAAAAATCTCTTCATCGTCCGGTTGCCTTACCGTAAATTCGTACCCCAGATTCATGGTTATCAGGGGACTCATCTGATATTGAATCACGTCGCCGTATCCGAAGATAGAAAACTCGTTCGTTTCCCTTGGCCCTACCATGCGGTTGTCAAACGTCACTCCCGACGACCGGGTGTAAAAGTGCTTGGCTGATACGGTGTTGGTTAGCTTACTGCCGAAAAACTCACTAGCCAGCGCCAAACCAGTGTAATTCTTAAGCAATTTTTGAGCAGGTAATAGTCCTTCTTGGTCTTCTTGTGGGAGTACTTCATTTTGAATACGCAACTCATCGTTGGTCAAGAGCATGGTTAGATTGAGTGTATGCTGATTATTCAGCGAGTAGCTAAAGCTTTCCCTACTAAATAAGGTCCGGGTGGTCAGCACTGGGCGGGTTCCGTTGGAGTACAGTCCCGTTTCACCGCCGTTGATCTTGGAAGTAAAGTTTTGATCCCAGAAGTACGTTCTTCGGGCGGTGTCAACAAAATTGAGTTGGTCGTAGGTATAGCCCGCCACGATGGAGGCGTTCCATCGCTCTGATTTTCCGTATTTTTTCCATGAGATAGCGGCATTCCACGAGTCTTGGATAGAGGCAGGTTCGCCCCAAGGTACTTCGGCTCGGAGCCCATGCTGCCACTCCCGGTCAATACGTGAGAATGAGGACATCAGCATCAACTCATCAGCCCTGCGCTGATTTCTAACCCCGGCCTGAAATCGGGTAAGTAGGGATTGAAACCGATCATTGAACCGACGAGCCCGCCCCTTCTCAGTATTAAATAGATCATCGACAACAACATCGACATTATCCATCCAATAGTTATTATCGGAATAATTATAAAAACCATCCAGATTAATAAAATAATTATCCTGGCTCCCAAAGTTTTCTCGAACCGTAACGGATGCTTCGTGGGTGTTCCAAGAACCGTAACCATAGCTTACATCCGCATATTCGGCGTTACCGTACCTACTAACTACATTAATTACCCCGCCCAATGCATCGGAACCATAGTCTACCGGTATGGTACCTTTGTAGACTTCTATATGTTCAATCATTCCGGGTGAAATGGTATTAAGCGCGTAGCCTGCGCCCAGTAGATATACCGGAATGCCGTCGACGAAGAGTTTTACTCCTTTGCCATCGATTCCGTTCAGCATAATATTCGCATCGCTCCCCGCTCCGCCCTCTTGCCGTATTCGCACCCCCGGAAGTTGGTTTAATAGGGTAGTAACTTGAATTGGCTGAGCCCTTAAGGTACTTAAGTTGACGATCTGCGCCTTATACGGTAGCTCTTCTGCGGCTGCTCTCTGTGACTTTCCGCTGATGACTACCTCGTCCAGACTCGTAGTCGATTCTTTCAGAATAATTTGTAGCTGAAAATCTCCATCAGTTGGTATTTTTATCGCGTGTTGAACCGTCTCAAAGCCTAGTGAGCTAACGTACAAGGTATAGGTAGTACCCTGACTAAGCAGAAAAGTAGCCTCGCCGCTGATATTACTAACTGCCTTCTGATTAACTTCGGGTATTTCAATATAGGCCCCTATTATTTCATTCCGGTCTTCGTCAAGGATAGTTAATGTAACCTGGCATTGGTTCGCTTCCGCAAATGAAGGGTGAAACGTAGCAGTAAGAAAGAAACTAAAGGCAACCTTCCAAATGCGGTCGAGGGTGAGCCAATTAACAGAGCTCTTTGCAATTATCATTTAGGAGGGTAGGTAGTTTAGAATTATTTTAAATAATTTCAAATCTAAGTACTGCCTAAAATAAACTACCTACGCGAAACGGATAAAAACCTACGTAATACGGAGTAACGAAAAACAATTCGTGACAAAGTGAGTACTGTCAAGCTTTTGCCTCCAAACGCATGAAAATTGCCGAAAATGTTAGTTAATTTAGCTATGAGTAGTGTCTGATACGCTATGCGTAGGTATTGAAGTTCATTGATTTACTATGCATCTTTGTTTGAATACGCTACACGATTACTATCTGGATTTTATGAGAACGAAAATATACGGTGCCGAGCTAGAAGAGCTGCTTGTTGAAGTTAATTATCCTGACTCTTTCGTAACACCGGGGGTTGCTTACTACGAAAAAGAGTATACTACCAGCGCGTTTTTAGGGGAAGGTTATTATAAGGAGACTTTCTTTGAAGGTATTCATATTGGTTACGGGGATTTTCTTTTGACGAAGCCCACCTCAGCCTATTTTGATACCGATATGGAGACGGTAGAAATGCACTTTGCTTTGGGAGGGCTGGCCCGCACTAATTCACCTAACTTTTCCCGAGACATAAGCTTTAATGCTAACCAACACAACCTAATCTATGCCTGTGGATTTCAGGGAGCTATTGAGTGGTTTGCTCAGGAGAGCGTGAAGTTGCTGGAGATCAATGTTCAGCCCTCTTTTCTGAAGAAGTACCTTCCTGACGGTCATTTATTTGACCTTTTTCTGGAAAGCATGGAAAGGAAACAATCGGCTGTTATCTCACCCCACAACTATCCGATCACCCCACAAATGATGAAGTTGATCCAGGGAATTATTCACTGTGATCGTACCGGGCATTTTAAGCGCATGTTTTTGGAGTCGCATATTATCGAGCTACTCATGCTGCAACTAGAGCAGATTTCGAGTCATGACTGCAACGTGTTTTGTGCTATTGACAAGCAGCACTGGGAGCGATTACACGCGGCTCGGGAGATTCTAGACCAGCAGCTCAATGCCAATTTTACGCTCAACAGTCTCGCGCAGCAAGTTGGCACGAATGAATTTGCGCTGAAAAAGGGATTTAAAGAACTGTTTGGCACCACTGTTTTCGGATACTGGAATCAAATTAAGATGCAAGAGGCAAGAACATTGCTGACCGAAGGGATGATGAACGTTACCGAAATTAGTTCGAAAGTTGGGTATAAGAATCCTCAGCATTTTAGTACGGCCTTTAAAAAATATTTTGGTTACTCCCCGAGTGAACTCAAAGTTCGGTATTAAGCCGATCGATGTTTTATCTGTTGAAATGCGTTTACGAATAGAAGGTAATAGCCAAGAAACTATCTATGAAAATCAGTTGACCGATTGGGGAAGATATCTGACATTTGGGTAACGAAACCTCTCTTTTAATGATGAGCTTCTAAACGTCAGACATCTTTTTCGCTACTATTGCCTACTGGCTCCATAAGTTCACTTAGAACTAAGAAGGAGTAGTTGGCAGGCCTCCTACCCTTCGGGGATACTGCTGTCGCTTTACTTATAAAACTAAGAACAAATTTTATTTATGATGAGTTTTAGCCGTATGAAAACATCAATTATAACCTTAACTTTTGCCTTCCTTTTTTTTCAATGCGGGGGCACTTCCAGTAGTAATGTCAATCAAGAAGAGACCACTGATGCAGTCGAAACTTCTTCGGTAAGTTCTAACGATGCTTCATCAGCCGATGAAGTTACTCTGGTACTAAACACCGGCGACGCGTTGGAGTACGACAAAAGCGAACTTCGGGTAAAGGAAGGGCAGTCGGTTACGCTCACATTAAATCATAACGGTCAGATGGCTAAGGAAGCAATGGGGCACAACTTTGTGCTGTTAAAGACTGGTACGGATATTCCCACCTTTGCCAATGAAGCACTGGACGCTCGGGAAAATGAATATATTCCGGAGGGTAGCGAGCAGGTTATTGTTCACACCAAATTGATTGGGGGTGGCGAGTCAGATACTATAACTTTTGAAGCTCCTCCCAAAGGTACTTACGATTACATTTGTAGCTTTCCCGGCCATTACTCGCTCATGCAAGGCAAGTTAATCGTTGAGTAGAACATACAATACGAGTATGCTTACCAGAACGCTGAGCGGGTAGCATGATGGTAAGCTAGAGTCCTTCAACATGATAAGGTTTAGCTCAGCTTCTGACTAACTACTGCTCTAATAACAATGCATCGTTGAGTGTCGCCAGAGAGAAACTGTCTTTCACCTCAAGTCGTATACCAAAGAAAGTGAATTTAAAGGCTTATAGGGGCGAAAATAGGTCTAATTTGATTCTAGATGATTTTGTGTGTAGAAGAAGCCCCACTGACTAGTTGTGGAAGATGTCCGACGTTTGAGCGGCGAAATGCCTCTGCTGATGACAGATTTTGAAACGTCAAACATTTTATTCCGCTATTGTTGCCGAGAAACAATAAACTTCATGATTTAACCAATTGCTGGTTCAACGGTCATTTTTCATAGGCACTGGGGATGACCCCAAACCTTCTCTTGAAAGCAGTAGAAAAATTCTGAGGACTACTGTAGCCCATCTTATCCGCTAGCTGCTGAATAGAATAACCCTCTTTCAATAATTGTCCGGCATAGCTGAATCGTACTTCATTCCAGTAATCAAAGATACTCTTCCCAAACAACTGCTTAAACTCCTTCTTGAGGGTAAACTCGTTAGTAGCAAAATCCTTTGCTAGCGAACGAATGGAAAAGGTAGGTTCTAATTGTACTTCCAGAAAGCTCTTCACCTCGAGCATGCGTTCCTTGTTCTGCTTGGATATTCCCCGGCTATCGCTACTATGATACATTTGCTCAAACTGTAGCATCAATAATTCCATAATACGGGAGTAGAGAAAGAGTTTTTTGAGGGAAGTAGGTGTATCACTTTGCATGATGCTACGGATGATATGCATCATCGTAGGGGTAATGACCGGAGAATAATTAGTCAGGGCGGTTGATTGGTTCTTAGTCATACTGGTAGTGAAATGTTGAAAATCCGGACTATCTTCGGGTAAAAACTGGGTGATGAACGCTGGGGTGAGACAGATTTCTAATCCCTGATGTGATTTATTAGAGTGATTCATCCACTCCTGCTGCCCCGTTTCCTCGTGTAAATAATGGCGAGGGATACAAACATTTTTGAAACCGATCCGATCCAAAACATCGTCTGTTCATCGGCAGCTACATCGTTCTCAATATCTGCTTGGCCAAGTCCGGCTACCCAACCCGTTCCATCCGCATTAATCAGGGCCACCCCAATGGCGGGAGTTTGCGTTTCTCTCATCACCTGCTCAATCGCGCTCGTAAGCTCGGCAATGTTATTAATTGATGCCTGATTTTGCTGACCGTAGGCAAATATGAATGGCCAGATTGAAACCACAAGGCCAACCCAATACCTATCAATATACTTATGAGGAAGCACTGACAGCGCCTTCGTTAGTTGTAGGTAAGCTTTTTTGAATGGTTCCTTCATAATTCATAGTTAGATTCTTTGCTACTGGTTACGTTCAACAATCTCTTAGTCGTTCGTATTTTCACGGATACAGACAGTTTGTATACAAAATAAGGGACGGCATTTTGTTATTCGCGTTCGCGATCCGTACTTTAACCTACGACTTTAGTATAAAGCAGACGAATATGAAGATAACTCTCACCGCTGATAATTTGGTTGACGTCATGGGGGAATACCAATACCCAACACGCCTTCAAAGCATCGACGGTACACGCGCGGTTCAACAGACTGCCACGTATAAAGGCAATACCGTTTCGCAGGGGGAGCAGTTTTGTTTTGACAAAATAATGGTTCAACGGGGAGGATATACCACTGAAGAACCACTAACAATTATTGCGATGTGTTAGGGCAGCGGATGCTTGTACATGTATACTAACCCCGGATAGTTCTCATCGGGCCCCGTTATCTGATTATCCTGTACGTACTGCCACGAATCAGCCGATACATATAATCGATTATCCTCGTCTACGTGGATATTGTTCAGCACGTACTCAAACGGAAAGTCTATCGTTTGCCAGCGTCCTTCATGGTACATCTCAACAGTAGAGTAGTTGGTTCGGTAAGAAGTAGTGTCCGCGTTCAACGGAGTGATATTATCTTTGATACGATAGGTAACCCCGCTGGGAGATGTAGCAATGCCTACGGGGCTATTGATACTGTGCTGATCTTGATAAGGGGTTCGTTGCCAGGTGATACCGTAATCCATTGTGAACTGAGTAGCAAGACCGGCGTATCTTTGATTGGCGACAAACGGTGGCCCTACGTAGTCCCTTAAGCCGGTGGCCCATAAAGCGTAAACAGTGTCGTTACGCTCCAGAACATCGAAAACAGTCCCTCCCAAACCTTCGGATTCCTGCCAAGTCTCTCCGCCATCGGCAGTAAAATAGGCACTCATCATGGTGGTGACCATGAGCGTATCGTCAATATTACCTACAATAGCTTCAGCTTCCCGCCCATTGGGAATAATCAATGTTTCCCAATCACGTAATTCTTCGGATACAACATCGGGTTCGTCTTCTTCGCAGGCGGCAAGCAAAGGAAGAATTAAAAAAAGTAATCTAAAGTTTTTCATGGTTGCTAAGGTTGTTAGATATTAACTTATACGTACTCATAACCCAAGCAGTTATCAAGCCATCTTTAGATTTCGCTCAACTTTCCACCCGCTGGCTCGCTGCTGAGTACTCCATAACCGAAAGTATAATCCTTGGTAAGCTAGTAACTCGTGGTGCTTTCCTCGTTCAGCGACCTTCCCTTCGTTGAGTACGATGATTTGATCGGCGAGTTGAATAGTAGCTAGCTTATGAGCAATCACGATCACCATTTTGTCTTTTACCAGTTCTTCAATGGCATGTTGAATATAAATCTCGTTTTCCGGATCCAGACTGGCGGTGGCTTCGTCCAGTAACACAATCGGAGCATCTTTGAGTAGAGCTCGAGCGATACTGATGCGTTGTTTTTGCCCCCCGGAAAGCTTACTGCCCCCTTCCCCCACGAGTGTGTGTAACCCTTGCGGTAGCGCCTCAGCAAATTCCAGTACCTGAGCCTTTTCTGCTACGGCAATAATCTGCGCTTCGCTGGCCTGCGGATTACCTACCTGGATATTATGATAAATACTATCATTGAAAAGATACACTTCCTGAAACACTTCGCTAATGAGACTGTAGACCGTCGCGGGAGCCATATCTTTTACGTCAATACCTCCGATACTGATCGTACCCTGTTGAGCGTCCCAGAAGCGGGCGATCAAGGAGGTGATCGTCGTTTTACCCGACCCGGAAGGACCAACTAAGGCCGTCATGGTACCCGCCGGTGCCTGAAAACTAACATCATTAAGGACGAGCTTATCGTCCACGTAGCTGAAGCTTACCTGATCGAAAGCAATATCGTAAGTGGTGGGACGACGGTTTTGTCCGGCCTCCTGCTCGGGGGCTTCTAATACTTCAATCATTCGGCTTAGGCTCACGTTCATGTAGCTCAGCACTGGATACTCTACCATCAAAATTTTCATGGGCTCGTAGAGCCGATAGCCCACAATCAGAAAGGCAATAAGTACCGGAGGGGTCAGGTTACCGTCCGCCAGAAAAAATAACGCCAGCCATACCATCAGCACAAAAAACACCTCGAACAGGACGCCCACCGTCAGTACGATAGGGCCGGGAATAGCTTCCGTTTTAATGCTTTCTCGTCGCAAACTAGCCAGAGCCTGCTCTAGCGAGTGGAAACGCTCACCGGTCATGCCGTACGACTTGATGTGGCGAATTCCCTGCACGTATTCCAGAAAACGGGCTCCAGTGGCATTGCGGGCTACAATCTGTTGTTTGCCGTATTTTTCTACCAACCGTTTGCTGAGCTGAATCAAGGGTACAGCAATAACGATGGCCAGAAGTAAGGTGACTGCTAACCGCCAGTCCAGCCAGAGCAAGAACAGCGAAAGCACCAGCGTGCCGAATACGGCATTGGCGATGTTGGCCACACTGTGACCGAAGATATTTTCAAAGTTGGCTACGTCTTGCAGCACCACCGAAGCTAAGTCTCCGGGATCACGCTTCTTGTAGTAGCCCAGTGAGAGCCGTTGGAGCTTGTTGCCTAGTGCCAAGCGTAGGCGACGGCTCATCTCAAAGGTAGCCTGGTTAGAGCTGAACATGGCTTTTCGGGCTACGTAGAGCTGGACGAGAAACAGTCCGCCCATAACGGCGAGCGTGGTCCAAATGGTCGTCTGGTCAGGGGTATCCCGAAAGAGTTCCCATAGAATAACCAATAGGATGCCACTCGGAGCCGCAATCAGCGAACCGTGTAGCCACTCCCAAAACAGAGCCCGACGGATACCAGAAGAATCATAGCGAAAGGCGTATAAGATGTTTTTGATCATGGAAGTAATGAATAATGATTGATGAATAATGACTAATTGTTATTCATAACTACAGTGAAAATTCTTGGGCGCGTACGTGGGCATTCCACATTTGGGCGTACAATTTACTTTGGGTTAATAATTCCGGGTAGGCTCCTTTGGCCGCTACCCTACCCTGGTCAAATACCACAATCTGGTCGGCATCGGTGATGGTGCTGAGGCGGTGAGCAATGATGATGACCGTTTTATCTTGGATCAAACGACCGAAGGCCTGCTGAATGAGATACTCATTTTCAGGATCGCTGAAAGCTGTTGCTTCATCGAGGATCAGAATCGGTGCATCTTTCAAAATGGCTCGCGCCAGTTGGATGCGCTGCTGTTCCCCACCGCTCAGGTGAACTCCTTGCGCTCCAAAGCGAGTCTGATAGCCCTGGGGTAGTTGGCTGATGAACGTATGGCATTGGGCAGCTTCTGCCGCAGCTATAACCTCTGCTTCAGATTTATCCAAGCCCATGCGGATGTTCTCGTACATCGTTTCCTGAAACATGAAGCTGTCCTGAAAAACGAAGGAAACTTGTTGCATAAGGGTAGCCACCGGAATGGTTTGAATGTCAATGCCTCCGATCAGAACTTTACCTTCCTGTACATCCCAGAAGCGGGCTACCAGTTGAGCCGTGGTCGACTTCCCAGCACCCGATGGCCCTACCAACGCCGTGATGGTACCGGCGGGCATGGTGAAGGAAACATCATCAAGCACCTTGACTTCTTCGGCGTAGGCAAAACTCACGTGGCGAAATTCAATAGAATGATCTGAGAAGTGAGTGGCTTCCTTACTCCCCGATTGGACGGGGTGCTGTAAAATATCATCCATGCGCTGCACTCCCCGATTAATCAGGGTGATTTGCATACCCATATTGGCTAGGGCAAACATAGGTTTGATGTAGCCTACTCCCAAGATCAAGAACAACACCAGCGTAGCGAAAGTAATGCCATCTTGCAGGTACAGATACGTGCCCAGCACGAGTACGGGCAAAGTGGCGTTGCTCATAAAACTCATAAATACGGCAAAAGGCGGAGAACTCTTTCGCATCCATCGCTTGGCCATCGTATCATATTCATTTACGGAGCCGCTGTACTGCCGGAAGCTATCGGCGGTTTGAGCGAATATTTTCATCACGGGCATGGCTCGCACGAACTCTACAATGCCACTGTTCATATCTTCTTGCGCCTGATGGTGTTTTTTCATCATCTCTTTGGTGTAGGCCGAGCGAAACATCAGCGGCATCCACACCGCCAGCACCAGCAGCGGTACAAAGCTAATCGCGGCTAACCGCCAGTCGACGTAAAACAAATAGCCAATCGTAACCACCGGTAGGGTAAAGCCTTTAACAAAATCCGGAATCTGGTGAGCGATGAAGTTCTCGATGCGTTCAATATCGTCAGCCACAATCTTTTTGAGTGTCCCGGAAGAGTAGGTACCGATAAACCCCAGGGGCAACTGCCCCAGTTTGGCGGCGGTTTGCTGACGAAGCTCATACAAGATGTTAAAAGCGGCCACGTGCGAAGTCATCCCCGAAGCGTAGAGCAGTGCGTAGCTTCCCACTCCTGCAGCAATCGCCCAACCTAGGTAACGCTGCACTAATTCGGTATCCAGCGGGGGATTCACTAACTCCCGAAGAATATAGTAAACCAAGACGTAGGGCACTAAGGCCAGAGCTGCGTGCAGTACGGCTAGTAATCCCGATAACGCCAGTTGGTACTTTTTACGGCCCGCAATTTCCAGCAATCGGGCGATGCCATCTTTTTTCTTCTTTTCCATATTACAATCCGGTTTTACCATCCGCCCAGTACGGGAAGGTGATGATTTGTTTCGCCCCCACTCCTCTTTTAATTAATGCTTGGCGAACAGCCTGAATAGATTTCGCTCGTCCGGTGAGGTAGAAAGTGGCTCGTTGCCAGGTGTTCCACAGCTTGCCTTGCATATCGCGCAGCACCCGAACGGCTTCTTGAGCGGGGTTTTGGTTAGTATTAGTGACTATATCTGCCTGAAGATCTACCAAGCTTGGCCAGTGACAATGAGCTTGGGCTAGCTCCAGTAGACAGAGGTACTCTTGATGCTGGGCATCGGCCGCTGACTTCAGTATCCTGCATAAGCCCAAAGAAGATTCATCGCCAAAAATAAAGTGGTATTGGTATTCAGATTGAAATTGCATCTTACCGCCCGGTCCCATCAGCTTCGTAGTATCACCCACTTGCAGCCGTTCCGCCCACTGGCTACCGGGACCGTAATCGTGGAGATAAAAGAGAACTTCGCAGACTCCTTGTTCCTGATCGTAGTGAGCCGGAGTATAATGCCGAAACTCAGTTTCATTTACCCGAAACTCAATGACTTGACCGGGAATATAGCTGGCTGAACGTAAATCGCCGAAGAATCGAACGCGCTTCAGTTTGTCATCCAGGTAATCAATCTGGCTAACTTCCACAGGGTGCATCATGCGGCTAAAAAGCACTTCGGTACCGTTAGCAATCCACTTGGGTAAACTAGGCATACTGTTAGCTGAAAATTGATAATGGAAAGTTGATAGTTTTACTTCCCGTTCTTGGCCAAGATTTATTTTTTATTCCACCAACCATTACGTTTCCGTATATAAATGATTTGTCCAGCATGATAAGCGTTATGCGCTTGGATATTAGCAATTTCTTTACTCCATTCTGCCAATTGTTCATCAGTGGCTTGTACAATTATTGACTCCCATTCCGTTTGGATACTATCAAGTTCGTTAACGAGGCTTACCCACTCATTTTCAGTATACATTCTAAAGGTGGTTTCATTATCAACCTCAAAATCAGTCATATCTTCTCCGTTGAAAGCCCTTAAGTTGATTCCATTCCAAAAAACCAAGTGTGATACCAATTCTCCAATTGAGTGGTTTTCTGTGCTATCTCTCCAGTTTGATTGCTCTACTGTCAGTCCTTCAAGCGCAGTTTTTGTCGGAACGAACCAATGTTGTTCCGTATGACTTTTTTTCATTAGGTCGGCTAGTAAGGATTTAACCTCCGTATTATCTTTATTTTTTGAACAACCCAAAAAGAGAATAACAATTCCGATTAACAGTATATTTCGCCTCATAGTCAGACTGCTTTGTCAGTATGGTGTATAATGCTCGTGTAAACTTATTAAGGAGTTTCTCGACTGTGCTAACGCTAGACGGAATAAGATTTACGCGGAAAGGATATTTGACTAATTGCGGAAGACACCTAACGTTGGAGCGACGAAGCGTCACCTTTAACGGTAGAGCCCGAAACATCAGATGCCTTTTTCGCTATTGCTGGCCACTAACCACGTAGATTTATTTATGCCCCTCAAAGTCATCCAACAGCCAATCTAGTCAACTTTTTCTGTTATTTATAATTATTCTAAACAATATAGTTTATTATTGTATTTATCACAAGCAAGCAATTTATCATACCTTCCTAGCCAGTAAAATTGTATGTCTCTGCTTTTTAGAAAGAAGCCCAAACCTTCCGAACCGGATATCAGTACCCCCGAAGGGCTGGAGCAGATCTACCAACGATGTTTTGATACGATGTACGAAATTGGCTACGCACAAACTAAAGATACTGAGATTACCCGCGAACTCATTCAGGAGCTTTTTATATCGGCCTGGGAGAAGAGAGATACGTTGGTTGCCAAGGAAAAAGTAGAGTACTATCTACTGCGACTTTTCAAGTATCGCCTGATCGACCACTTCAGAAAAGAAGCCCGACAGCGGCATCACCATCAGCAAGCCACCCTCGACTACTGCGATGCCAGTCACTGCACCGAACAGGAGATTGCTTATGCCGAGTTGAAAGATAACGTAGATACACTGGTGGATCGGCTTCCTTGCCAATGTCGTCGGGTGTATCGAATGAGTCGCGAACAGGGGTTATCCAATAAAGAGATTGCCTCGTCGCTGCTGATCTCCGAACGGGCCGTGGCGTATCACCTGGCTAAGGCCACAACCTTTTTACGCGAAAAACTACCGGATTACACTCGCGCCCAGCCTTGACAGTTGCTTTACACCTGTTTAAAGAGATGTCCGACGTTTTAATCGCTATCGTCAGAGAAATACTTTGGCACTCAAACGTCGGACATCTTCCGTGACCACTTAGCAGTCTAGTCTTCTTCTACAACCACATCAGATCGCCTGAAACCGAAAATATAAATATCTCAATGTGAGCCGATTACACTTACGTTCGAAATAAATTCGATATTTTTTCACCACTGACCTTCACCTAATGCCCCGCCCGTTCGGATAGTAGTATAGAAAGCAATACTACGGTCTGATGAATATTTCTCCTGAATTACTAAAAAAGTACGCGGCGGGCACCTGCTCCGAAGAAGAACGTCGTCGCGTTGAGCGGTGGCTCGCCGACGATAACCTGAGTGCCTCTTCGCCCCTATCGACCTTCGCCGCAGAACGTACCCGTGGGTGGAACAGTATTTCCCAAACCATAGGCCATTCCCAAGCAAAAGTACTTCCGGTACACAAAAAAGTTGTCCGCTACCTAGCGGCTGCCTGCTTTTTGTTCGGTTTACTCAATGCTGGGTATTGGGTATCTGTCCATGAGTTTGGCTATGATGACCGAACGGCCTCTACTGAGCCAGAAGGGTACGTATTGGTACTGACGGGAAGTGGAAAATCAGAAAAGGTAACGGATCAGGTGTGCGAAATTGAGTTTCAGGGTATCGTACAGCTTCAAAATACTTCCACTACCCGTAAGACCGTTCGCTGCCACGGTGAGCGACTTGATTTAGAACCCCACCAAATTTATCACCTGACCAAACCCCACCAGGAGCTGGTCATCAAAAGAATCAACAACTTCATCATCGCCCCTACCTACTCGCCCTACCAAACAAGTAACTTTTCGGTGAAGTGCGTGCAAGCCTAAACCTGCGTGATGCCTAAAAGAATTTGAGACGATATTATGAAAAAATTACTGGCGTGGCTGATGATTAGCGGGGGAATAGTTTTGCCTAGTATGGCGCAGGTGGGTAGCATTCGGGGTAAGGTAACCGATAAGAAAGGACAAGCGTTACCCGGGGCGACTGTCCGGATACTTGATTCATCGCTGGGAGCGATTACCAATACCGATGGAACGTATCAGATACCAAATGTAGCCTCTGGTAGTTATGCACTGGAAGCCTCGTCGGTAGGCTACGAACAACAAACCAGGCGGTTGACCCTAAAGGCTCGGCAGACCGCTGTTTGGAACGCTCAACTGTCCGCCAGTGTGACCGGGATGGAGGAAGTAGTGGTGGTGGGCGAGTCAGAGGCGAGTGTAATGAAAAGATCGGCGAACAGCATTGAAGTAGTCTCTCTTCAGAAAGCTGTGGTTCGCTCAGCCGATTTGGGGCAGGTACTTGCCCAAACTAAAGGGGTGAGTGTGCAGCGCAGCGGCGGGCTTGGTTCATCCATCCGGTTGAGTCTAAACGGCTTAACCGACGACCAGATTCGTTATTTTTACTACGATGTGCCGTTAGATTTTTCGGCTTTTGGTTTTGGCCTGGCCAATATTCCGGTGGGTATGCTCGAGCGGGTAGATATTTACAAGGGAGTGGTACCTACCGCTCTGGGAGCCGATGCCCTGGGAGGAGCTGTGCACGTGATTCCGAAGCCTGTACCCCCCGGCTGGCACGGGTCAGCATCCTATCAGTTTGGCTCATTTGGCACCCAACGAGCCGAAGCCAATGTGAGCTACTACGGAGACAATCACTTCTTCGCCAATACCGGCCTTTACTATGACTTTGCTCGTAATGACTACGCTATTTTTATGGGTATCCCCGATGAACAAGGAAGGCTCACCGAAGAACCCGTAGAGAAGTTTCACGATGCCTACCAGGGCTACGGAATAACTGCCGAAACAGGAATTAAGGGACGAAAAAACCTAGATTTACTTAGCTTAGAGTTGTACGTCTCGACCAACGATCAAGAAATACAGCACGCCCAACTGGGAGTAGAACGTCCAGGTAATCCTCCCCTGATCTTGGGGATCCCTTTCGGGGAGGTCAACTTCAGCCGAAAAACTTCGGGTGCCACGCTTCGCTACGAACATCAACTGGCTCAACCCTGGAAGGTGACTGCCGCCCTGGGCTACAACTACACCGAAACGGAGTATGTGGACAGCGCCCAAAACTTCTATAACTGGTACGGCGAGGTGATTGATCGGCGAAATACCCAAGGGGAAGTGGAATCGGGCAGCCCAGCGCATCAGTTTTTGTGGACGCATCGCCTCTTCCACAAAGTAAACCTGACCTACGAATTCAACGAGCAGCATAGTTTACTCGCCCAAACCTTCGGAACCTATGTATATCGTACCGGAGACGACCGCTTTGCCGGAGCTTTTGATCCGTTTGGTACACTGAGTACCTACCGCACCCAGATTTCTTCGTTGGCTCACACCGTTCGTTCGCGCAGCGATCGACTAGAAATAAATACCTTCGCTAAGTATTATCAGGTAGCGTATGCGTCAGAGGAACCCTCTCGCGATGGTGAAGGAATACGTACTGAAAGCAACGGTAAATCCCGATGGGGAGCCGGAACTAGTTTACGCTATCGCTTCACCCCCACTTTACTGGCTAAGCTATCCTACGAGTGGGCCACCCGGTTGCCCCGGGTTGATGAGGTACTGGGTGATGGCGCGTTTATTTCCGACAACTTAGAACTCAACCCCGAACGTGGGCACAATACCAATGTCGAGCTACAGCTGCGCCCGTCAGCCCGAAGTGCTTGGCAGTGGACGGTCAATCCGGTGTTCTTCTGGCGAGAGATTAACGACCACATTGTATTTTTGCAGGGAATTGGGCGTAGTTCGCTCTACGACAATGTGTTCACCGCCCGCTCGTTGGGGGGCGAACTGGGCGGACAGCTCACCTCCGAACGGGAAGTAGGCAAAATCCGATGGGTAGTTACTACTGAGATGTTTAACGCAGCTGATGCTCGAGTCTATGACTTCTTCGGGGCTCAGCGTCCGGGACGATCTTTTTTTCTAAAAAACACCATTCAATTTTAATGTTTTATCATCATTCAAACAACATAAACATGATTACCACGAAAAGTTTATGGCTTGCCGCCCTATTTGCCATCGTCAGTTTCGCTGCTTGTGATTCGGATGATGCGGGAGACAATCTCAACACTGAATCTACTTCCGCTGTATTGTACGCCATTAATACCAGTTCTCCCGATGGCTTTATTATGTACATGGGAGCCTACGCTGAGTTTCCGGAAACGGAACCCGACCGAGCCAATATGGTCGAGTTGGGTAGTTTGTCCGACGCCGTGACTTATAATGGCGATGTGTTCTCCTTTAACTGGGACACCCGTACTGTAACCAAATGGGAAGTATCTCCGGAGTTGGCACTGAACCGGGGTACCACTATTAGTTTTGCCAACATCGGCATCCCCGCTTATGCTCCGTTCACCTTTCATTCCGAAACGCGAGCCTTTGTATTTGACGTGTTGAACGGTCAGGTAGTAGAGTGGAACCCCGCCGACATGTCGATCACCGAAACAACCACTATTACAACGGCACCCAACGGCTACTCTTCTCCAGCCTATCGCCATGTACAGGTACATAACGACAGAATACTGCTGGTGGTCAATAATATTGATCCCGACAGTGGATTTAAAGTAGATGATATGGTGATGGTGGGTTTATACGATGTAAACAGCAAAACGATGGAGTATAAAACGGATGCGCGCATGTCAACTACCTCTTCCAGCGTTATGGACAGCCAGGGGATCGTTTATTTGACTCCAAACCGGGGAATTCATTTTCCGATGGTCTTCGGCAATAATGCGGATGTAACCAATTTTGGTAAAATGCTGCGTTTTGATATGAATACCGGCGAGTTCGATCCTTCCTTCGAGATGGATTTAGGGGCGTTGGTAGAAGGGCCACCTTCGCACGTCTATCTGCTAAACGACAACGAAATGGTGGTAGAAACCACAGTGGAACCCCTGCCCGAGAGCATTACCCCGGACAACTACTACGCCGTGGCGCGAGCAACCCTCAAGAAGGTCAGCGTATCGGATGAGCAAGTGACCAATTACACCATCGTGGGTGAAAATGTGCAGTCTTGGATCAATAATGTAGATTTTATCGTGGGCGATGCGCTCTTTTTTCCTGCCGGTGAGTTTCCTGACAACGATTACGCTACGGTTAATACTCGCTTATTCCGCGTGACTTCTTCGGGGGCTGAACTGCTTTACGAAGCCGATAATTCCTGGCCAGTAACTATTCAGAAAATAAGATAAGCCACCATTTTGTCGTACGTAAACTATCTACTGCCGCGTTTACCGGTAGGCTAAACAGTGGTACCTGCTGGATGTTACGGCAGGTACCACCTTCCAAAGAGAACGTTCACTGAGTCCTTAGCAGTAACCAAGGCACCTTCGGCTGATGCCTGATTCCACCTACCCGAAAGAGATGTCAGACACCTTTCTTCCCCTTCCTCACTGAGTCCGTTAAACATGTCTGTTCTCCACGGCATACGGCCGTACGCTCATGTGAACATATTTTCCTCCTTATTCGAGTATGTAAGCCTTACTTCGCCACCAGTTTTTTGCCCAGGTACTATTTCAAAGTCTAGTAGGAAATCTGGTGTGATGGTGCTGGACCCGAAGTCAACTGCTTGAGGGGAGGGGCAAATTGCGTGAGCTTAATGCCGTTCACTGCTGTTCTATATTCCTCAATTGTAGGGGTTCGGCCCAGAATAGCCGAAAGAACTACGACAGGGGTAGATGCTAATAAAGATTCGCCTTTCTTGCGGTCTGAGTCTTTGACAACCCGTCCTTGAAACAAACGGGTAGAAGTCGCCATCACAGTATCTCCTTTTTCGGCTTTCTCTTGATTACCCATACAAAGGTTACAACCCGGTCGCTCTAGATACAGAATGTTATCGTATTCGGTACGCGCGGTGCTTTTAGGAGCTGCATCATCAAACTCAAAACCAGAATACTTCTGGAGTACTTCCCAGTCGCCCTCTTCTTTGAGTTCATCAATGATGTTGTAGGTAGGGGCCGTTACGACCAAAGGGGCTCCAAACTCAACCTTACCGTATTTTTCTTCCAGGTTCTTAAGCATCTTAGAAACGATCTTAATGTCACCCTTGTGTACCATACAAGAACCCACAAACCCGAGGTCTACCTTTTTCTCCCCCGCATAATAAGTAAGCTCCCGAATGGTGTCGTGGGTATATCGTTTAGAGACGTCTTCGTTATTCACGTCCGGGTCGGCGATCATCGGCTCGTTGATGATGTCTAAGTCAACGACAAATTCCGCGTAGTAGTGAGCATTGGCATCCGGGGCCAGGGCCGGTTTTTCGCCGGATTGGATCTGGGCTATTCTTTCGTTGGCCTTATCAATGAGTCCTTGCAGCACCTGTTGCTCGTTGTCCATCCCTTTATCAATCATGATCTGGATTCTCCCTTTGGCTATTTCCAGCGACTCGATCAGCGTATCGTCTTGTGAAATACAGATAGAAGCCTTCGCCTTCATTTCCGCGGTCCAATCCGTAAAGGTAAATGCCTGGTCAGAAGGTAGTGTCCCGATATGAACTTCAATTACCCGGCCTTGGAATACATTCTCGCCCTTAAACTTTTTAAGCATCTGCGCTTGGGTAGCATGAACGACGTCCCGAAAATCCATATAGTCCTTCATTTTCCCTTCGAACGTCACTTTCACTGATTCGGGGATGGGCATAGAAGCCTCTCCCGTTGCCAGGGCCAAGGCCACCGTTCCCGAGTCGGCTCCGAAAGCCACGCCTTTAGACATCCTGGTGTGCGAGTCGCCCCCTATAACGATCGCCCAATCGTCTATCGTAATATCGTTGAGTACCTTGTGGATGACATCGGTCAGCGGGTGGTATTTGTGCTCAGGATCACGCGCCGTAATCAGCCCGAAATCATGCATAAACTTCATCAGCCTCGGGATATTTTCCTGCGATTTACGATCCCATACGGAAGCGGTGTGGCACCCCGACTGATAGCCAGCATCTACGATGGGCGAAATCACCGTGGCCGCCATCATTTCCAGTTCTTGGGAAGTCATCAGGCCGGTAGTATCCTGGGAGCCTACGATGTTGACTTCCGCTCGTACGTACGAACCCGCGTGTAGCGTGGCTCCTGAAGTGCCCACGGCGTTTTTATTGAAGATTTTCTCTACCGCTGTAAGCCCCTGCCCTTCGTGGGAAACTTCTTTCGACGGGGCGAACACAGGCGGAACGTCCATGCCCAGCGTCTGGGCGGCAAACGTCTGTAGCTTTTTACCGAACACGATGGCGTAGGATCCTCCCGCTCGCATAAACTCCATTTTCTGAGGCGTAAATGCCGAAGAGACGTCCATCAATTCTTGATCCCCCTTGTACAGTTTTTTCGTCTTCGTATTGATGGTGAGCACCGTGCCGGTATCGACGGAGTAGGTTTGTTCCAGAATGGGTTCACCGGCTTCGTCTACGACGAGATTACCCGCGTCATCGTGTTTTTTCACCCAATTTTTAAGGTCCAGGCCGATACCTCCGGTCACGCCCACGGTGGTCAGGAAGATGGGTGAGATACCATTGGTACCCGCTACCACCGGAGCAATATTAATAAAGGGTACGTACGGACTCGCTTGTTTTCCAATCCAAAGGGCTACGTTATTTACCCCCGACATTCGGGAAGAGCCTACCCCCATTGTCCCCTTTTCGGCGATCAGCATTACTCGCTTGTTCGGATGCTTTTCTTGCAGTGTCCGGAGTGCGTTTTGTTGCTCCTTATTATGTTCGAACATACACTGACCGTGTAGCTCGCGGTCTGACCGAGAGTGAGCGTCACTACCCGGAGAAAGCAAATCGGTAGAAATATCTCCTACGCCCGCGATAAATGTCACTAGCTCAATTTCTTCTTCTATCTCCGGTAGCTTAGTGAAAAACTCGGCTTTCGCGTAGCTTTCGAGAATATCCCGGGCAATTTCGCTGCCCGAGTCATACGCTTTTCCCAAACGATCCATATCGGCTTCGTAGAGGAACACCTGGGTCTTCAATACCTCAGCGGCTTCTTCGGCAATGGCCTTATCGTCGCCCAACGCCAGGTCGAGGAGTACCTCCACGGAAGGTCCGCCCTTCATGTGCGATAGTTGCTCGAGGGCAAATGCCGGTGAAATTTCTTCTACCGCAGCTTCACCCAGGATAATTTCTTTCAAGAACGTGGCCTTTACCTCAGCCGCACGGGTAGTGCCAGGCAACACATTATAAATGAAAAAGTGAAGGGAATCAGATCGGTGCTCGTTATCTACATCTTTGATTTGCTCGATAATCTCGCTTAGCAATGCTGCCCCATCAATCGGCTTGGGATGGAGGTTTTGATCTTTTCTCTCTTCAATCTCCTTCAGGTATTCACTGTATCTACTCATAGAAATATTTTGTTAACGTAAGGGAAAGCCATGAATCATATTAGAAAACAAAAAAAGAGATTACTAAATTCTTTCCCGGTAGCAAAAGTAAACAATTTGCCTGATTTAGCGTACTCTGGCCCGCTCGAGAAGAGCGATGAGCGTGGGGGCGGAATTGATTAGGCTTCTCCGATGGTTTGTCGTAGAGCACTAACTCGGTAGCACTATCCACGAATTTTTGAATGTGAAAGCATGATTTCAAGATGGTAAAGCCTATGCGTAACTAAAGTAGTTCAACATTTGAAAGGCTGCTCTACTGGCGGGTATACGACAGAAGTGCATATTGTCTTGACGAACCTGTTCCGGTATCTCCCTCTATGCTACGGGATACCCCGCCCTACGCTGGTCGGCACCCCCGATGGGCGCGTGGCATCCACCGAAATTCGCCGGACGCAGGGCCTCCTGGAGATAACGTTATTTTTGTAAAATTGTCGTACACCCCTACTGACTCGAGTCAATATAATCTTATGTTGATGCGCTTATCATAGACCAAAAGTTGTGATCGCATAAAAAGTACTTAAGACGTAGGAAATGTAAGGGGTAATACATACGCTACTCACTTACCGTTACATCAAAAGCACTGTTGAGCACCTGTCCGACCCGCTTCATCTGTATCCAGATGCGGTAGTCGCCTGCTTCAGGGAACACGTAGGGAAAAGTGACAACGGAGTGGCCAACGTGCGCTCCGCTTTCATCATCCGTATCGTGCCCCATGTCTTCCATCAAAAAACCTTCCCGCTCTGGATCACTCATTGCCCGAATGGATGCTACCAATTGGTTGATGCTATCCGTGAACTGTACAGGGTCAGGCAAGGTAGGCAGGGTTTGATCCTCGGCAATGCGGCTCTCCAGTACCGACTGCGAGGCCATAGAGTAGTTTCCGACCGGGTGTAGATGAACGTACACACTGCCGTCGTTTTTAAATACCACCATGTGTCCCATCATACCCATGTAGGGTTCTAGTTGGGCTGGATTCCCTTCTGGATCTTGAATGGCAAAGGTCATCGGATATAGCTTACCAACTACGAGTGGCTCATTGGCCTCGTGCTCCCAGATAGCCGTAGAACCGTCCGGCAGCGGTGTATCAATGCCGGGTTTGCCACAGACTACAATCTGATTAGCCTGTAACTGTGGTTTCTGGTTTCCCACCGGATTAGAGATGATATACGTATCGTCGGGATCGACGTAAAGATCAGCTTCAGTGACCGAGGCGAGGCGAGCGGGTAGTGGAGTTTCAGGGATATCTACCGTATCGGCGATGGTTTCAGCAAAACCGTTCCAACGAACTACGTCGGCGTAGACGAAGTACCGACCCTGCGGCAGCGGTGGTAGTTTTACTTGGTAGTTTAGCGTATCTACCCGCTGAGGGTGCAAATGGGCAAAGGCATCTAAGCTTCCCTCCCGAATCAAGAACATATGCATCAGCTTACCGTGGTCGGGAATGAAGTAGCTGGTTCGGCTACCTTCCCCCCGGTACGAAAGGTAGGTAGTATCAATAGCGAAGTTCAATACTTTCCCTTCCTCCGTTTCCAGAATTGTTGAGGTGGCCTGGAACGGGCGGTACATGTAGCGCTGATAACGATCCGCCCAATTTTGCCACCAAGAGTTCCCCCCGTATAGCACCAAGCTCAATACGAGCAGGGCTATTCCGGCCCCTACCCAGCGCTGACGACGATGGCGGGGTGTAAACGGCTGATCGGGTGACAATGTTCCGTCGCTGACGCTAGCCCCAATGATCGTCACCATCAGCACGACCAATAGTATGCCTAGTCCAGCCAGTACCCATCCTAATAATGGCTCCATCTCCTTTTGAGCGGTGGATGCAGCCATTACCGGTACCACCACTACTCCCTTTCCTTGAGCACCTTCTACAGTTATTTCTAAACTAGCCGTGCCACTAGACATCAGCCAAACCATTCCTTCGTATTGAAGGGAATTTTCTTCGGAAGGCAGGGCTTCATCGGGCGAAGGTGAGCCTTCATCGCCCGCGTACCAGTAGATCGGCTTCACCCAAATGTGGTCAATTATCCCGTTATCGACAATGATTTGCACTTGAGCAGTCCCGGGGATTACCTCGGGCGGGTCAATACTCACCAGTAGCGAATACGGCCCGGCTTTACCCTCAAACACCACTCCGGGACTCCCTACGTGGGCTTGGGTACTCAAAGCCAGCAGAAAGCCCATACCTGTCAAAAGAATTTTTACAACCTTCATCTGATTCGTTTTAATTAGGTTACCGACGAACTTGCTGCATCCAACGGCCCCAGTACAGGCCTAAGCGGGTAGTCAGCACCGACACTCCTACCGCCGTTAGTAATCCGACAACCAGATTCCATCCGGTCGTCTCCATCCAGGGAGCGAAGGCATAACGGTACTCCCAGTCAGGGTTATTACTAAAGTACCATGTCTCGGTGCCGAAGAACCCATTACGAGCGTAGGGCGACATCAGAAAATCACCGAAAGGCCACTGCACTGCCGCAAAAACCCCAATGAATAGCACCGCTATCACCAAAGCTTGTAGCCAATCGTTTTTACCACGGAAACGGTTAAGTACCCCATCAATGGTGAGGGCCGGAAAAATCAGTAAGAGTGGAAAGTCAAAAGCCTGAAAGTGATCGATATGATTCAGAATGGGCCCTAGCATCGGCTTAGCTGAAAATAGCGGCAGTATCCAGTTCATCAGCATGAGTACCGTCATATATACCGCAGTGGTAGCAGTAGCCGCCCACTTCAGGGGGGATGAGCGGGCGATGGCACTGAGCAGAAAAGTGTAAAGTCCTCCACCAATGATATAAAAACTACTGCGATGCATGTCATGCCGCCCCTGAAACTCCGAGGCAATTATAAATAGCATCGTCAGAAAAAATCCCGCAGCAATAATGTAAAATACTTGAAGCCTACGTTGCCGTCGCTGCTGAAGGTCGACAGGCAAATCCGTAGCATCCGTTCGGTTTTGCAGAGCCAACACGGAAATAATCGCCCCGAACTGAATGGTCATCATACCGAGAGCCAGCACGGTGTGGGGCGGGGAAAGAATCGTTACATCCAGTCCGTAGGTATCGTGCCACCAATCGTCAAAAGGGGCTGAGGTGAGCATTGCCAACGCTCCCCAGATACAGAATAATGCTCCTAATGAGCTGTAGAAAATGCCCCAGAAACGCACCGATTGCTTCTTCTGGACTTCTTTTCCCGCGAAAGTCGTCTGAAGTACCTGGTAGCCAGAGAAAGTGCCCGCAATGATAGCCCCCAAGTACATAGCTAGATGAGGAGGGGATAGTAATCCGTCGCGACCAATGCTCATGTGCCAGGAAATATCCCAGATTAGGCCCACCACAATGCATAAAGAGGCAAACACGGTGGCGTAGATAAACCAAGGGATATTGAGCAGCAGGGAAGCTGCACTTGCCTGAGGCAAAGGGGCAGCAACAGTTTTAGAAGCAAGTGTTGTTTCCATGTAGTCTTAGTAATTAGAGAGTAAGGTAAAAAAGAAACCTATCCTTGCCAAAACCAACGAGCGTTTTACGAAGAGTTCGGAGAATCTTGTAAGCAGAAAACCAGATTACAAGAGAGCTACAATGGTTTACCATATTTCTACTTCTAAAATCAAAGTGCAGTTTTTACTTTAGGTTTTTCAGTTTCAGGTTGATCCGCTCGGAATGAGCGGAATGTTTGCCAAACGATGTATACTAACCAGCCGGTTAGTATAATATCAATGGCCGTAGACCCATAGTATACCCCGCCAATACCAATCCACTTCGGTAGCAGTAGCATTACAGGCACGTAAAAAACTACCTGCCGGGCGAGGCCGACAATGCTGGCGTACTTGGGTTGCTCAATGGCGGGTAGGTAGGTGAGCGACATAAAGACGAAAGGTAAAAAAGGAAGTACGAGCGCGTACACCCGAAAGTGGAATAAATCAGCCGGGCTAAACACCATATCGGGCAATACCAAACTGAGACTGGCGGCGGGGAAGAGCGTCAGCAATAACCAGAAAGGAGCGATGAGCCAGAAGCCAGTTTTACAAAATAACAGCAGGGCTTGCTTCACTCGCTCGTACTGTCCTGCCCCGAAGTTGATGCCCACTACGGGTTGCAGGGCACGCATTAACCCAAACAGTGGAGTCATAAGAAAAAGCTGGATACGGTTCGCCGCCGCAAAAAAGGCTAGATCGTCTTCAGTTCCTATCCCGGTGATAGCATTAAAAACTACCACCGCCTGTACCAAACTCATAACCGTAAGAATAAATCCTGGAAAGCCCATTTTAGCAATGGACTGAAACACAGACTGATCATAAGAAAGTGAATGGATATCGGCACGAAAGGAGGCTCGCCCCTGCTGGAAATAAAGATAACCCGTCAGGCAGTAGATCAGCATTCCAATGTTAGTCGCCCAGGCAGCCCCGGCCACTCCCATATCTAGGTAGTATATAAAGATTGGGGTCAGTACTAAGTTAACCCCGAGGCCGTAGCTCATCATGATCGCCGCTTCCTTCATCTTGCCTTCGGCTCGAACAATGAAATTGAGACCTAGGCCGTAAACCCAAAGTGGTGAAGCCAACAGGGTTATTTGTAGATATTCTGTCCCGTAAGTCAACACTTCGCCGGAACCGCCCATTATCTGGATCAAACTATCGGCGAAAAGGTAGGCCGGAAGGGCAAACACCGTGGTTGTTAGCAGCATGAACAAGGTGGCGTTTCCTATTATTTTTCGTTGGGTTTTCTCATCGTTTTTCCCTAGAACAATACTGAGCAAATTACCCGCGCCCGTACCTGCCCAAGAACCAAGTCCCATCATAATAGCAGTGAGAGGATAAGCCAAGGCTACTCCTGCTAGTGCCGTCTCGTTCATCAATCGCCCGATATATACGGTATCCATAAAGGCATTAAGCCCAAACAGTACCATAGCGGCTATAGCCGGGAGCGATAGCTTCCACATCACTTTTTTAAGGTCCTCTTGAAGTACCAATACTTTTTGCTGACTGCTTATATCCATAGAGTTGACGATTTTAGTAGAAGGGCATATGACGACTTGTCGTCTGGCATTATACCCAGCTTTTTAGTGTGTTTGTAATTTTAGTCGGTACTAACTTTTATATCAGTTCGCATTTTTCCTCGTTCTGAGCTTTGACGAAGAAAATAATAAGTGAGAAGAAAGTGACTGGAAAGCCCTAAGTGGAACCCAATGCCATTAGCTACTATTTTTAGTGGTGGATATATGCCTTCGGTACTTGCTAATATATAAATTGGTAATGTAATCAAGGCCGGATTACAGAATGCCATCCACTTGGGGTAAACGGTTGGTTTTACCAGTATCAAAACCGAATAAAACACAGAACCTAACAATAAAATAAGGATGCAAACCAGGAAAAGAAATTGATTATACGTCTGAATGGGAACGAGCAAATCTTCTATTATTTTTTCTTTTGGATTGACTTCAATTGCTTGTAAAATACTGTAATAAGGAAAGAATGAACCGTGACCTACGGAGCCGAGAGCAACAAAGTAGGCTAAGAACCCGCTGGTAACGATTGCCCAAAATTGTCCAGCAGGTCTAAGAGCAAAGTAAGTGGGAACAAATCCCAATGCGGCGAAAGCCAATACCATCGATCCCGCCCAATAGGCTAGGTTTAATGCCCATTGAGGCCAAAATGCTATATTCCCATAAGAATAGAGAATTGTATTACAGACAACAACAGTTACTGATGCAAAAAGACCTATAAGTATACATAGTCTAATAGACTGTATGCTTAGTGTAATGTGGAAGTCACTTTTCATACTACCTTGATTTTTCGATGAAGCCATTTTAACCTATTTCCTTAAAGTCATGGAAAAATTTTGTTTGGCTGAGCTTTTCACATTGGTGCGGATTTTATTCCACTCCGCCACTTTTTTCTTAAAGGTCATTCCCTCACCAAAAGCTCTTTCGGCGTGCTTATTCCAAGTTCCATAAAAAAAGGGAGCAGCTTTAATCTCTTGCCAAGTGGTGAAGCCAATAATGTGGATTACATCCCACTGGGGCACATTTGCTGATGCGAATATCCGTTCTTCCAACTCA
Source organism: Tunicatimonas pelagia (assembly GCF_030506325.1). Taxonomy (NCBI): domain Bacteria; kingdom Pseudomonadati; phylum Bacteroidota; class Cytophagia; order Cytophagales; family Catalimonadaceae; genus Tunicatimonas; species Tunicatimonas pelagia. The sequence continues at coordinate 6,660,942 of NZ_CP120683.1, read as the reverse complement.
AAACCAATAAATCTGCCCGCTTTATCCCGATGGTGTAAGTCCTGCATAGCCGGACCGGAAAAGCGGTATTGGTCTTCGTAGTACTGCTCTCTTGCTTCAGGTTTGGAGAAAAGATACTCTATGGTTTGATTGAGTTTAGGCTCTCTTTCAATTCCATTTTTCGCCGGATAAAACATGTCTAATCCTCGCTGAATTTTCATTACATCTAATGAGCGAAAATCTTCACGTAAGGCAGATTTTTCAATTGAGGAAATGAGAGACAAAGAGAATTCAGAATGATAGACTTCATCGGATAGCATCAGTATAATACAGTTAGTCCAACGCTTCGCACTCTCCTGATAACGTAACGGCTTGTGTTCAAAAGGAAGCACCTGACTGATCTGTTGTTTCTGGTGCAAATCATCAATGATAGGGTGTATATCACTCCTGTAGCTATTCCAAAAATCACGCTGATTATCAGCTTCCCAAGTTAGAACCAATGCCTTCTTCTGCTCTTTCATTTCAGTATCTGTTTTGCTTTTGTCATAAGTCAAGTCCTCAATAAATACGAAAAGCACAAAAGCTATTATTCCCCCAAAAACTGCTAATAATCCCCATTTAATTTTCTTCCTCATATCATTTTTTAAACTCTAAGTGATCTTATGTGGTGGTGGAAGAAGCATTCTACTAGTTGCCGGAGCCTTCCGAAATTTCCGCAACAATACACCTTCGTACTATTGAGGCACAAAACTTAGGAAGTCTTGTTAAATACTACCAAGCACTGACTACGCAGATTCATCTATCGCTATTTTTTATCACTACCCTGACCATAGGGTGCAGCTAAATAATCACAAAAAAACCTTTACAAATATACTAATTTAGATTAAGCTAAAAATTTTTTTAGTAAAACCTAAAAATTATTACGCATTTTTTCACTATTTTGTTTAGAATTATTCTAAATAATTATATCTTCCACAAAGAAATTGACGAAATCATCCGGGTAGGTAACTCTACGCGGAATAAAATCTACGCAAAACGGAAAAGATGAAAGTACGACTGCACGCCACCGATATAGTTGATAATAAAATTGAGCACCACTACCCGGCTGGTTTTCATGATAATACCAAAGCTATCACCGAACGGGTTCATCGAGCCGACCCTTGGCTTGGGCAAGGAGATTATCGAGAGCTTTTTTTTGAAGGGATGCACATTGGCTACGGGCATTTAGCTCCTAGAAAAAATACGCTCATAAACTTTGAGAGTGATTTTGAATCGGTAGAAATGCATTTTGCTCTCGGCGGTCAGGTGCAAACTACTGATCTGCACACCAAAAAGCAGTATAACTTCAGCCAGAACGAACATAATATTTTGTACGCAGCGGGTTTTAAGGGGCGGTCAACTTGGGCTACTAACCCTCGTATGGAAGTGTTTGAAGTGAATGTTATGCCTAGTCTTTTTAAGAAATATCTACCGGAACATGTAGCATTTGAGGAATTCCGAAAATCACTTACTCAGCAACGAACAAGCCTACTCGTTGATCGGAACCGACCGATTAGTGCCCGTATGCGAATGATTATCCACGAAATCATGCACTGCGAGCGAACCGGGCCACTGAAGAAAATGCTGGTAGAGGCCCGGGTCATTGAATTGTTACTGCTTCAACTAGAGCAAATAATCGCCGATCAGAATACTCATCATCAGGCATCGTCCAATTATTTGAAAAAAGCCGATATAGACCGGATGTACGCTGTTCGAGAAATTATTGAAACCAATGTGAACACTCCTCATTCATTAGGCGCATTAGCCAAGCAAGTAGGCACGAACGAGTTTACGCTCAAGAAAGGCTTCAAATCTTTATTTGGCACCACTGTCTTTGGTTATCTTCTTGAAAGAAAAATGGTACAAGCTCGTGAGATGCTATTAGAAGAAAAAGACAAAACCATTACTGAAGTTTCCGAACAGTGTGGCTACCAGTATGCATCTCACTTTACCACTGCTTTCAAACGGCGATTTGGAGTGCCTCCCAGCCAGCTAAGGCGCGGCGTTTTAAGTGCGAAGTAAGTTAAATTACAATCGCTTTCTTCGGCGGAAGGACCTACGACTGGATAAAATCTTGTATTTCACCCTTTATTTTAATGAAGTGCTGATTTAGGCTATCAAAATCTTTCTCTTCGATTAACTGCTTATCCAGCAGCGAACTTCCCATGCCTACGCCTACCGCCCCAGCGACGAAGAATGAGCGAATATTTTCCTGGGAAACACCCCCAGTGGGAAGTAGCTTAATCTGATTGAGAGGAGCTAAAATGTCTTTGATAAACTGCACGCCTAGTTGGGTAGCCGGAAACACCTTCACTGCGGCTGCCCCCCACGACCAAGCCTGGTGAATCTCTGTGGGAGAATAGGCACCCGGAAAAATCGGTATTTGCCGGGCTACTGTGTGCTTAACCACCCGCTCGTCTAAAATTGGAGTTACGATAAATTGCGCTCCGGCATTCAGAGCAAGCGTAAGGTCATTCATCGTACAAACAGTTCCAGCCCCGATATTCATGCCCGGAAACTCTTTCCTTAGTAATGAAATTATTTTGGGTGCTCCTGGAGTGTTCATGGTAATTTCCAATGTAAACAGCCCGGCATCTTGATAAACTTGCGTGATCGGACGGATAGTGTCTAATGGCAAACTCCGGACAATGCCAACTATCGGAGCTTGGTAGTACCTTTCCCAAGAAAATGATGAGTCAGTTGCCATGTAACGCTAGTATTTTCTTTTGGCCAATTAACAATGCTTTCTCTAGTACTTTACCGCCTAAGAGCACTAGCTGCTGAGGCTCAATTATCGACTTTAGTGCCTGCTGGTAAAGACTAAACACCGGATCGGGCGCGGCTAAAATAATGGTTTCCGATTTATCTTTCAAATAAGCTAGCTCATCGCCAATGAGCATACCGCTGAGCTGATAATAACTATCTTTTGGGTTGTGTTTACTGATAATGTGGTTAGCCCGGATAGTAAACAGGCTAGCCGAAAGCTGGCCCGAAAACCCTAGCTCTAATCCTTCCTGAAAAGCTTGAGCCCGATCATCTGACCAAGAAGCTGGCTCTACCGAACGGGATAGAATACTTTGTTTAGAAATTATGTCAAACAGTTCGCCCGTCATGTAGGTACGAAAACTCCGAAACTCTTGATTAGCGAAAGTAATATGCTTGCTGTGAGTCCCCGGGAGCAATAGTATTCCCTCAGAATAAGGTCGGAGAGGCTCTTCCAAGCCTACGGCCTGAACCTCTTCGCCGCGCATAATTCCGTTGGTGCTCCTAACTCCGGAGATAAGCAGCAAGTCTAGGTCATCTTTAGCCACTTGCTTCCGTACTAATTGTTTACCATCTTGGGAAAATGGCAGAGTAGCGTAGGGCAACTCCCACAAACCGATATTGGACGAAGCCATACCCGCTACCACTATTCGGTGCTGCCGATGCCCCTCCGGTAACTGTTGCCGTTGAGATTTAAGGTAATGAGCAAAAAACTGAAACTGGCTGACTTCCTGCTGACACTGATATTTTTCATAGTGTGCTTTTATCCCCCGATCAGTTTTATGTTCAGCCAGCACCTCCAGTGAGTGCGTCTCTACCACTCGTAGTCTAAAATTGGATGTTCCCCAATCGCAACTAATAAAATGCTCAGGAAGATTCATAGGGCAATCTACACCAATTACCGTAGTTTTCATTCCTTCACCAGGGTTAAGTTAGATAAGCTCCTAGCACGATTTTGGTTTTTGCCTACCATTACGTAACTAGAAACCATGTTGAAAGCCGATCAAAATCGCCCAGTTGTTTTTCAAGGTTCAGTCTGGAACCGCCGGTCATTTCTTAGAAAAAGTGCGTTATCTGCTATGAGTGCAGCATTAGGAACTCACATTGTTCATTCCGCTAACTTACCTGCGGGGTACCTTCCGTTAGTTTTTACGGTAGAAAATAACCCGATGGATGGTAAAGACGAAGCGATGATTGTACGTAGCGAACGCCCCTGGAACGTAGAAGCTCCCCCTCACCTACTGGATGAAGAGATTACTACCTTTCCGAATATTTTCATCCGAAACAACGGAGTTATTCCCCAAAATATTGATGCCAAAACCTGGACGTTGGCTATTGGCGGAGAATCGGTAAAGTCGGAGAAATCTTATAATATGACTGACTTAAAGCAAAAATTTCAGTCACATACCTATCAACTCACATTAGAATGCGGAGGTAACGGGCGAGCTGGATATTACCCTCCGGCCTCGGGCAACCAGTGGGAGGAGGGGGCAATATACTGTGCGGAGTGGACGGGAGTTCGTCTGCGAGATGTACTAACCGATGTAGGTATTAAAGATGATGCAGTGTATATTGGCTACTATGGCAAAGATAAACACCTAAGTGGTGACCCCAATAAAGTAGTAATTTCACGAGGCGTACCAATAGAAAAAGCCATTCAGGATGAAACGCTAATTGCCTGGGCGATGAACAGCAAGGATATTCCACTTGAACATGGTTACCCGCTACGCTTGGTCTGCGGTGGTTGGCCTGCTTCAGCTTCGGGAAAATGGATACACCGAATTGATGTTCGCAACCAGATACACGATGGCCCCAAGATGGGCGGTAATTCTTACCGAGTGCCTGAGTACCCGGTAGCTCCTGGTGAAGAAGTATCGGAAGAAGACTTTAAGATTATAGAGTCTATGCCCGTGAAGTCGCTAATTACCTACCCTAAGTCAGGGGCGATGTTCGATAAATTCAGAAAGCTGGAAGTACGTGGTCATGCCTGGGCTGGCGAACGTAGCGTAGCCCAGGTGGAAGTGTCTACTGACTTTGGAGCTACTTGGCAAAGCTGCACGCTGCAAAAGCCTGTTAATCGACTAGCCTGGCAGCATTGGTCTACTGAACTGGAGTTTCCCATAGCGGGTTATTACGAAGTATGGGCGAAAGCCACTGACGATCAGGGCGTAGCCCAACCAATGGTCATTCCCGGCTGGAATCCTAAAGGTTATTTGAACAATGCTTGCCACCGGATTGCGGTAAAAGTGAAATGATGGAGACAGGAGTCCGGAGTTCGAAAAATGGAATAAGCGTAATACTAATGTCTCTTCACGAAAATGACAGTACTTTCTATTTATATTAAGCAGCTACCGACTCTAATATCCCGATTCCGGTTTCCGGTCTCCGGTTTCTGGTCTCCAAGTTTGACGCTTTTCTTGATAGGACAAATAATGCTCGTTGCCTGTAACTCTAATACAGATGCTAAAGAACCCGTCGCTACGGAGCCACTTCCTTTGGAGGAGGCGCAAGTGCAGAATGGGAAGGATGTGGCTACCGGACTTGCTGCCGGAGAAGGATTGAATACTGTAAAGAGTCATTGCCTGGCGTGTCATTCTAGTGCGCTAATTTTGCAAAACCGCTTTACCCGCGAAGGCTGGCATAAGAAAATCGTATGGATGCAGGAAACCCAAGGTCTCTGGGATTTGGGAGATAGCGAACCTATCATTCTGGATTACTTAGCGGCTAACTACGCTCCCGAAGAGTATCAGGGTCGACGAAAGCCCCTAGCGGATGTTGAGTGGTACGAGTTGGATTGATGATTGATAATGAATGAGTAATGGTTAATATCTGCTATCATTCGTCAATCTTTTGTAGTACTAAAATATAATCAGTTTCCGAAGGCGAAGCTGCTTCAATCATTCCGGTGGATGTTTTTAGCTGGGCATCAACGGTAGAATTATCGGAGGGGTTGAACCAGGTAGCTTCGTACTCAGCGTTGCTAGGATTGTAGAGTTTGAGGGTACTAGCGTGCGGGATGTAGGCCATTACAGTATTTTTATCAATTGATTGTACTACCGAAATGAAGTGGTTGTACTGCTCGTCGCCAGGTTGGTCTACCAAGAGTTCGTTAGCGGGACGGAGATTCCACCACTCGTACTGGTGTAGAAATTCAGCTAGGTAGCCAATCTGCAAGCTACCGGGGAGATTCATACTCTCCCGCCAAGTGCTTAGATTTTTGGGAGTGCCGTGGTTCAGAATGCTTTCGCCCTCTCGAATCCAGGGCCAGATAGCATTGGCTCCGTAGGTGATACCCGATATTGGCGTAGCGAACAAGCTCCAATAAGAAGCATTGCGTACATCTTCAGCATCAATAGTCGGGCGAATCTCTTCGTAATTAGGTTCTAGGTTAATTACCGGGCGAGCGGGTAAGTGCGGCCAACGGGTAGCAACTTCGCCTTTGTTAATCCAATCTACGGTGCCTTGCCCATCGGAGTGGCTCGACTGGTAGCCAACAATATCCAGCCAGTCTTCGGCAGCGTGGTTATCGCCAATCCAGAGCCGTCCGTGCGGGTGCTGGGCTACTAATCCGGGAGGATTATCGGCAAACACCCGGCGACCAATCTCTAGCCAACGCTGTTCGTATTCTCGGGCGTAGCGACCGTCGCCCCCTAACATCCACACTACCTGATTACCGCCGTAGCGGGCTACTTGGTACTTGGCTAGTATCACCGCCTCCTCCAGTGGTAAGCTGTAACCTGGGCTTAGGTACCGACCGGTTACCGAGGGCAAAGCCCACAGTAGCACCGGGGCAGCAATCAGCCCGTATTCATTCACTCGGTCAATCTTTCCGTCCATATGCTGATAAAACTCCGGGTTCACCCGAAGCTCATCAGAATACTCGTAAGCGGTTTGCCCCTCACTGTTCTGGTCGCCCCCGCGCCACTGGGTAGTGACGAGCTGAATCACATTGTAGTGATGATCTACCCGATGCTCAAGGTAAGTATCCCACTCTTCTTCGGTAGACTTTAACCCTCCGTTCCAGGCAGTGCAACCAATCCAGAGAAAAGGAGTGCCATCATGGTACGCCAGATGATAGGTTCCTTTCGGTTGAATAAGCGTACCGCGTTGGTAGAGTGCCAGATCACTATCATTGGCCTCACAGATGAAGCTTCCCTGCTGTGCGTGTAGTCCGGTATTGGCAGTATCAGAGCAGACGGTTTGGTACTGCCACTCCCCTATCTCATCCGGCGCAAAGCGTACCTTGAACGAAGTACCGCCATCCCAAAAACCGTTAATCTTTGTGGTTCGTCCGCTGGGAGCAGTGAACACGGCGTGAAAATCTTTCAGATCGTAAATGGGGTTGTCGTAAGTCTGAGAGCTCGTAAAGTTCTGCTCGAATTTCGCCCAGCGGGGCGTTGCCCTGATAGAAGTCTGGCTACTAGCGGTAAGCGTCAGAATAAAAAAGCAAGTAAGTAGGCAGTACGTTTTCATACAGGTTGTCTTAGTAAGTAATTGAAATTTGTAAAAACAGATATACGGAGACCGACAAACCTGGTTTAGTTAGAGCTTATCACGAACAACTGCTCATTCATTTCCCCGTTCTATCTGCTCATCTTTACCCACTGATATCAGATTGGTAAGTAGACGGTAGGCTCCGGGTACTCCGGCGGGTAGTTCACGAAAGAAAGAAATACCAGTGTAAATGTAGTGGCCTTTGCCGTAGGGGGCTACCAACAAACTTCCCTTCTTTTCTTCTTCCCCCGGATCATTCATGGAAAGAATTGGGGTAAATTTCTCATCCCACTCGTTGGGGAAGTACAACCCCCGCTCCTGCACCCAACCCTGAAAGTCATTGACAGTAATTTCGTTAGGAGTATTGAGCACCGGATGGCTGGGAGCCAGAATTCGTACCTCAGCAGTTTCGTCGGATACTCGGTCACGGGACATTTGCAAGGAATAGGGAGAAAAGTCTTGCATCACGAGGCGAGAACTGGTGTTGTACTGGGTAATTAAAGTTCCTCCCTGCTCTACATATTCTAATAACCGATCATTGCGGTAGCGCAACCAGTTTACCGTATTGTAGGCTCGAATTCCGATGATAATAGCATCAAAGTTTGATAAGTAGGGCATCCGAATATCTTCCTCCTCCAGCAAAGCCACTTCGTAGCCGATTTGCTTCAGAGCCTTGGGTACGTCATCTCCAGCTCCCATCACATAGCCAACCAGATTTCCTTCTTTCCGAATGTCCAGTTTCACCAAATTGGCGGTGGCGAGCGGCAGCAATGTTTGGGTGGGAATGTGCTCGTAGTCAATAGTTACCATACTCTGTTGGTAAGATTGTTCTTTGTACTCGGCCATTACCTGAACCTTTCCGGTACTCGCTCCGGTGGGTGGCGTCACGGTAAAGGTGAACTCCTGCTCTTGTCCTTTGAGGGCAATAGCGTAATTATACTGCGCCGGACTTACCGACCAACCCGAGGGAACCTTCAAAGATACATTGCCTTGAACATTCGAGTGCCCCGCTTCTACCGTGGCGGTAACCGTTTGTGACTCTGCCGAAGCAAACACGTAAACATTTTCTGGAAGGCTTACCAGCACCGGAGGAATAATCACGAAAGGCCGATACATCTCACCCTTGCGAGGATCGTTTCTCTTGTAAATAACCGGACTAGTAAGGTTTAATGCCTGTCCGTTTACCGTAAACGAAAAAGCTGCTTCTAAAGCGGGCGGGGTTTCATCGCGACCAATCAACATTTGATCATCTACTGAAAAAGTAAAACCGTCATTCTTCGCTCGAAGCCAGTACGGCTCGGTGTAAGGAAGACTATCCGGCAGTTTTACTTGTTTGTTGAACGCTACTAACGCATTGTCTTCTAGCGCATTACTAATCAAGGTATCATAACCAATCTGGGCTACTTCAATTTTGTTTAGCTGTACCTCAACTTGAGGATTTCGCTGAATTACTTCAAAATTAAGCGTGATGCTATCTCCCGGCGTAGCCGAATATTCAGCAATATCCGGTCGGGTTTGCGCTCCGCGAAACCGGCGAACTAAAGCGTTGGTACCGCTCCGCACTTCGGCGTATAGGCCCAGACAAGCCTGAATGACGGTAGTGAGTTCCTTCGCTTTTACTTGCTTCCAGTACCCTTCGGGCAGTTTGTTCAGAGCTTCGTAGGCCTGTAATAGCGTAGGTACAATAGCCGACGGCTGCTCAGGGTTGTAATTCTGGTAAGCTTGTTGAAGTAACTCTCCCACTACCGCACCGCCCTCTAAACGCGACCAACTAGTGGGAATATTATCCAACGGATGGTCTTTAGCCATTTTGCCCTTCACGTGGCGAAAGTATTCTACCCGCTGCCCCCGGACTCCGGTAGAACCAAATCCCTGTGATTCGTGCTTGCTACGGCTCAGAGAAGCAATCTCAGGTACCGATTTCCCAAGTAGCGGCAGATACACTCCCATATCTACTACCAACACAGAATCGTTAGCCGTAGCAATAGAATCAATTTTACTGGTAAACCAACTAGTTTCATTCAGCATCAACCGGGTGGGTTGCCAAGCTTCTACGTACTCCAGTTGATTAGAAAATTGATCAGGGTCACCAGCTAAATCAAAAGCTTCTGCAGCCAGAATACCGGAAGTAGTATGATGACCGTGCCCCGCTCGTGAATCGGGAGGAAAGCGAGTGATGATTACATCGGGACGGAACTGCCGAATCACCCACACCACATCCGAGAGAATTTTTTCTCGTTCCCAGAGTTTAAGGGTTTCATCAGAAGTTTTGGAGTAGCCAAAGTCAATGGCTCGGGTGAAGAATTGCTGGCTGCCGTCTACGCTACGAGCCTGAATAAGTTCCTGTGTCCGTACTACACCCAGTCGCTCACGAATTTCCGAACCAATGAGATTTTGCCCTCCGTCACCCCGAGTTAGGGACAAATAACCCGTATTTAGCAGCTCTACCTGCGACATATAACCAATCACTACTTGGTTCTCATCATCGGGATGAGCGGCTACGTACAAAGCGCTCCCTAGTACATTAAGTTTTTTTAGTGCTAGCTGAACCTCACTAGCTGATAGCTTTTTGGGTGCCTGAGCGAAAGAAGTGTTGAACAGAATACATAAACTGCCAATGCAGAAAAACAGAAAGCGAGGTATCATAATCACCGATTTTATGCCCGGTGAAGTTAGGAATTACGGCTCAAAAACCAATGTGTTTTGCGAACCAGTGTTCGCTTTAGCGATTATTCCGCATCTAGCCGTTCTACTCTTTTTACGTAAATGCCAGCGTGCACCTCTACTTTTTTATCAAACAGAGCATTTAGCAAATTAGAAAACTTTCTTTTGTTAGGATCTGGTAACACTATATCTATGCCTAGCCCAGTAGGTTTACCGGAACGTAACGTTTCCTCGGCGGCCTTGGTAAACAGTATTGCCGATGGGGTATGGTCTTCGGTATACACGCGCCGATACGCCAAGTAGTCAAAATAACGGTCAACTTCTTCGTGATGTTGCAAATGGCTTTCTGAGGCTTTTTCGGCCCAGGGCATAGGAAAGTTGATATGGCCCCGATCGGCACTAAAAATATCGTAGTAGATAAACCTCCCCCCCGGCTTCAGTACGCGTTGTGCCTCAGCAAAAAACTGAGTTTTATCAGCAATGTTTATTAGAATATGTTGGGTCCAAACAATGCTAAACGAAGCATCTTCAAAAGGTAGTTGAAGGGCATCTGCTTCCTGAAAAGACACCTTCTGGGTTAGCCCGATCATCTTAGTTAATGCCTGAGCTGTTTGGATGAATTCGGGGGTGTAATCAACCCCCACTACCGAACAATCAAACTTATCAGCCAGCATTCGGCAGGGGCCACCGATACCACATCCTACGTCTAATATTTTGCTCCGGTTACTAATGTTTAGCTTATCTGCGAGATACTCCGATACGGCACCTCCTTGCAAATGCAGCTCATCCATATTCGTAATATCTTGCCGTGTGATTTTCTTTTCTCGCAGCCCCATCTCTCGAAGTTTAGCTAAAATATTCTCTAGTAGCCGGGGCTGGCTATAGATAGTTTTCTTTGATCCCATACATTATTTTCACTTTGGGTTACGCTTACCCAAGTAGTATCCTTACATTTTTCGTTACCAGTTTTGTGTTATTACTTGTAAAGGTGACTAAGCCTGTGGTTCGACTTCGGGGTGTCCCTTTATCATGATGAAGTGAATTTATTTAGAAACTAAATAAATCAATCCCCTTTTCTTAATTATTCACAATACTTCTACCGTTCGGTGTAAACCTACTATGCATTTATGTAAATAACTATACTTCGTCACAAATTATACAGCAGCTAAGCCAAATAAATCCATAAAAGCCCGAGCCAGACTATGCTTACCCATCTTCAATAGCTCCCTATAAGCATAGGTTGAGTACCATACTTCACTCAGATAAGCTACTACTGATCAGGATTAGCGTAAGGATTATTAACTAAAGTAGTACTATCACCTTGCTTTTGTGCTAACTGGCGAACGAAAAAAATCTTTTGGTCAGGGTTATTAGAATTAATTGCTTCCAAATAGGTTTGAGCAACCCGCTTTAGGCTACGGGGCCGTAGATGAAGCTCATCGTGCCAGTCTTCATCCCGAGCGTAACCTCGGCAATCGATATGGTGAACACCTCGGCCGAAAACCGGATCAAGCACAACCTTCACCATCATCTCATTAAACAGGTGGATCATAGCAAAGCTGATTGCCCGCTGATCCTCGGCATTGCGAATTCCCCGTAGTAGCATGGGTTCTTTAAAATGTTGTCCGTTGCCACCCACTAGGTTAATTAGCGTTTTAACCACTCCCGGTCCGCGCTGAAAAGAAGGTACCGTGTAATCATAACCATGCGTAATAATCTTTAAATCAAAGAATTTCTTCCGTAACTGCTTAATAAGATACTTATAGCTTAGCTCCAAAACAGCGAGTAGTACGAAATATTCTTTAGTGAGAAATGACATACCTCGAATCAGCGTTTGCTGCTGCCTGCTACTCAAGTCTCCTTTTATCAGCACGTTCCGAATAAGCGGATGCGCGTACATATACTCTTCGGTTACGTACTTGCTATGCTGGTCTACCATCAATGCTACCCGACGGCCGTTTACCAACTCAATGCCGCCGGCACTGAGCAAGAACACTTCAGGACGAATTAGGGAAAGCTCAGTAATATATTCTCGTTCCTCAAGCATATTGGTCAGAAAATCTCCCCCACGGGCAATACTATAAATGGCGTACTGATCTTTTCCCAGATCACTGAGCCAGTCAATTACGTCGTATACCACTGGATGTTCAAACCAGGAATCGCCCTCGGCAACAATTCGCTTTACATTGGCTCCCGAACGAATAGTGCGAAAAAATGCTTTGTTACGCCTACGCTGGCTAATGTTATTCAATGTGTTAAGATAGCCAACATTGGCATTATCAAACTTAAAGTCATCGTTTTGATCAAAGATGCGAAGCATTAGTTTTCGCAGATCGGCAGTACTAATTGGCTCATCGCTCCGAAACGGTTTATCACCTTCTGACTTGGATACGTTTAACAAAGTAAACATCTGTTCCTGACTAACTTCTTCAGGAGCTTGCATGAAGGTTTCCAGGATGTTGGTAACAAATTCTGTTTCGGTGTGACCAGGCAAAGGTTGTCGGGACATAGTTGGATAATTAGGTTTGGTAGTTAGTCAAACTTAGGTGGCAAATTGTCATAAAAGGTACGTAATATTATTTGTAAATTGCGGTCTAACTTCCACCTTCATGAATAATCTAACCCCGCCTGCTCCCATCATTGATAAGCTCGCTTGGATATTGCTCCGAGATCAAAAGATTTTGATGGCCCGTAGCCACAACAAAGACACATTTTACATTCCGGGCGGTAAGCGAGAAGTCGGCGAGAGCGATGCCCAAGCCTTAACTCGGGAGATTAAAGAAGAATTGAACGTTACTTTAGTTCCAGCATCACTCAAGTTAGTAGGCACGTTTCAAGCCCAAGCACACGGGCAACCGAAAGGAGTAGAAGTACGGATGACGTGCTATACTGCCGACTACCAAGGCACATTAGAAGCGGCCGCAGAAATTGCGGAGATTGAGTGGTTTACTCATGCTCAACTACCGGAAGTTGGCCCGGTCGATCAGATTATTTTTAGCTGGCTCTACGAGCGAGAATTGATAGCCAATTAGGACGGCTAATTCGGTATTTCTGAAAAATTTTAGCGTCATCTTATGGAATATCACTCGTACTGGCATCCTGAGAGTAAACGATCTTATGAGACGGCTTTTACTCGGACTACTTATTGGCGGATACCAAACTATTGCTCAGGAAATACCTACTACTGAATTGAACACCTTAGTTAAGGAAGTAACTGTATTTCTTCAAGGAGCGCATATTTCTCGCGCAGGTGCTACTGAGCTTCAAGCCGGCACTTCTACCGTAACCGTAAAATCGCTTTCGCCTTACCTGGATAGTAAAAGTATTCAGGTGAGAGCCAAGGGTGATTTTACGATTCTCTCTGTTAACCACGCCTTCAATTTTCTGGATAAACAGCAACGCAACCGAGAAGGTGATCGCTTGCAACAACTGATTGACTCGGCAGAAGTTAAAATTGCTCAATACCAAGCCCGATTGGCTATTTTAAGTGAAAAGAAAAGTCTGCTACACGAAAACAAATACTTGGGTAGTGATGAATCAGGAGTTTCGCTCACGCAACTAAAGCAGGCGATTATATTTTTCGATGAAGCCCTTTCGGCTATTAAATCAGAAGAATTGAACATCAGGCAGACAGTTGAGAAGTTGGAAGAGCAGAAGACTACCATTGAGCAGCAAATTGCCGACATTTCCCGACAAGCCGATTTTCCCGATAGTGAGGTTCAGATTAAGGTAGCAGCTAAGCAACCTACGCAAGCAGCATTTGTGATTACCTATTTAGTAGAAAACGCGGGATGGTACCCCACCTACGATGTACGAGTAGAAAGTGTTGACCAGCCCCTACTACTTGATTACAAAGCTGATGTTTATCAGCGTACCGGAGTTGATTGGAATGACGTAAAACTATATTTTTCTAACGCTACCCCTAATCAAAGTAGTACTGTACCTACACTAACGACTTGGCGACTAAACTACACCCGAAACACCGTATACCGTCGCCCTAACCTGTACGGAAAACCGGGTCAGACAATCAGTGGGACTGTATTCTCTAGCGATGACAAACAACCTTTACCCGGCGTTAATGTATTGGTGAAAGAAAGCACCTTTGGTACAGTTACCGATCTGAGAGGTGATTATAGCTTAACTTTACCCAATGGGGCCAGCACGTTGGTTTTTTCCTCCATTGGCTACGCTACCCGGGAAATTGGGGTTAATAAAGCCGAAATTGATGTGATAATGCAACCAGATATTGCTGCACTTACCGAAGTGGTTACCGTAGGATACGGAGCATCACAGGATTTACAAGGCCAGGTAGCCGGAGTGCAAATTCGGGGTGTTTCGCGAAAGGCTGAAGCTGAACCAGTGATTACAACTACTGTGGAAAACCAAACAACTGTGGCGTTTGAGGTGGCTACCCCCTACTCCATTCGTTCCGATGGCGAAAAGCAATCTATCACACTGAAGCAATACGATATCGAGGCCAAGTACGAGTATTTTGCCGTACCCAAGCTGGATAAAGATGCGTTTCTGGTAGCCCACGTGGTTGGTTGGGATCAGTATCACTTATTGGAAGGCGAAGCGAATTTATATTTTGAAGATACCTACGTGGGTCGCTCAGTACTAGACGCTCGCGCTCTGAAAGATACCATCAGTATTTCATTGGGGCGGGATAGAAATATTGTAGTAGGGCGAACGCAAGTTGAGGATTATACCCAGCGCAGAATTTTAGGAGCTAATAAAATTGAGAGCCAAGCCTTCGAGATATTGGTGAGAAACAAGAAATCGCAATCCATTGAGCTTACAGTGCGCGACCAGCTACCTCTAGCGGTGATAAGCACTATTTCCGTAGAACCGACTCAGCTTTCGGGAGGCATACTCAACGAAAAATCTGGACAAGTCACTTGGCGACTCTCCCTTCCCCCGCAGACTCAACAAAAACGCACTTTTGGTTACGAAGTGAAGTACCCTAAAAAAGAAACCGTCCCCCTAGACTACTGATTAACTACGAGTGGCTCTTTTTAGCGGATAATAAACCGCCGAACGGCAAGATTTTCTTCACTACTATCGATTCGAAGTACATAAAGCCCGGAATTCAGCTCAGAAACAGTCAGCTCGGTTGCTTCCGTAAATATATCTTGCTGAAGAATTTGTCCCGCCGAATTTATAAGCTGATAGTGATACTGTTGAGCTGGTTTACCAACCACTTGCAGATACGATTGCGCCGGATTGGGGTACAGACTGACCGCAATTTCGCTAAAATTATTGTTTGGCAGGGTAGTGATTATTTCTTCAAAGGCAGTGGGGTCCAGAACCTCTACGGTGTCTTCATTCGTAAGCTGAATGTTATCAAACCACAGTTGAGCACTGCCAAAATCCTGGCGTTCGGCTACAATCTCCAGGCGATCTATCGCCGACCAATCAAACTTGCCTTCGGGCTCGTGCCACTCACCATCCCAGGCACCCTGCTCAACGAAGCTTTCGAGCGGAATACGGACTACGTGCCAAAAGCGATCAAACGAAGCAACGTCTTCACCAACAGTCGTTCCCATACGCCAAGGCAAATCATTCGCACCATTATCTGTGTCCAGCCAACGAATGTCAAACCGAAGCGAGGGATCAGTACCCCTAATCAGAAAGCTGAGCGTATAATCTTCATTTACTAACCGCGATAAATCTTTATTAGGGGCAAAATTGAAAGAGATTGTACTATACTGTTGGGCTTCAGTCCAATACAAGCAATATTGCCCGTTGTTGGGCTGGTCGGTGGTGTACAAATTTACTTGTCCATCTACAGGACTGCTTACAGTAATTCTCTCGCCCACAAAATCATTGTAAACAACAAAACCAGTACTATCGGGACGAAGCTGGTACTCAGTTTGATCTGGAACCGTAAAGCCCAGCGCTTGGAGCAGATCTGTGTTTAGATCATGCTCGAACAGCCCGTTACCTCCCTCTTCAAATAAGCCAAACCCACCGTGATAGTCCCAAATTGTCCAGGAGATACCTGATTCTTCTAATGCCTGTTGTACCGTCTCGTACCACAATACCCGGGAACGCTCGTCGCTGTTGGGAATATACACCCCAAACTCACCACAAAATACCGGAACCTGCCGCTCCTCTTGAAATTTAGCGGCGACCTCCACCAACGAGCGCACCTGAGTAACAAACCCTTCCTGATCGTAGTCATTAAAAGCCGATTCAATCCAAGTTTCTCGTAGCTCGGCCGGAAACTCCGGCATTTCCCCTGCCTGATATGGAAAAGGAACGTCTTGTAGAGGCTGCATTGAAGGGGTCGTCCAACTTGCTCCTTGGTGGGTGAAGATAAACGGATCATAGAAGTGAAAAGTGTAGATGAGGTTATCATCTTCGTACACCGGCATCTCGTTGAGGCTATTGTAACTGTTAAAATTAGTGGGGCCAACAATAATAGTATGTTTAGTATCAACCGCTCGAATAGCTTGTATTACCTCGCCCTGAATAGCATTCCAGACGTCACCGGCAATACCATGAGGTTCGTTTAGCACTTCGTAGTACAGCTTCTCAGACCGATTCTGGTAACGAGCCGCCAATTGGGGCCATACTTTCTTTAAAATTTCTCCTACTGCCGGATCGGTACTTTCCGCAGGATCGAAGGTGTGGTTATCTAAAATCAGGTGTAAATCCAGCTCTTCAGCCCAGTCAACTACCGGATCAAGAAAGTTGTAAAATAGCGGATCAACTACGTAGTTGGGTGCTCCGTTGGTCATGTAGTGAAGATTGATTGGCAAACGAATTACATCACAGCCTAAGCTTTTAATTTGCTCAAAATCTTGTTTAGTATACCGGGTAAACTGTACTTGCTGGGCACTTCCGGCCTGAAACCAGCCAGTAAGATTAATGCCTCGGTTAAAGGGGGTTTCTTGTGCCTGAGCAGACACTGTGGAGATAAAACCGAGTAACAACAACCAAAAAGAACGATACTTTCTCATAGGGTAGGATGTGTCAGTGCAGAAAGATAAAAATTTATTGCCTAACTCGCTAACTTGAGTTAATAGTGTAATTATCGAGGCCTGATGATAGTTTTATTAGCTTTTCATTGGAGGGATTACATTATCGAGATAGTTTAATACCCTGCCGACGCGGGAATTGCCCCGTCGGAACAATTTGACACCCTACCGACACGGGAATTTGACTATCAAACGCATCCGATACCTTCCTAACACGGGAGGCTGGCTATCAGACATGTCCGATACGGCACTTCCCGTGTTGTCAGCCTATCG
Organism: Tunicatimonas pelagia; assembly: GCF_030506325.1. Lineage (NCBI taxonomy): Bacteria > Pseudomonadati > Bacteroidota > Cytophagia > Cytophagales > Catalimonadaceae > Tunicatimonas > Tunicatimonas pelagia. The sequence continues at coordinate 6,643,747 of NZ_CP120683.1, read as the reverse complement.
GATACAATTGATTTGTTACTAACACTGTTAGCTGGTAATTGCAGTTTTTACGGAAGAGCTTACAATGTTATACTAGAAGCCGCGCTAATCAGCCACGCCTTCTCATCTTTTTTACGGTTCATATTTGCTACCAAATTGATAACTTTCACCTAAGTTCTTGGTTATATGATTGAACGAATTCGGTAGTGAAGATGAAGCAAACAACTACGAACACCTATCGCTCAACCGTAGGCAAGTTTACGTTTATCGTTATTATATTATTAATTGCAACGTTAGCTTTGTCGCAGTACTTTTTTTTGAGTGATGCTGTTGGGGCTATCGTAACCACGGCAACGGCAGTTCTCGCTTTATCTATTCTGTACTTTAACCTTAGGTATCAAATTACCGACCGTTCCTTAATAATTTCGTCATTATTCTCTAAGAAAGAGATTGACATTTTTCAAATTAGCAGTGTTCGTTGGGTACGAAGTTTTTATAACCAGCCTAATGTATACAGCTTTTCTGAAGTACGCTTACGGGTAGTGTACAGCTACGGTCAGTACGTGGATATTTCCCCGAAGCACACTGAGGAGTTCATTGAAACACTGCTAGCTGTTAACCCAACGATACAGCTACGAAAAGAAGCCATAATGCAGGAGTAGTTCTTTCAATGACTGATTACTCGCTTGTTGTCGGAGACCGGAGACCGGAGACCGGAGACCGGAAGTTATTTTTGATGCGTTGTTTTTCCAAACTTGAACATCGTAAATTTGCTAATTGCTCATTGCTCATTGCTCATTGCTCATTGCTCATGCTTCCCAGCTAGCTTGAATCTGGCTACCGTGCTGGCGGTCGCGAGTAATGGTGAGGTACACGTCGATTTCGTGTTGCATATCTTCCACGTGGGAGATAATGCCCACAATCCGGTTTTCTTTACGAAGCGATTTCAGCGTGTCGAACACCACTCGTAATGATTCCCTATCCAGCGAACCAAAACCTTCATCCAAGAAGAAAAAACTTTGCTCCGCCTGGTTGAGCGACTTTACATTTTCGGCTAAGGCCAACGCCAAACAGAGTGATGCCTGAAAAGTCTGCCCACCCGATAGGGTTTTTAACAGGCGGGTTTTACCATCGTTAAGATAATCGCGTACCACAAACTCATTTTCCTCATTTAGTTCCAGGCTTAGACTATTCTGTGTTAGCTTCATAAACCGTTGGTTAGCCGCTAAGCACAGATTCTCCAGCAATACAGTAGAAGCGTACTTCACAAAGCCACTACCGCGAAACAAGCTTGCCAGCTCTTTTAGGTTGCTTTCCCGCAATTGCTGTTGAGCCAGCTCCTGCTGAATAGTTTGAGTTCGCGCCCGCTTGCTCTGCCAATCGCGAATCTGCTGCCGCAACAAAGCGCACTGCTCCTGCTGCTGCCGCACTTCCAGGGTGAGAGACTGGGCTTTTAGTTGAAGCTGCCGGTGTTCCTGCGGGTCGTACTGCTGCCCCTGCAATTCGGCTTGTAGTTTATGAAGCGTAACTTCTGCATTGTGGCGACGGTTGCGGTAGGTTAGAATTACCTGATTCTCAGCATCAATATCAAGTTCCAAGTCGATAAGCTTTCTGATCTCCCCCAGATTATCAAATTCTTTTTCGGTGCATAACGCCTGAATTTCTTCGTTTAATGACTCGGCCTTTTGAGATAGTTTTTGCTGGTTTTCCTGCAAAGCTTCGTATCTTCCTTCCAGCAACCCTAAAGCATTTTGGTACTCCTGAAGCGTTTGCTGCGCTTGCTCGTATTGTTGCTCAATATTAGTTAGCTGAGTTTGCTTTTGATGGCATGTTTTCTGCATTTTATCCACCGCAGTATCCTGAAAATCGCTAATTTGGTAGACTTGTAGCATAGATTGCCGCTGCTCTTCGGTAGCTTGCAGGCTAGTTTGCTGTTGTAGCAGTGTTTGCTGTTGGCTTCGCTGATGCTCCAATTTCTGCTGTAATTCTTTCAGCTTTTTCTGACCCTGTTGGCGCATCTGCTGCCACTGCTGCGCCTTTTGTTGCTCCCGATATTTAATCTCTAACTGACGGTTGATTTCTTCCCCACTCAGGCTTTTGAACTCCGGCCAGTGATGCAAGGCTTCGTGCTTAGCTTGCTTTTCGCCCAATTCTTTCGCCCGTTTTTGCTCCTGCCCTAGCATCTTTCGTACGGCTTCATCCTGAGAGGATAGCTGCTGAATATCGCGCTGAAGCTCACGAAAACTGGTTTCTTTTCTTCTCAGTTCCGCTAGTTCTTCCTGCTTATCGCTCAGTGCTTTTTTCACCGATGGGCTATGGATAATCCGAGGGTGCTCAGTAGAACCACACAACATGCATGGTTGACCGGGAGTAAGCTGGCTGGCGGCTTGGGTTAAGCGTTCTTGTAATCGTAATTCGCTCAGCTCCTTATTGGCGGTATCTTGCTGCTGATGCAAGTTTGTTTGAAATTGAGCAAAATCATCATTCAACGTATCCGGTTGACTACTTTCGGGCCAGCCGTGAGCCGTCAGTATACTTTCATACTTCTCTGCTAAGGCGGAGAGCTGTTGTTCGTACTGATACACTTGCTTGGCAACGCTTTGCTGTTCTGCTACGAGCTCCTCTCGTCGCTGCACCCAGTTTGCTACTTCCTTAAGTACCAACCACTGATTACGCTCATCTTCAGCGGCCAATAGCTGATTTTCATACTCTTCTAGTTGAGCCTGCTGCTCAGTTATTGACCGTTCCAGTGCTCTTTGCTGCTGTTCAATTTGAGTAAGGCTGTCGGTCAGTTGTTGCCGACGAGGTTGCGCTTTTTTGATTTCGATCAAGTGTAGTAAGTCCTGGCACTGCTGGTGAATTTGCTCTCGTTGCTCGTACGCTTCTTTCTTTTGGACTACTTCCTGGTTAAGTTGTTCCGTTTTTTTGCTCCCTACCTCAATGCGACCTTTCAACGTATCAAGCTCTTGCTGAGCCTGCTGAGCCTCAACCGTTGTATCCTCTAGTAAGCGAAACTTCTCATTGAAAAAGGTTTCCGCTTTGGTATACGCTCGCAGTTGTTTTTCTTTGTCATTGAAGTGCTCAGACTGGGCGGTTAGCTGCTTTAGCTCAGTATCGGTATCGTCAATTTTATCCAACAGTTTTTTTAGTGCATCTAATTTCTGGCACTGCTGATCTAACTGGATTGCTAACTGCTGCTTTCGTAAAAGTTCAGCTTCGGCTGTCTTCAGCACCTGCTGCTGCTCAATAATATCTTCTTCCGAAATTTGCCCAATCTCCAGTAACCGCGCCTGCAAATCAGTAATTGCCGTTTCGGTTTTTCGTAGCAGTAAGCCGGTTTTTGCGCCCAAATCAAAACGATGCAGTTGGAATAAATCCTTGAGCATTTGAGTGCGGACATTCGGTCGCTGATCGATAAACTCCCGGAATTTTCCCTGCGGAATAATCACGGTCTGCATAAAATTTTCGTAGGTTATGCCCAGCAACTGGGCAGCGTCACCATTGGGTAGTGGAACCCACTGATCGTCTTTCCACTCATAGAAGCCCCGATCTTTTACCTCCACTTTCTCGAAGTCCCGCTTTTTGCGCTGAGCACTAAAATACGCCCGATACTTGGTATTGCTTTTAGCGTTAGCCCGAAAGGTAAAGTCAATCTCTAGTTTAGTAGATTGAAGATTCAGCATGTTGTAGTAACGGTTATCACCCGATTTATTAAGCCGATCGCTACGGTCAAATAGCACAAACATAATAGCTTCCAGAATGCTGGATTTTCCACTGCCTACCGAACCAAAAATACCGAACAGCTGAGCCGCCATCAGCTTCTCAAAGTCGATAGATTGCTTTTTCTGATAGGAGTATAATCCGCTAAACGTAAGATGAACCGGAATCATAGATAGGTTAAGACGTAGTTGTTTCTGTGCTAGCTAAATTTCATCAACTTCTATTACCTCCTGAAGCAGAGCAACTAGTTCAGTGTTGGGTTGTTGCCCTCGCTTATGCTCAAAGTAGCGAGAAAATAGCGAGGGCAAATTATCCTGAAGGTTTATTTTTGGTTTATCCTCTACCTCCGTTTTTGGACGAACAATTTCAGGAATAATACTAACAATGCCGGAATGCGCTGTGTACAGGGCTTTCTTTGTTTTGGCATCAATGTAGGTATCGCTTACTAGCGTTAATTCTATAAATGTGTTCGGGTGAGCCTCTAGCCAGTTAAGGGCTTCGTCGATCTGAGAGAAACGTTTTCGAATGAGTGGCCTGCCCTGGGTCAATGCCACAGGAGTTACTTTCGCTGTGGTTCCAGGCGATACTTCTACCAATGTTACGCACTTGGTTTGTCCCGCTTCACTGAAACTGTAGCTGAGGGGCGTTCCGCTGTATACGATGGGGCAAGGAAATTTACCTACTGTATGATGGCGGTGCAGATGACCCAACGCCACGTACTGTACTTGCTCGGGAAAGGTATCCGGGTGAACGGCAGAAATTCCACCAATATGAAGCACTGGCTTTTCGTCTTCCGGCTCTTCGGGAGCTGGTTCACCGGGCGCAGCGGCGTATAGATGAGCCATTAATATATTTACTCCTTGGTCGTTGCAATGCTGTTCGCCCAACTCACTCCAGTGCTGTTTTAAGACTTCTCGTAGTGCTTCACTCTTTTTTGTACCCAAATGGCGCTTTAACGTTAGTTCGTTGGCGTAAGGAGTAGACAGCAATCGGAGCGGATAATCCCGGCAGGAAAGACGAATTTCTAAAAAACCCGGTGAAGACTGAACCACTTCTACGCCCCCTTCGGTACGGAAGAGCGGTACCTGATTATTGGGGCGACCCTGAAATATGATACCACAGCTACGGGCTAACAGATCAGTAGAATCCACCCGATCGGGTGAGTCATGATTACCGGCAATGGCCACTACGGCTCGTCTGCCGCCATCCGATAGGCGATGAACGGTTCGGTACAGTAGCTCTGCCGCATCATTTCCTGGGTGGAAAGTATCGAACAGGTCTCCTGCAATCAGCACCACATCTACCTCTTCCCGCTCACTGATCTGGCAAATTTCGTCTAATACCAATTCTTGCTCCGGCAAACGGGAATATTCTCCCAGTCGCTTTCCCAAATGCCAATCAGCCGTGTGTAGAATCTTCATGGGCTAAAAGTAGGAAAACGATTCGGCGTGACCAAGCCAAAAAAAAGAGCGAGTGGCTAAATACCCCCTCGCTCTTCGCACTTGTAAGTTAGTTAAAACCCACTCTGGTAGAAATCTAGTTTTTAAGAATGGTGAACTCTACCCTTCGGTTAATTTGCCAATTTTCTTCTCCGGTATTGGGTACTTCGGGTTGGCTTTCGCCGTAGCCTACGGCGGTTACTCGTTCCTGTTCAATCCAATTTTCAACTAGGTACTGGCGAACAGACTCCGCTCGTCCCTGCGATAACTGTTCGTTATAATCATCAGAACCCCGATCATCGGTGTGCCCACCAATCTCAATATGAAGATTTTCGTTTGTTTTGAGCATTTCTACTACCTTATCCAGCTCTTCAAAAGATTCGGAACGAAGCGTAGTTTTATTGTAGTCGAAGAAGATATTATTCAGTCGAACTGAAAGACCCACTTCTAGAGGTTCCAGAAAAATATCTTTAAAAAGAATGGTATCTGACTGCACCTCTCCTATCCAGATGCTATCAGTTTTTGCCAAATATCCTTCGGCACTCACCGATAAACGATAGATATTTGGCTCGGGGATTTCAGTAGCATACACTCCCTCGTTTACGTTCGTAGTTTCGGTAGTAAGTATTTGCTGTTGGCTGCTAATTTCTACCGTTGCTTCAATAAATTCTTGGGTTTTCTGGTTCATCACCATACCCTCCAACCGAATCACCGGAACGGGCGGTGGTACTTTTTTGATCTTTTCTAAGCCGTATATGTCTAGGTGACCACCATCGGCCGACATATGCGCTCGGGTGGTGAACACCAGAGAGTCAGCCTGCCCTACAGCGTAGAAAGCATCAAAACCCTTGGTATTTACCGGAGCCCCCACATTTTCGGGCTTTGACCACTTAAACCAAGAATCATCCTGCCGAGTGGTTCGGTACACATCGGCCCCGCCGTGTCCGCCCGGTCGGTTACTGGCAAAATACAACGTTCGATTATCAGGAGCTAAATAGGGACCGAACTCATCACGCTTGGTGTTAAGTGCTGCGATCTTTTTCGGGGTGGACCATTTTCCTGGACTCTCCATAAAGCTCACGTAGAGGTCGCTGATTTTGCTGTCTTTTACTTCGCTAAAGTACAGCAACATGGCCTTTTTATCGTAAGACAGGAAGCCGCCGTTGAATTTCCCTTTACACATAGCATCGAAGTTGCTAATTCGCAGTGATTCTGGCTTTTGCCATACTCCATTTGCCTTTCGTATTGTAGCAAACTCCCATTTTTTGCTGTTACCGCTCCGTACCAGCACTTCCTGCCCATCTGCTGATACGCTCATCACCTGATTGTATTCCTCCTGATTGAACGGGCTTTCTAAGTGCTGAGAGGGTGCCCAACTGCCGTCTTCCTGGCGTTCGGTGAACCAAATATCCTGACTGCCATCAGTACCTTCGGTATTCTCAGGGTGGTTGGTGATAGTAAAATAAAGGGTATTGCCATCAGGAGACAGAACCGGGGCTGATTCGTGATAAATACTATTTACCTTACGTCCTAGGTTCACTAGTTCGTATTCAGGTTCTTCATTAGACTGCTGCCCAAAGACCTGGATGTGAAATAGTAATAAACCGATATAGATGCTAATTAATCGCATAATTTTAATATTCAATTACACGATCAATCTAGGTTAATTAGCTATAAAAACCCATTGGTAAGCTTGCTGTGGCTTACAGAATGCGATTTAGAGAAAAATTGCACTTTTCTAATTATGAGCTAAGAACTAAACATTGGGCAAATGCCGCTAGAATCAGACTACTTTCGGAGAAGTTTCTTTGATGCCGCCCGCTTTCTCACAATAGCAAATAAAACGATACCCAAAATAGTGAGTAATGGAATTAAATGAACCAGCGATGTGAGATAGTGAAAGATACCGTGAGGATCGGAATGTTCAGCACCGTGCCCGGGGTGAGCCATAGCGGTGCCAATAAGTACAGCAAAACAGAAGAACAAGCTGAGGAATTTGGGGAAATTCATATTGAAAAGGTTAGTACAGTAGTTAGGTTATTGAAATATATAATATTAATTGACAATCGCCAAATTTCTATACTCAACTTATTGGTTTATCTGAACGGACGATAGTACGCATAGTCTGCTAACCTAAGCATCTCCCTATCGCCGGAGCTATCACCGTAGGCGTACACACCCTCATAATCAGATAAATCTATCTCTTGATGGATACGCGCCACTTTCTCGGCACCATAGCAGTTATTACCCCGCAGCTTCCCGGTCAGTTTATCATCAATTACTTCTAGTCTCGAGGCAATCAGTTTAATGCCTTTTTGCTGGCACCAAGCTGACAACCAATTTTCAGGAGAAGCTGATACAAGGTAAATGTCATTACCTAGATCGTGGTGCTTTTGTAGAGCCTGTAGCGCCCCTACCCGAGTTATTGGGGGAATGCGCTCCGTAGCGTACTGATCGCAACCCTGCTGAAATGTAGCGGTTGGTTCACCTTCGAAGAAATAGGTTAAGACTTTCTCTTTTGCTCGCCAATTCGGAATTAGCTTTACTTTATACGCTAGCAAAAAAGGCAATAAGCGAAGTAGACCTAAGTAAGCGACCCACTTACCGTGGTAGAAGATGATGAAGTCAATGAAGGAATCTCGATTGGTAATTGTGCCATCGAAATCAAAAAATGCTATGTTTTTAGTCTGAGCAGCTTGCCTGTCGGTAGAATTCGGTACTTTTTTGGCAGAACGCATTCAGTTTAACCTAAGTAGATTAGCCAGAAGAAGCTCAGTATCCAGCCAGCTAGTGTGATTTGAATAAAAGAATCTTTGTACAACAAAGCGGTCGGTGACCCACTATTTTTTTCTACTAACGTAATTTGTAAGTAGCGCATCAGTCCTGCAATAACAAATACTGAGGTGTATACCAAGTGTTCGCCCAAGCGTATTACTACTTCGTCGGATATAGTATACATGAGGTAAGCTACCACAATGATTCCGGCGATCATGGTCATACAAGCATTCACAAACTCAAGATTGTAGTTCTTAACCGACTTTCGAATTAATACTCCTGAGTCAACTCCCAACACTACATCATCGCGTCGCTTCGCAATGGCTAAAAATAAAGCTAAAAGAAAAATCATAATAATTAGCCACTGAGAAACCGGTACATCCGCTACAATACCTCCACTGACAGTACGCAGTAAAAAACCAGAGGCGATTAAAAGAATATCTAAAATCCCAATGTGCTTAAGCCCAAACGAATAGCCTACATTAATACCAACGTAGGTTAGCAAAATTACAAAAAACCAAATATTGAGCAGTAGACCTACACCCAATCCTGCTACTGCCAGTAGACTCATTGTGGCTAGACCAACTGCTTTAGATACCTCTCCCGAGGCTAGTGGTCGTTCCCGCTTTTTAGGGTGCGCTTGATCAGCTTCAATGTCCCGGTAATCGTTTAGTACGTAAATAGCACTGCATACTGCACTAAAGGCAACAAAGGCTACTCCGAGCTTGAATAGCAATTCTATATCGAAAAAATGCCCCTCAAAGAAAAGTGGTATAAATATGAAAAGATTCTTGACCCATTGCTCGGGTCGCAGCAGCTTAATGTAAGCTAGTACAACTGATTTTTGCGAAATAGCGACTTGTTGCATAATTATTTACTTCTATAATAAACACTAGGGCGACTATTTTTCTTAGGATAAGGTACTAATGTAATATTTACGCAATTTACCGCTTTTTCTACTTTCTTTGAAATTTTATACAAAATATTTTTTTATTTATCTAACCTATGAGCACTACTAGTATTAAGATCATCGACAGCGAAACTGACAAACAGCGGTATACCTCTTATTTGCTCAAAGACATTCAAGCACTGGAGCGAATGCTCACTGAAAACAAATTTGAGCAAGGAGTGCAACGCATCGGTGCTGAGCAAGAAATGGTTTTTATCAATGAGGCGTTTCGTCCGGCATTTATTGGGCCAAAGGTAAAACAAAGGATGAACCGCCCGTACGTAACTACGGAATATGCTCAATTTAACTTAGAAATTAACCTATCACCTATCTTGTTTAACGGTTCTTGCCTGACTGAGCTTAGCGAAGAACTAACAGCAAAAATTGAGGAAGTAGAACAAGAAGCGCTTAGGCGTAATACTCAAGTACTACTTACTGGCATTCTGCCCACTATCCGAAAATCAGATACTTCTCCCGAATCTATGACCCCTGAACCGCGCTATCAGGCGTTGCTGGAAAATGTGAACCGCCTGCGGGGCCAACAATACGAATTTAATATTCAGGGCTTGGATGAGCTAATTACCCGTGATAACCCCTCTACCTTCGGGGGCTGTATGACTAGTCTACAGCTTCACCTCCAGGTAGATGCCGATAAGATGGTAGATATGTACAACTGGGCACAACTTATTGCAGCACCCACGTTAGCCTGTGCCACGTATTCACCGGTTTTTCTGGGCAAACGCCTGTGGCACGAAACCCGAATCGCTTTGCTTCGGCAAACCACTGACACCCGCAAACCTTACTCCAACCTAACTAATGAAGAAGCCCGGGTTTCTTTCGGAAATGATTGGCTGAGAGAGTCGGTAGCCGAAGTTTTTCACGATGATGTGGCGGGCTACAAAGCCTATCTAACCAAAGAGTTTCACGAAAACGCGCTGGAGGTTCTGGATCGAGGTGGCGTTCCTAAGCTAGAGGCACTCAATTTTCATAATGGTACAATCTATCGCTGGAACCGCATTTGCTACGGAGTTTTTCAGGGCAAGCCTCACCTACGGATTGAGAATCGGGTTTTACCGGCGGGCCCTACTATTGAGGACGAGCTAGCCAATACGGCGTTCTGGCTGGGCCTTATGAATGCGCTTCCGGAGCGGTACCAAGGGTTACAGCAGAAGATTCCGTTCGACCGAGTAAAAACCAATTTTCTAAAAGCGGCTCAGCTGGGAATTGAGGTAGAATTTGAGTGGCTAGATCGTAAGCTAATATCAGCTCGGGAACTCATTCTGGAAGAACTGCTTCCTCTCGCTCACGAAGGCTTAAAGAAAGCGGGGGTCAACGAAAAAGATTACACCCACTATCTGGATATTATTCGACAAAGAACCGAATCGGGCAGAACGGGATCGCGCTGGATATTAAAGTCTTACGAACAGTTACTCGACCAGAGTATTACTCCCGATGAGGCCTGGGTAGCTATTACTGCCGGTATGCTGGAGCGCCAACAGAGTAATCAACCCGTGCATACTTGGGAGCTAGCCTCAGTGAAAGAAGCCGGTGACTGGAAAAATCGCTTTTGGCGACTGGATCAGGTAATGACTAAGACTATCTACACCGTAGAAGAAAACGATATTGTGAATTTGGCGGCCCACATTATGAGTTGGAAAAAAATTGGCCACATTCCGGTGGAGCGCAATGGTGAGCTAGTCGGAATTATCACCAAAGATTCAATCATCAACTATTACGCTAGTAATTCTAGCAAAGATTTTGCCCAAACTCCCATCCGGAATGTAATGATAACCAACTTGGTGACAGCCCAACCGGATATGTTAGTGGCTGATGCTATTGATTTGATTATTAAGAGTGATATTTCTTGCCTACCAGTGGTAGAGGGGAAGAAACTCGTCGGTATTATAACCGAGCACGATTTTGTTCATATTTCCCGTCACTTGTACCAAGAATTGATGGACAATGTTGAGCCAAGCTGACTTTCAGTTACCTGTATCTCGCCTTCTGATAGAGTATTCCGGTAAGCCGGACGAACCCATGCTTGTAATATTTGCGGGCATTCATGGCAACGAACCTAGTGGACTAATTGCCTTGCAAAAGGTGAGTGATAGAATCAAGACGCAGCAAATTACGCTGCAAGGTGGGTTCTACGGTGTTGCTGGCAACTTACCAGCCATCCAGGCCAAAACTCGCTACTGCGATGAGGACTTAAACCGGGTTTTCTTATCAGAACGTATTCAACAAGTGCAGAACAGTAAAGAAGCGTTGAATATCGAAGAACAGGAACTCCAGCAGATTTTGCATTTGACTGAAGAAATTAGTCAGCAGACCAGCGGAAAGATTTACTTCGTAGATTGCCACACAACTTCTTCTGAAAGCATTCCTTATATCAGTTTGAACGAGGGCTACGGTGATAGTTATTTGTTTGCGAAGGATATTGCCGCTACCAGTATCATGGGAATTGAGCGGGAAATTCAGGGGTGTTTGCCGGAGTGGTTTAACCGAAGAGGCTGGCACGGTTTCACTTTTGAAGCCGGACAACACGTAGCTCCCTCTTCTGTTGAAAGCCAGGAAGCGATGATTTGGCAAGCCCTATTTCACGCTAACTGTCTTAACCAGGCTACATACCAAGAACTATTTGACTGGTCACACCAGGTTTTGTACTCACACGGTGATAACCACTACGCTTTTTACTCAGTCATTTCTTCCTACCGCATTCAAGCAGATGAGTCATTTGTAATGGAACCTGGTTATAAAAATTTTCAGAAGATTCGTCAAGGTGAGATGCTCGCAACCAGCAACGGCGAACCCGTTCTTTCTCCGGCCAACGCCTATCTCTTAATGCCGCTTTATCAAAAACAGGGTTCTTTCGGTTTTTTCATTGCTGAAGAAATTCAGGAAGATTATCTGGAATTTAAAGAGCTACACTAAACAACGGAGACCGGAGACCGGAATTTAAAATCGATCATTGAAGGAACCAACCAGCTAATGAATAATGATTGATGAATAATGATGAATTGGCATGGGACACTGTGCAGTAGACAATGAGCAAAGCTAAATCCCGTACATCAGACTACTTTAACACTTCAACTTTCTAACTCGTGCAACGACCGCTTGTAACTCAATGCCCAATGCCCGTGGACTATCGACGATGGACTGTTGACTATTAACCAATGACTAATGTCGGCTATGGACTGTCGACCGTGGACTAAAAAACAATTGAACAATCTATAACCCAAATTTTTCTAACCGTCGGTATAGTGCTGTGCGGGTGATACCTAGTTCTTTGGCGGTATGCGTAATGTTTCCTTGATGCCGATCCAGAGCTTGCTTGATAAAGTTTCGCTCATTCTCATCTAGCGTTTTTGGAAGTTCTTCCGTAGCGAGCGGATTCACCGGAATGCCCAGCGAGAAATCTTCGGGTTGTATACTAGGTTTATTACTGAGAATCACCGCTCGCTCAATAGCATGTTGCAGCTCCCGTACATTACCGGGCCAGTCGTAGTTCTGAAGGTACTGGAGAGTGCTTTCTGCCAGTGCCGGTTGAGGTTTTTGGTATTTTTCGGCGTACTGCTCGAGAAAATGCTGGGCTAACAGAGGAATATCGCCCACTCGGTTTCGTAGCGGAGGTACTGATACTTCAACAGTATTAATACGGTACAACAGGTCTTGCCGAAAAGCGGAGTCAGCATCGGCTGCCATGCCACTGATGGGCTGATTGGTAGCGCAGACAAGCCTAATATTTACAGAGATTTCTTGGTTAGAACCTACACGGTTTACCCGACGGGTTTGTAGTACCGTGAGTAATTTAGCTTGTTGAGCCAAACTTAAATTGCCGATCTCATCCAAAAATAGCGTTCCGCCCGAAGCTTGTTCAAACTTCCCCGCTTTATCGTGAGCAGCATCAGTGAAAGCTCCTTTCACGTGGCCGAATAGTTCACTTTCAAACAGAGTGGCAGTTAATGCGCCCGCATCAACCCGCACAAAAGGTTGGTTTTTCCGAGCAGATTGGCGGTGTATAGCCTGGGCAACTAAGTCTTTTCCAGTGCCATTTTCACCTAAGATCAATACGTTGGCTTCCGTAGGAGCCACTTTCCTGACCAAATCAAAGACTGACAGCATTGCTTCTGATTGCCCCACCATTGCTGGCTCAGGGGTCGTCTTTGTGGGATTTTTCCTTCCTCGGGCTTGCTGGCGGCTCAGAGCAGCTTCTACTGCCTCCAATAACTTCTGATTTTTCCAGGGTTTGAGTACGAAGTTGGCCGCTCCTAACCGCATAGCTTCTACCGCTAATTCAATATCTCCGTAGGCTGTGATCAGAATTACTGCCGTCTTTGGGTCGATTTCGCGAATACGCTCCAGCCAATAAAGTCCCTCCCGACCATCGTGCTCGCCCCGCCGGAAGTTCATATCCAGCATTACCACACCGTAGTGGTTTTGCGAGATCAGTGAATTAATCTGAGTAGGATCTTCCTGGGTATCAACCTGCTGAAAGTGTTGCTTTAAAAACATTCGAGCCGAATGCAATACATCGGCATCGTCGTCAATAATTAGCACACTACTATTTTGTTTCCCAGGGCTGGGCATGCTTCTTTAGTCAGGTTTATCTGCCGAAGATAGCATTTTGCGTATAGCAGCACAACTGCAAAACCAGGATTATTAAAGCAGGTCAGTATATATGAAAAAACCGCCCAGGTAATTCGGCAGGCTTTTCATTCTTTATGAGGTTGCTTCAAGCCGCTGCACAAGTAGGTGCCAAAAACGTACTCCAGGTAGGTACGATGTAAAGCGAAGGTTAAGACTCGTACGGATTGGTCTTTTCTTCCTGATTGTTATCAGTTTGTCCGGCCATATACAATGTGCGGGTTGGATAGGCGAACTCTATACCCCGTTGCTGAAATTCAGCAAATATTTCAAAGTTAATAGCCTGCTGCACATTCATATACACATTAAAATCAGCCGACTGAACGATGTAGACTATTTCGTAGTTGAGGCTGGAATCACCGTAGGCTTTGAAATGGGCTCGGTCAAATTGAGCCAACTCCTGGGTTTCTACCGCTCGCTTCAGAATTTCCGGGATTTCTTTTACTTGCTCAAGCGGGGTTTGATAAATCACTCCCACGCTAAACACAATCCGGCGGGTTTGCATCCGCTTAAAGTTATGAATGCGCGAACTAGTGAGATCACTGTTAGAAAACACCAGTTGCTCACCCGAGAGACTCTTTACTCGGGTAGTTTTAATTCCGATAGCTTCTATTGTTCCTAATTTCTCATCAACAATAATAAAGTCACCAATCTCGAACGGACGGTCGAAGAAGATTACAAAGTAATTGAATAAGTCACCCAAGATATTCTGAGCGGCCAATGCAATGGCAATACCACCAATTCCTAATCCGGCAACCATAGCCGTAACGTTCACCCCGAGGTTATCCAGCAATACCAGTAAACCAGCCCCCCAAATTAAGAGGTTGAAAATTAGCATTACTCCGCGAAGTTGCTTCACCTTCTCTTCCCCATTTTCCTGTTGTCGTACGTAAGTACGAAGCAGCATAAGTACTACCGATGAGATAAACCGAATACTAAAAAATGTGATTACCACCAGCGTTGCTACCCGAATCGCCTCATTAATCATATCGGTGAGAGTAAGGTACTTAACGCCTACATATACTGAAATAAAGTACAGAATAGGCACTCCGAAGCGGCCAATGCTATCAACAATGTAGTCGTCAATATCAGTATCAGTAGCTTCAGTTAGTCTTCTGAGTTGTTTAATAACAATTGCCCGAAGAATGCGGGTGATTACAAACCCTGACACAACTATTCCGAGAGCTACCAGATAATCTTCTAGTGTATTGTTCTCAAAAATCTTTTCAAAGTTTATAGTTAGGCTCTTTAAAAAATTCTCAAACATAATTCTAATTGAAAATGGATAACTATAATCGGTGTTATTAAGAAAAGCTTGGAAAGCTGTTTGAGTATTTGAACTCTGAAAAATAGGGAGTAATCAAATTGCGGTTACTCTAATATTGAGCAAAGCTATGAACTTTATCGCTGACACTCATCTACTAAGCAACAAAAAAGCAGCTCAATGAACTGCTTTTTTGTACTAGCGGAATAAGTATTACTTTACTTGGCTCATAACCGCTTTGTCAAACAGGCGATCACTGAGTAACCAGCGGAGGAAAATTAAGGGTTTAGCCATACTACCCACAGCGTAGCGAGGTCTGGGCTTTTTCATCCTTACTGCTCTGGCTACGGTATCGGCAATAACCGTTGGTGAGCTTCCGCTGCCTTTTTCATAGGACTCTTGAGCAGATTTTTCCATAGCTCTAGCTAGCTTAGAATAAGCTGAATTACCCGAACGCTCCATCATTGGCCCAGTCATCACATCACCAAATTCAGTATTGATAATACCAGGTTCAATAATGACTACATCAATACCAAAAGGTTCTAACTCCAACCGTAAGCAGTCGGACCAACCTTCCAGAGCGTACTTTGTGGCGTGGTACCAAGCTCCCAGAGGTGTGTACATCTTACCTCCCATAGAAGAGATATTAATAATTGTTCCTGACCGTTGACCGCGCATGTGGGGCAGTACTTTTTGGGTGAGTGCTGCCAGACCAAATAGATTTACCTCAAACTGATATCGGGCGTCATCAATAGAAGTGTCCTCCACAGCTCCGTAGCTGCCAAACCCAGCGTTATTTACCAGCACATCTACGCCATTGTTTTCCTGCGTAATTGTCTCAACTACCTGAATAATATCAGCTTCGCTGGTGATATCCATTTTTAGAGCAATTGCACCTAGCGACTCTAAGTCTTGCATTTTTTCCACTCGGCGGGCGGCCACGTACACCACTAACCCATCGCTTAATAATTTTTTGGCAATTTCTTTACCAATACCGGAAGATGCTCCGGTAACTAAGGCTACTTTTTGATTATTCATAGTATTCATTTTTTGAGTAAGTAATCACTTATAATTTATGTAAAACTTTTACACCTCGTAAATAGTCAGTAAATGCTGACGTAGTTTTTCTTTCTCAACTACGTCGTTTTTTAGTAATCCGCTTCCCAGTCCATCTAGAAAGTGAATCAGAAATTCAGCTTCCATTTTTGGGGAAGCATAATCAAGTTTTTCAAATGCATTAGATAAAGCTATTCGTAGCGGCTCCATCTTACCTGGGGTGTAGTCTGGTAATTCCCATTTTAGCTTGTATTGAAGCCTCCAAAACCCGTACTCCGACTCAGGCACCGTAAATGGTAGCTCAATCGCTTTTTTCACTGCTTTTTTTGGGTCAGACTCCAATACGATAGCAGCGTACAGCGATTGTAGCCGCTCTTCCCCCACCCTAATTATAGCCCGCAAAAGCCCTTTTTTATTTTCGAAGTGACGGAAAATCAAACCTTCGGAAACCCCAGCGTGGCGAGCCACTTTGCTAGTAGAGGTAGCATGATACCCCTCACGAGCAAATAGCTCTAAAGCAGCTTGAATAATTTTTTCTTGCTTTTCTGTCATAATAGTGAGTAATCACTTACATTTACGCAAATCCTCTTTTTAGGTTTCAAATAGTAGTTACTTTTCTCAAAATTTCTGCTCCAGAGTGTTTCGCACCCAACTACGGATTGATAACTAACCCTTCATTTGGTTGCCAATTATTATATTCCATGTAATGAACTAGCTCCGCTTACCAAAAATCAATTCACCATATTCTGGTACATATCAATGTACTTCTGATCTAATTCTTTAGAATCTTTGTACTTCGTACGGAGTTCGTCCAAGTCTTGATGAAGCTTTTCAACTACTTCAGCGTAGGCCGGGTCATTGTAAACATTATTCATTTCCTGAGGGTCTTTTTTACGATCATACAGCTCCCACTCGTCTACATCGTAATAAAAGTGAGCTAACTTATAATCTTCCGTAACAATGCCGTAGTGCCGTTTTACCATGTGCACCGACGGATATTCGTAGTAATGATAGTAAACCGCATCCCGGAAGTTTTCAGTCTCTCCCTTAAACAGTGGGATCAGATTTTCTCCCTGCATATCAGATGGTGCCTCCACTTCGGCAGCAGCTAAGAAGGTTTGGGCAAAATCTAAGTTTTGCACCATTTGGGTATTCTTGGAGCCTGGTTCAATCACTCCTGGCCAACGAACTAGCAATGGAGTTTTAAATGATTCGTCGTAGATAAAGCGTTTATCAAACCAGCCGTGTTCGCCCAAGTAAAAACCCTGGTCGGAAGTATAGACCACAATGGTATTTTCGGCTAGCCCGCTTTCTTCCAGATAGTCCAGTACCTGCCCTACCCCTTCATCAACCGAAGCAATACTGCCCAGATAATCCTGCATGTAGCGTTGGTAGCGCCAGCGCATTAGTTCTTCCTGATTCATGTTGGCGTAGTTCTCTCGAAAATGACTGTTGATAGAATCATACACAGCATCCCAAGCGGCGCGTTGCTGTTCATTCTGTCGCCCCACCTCCCGAGCAAAGGCTTCGTGATCCCAATCTTCAGTTTCAGGTATTCCTAAACTATCTAGCAGACTCGGACGGATTTTTGAATCTCCTGCCCAATTCATATGCTTTAGCAGGTTCATTTCAGCTTCTTTGGCTGCTGCCCCCCGTCCTTCGTAGTCATCAAACAGGGTTTCTGGCTCGGGAAACGTTTTCTTCACAAACTCTTTGTAGTGACGTTCGGCTGGTAGCCATTCGCGATGCGGAGCTTTGTGTAAGTACATGAGCAAAAAGGGCTTTTCCGCCTCCCGCTCCTCTTTTAGCCAACCCAGCGTCATGTCGGTGATAATATCAGTAGTATAGCCTTCAACCTGCACTTTACCTTCGCTCTTGGTAATAAAATCCGGGTTATAGTACGTTCCCTGGCCCGGCAGAATCTTAAACTGATCAAAGCCCTTAGGACTGTTACCAAAGTGTAGTTTACCGAACATCGCGGTTTGGTAGCCCGCATCGTGTAGCAATTGCGGAAAGGTGATATTGGTGGTATCAAACGGAAAACGATTATCAATTTTACCGTTCAGATGACTATGCTTGCCAGTCAGAATTACTGCTCGTGATGGTGCACAAATAGAATTGGTAACACAGGCATTAGTAAACAGCATACCTTCTTCTGCAATACGATCAATATTGGGCGTTTCTATCAGTTTATCAGAGTAGGCACTAATAGCCTGATAGGCATGATCGTCCGACATGATAAATAGAATATTAGGACGGTGAGAAGGCTCTTCGTCCGGTTGAGCTTCCGGCTGGCATGCCCACACCGTAATAAGAGAAATTGATAAATATAGTAGCTGACGCAGGTTGTTCATAGTACGTAAAGTGGGTTGACTTAGTGCAATAGTACACAGAATTTGAGGTTTTTGGTAGTAATTCGCTGAAGCCTAGTAAAGTTTCTTCTATTTCTAAAACCGATAGAATTCCTTCGCCTTTAGTGAATCATACTGCGGATTGGGTACAGGGTCTTGAGCACTAACTTCATTCCGCCAGGTTTCAAGCTGGTTATATAAATCATTAGCTACTTCGGGCACTTCACTGATGAGATTGTTGGCTTCGCCAATGTCGTCTTCCAGATTATAGAGCTCTAGGTGCTCGTCTTCTAAGAACTCGATCAGCTTATAATTTCCCTGCCGAATGGCTGAATACGGACTCGCTCCACCCGGATGGTAGTGCGGATAGTGCCAATACAATGCTTCCCGCTCTAGCGTTTCAGCCTCCCTTTCCAGCAGAGGCAATAGGTTCACACCGTCCTGATGATAATCTTGCGCTCCTCCGGTTCCCAAAACGTTGGCCACGGTTGCAAACACATCCATTGTAATTACGGGCTCGTCAATTATTTCTACGTTACGCTTAGCCTTAGGCCAACGGACAATCATTGGTACCCGAATACCCCCTTCGTAAGCCGAGCCTTTTCCTGCCCGTAATGGGTCATTTTGGGTAATGTTTCGCAATTCTAGCCCACCATTATCACTAGTAAATATTACCAGCGTTTGATCACTGATCCCCAAACTATCCAGTAACTGCATAATTTGACCTACGCTTTCGTCAGTGCTGTGAATCATGGCGGCGTATTTGGCATTGGTATGCTGCAAGCTATCCGTTACTTTACTTTGGTAGTAAGCAGTTAAGCTATCTTTGCCCTGAATGGGGGTATGCACTGCATAGTGAGGAAAGTACAGCAGAAAGGGTTGTTCGGCATGGTCAGTGATAAAGCGGGAGGCTTCGTCAGTTAAGCGATCAGTCAGGGACTCCCCTTCCACTCCACCTTCTAGATACGGCAAGGTATCATTTCCCCGGACATAGGGATAAAAGTAGCTTGGTGGCTGCCCCCGGTAATACCCCGCCACATTCCGATCGAAACCTTGGTACTGCGGATAATATACTACCGAATCGCCCAAGTGCCATTTACCAACGCTAGCCGTTACGTAACCTGCTGCTTGAGCAATTTCGGCGATGGTAATTTCTTTGTTGGGCAAGTATTTTGTCCAGTCGGGAGGCAAAAGCTTTCCGTACTTATTCTGGTGCCCCGCTATCCAGTCGGTAATGTTCAATCGGGCTGGATATTTACCCGTCATGATAGCGGCGCGGGTGGGCGAACACACCGTGCATGCGGAATACGCATTGGTAAATTTAACGCCTTCTTGGGCTAATCGGTCAATATTCGGAGTTTCGTACAGATCACTACCGTAGCAGCTTAAATCTGTCCAACCTAGATCATCAATCAGAAAAATGACTACATTATAAGAAAGCTGCTGAGGCTCTTCGGGCACCTCACTCGGTGAGAGACAGGCACCTAGAGTAGCCAATACCGTTAGTAAACATGAAGCGATACGTTGCATAGCCTCAAATAAACGAAAAGTATCGGAATATTGGCCTTGCTACTAATAGTTAGTTCATATCTTATGAACAGCTTCGGAAGACCCGAGGACTATCCCAACCGATTTGGGTGAATGATAGTCCAGGGTTCATTAACCAGCGTAAGAATGGTAGGCGACACCGATATTCAACTAGATAAACCCATGTAGAATAGATATGTAGAACACCTTAGCAGGAGTATGAGAAGGGAGCTGTTAGATGCTTACATTTTCCAGTTGCTAGATCAAGTCAGAAAGATAGTTGAGAAGTGGAAGGCTGATTTTAATGACCTCATCAGTTGCTCAACTATTAAGCTCATATAGTGTGCGTTGGCAAATACAGAATAAAAACTTTACTTTTAGGTGAGCTACATTAAGAAAGCTCAGTAAATAGTAGATGAATCAGCAGAAAGTTTTATTTGTTGTCCTTCCGGTTCAGGGACATATCAATCCAATGATAGGGGTTGCCCAACGCATCTATCAGATGAAATTTGAAGTCGCTTTTTTTGCTCAAGACGATATTTCAGAACAACTGTTCAAAGCAGGTATTCATTGCACATGTTACACACCGCAAAGAGAACCTGATATTCCAGATGACTTTACAGTTCAGGGTGCTGACTTTGCCCACAAAATGAAGGATAAAGGCTGGATGCAACTATGGATAAAAACTTTCCTTATTGATAGCGTTCCAGTTCTGATAGACGAGTTAACGGAAGTGGTAAATTCCTTTGAACCCGATATTATTGTATCGGACCCAATGGTTTACGCTACAGCAATTGTTGCCGAAAAACGAGGAATACCCTGGGTGGGAGTTTCCAATTCGCTTAATCCCGTCGTACCAAAGGGGTGGACGAGTGATTTAACTGAGACTCATGAAAAATTCAAGGAAGAGCGACTGGCCCTTTTTAGTTCTATTAGCAGAGAGATAGATTTTCGGGTAGCCGATGTAATCTCTCCCTGGTTAAATACCGTTTTCACTTCGGAAGAATACATTTCTAGAGAGTTGGCGGAGAATGATTTTTCTTATTACGTAGGAGCACCATTTCCGGCAAATAGCCGGGGAGATGAAACCGATTTTCCGTTTGCGAAAATTAACAAAAGTAAACAAGTGGTCTATATGTCCCTGGGAAGTATGGTTTTCTACCATCCCAAGTTGTTTATTACCGTTGCAAAAGCGTTAGAAGGATTAAATGTGCAGTTGATTTTGTCGGTAGGTAGTCTTTATAGTGAAGGTTTTGACAAAGAGTTTCCCGAGGACAGTATTGTGTTACCCTATGTACCCCAGCTTCAAGTATTGGATCAAGTTGATGTCATGGTTAGTCACGGAGGGGCAAATTCAGTTTTAGAGTGTATGGCCAAGGGAATACCAATGGCACTCTTACCCTTGTGCAATGACCAGTTTTTTAATGCTAAGTTTTTGGAAAGAGCCAAAATTGGTATTGTCATGGATGCTAAAAACCCAACGGTAGAATCATACAAAACGGGACTAACGAAACTACTAGATGAAGAGAGTATTTACCGCAGAAACGTTCAGATCATGAAAAACTCACTAAAAAATTATGGAGGAGCTCAAGAAGTAGCCGATTTAGTTGGTCAGTTACTAAAAAACAAGACACCGTTAAAGCCTCCGGTTTAGAACTAAAAAGCAATTTTTGTTAAATTTATTGGGTTAAACTAACCTTTTTGAATTAAAATGCTTACAAAGCACCAAAACTTCTTAAAAAAGATAGAACATCATATCGATAATAATCTTAAGAATGAGCAGTTTGGAGTCGGGCAATTATCGAAACTTATGGGGATGAGCCGTTCCCATTTACACCGCAAACTGAAAAAAATACATGGAAAGTCGGTCAGCCAAGTAATTCGGGAATATCGCTTGGAGGTGGCCAAAAAAATGCTCTTGAAGAAAGAGATAACTGCTTCCGAAGTAACCTATCACGTTGGTTTTTCCAGTCCGTCCTATTTTAGTAAGTGTTTTACAAAGTATTTTGGCTACCCACCGAGCAAAGCTAAAGGTAAGAACGGATACGTACCACAAGATTCAATAGAGAAAGGTTTTATCAAGCTTGATAAAACCATCATGGTTTTGCCTTTTAAAAATTTAAGCCCGAATGAACATAATCAATACCTAGTAGATGGTATGGTGGACGCCATAGATAGACATTTATCAAATATCGATGGCCTTAAAGTGGTTTCTTCATTGGTGCTTTCGAGATTAATCCCTATAAAAGAAATTGGAGAAAAATATGGTGTGTCTTCCATTGTACAGGGTAGTATACAACAACAGGCGAATACAATAAGAATAGAAATTAAATTGTTGGACACGTATGACGGTAAGATTATATGGGCACAAAACTATGACAGAAACATATTTGATGTGCTGGAAATTCAAGGTGAAATTTTTACAAGTATTGTCCGTGCGCTAAAAATAAATATTTCAAAAGAAGAATACTCCCTTATCACAAAAAGGACTTCGTATGATTCAGTTGCTTACGATAATTATCTAAAGGGTATGTATTACATGAATCAGCTCGGCACCAAGGAGGTTGAAAAGTCTTTGGAGTATTTTAAAAAAGCCATCAAAATCGAGAACTCAATTACCCCCGCCTACTCCGCAATCGCTAATTATTATCACATGAAGGCCTCCACTTTTGCGGCTGGTGTTCATACTAAAGAAGCGTTTAGAAAAGCCAAACAGTTTTTAGCTATTGCCATCAAGTTAGATAAAGATTGGCATTTTAATTTTACTATGAAAGGTTTTCAGTTGGCCTTTTTTCAGTGGAAATTTCTCCAAGCCAACCAATACTATCAGATGGGTTTAAAAGACAATAAACCCCTGAATTACATCATGTACCGCGATTATCTACAAATTGAGAATCGGCACGAAGAGGCCTTGCAGGTATCATTATATCTTGATAAAGAAATGCCTTTCTACCCAAATTTCTCTATCGTCATGTCCTTTTACTACAATAGTTTATATGAGGAAGGGGAAACCTACATTGAGGAAAGATTGCCGTTCTTTTCTGCAAATTATTCGGCTTACGATAATTCGGGCTTTTTCTATCTAAATATTGGCAAGTATGATCAGGCTATTCATTTATTCCAAAAAGCTATTCAACTGGTGGGCAAACGCTTCCCCAGAATATTAGGCTGGATGGGGGCAGCCTACGCGAAAAAAGGAGAGCCTGAACAAGCCAAAGCGCTGTTGCGTGAGTTACAAGAAATGAAAGTAAAGAACCAACCCGGTTCACCCGCTTGGTTTATGGCTGTTATCCATACTGCCCTTGGTGAAACGGTGGATGCGCTTAGGTGGATCAGAACCGCCATCGATGAAAAAGAGATGGAAGTACCTTGGTTAGTGAGTGAACCACAATTCTATCCTTTACATCAACTCACTGAATTTGATGCATTGGTAAAACGAGTAGGGTTTCGTGAACGTAGCTACCCCGTAAAATTACCCAAAGCGCTTTCCTAACGTATTTCCTTAGCTGCTAAGGGACCAAATACTAAATGCATATGAGTTATGATGCATTGAAATATTCTTCTCCGCCCAGAAAGGAAGAATTTGCTGTTTGAGCGTAGCGAGTTTCAAATTCTTCTAGATTTTTGTCTACTTTTCATCGATGGAAAAGTAGAAGCCCGCCCGGCTTGAGGGCTAGCATTTAGAAATCAAGCACTACGAGTTTTCATTGTGAAACCTAATCCATAGTTCACGGTAAAGGCCTTTACCCAGTATCCCCCCCCTTCCTTCAATTATCTATTTGCCATTTATACAACAAGAGTACAAAAGTCCGCAACATACGTACAAGTCGGGTGAAAAAAGTTACAGGTTTTGGCAACATACGTGTTTATCAGAATCGGAGTTTTTTTAGAGATTTGATATTCGATTGTTTTCAAACTGGAAGAGGGCAAGAAGTCCGAACCATTAGCGAAGGGTCATAAAAAGAATTGGTCGTAATTAATGGTGACAATAGCGGTAATGATGACACTAACATTCAAACAGTTTTATTTAATCCTGTGGCCATAGGAAGTACTTCTTATCATTGATCCTTTAAAAACTTAGAAACCATGAAAACAATCTTATTTTCAAGAATGAAATATGCAGTACTAGTTTTAATAACGATGTTGTCATTTTCATGTAACCCGGAAGAAGAACTAATCGAGCCTGAAGTCCCCTCCTCTCAAACTGAGGATTTTTTCGGACCGTTTCAACCCCCTATTGGTCCTATACTACCCCCTGTTATCGAGGGACCAATACTACGACCCGTGTTTGGTATAGTCTATCTGAACAAAACCTTTTACATCCAATCGGGGGTGGGTGATTCCAATAGGTTTCTTCAAGTGGAAGGTGCTAACCCAAATCGTAGGGCACCGCTAAACATCGATGCATTCACGGCTAAGAAAGAGCAGCAATTTACTTTTGAAGATGCTGGTGATGGTTATGTCTACATACGTTCTAATACCCAAAGTAAAAGAGCCCTACACGTAAATGGAGCCAACAAAGATCCGGAAGCTGAGGTAAGCCTTTGGGAGGTTGTCAATCAAGATAATCTGAAATGGAAACTTTGGCAAGATTTGGCTGGAAACTTCTATATTCAATCAAAATTAGGTACGTTCCTGGATGTGCAGGAGAGTAGTAGTGAGGCTAAAACGCCAGTCTGGACGAATACAGTAGGCTCTAGGCGTGGTGATCTGGGGCGAATATGGAAACTCCACGAAACAAACCAGCCTATTACTTTTAAGAAGAAGTTCATACCTAATATGGTGACGGAGCTGTGTCCCACTACCCTGCTACGGGGTGATCGCGAGTTTGCTGGCAACGGACCCAGAATCAGAGGAAGTGTGGAGTTGGTTCAAGGCCGAGATGCTCTTCGGGCAATTATTAAGTTCAATGCGAAAGAAACAAAACCTGACTGGTCGGAAGTAGAGGGCGAATGGGTTCGTACTATTCTGATTATGCCGCCTAGTTGGACGATAGATGAGGTTTTATCGCCTCACGATAAAACGGAGTTTGACTACACCATTACCAGTCCTTCTCGAGGTTATGGATTCAATCAGGGTGACGACTGCCAACCGAATTCTAAGTGTATTTCAAGAGATGGGATAGCTGAATTCATTCACGTAGTAGGTGATACCGGAGGTAACGACATTAGCGATAACAACGAATGTTCAGATGATACTAGAATTAAAAGAATAACCTTTAGCCCATTGAACCTACAGATTACCTATCGACCATGATAGTGCTAGCGGTCATAAGTAGTCATGCAAATTAAAATACGACTTTTTACTGCGCCACGATGGCCGTCATCGCGAGGCGCGAAGCAACGAAGCGATCTCACGCTGTGGGAGACCGCTTCGCAGAGCCTCGCGGTGACGCCTTAGGAGTTATACCTTAATCTGATTGGGTACTTAATAAACAGAACAAACCAAACCTAATACCAATTTATGAGAAACTTTACTAAAAAAATCAATTGCATCAGCTTTGTTTTGCTGTGCCTAGCCAGCAGTTTTAGTACCCAAGCGCAATGGACCCAACGGGGCAATGATATTGACGGGGAAGCAGAAGACCGATCAGGCACTTCTGTCTCCCTTTCCGCTGATGGGAATACTCTAGCTATTGGAGCTCCCAATGATTTCTTAGGTTTGGGTCCTGCAGGGTACGTACGGGTGTACACCTGGAACGGTACGGCCTGGACTCGACGGGGCAATGATATTGACGGGGAAGCAATTGGGGACGTATCAGGCGTTTCTGTCTCCCTTTCCTCAGATGGGAATACCCTGGCTATTGGGGCTCCTGGTAATGGCGGAACAGGTGAAAGTGCCGGGCACGTACGGGTCCACACCTGGAATGGGACGGCTTGGATTCAACGGGGCAATGACATTGACGGAGAAGCAGCAGGTGACCGATCAGGTAGATCTGTCTCCCTGTCTTCGGATGGGAATACCCTGGCCATTGGGGCTCCTTTTAGCGACGGAACAGGTGAAAGTGCCGGGCACGTACGGGTCCACACCTGGAATGGAACGGCTTGGATTCAACGGGGCAATGACATTGACGGAGAAGCCGCCGGGGATTTTTCAGGCTTTTCTGTCTCCCTTTCCTCGGATGGAAATACCCTGGCTATTGGGGCGCCCAATGATTTATTCGGCTCAGGTACAGCAGGACACGTACGGGTCTACACCTGGAATGAAACGGCTTGGATTCAACGGGGCAGTGATATTGACGGGGAAGCAATTGGGGACGTATCAGGCACTTCTGTCTCCCTTTCTTCGGATGGGAATATCTTAGCTATTGGGGCTTCTGGTAATGACGGAGCTGGATCAGATGCTGGGCACGTACGGGTCTATACCTGGAACGGTACAGCTTGGACCCAACGGGGCAATGACATTAACGGAGAAGACATTGTGGACGAATCAGGCGCTTCTGTCTCCCTTTCTTCGGATGGGAATACCCTGGCTATTGGGGCTCCTGGTAATGCTGGTAATGATGGAACAGACGTACGTGCAGGACGCGTACGGGTCTACACCTGGAATGGCACGGCTTGGACCCAACGGGGCAATAATATTGATGGAGAAGCATTATTTGACGGATCAGGCCGTTCTGTCTCCCTTTCCTCGGATGGGAACACCGTTGCCATTGGGGCTCCGAGTAATGAAGGAACAGATAGAAATGCAGGGCACGTAAGGGTATACGAATTCCCAGACCCAGAGATCAATCTAAAGCAAAATACTGCGGAGATTGCCTCCGGAGAGACCTACGATTTTGGTGAAGTAGCTACTAATGTCTCTTTGGCTGAAGTCGATTTCACCCTGGAAAATACCGGTACCGCAGATTTAGTACTCTCTGGTACGGTAGGAAATTTACTGGCGGTATCCGGTACGGATGCCGACCAGTTTAGGATAGATCAAACCCAAATAACCTCCCCTCTTGTTGCTGGTAGTGATCAGACCTTTACGGTCACGTTCTCCCCCACCAGTGAAGGAGAGAAAGACGCTACACTTACCATCATCAGCAATGATGCCGACGAAGGTACCTATACCCTTAACCTAAGTGGAACCGGGGTGGTTGCACCCGTGGGTACTCCCGAGATCAACCTAAGGCAGGGAAACACCGCAATTGCCTCCGGGGAGACCTACGATTTTGGGGAACTCAATACCAATACCTCTTCGGCGGAGATTGATTTCACCTTAGAAAATACGGGTGAGGCAGATTTAGAGCTATCCGGTACAGCCGGAAGTTTAGTAGTGCTATCCGGTACGGATACCGATCAGTTTGTGGTAAGCCAATCTGACGTGACCTCACCGATTGCAGCGGGTAGCAATCAGAGTTTCACAATAAGTTTCTCTCCAACCAGCGAGGGGGAAAAGACCGCTACGATAACCATCATTAGTAATGATACTGATGAGGGTACCTACACCCTTAACCTAAGCGGAACCAGCGTGGTACCAGCCATCACCGAGCCAGAGATCAACCTAACCCAAGATGCTACAGCGATTGCCTCGGGGGAGACCTACGATTTTGGCGAGGTGGATATTGATGCTACTTCTACCGAAGTCAGTTTCACCCTGGAAAATACGGGCGACGCAGATTTAATGCTTTCGGGTACGGCCGGAAGTTTATTGGTGTTAGCTGGTACCCAGGCCAATCAGTTTACGGTAGATCAAGCCCAAATAATCTCGCCCCTGGCGGGTGATAGCACGCAGACCTTTACGGTCACGTTCTCGCCCACCAGCGAGGGGGAAAAAACCGCCACACTCATCATTACCAGCAATGATGCCGACGAAGGTACCTATACCATTAACCTGAGTGGAACGGGAACCGAGATCATCACTTCACTTTCAATTACGGAGCAGGAATCGGTAATGATTTATCCCAACCCCACCGGAGATAGAGTCATGGCAAAAAATCTACCTTCTGGCAACAGTACATTTGTACTCGCTGATGCCTTAGGCAATACAATCTTGGTAGGAGAAGCCTCCCACACCTTAGAATTGGATATATCAGGGCTTGCGGTAGGCACCTATACCCTTACTTTCACCACGCGTGAAAAGGTACTCATTAATAAAATTATAAAATATTAAGTTTTGGATGATTGAAAGCTAACTCGCTAACTGATTATAAAAGACTGTGATGAATAGTAAGCCCTTCCAGAAAATTATCATTATACAAGAGACCAAACTTACCACTTCTGATGGGGCTGGCATTACAGCCCATAAGACTACAATGCAAACAGAAAAATGAAAGCAAAAATGAAAACACAACTCGTACTATTACTATCTATTGTGCTATTGTCAAGTAGCGTAATCGCCCAAGAAGTAGATATCTATTATCAAATTATCACCAAGAGTAATAACAAAGTTTTAACAGCCAGAAGCAATAAACAGGAGTCTGGAATTTTTGTGAGAAGCAATGAGAATAGCCTTCAACAAGTTTTCAAGTTTATACCCACTGATGAAGAAGATGATTATTTCTTTATTCAAAGCGCTTTAGGGAGGTTTCTCCATGTTTATAAAAATAATAGTAATCCAAGAGCTGAGGTACGTCTACTGGATTTTAGCAATAAGGATAACTTTAAATGGAAGTTAGTAGAAGCAGAAGGGGGACATTTCTATGTAAAAAATAAATTAGGCACCTCGTTAGACATTAAAGGTGGCAACGCTGAATCTATTAGTGCTTGGATGAATAACCAAAATGTTGAAAAATGGAGAATCAAAAAGTTAGGTGAAAACAAATGGTACGAAAAAAATAAAGTACAGATTAAGTCTTCAATGAATGATAACCTTCTTTTGACGGTAAGAAAAAATGAAAATAGATCCGGCATTTACGTTGATAATCAAAAGAGTAGTCCGAAGCAGACCTTTCACTTCATTCCTACCGGAGACGGATATTACTATATAAAAAACGATTTAGGGTTATACGTTCATGTGTATGAGAACAAAAAAAGTCTTGAAGCTGAAGTACGTCTATGGGATTATGATAGAAAGGATGGCTTTAAGTGGAAATTGGAAGCTACTAGTGGAAGCTTTTTCATTAAATCTAAAAACGGGACATATCTGGAGGTAAAAGGGGGACGGAACGAACCCAATACTAGTGTATGGATGTATTCCCGAAATGGCTCTAATGCTCAACAATGGAAATTAACCCGATGGTTAGACCGGAACTTTACTTCGTTTGATCCTAAAAGGCATGGCTTTAAGTTTTCTAACTCTTTCAGCTCAAACAATAGGGATATTTCATTTATAAAAATGCAAGGAATGTGTGGAGGGATGATTTACGCAGCCATGGATCATTATGTTCATAATGTTCCCATACCTTCCAACGAAAGTGTCCCCGCTGAATTAAGCCCCTTAGAGGAATACATATACGAAAGACACATGAATAGTTGGGAGGGGAACGCAGCTAAGTGGGCAGAATTTGCCGGAACTAACGTTGCTAGTGCTAGGGACAGAGAATTCTTCTACTGGGGACTTGAGGGTAGGTTATACGATTTGAAAAGGAGAATAGACAGCGGAAAGCCCGTTATATTAGGACTAAACACAACAACATATAACCCACTTCAAAACCATGTGGTCTTGGCTATTGGTTATGATTTGAATGGATACAGGGGAAAAAAAGAAAAAGATAGGAATAAGGGCAAGGTTATTATCTATGTTTATGACCCCAATAAACCGAATAAAGTAATGGCTCTAAAACCACGGGTTAAATACAATAACTATGATTATCACTCTGCAACTAGCTTGGGAGACGGTACTTACAAAATAGGTAGGAAGGTGGCAGACAAACAATGGCGAACCTACTTTGTAGATGATAACTATCGTGCTGTAAGACCGGGCAGATTTTGATATAGCGTGTTTATGTTGCTTTGAAAGACCCCGCCAAGAGATACTATTCAATTTTGTTAAACTAAGATCAATGCAGTAGCAAGGAGAGAATTCCTAATACGAGTCCGAGAACCGCTTTAGCACTTCAGTATCCGTCTTTTTGTGAGTATAAATTACTCAACCGTTCAAAATCAACGAATCAGTCTCGCTGAACCATCGACCGCTCAGGAAACTCCCTTGCGCTGACTTTAGACATTCTATTTTCTAACCTAACCCTTTTTACCATGATTCAAGAAATACTACAGCCAGAGTTGCCCTCTGCCCGGAAAGTTAACCGAGCGTCGGTGCACACCCTCCCAGCTTGCAAAAGAACATTACGATTACTACTACTAACGGTAAGCGTCTGGATAACAATCCTACCACTTGCCGCCCAGGTTAACGAAGAGTGGGTCGCCCGCTACTCTGACCGTGATTTCAGTGTTGATGGAGCTACTGCACTAGCGGTAGATGCGGCGGGTAACGTGTACGTGATCGGAAGCAGAGAGAGTAAAAGAGGAAGAATTCAAGATTACGTTACTGTCAAGTATAATTCGACCGGCGAGCAGCAGTGGGTGATGCCTTATAATAACCCTGTTGCCCGTGATCATAAAGCTACTGCACTAGCGGTAGATGCGTTAGGTAACGTGTACGTGACTGGGGGAAGTGGCTCGGACTATGCCACTATTAAGTACGATACAAACGGCAAGCAGCAGTGGGTGAGGCGTTACAGTAGCGGTAAAGCTACCGCCCTAGCAGTAGATGCGGCGGGTAACGTGTACGTGACTGGCGAAAGCGCAGGGAGGTTTCCTGATAGGGCAGACTACGCGACTATCAAGTACAATACTGACGGCCAGCAGCTCTGGGTCGCCCGCTACAATGGCTTTGATTTCAGCAGAGATATAGCTACCGCTCTAGCGGTAGATGCGACGGGTAATGTGTATGTGACTGGAATAAGCAACGGAGACTACGCGACTATCAAGTACGATACGAACGGTCAGCAGCTCTGGGTCGAGCGTTATGATGCCTCCCTTCCAGACGGAGCTCCCGCTCTAGCGGTAGATGAGGCGGGCAATGTGTACGTGACTGGAGGAAGCAGAGGAAATGGCTTTAATGATAATTACGCCACTATTAAGTACAATATGGACGGCCAGCAGCTCTGGGTCGCCCGCTACGATAGCCCTGGTTCCAATAGAGATATAGCTACTGCCCTAGCGGTAGATGCGACGGGTAATGTGTATGTGACTGGATTAAGTGTTGGCGAACGAACTAGCTACGCCACTATTAAGTACGATACGGACGGCCAACAGCTTTGGGTCGAACGTTATATTAGCCCTAAACTCGTCGGTTTCGCTAGTGATGGAGCTACCGCCCTGGCGGTGGATGCTGCGAGTAATGTGTACGTGACCGGAGGAAGTGGCTCTGACTATGCCACTATCAAGTACGATACAGACGGCCAACAGCTCTGGGTCAAGCGTTATATTGATGGTGATCGAGCTACTGATTTGGCAGTGGATGCGACGGACAATGTGTACGTGACTGGAGGAAGTGGCAATAGCTATGCGACCATTAAGTACAGTCAAGTGAGCGATACCGAAGCACCGATCATTACGCTGGTGGATGACGGGGATGGCGACCCTACCACCAACCGATTTAGCTTATCGGCTGACGAGCAGTGCGAAGTGTCTCGCCTACTGCTAAGCTTCGTAGATAATGTCACCGACGAAGTAGACGGCCCAGTTGTGCCAGTGTTTACCGTAAACGGCACCGCGGTGGGGCCAGATTATACCTTTCCACTAGGAGAAACTACTGTGCAGGTTACCGCCACCGATCAGGCTGATAATGTGGCGCAACTTAGCTTTATCGTGGTAGTGGTAGACGAGGAAGCCCCCACTCCCGATGTAGCTACGCTTCCTACCGTAGCGTTAGCACTCAACGAAACCCTCGCCACCGTGCCCACCTCTACCGACAACTGCACTTCGGGCACCATAGTGGCGAGTACCGAAGACCCTCTGAGCTACCCTGCACCGGGTGAGTACACCATCACTTGGCAGTATACCGACGAGGCGGGTAACGTAACTACTCAGATCCAAACTGTCAATGTAGTATCACCCGTCGTAGAGCGCCTGAAGCTGACTTCTATGTGCTCCGATAATCCTAGGCAGCAGCGACGGTGGCGGGTACGTAATCCCAATGAAGAAGATGTTATCTATTCCTATGTCGTGTACGGTACTCAGCAGCGCGAAGAAAATCTGATTGCCCCGTCCGGCGATAGCTTCTTCTTCACCACGACCGTCGGTGGCCCCAACACCACTAAAATCTTCTGGGAAGATGAGAACGGGGTAGAACAATCTACGGTGAAGGCCTCGGGTGGGGCTTCCTGTCGGCCCACCGTCACCTTCACCACCACGCAGGGAGAGTGTACCATTGCCCGGGAAGACTTCCCCAATGACCTGGCCGAGGTAGTCGCTTCCGCTCCGGCTGCTTACGCCGACTTTACCTTTAGCCGCAGCACCTTTGTGGTCGGAGTCATCGCGGGTCAGCGTACCAATGGTCGGCCCGGTGCCTGGGAAATCCACAGCGATTGCACCATCAAGCCCCTACGGCAAGGTGCCCGCAAAAACTTTAGCGAGTTGCCCAATAATGCTCATTCCGGCTTAAAGTACAACCAAAACTGGACTTTTACGGTAACGGGTATCTCTGCTGATGGCGGTACTATCTACGCCAATGCAATTAATGAGGAAGGCTTTGTGGTTACCGGAGGACAGTGCAAGGCCGCCCGCGTCCCTGATGTTGAACCGGGTACGGTAGTGCCTATTTCCTGGCAGTTATCCAACCGCCCCTTTTACGGGCGCATCAAAGGAGCCAAGCTAGGCTATGAGTGCGAGGTAGTTCGGTACAATTGCAGCAACGGTTACATTGTAGGTTGTGCTGGTTCCGTAGCGACCCGTACCGAAGGCATCGGTACCAAAGGCAGCGGAAGCCTCAGCCAGGAAACCATCAGCTTACTACCCGAAGAAGTGGCCGACCTCCAGCTTTACCCGAACCCTGGCAGCCAGGCAGTAACGCTGCAATTCATCGGCGGTACACAATGGGGCACCAGCACGCTGGTACAACTTTACGATCTGACGGGTACGTTAGTGCGAGAGCAACACATTGACGTACTCCGGCAACCGCAGTATCTAATGGATGTTGAGGAGCTGTCATCGGGGCTGTATATGGTCAAAATTATCGGGGGTGAAATCCGTAAATCGCTTCGCTTCATGAAAGAGTAGCCTGGTGAAGTCGCTAACCTAGCTACCCCTTACACCTCAGCTTGCTTCTGGCTGAGGTGTTTTACCCTTTTACTAACCAACGGGTTTAGTAAAAGACAAGACAATAGATATTCATTCAAACCAAGCATTCAATAACGCTAAAAAATTAACTATGAAAAGTTACGTTGAATTATGGAAAGTAAAAGAAAGTTGGAAAAGTTTATCCAAAGAAGAAAGAGCTAACTACTTGTCAAAATTAGCCCCCGCAATTCAGCATTTTGCTGAAAAGGGAGTTGAGGTAGTAGGCTGGGGAGAAAATGACGAAGAAACATCCAAGAAAGCAGATTATGATTATTTTGCTATCTGGAATTTCCCAAATGATGAGTTAGTAATGGAATTTGAGAATTTGGTTGAAGAGGCCGGTTGGTATAATTACTTTGAACAAGTAAATATTTGCGGAAAACCAACCTCGCCAGAAGAAATACTAGGAAAATTGGTAGAAATTTAGAAAGGGAAAAGGTGGGAAGCGAGTGACTTGTAGACCAATTTAGTCAGCAAATCGCATGGCAAAACCGTCGTTATCAATTGGACTAATATTATATAATAAATCAAATGAGAAGGCGAAAATTCTTACTCAGTAGTTCTGCTTTTGTAAGCACAATCCCATTGGCGAATTTATTTCCAACTGACATCTACAGTAATATGAATCAGGATAAATATGAGTTTAAAATAGGTGAGTTCGATTGTACAATTTTCAGAGATTTAATGTTCAAGTATCAAGCTGAAGATTATTTTATAAATGCAGAAGAAGGAGAGTTAGCAGAATCATTGGAGAAATATAAAATAAGCCCCGAAAATATACCCTCACCATTTATTGCAGTTTTATTGCAAAATGAAGACAAGAAGATATTAATTGATACAGGTTCAGGCTATTCAGATGAACCAATTACGTTTAGGGATAACCAATTTCCCCTGAAAGGTAAATTAATCTCATTATTGAAAGAAGAAGGTATAAATAGAGAGGAAATTACCGATGTAATAATAACCCATTTTCATCCAGATCATATTGGAGGAGTATATTCAGATCAAGAGCAATTGAATTACCCTAACGCAAGATTTCATATACAAGAAGAAGAATGGGAGTACTGGCATTCATCGAAATCAGATAACCAAATACCCTTATTCAAATTTTTCATTGAGAAAAATATTACCCCTTTATCAAGCCAAAATTTAAATCTAATAAAAGGAGATTTTATGGAAGTGGTTCCAGGGATAAAAACAGTAAAGGCCGGGGGACATACGCCAGGACAAATGGCGCTAGTTATAAACCAAGGACAGCAAGAAAATCAGTTGTTATATGTGTCAGATGCATTTCTGCATCCTCTTCATATAGAGAAAATAGATTGGCGAACAAATTATGACTTAGACCACGACAAAGCCAAACAGACAAGAGTGAAATTATTAAACTTAGCCTATGAAGAAAATATGTTAGTTAATGCTTTTCACTTTGACTTTCCAGGCCTAGGAAGAGTAGACAAATTAAAGGATAACTGGGTATGGAGTTATAGAGAAAAATGAAAGGATAGATACTCACAAGGACGATTATACTCCGGTCTCTTGCTAAGGCTCAAACCAGCGCGTGACCGGGTCGCTTGCTTCTATAAAAATAGAAATCAAAAATCAATCAATTAATTTACTAACCTAACATTCAAAATAATGAAACCAACCATGCTAATTGTAAGCCTTCTGTTTCTTTGGAATCTAACTGTCCATTGCCAAGATGTTGATATGGCCAGCAGCGAAGAGCTTCAACCATGGATTGAAAAAGATAAAGAATCTACCCGGGCAAAAACGAATGATAAAGTATTGATTGTCATAGTCAAAGTGAAGAATGAAGCGCGAGAAGAATTTGATACTTGGATAAAAGATGTGCTTTATTCCGCATTGTACAACAGTGAAAGTGAAATGAAAAAAGCGCAGCTATCCGAAGACCAATTATGACATTCCAAAATTTTTGAATTTGGAATATGGCGAAGAACTGGGTAAAAAGCATTGGGACAAATATCTGACCTTTATGGCTGAACCGCCTCAATCAATTGTGTTAGAGCAAACCGATTTTTAAAGGGGGAAAGGTACAGAAGTGAATAAAGCCAATCTTGAAATCTAATTCAAACTTTTTCAGAAGTACGTAAATACTTCGTATAAGGTGTGATATGAAAGCTTGACGCCGCGCCACGGATCCGTCCCACAGTAACTCATTTCTGTTCTATTGCTATCGGAACACCAATGTGCATTGTTAAATTTTACGCCCTCATCAGCTAACCGATTAATGCTAGAGGTTTCGTACAGATCACTACCGTAGCAGCTTAAATCTGTCCAACCTAGATCATCAATCAGAAAAATGACTACATTATAAGAAAGCTGCTGAGGCTCTTCGGGCACCTCACTCGGTGAGAGACAAGAACATAGACTAATGAAGATAGCTGGCAAGCAATATCTGAGGTGTTGCATACGCTAAGTAAGCAAAAAGCAGTCATCTATCCAATGGACGTAGTAAGCCACACTGCGCGACTATTGAAATAGTTTAAATAACCCTTGAGGCTCTCTCGCTTGCTCAGGTTTAATAGTTGGATCGTACTCAAAACGAAACCTTAATTCAAATACCCAACCGTTAGCACGAAAATTAGGGCTATCATCCAGCGTATATGACGTACCCCGCAGTTGCCAATCTTCCCGCTCGCTTATTTTGTATCCACCACTGATACCTATAAAACCTAAGGTGCCCGGAAACACAAATCGGCGTTCCACCCCAACCCCCGCCGTACCATTTACCATGGCATCAGTCATGTATTGCTTGATTTCCAAATCAGCTGTATTTAGGTTATTTAAGCTCCCTTGAAAAGAAGTACCACTTATCACTTCCGATACTCGGAGAAAACTCAGTCCAACTCCAAAACCTAAATACGGGTAGACCAACCATTTCTGACTGGGGATTACGTCATAATTTCCGGTTACGGATAGCTCCCAATAATTTACTCTGGATTCGCGCAGATTATCATTCTCAAGATTGTCGAGGAGGGTAAAATAGGTAAGTTGAGAACGACTGTAGGAGTTTTGATCGCGGTGGCGCATAGTAAAGCCAAGTGCGGCACCAGCCATATCAGGCAAAAGTGTAGGCTGGTTAGCTTGCTGAAGCATCGCATTGAGGTTATCTACATCAATGGTCTGAGCATGAAGCCCCATGTAAAAACCAGTTCTCCATACCCTGGTAGTATCCGTAAGAGTTACTTCTGGAAGCTGAGAATATCCCTGAAGTGGCATGTATAGTACTACTGTAAGCGAAGTAAGTACCCAAAGTAGCGTTTTCCTTTTCATGATTATTTATTTCTGCCAGAAAGTTAACTAGTCAACCCTGAAGAAGTATCTAAAGAATTGATTATCAAATAAAATGCGACATAAAATGACGCAACAAAGCTCATTAAATTTGCCAGTTTCTGCTTACCTTGCTTCAAAAGCTTGCAATATTTATGAAAAGCGACTCGCCTAACCAGCAGCAAACGTCACTGTTTACTACTGATTTGATTGATTGCCTTAATCCGAACAATCGCCTGTATCAATTAGCTCAGCGACTACCTTGGGCTGCTATTGAGAAGGACTTTGAAGGCTACTATTCTAAGCTAGGGCAACCGGCCAAACCAATACGATTAATGGTCGGGCTGCTGATGTTGAAGCAGTTAGAAAATCTCAGTGATGAAGTCTTGGTAGAACGTTGGTGCGAGAATCCGTATTACCAATTTTTCTGTGGCATGGCTACTTTTCAGTGGGAAGCGCCTTGCCATCCTACTGATCTGGTCTACTTCCGAAAACGTATCGGTAAAGAAGGGGCTGAAAAATTACTGTCCTATTCGCTGCATATTCATCCCGAAGCAGTGCGAAAAGTAGATCAGGTGCTCATTGACACGACTGTCCAAGAGAAGAACATTACGTATCCCACAGATGCCAAGTTAGCAGTTAGGGTGATTGATAAGTGTCGCAAGATAGCTTCCAAAGAAGGTATTCAACTGCGACAATCCTACCGAAGAGTGGTCAAGTCACACCTACTCAATCAACGTTTTGCGACCCACCCTAAGAACCGCAAGAAAGCTAGGTCTTCCTTACGTAGCCTGAAAACCATTGCCGGGCGACTCATCCGAGAGTTGCGCCGTAAGCTTCCTACTGGCTCATTAGCCTACCATCGGAATGTATTGAAGCGTTTTGAACGAGTCATTAAACAACAGCGCACAGATAAAAACAAAATCTACAGCCTACACGAACCTGATGTAGCTTGCATCATCAAAGGCAAAGTAGCGAAGAAATACGAGTTTGGCAGTAAAGCATCCCTGGCCTTGACCAAAGAAAGTAATTTAATTGTCGGGGTAGCCAGCTTCAAGGGGAATCCCCATGACAGTCACACCCTGGAAGAGACACTAAATGCCGTCGAACGCGCTTCTGGGCAACGTCCCAAAGAGGGTATTTGCGACCGAGGCTATCGGGGTAAGGCTAGGGTCGGCTCCACGCAGATCAGTATTCCCAAAGCTAAAAAACATAGAAATAATTATCAGAAACAGAAAACTAGAAAGAAGTTCCGTCGCCGAGCGGCTATTGAGCCAGTCATTGGTCACACCAAACAAGGTTTCCGATTAGAAAGAAACTATCTCAAGAGCTTTTTGGGCGATGAAATCAATCTCAATCTAGCGGCTATGGCCTTCAATCTGAAAAGTTGGATCAGAAAGCAAAACACCATTTTTGTCCACTGGCTGCAACGGTGGATTTACACTCTGATGAATGCAGCAGATGCGAATATGAGACTTCTTCAGGGTTGACTAACTAATTCTCCCCTACCTCTAGCTTTATCACCAACCCATCAGACTTCAGGCAAGTAGTTAAACCAGCAGATCACTGATATAGCTTATGGCTGTTAGGTTTAGTAGACTACTACCGAGAATCCTGAATCACAATCGCTTGCTCTATCTCAACTGCTTCAATGCTTACTTAGCCTACTGATTATCTTTTCCAGGTGTTCGGTGGGAAAGTAGCCAGTCAAATACGGCTGGATTGTTATAGGTCTTTGTCCAAGAGTCGTGTCCGGCTTCGGGATAGGTCGTCAGCTTTACATTGCCTTTGGCTCGCTGAAGAGCTTCTACCATTGCCACGGTTCGAGACAGGGGAATGACTTGGTCTTTCGCTCCGTGAAACGCCCAAACAGGTACATCTTTCAGCCACTGAGCGTAACTGGGGGTACCTCCTCCGCAGATAGGCACAATGGCCGCAAACATATCGGGATACTGAATTCCCATTCGCCAGGCGCCGAAGCCACCCCGGCTCAACCCGGTCAGATACACCCGACTCAAGTCTACTCGATGGTTAGCAATCACTTCGTCTAGCAACTGTTTCAGAGCCGCATCATTCCATAGTTTATTCTCGGGGTTTTGCGGGGAAATGATAATAAACGGAAACTGCTTACCCCGCTCAATTAGCTTGGGTGGCCCGTGCTTTTTTACCAGCTCAATATTATCACCAGTTTCTCCCC
This sequence comes from Tunicatimonas pelagia, assembly GCF_030506325.1. Classification (NCBI taxonomy): domain Bacteria; kingdom Pseudomonadati; phylum Bacteroidota; class Cytophagia; order Cytophagales; family Catalimonadaceae; genus Tunicatimonas; species Tunicatimonas pelagia. Next base: position 6,605,347 of record NZ_CP120683.1, on the reverse strand, counting down.
CACCGTGCAAGAATAGCAGGAGTGGAAATTCTTGGTCACTAACCGATTCATAATCTTGAGGAAGGTATTTCAGGTACTGCAAACCTGCTTCTTCAGACTGGTGTACGGTTTGCTGAGCCAACATAATTTGACTACTCACTAAAATAATAATGATAAGCAGTGAGAACTTGTTAAGAATCATTTTCATATTCGTCTATATAAGACCTCCAAAATTTCAGAAACTTTGGAGGTCTAGTTGTTAATGTATCTCTTCCTTGAACTCAGTATCTTTATCTTTAGACAAGAAGTCAGCACCGGAGGCAATGCCTTTCTTCCCGGATTTCAGTAGTGCGTCATCGGTTACTTTTTCAATGGGAGTGTAGCAAGAAGCAGGTTCGTCTTTGTAGGGCTTGTTAGTAACTTTATTGTAAACCGAAATTAATGACCAACGGGAATGATCGCTGAGGTTAGCATTGGAACGGTGCAGCAAGTTGCAGTGAAAGAAGAGTGCATCACCGGGCTGAAGCTCTACGTATACCAGTTCGTGTTGCTTCATAGCTTCCTCAACTTTTTCCATGTGGGCACCTACTTGCTCTCCGGTAATATTATGCTCTACCCGACCCATGCGGTGCGTGCCTTTTAGCACTTGCATACAGCCGTTTTCTTTCGTGGCCTCAGTTAAAGCCAACATAATGCTCACCATCTCCGGGTACAGAAACCCATTATTATACCAATAGCCGTAGTCCTGATGCCACTCCCAGGCTCCACCCTTTTTAGGCTCTTTCTGCATCAATTTGGAATGATAATGCCCGACCGTACCGTCCAGAATCATTTCAGCCGCCTCTACCATACGAGCCGAGCGGCTGTAGAGTCCGTAGATATCATCTTGAGGTGTGTACCACAACGCCAGCTTGGTTCGCAGGCCTTGACTATCATTAAAGTCAAATGATTTCTCATTAATCACCTTATCTTCAGTCGAAGTTTGGTAAATGAGGTTAGCTTCCTCCGGTGTGAAAAAGTCTTTGATAATAACATAGCCGTCGCGTTCAAAATCAGCTAGGTGTTGGTGGGTGAATGGTGAAAAAGTGCTCATGATGGGTTCGTTTGTTTTTCAATAATTTTTCCGCTGTCTTTCTCCTTTAAGATAACTTTCTTCCGACCATCGGGCAAGTGTTCTTCTTTAATTAGCCAGTGCGATTCATCATACTCTTTCGCCCCCAGTGGCTGGCTTCCTTCGGTATTACCGCGCCATTCGGGTAATTCAACTGGTTCCCACTGTTTACTTTTGGCGGACTTGTAGCTGGCATCCATAATGGCGTTGACGACGTAGCCATCGTAGAAGCTTTCCATTGGCGACTGCTGGTCGTCCATCGCGTTAAACATATCAGTGAACATGTGGGTGTAACCCAGCGCATGAATCTCGTCGCCCACCGGAAAGAGCCAGCCCGTTTCTTGTTCAGCTTTTTCGGCTACGTAGCCCTGCATCCCGACCGAAGTAAACAGTTCGTAGCCCGTTCGTAAGAAATGATCAATACGGATGGTTCCTTCGGTACCGGAGACTTCATCGCGTAAATCCATTCCTCCTCGGAAAGCCCAACTAACTTCAAACTGGGTGACCGCCCCAGTTTCGTAGCGGACTAAGCCTACCGCGTGATCCTCAGCCTCGATGGGTTTAACCAACGTATCCGCCCAGCACATCACTTCTAGGGGTTTTACATCCTTCCCTACAAAGTTTCGTCCTATCTCAATGCAGTGACAACCCATGTCAATGATCGCCCCACCGCCCGAGTATTCGGGATTCCAAAACCAATCACTGTGCGGACCAGGATGGGCTTCCCGCGAGCGAGTCCAGAGCACCTGCCCTACTGCTCCTCGCTCGACAGCTTGTTGGGCTTTTAGTGTTTTGGGCGTATACACTAAATCTTCCAGATAGCCGTGAAAGACACCAGCTTTTTCTACTGCTTGCAGAATTTCCAGTGCCTCCGCCCCATTCATGGCTAAGGGTTTGGTACATAGGATATTCTTCCCCGCTGCAACCGCTGCCAGAATTGCTTCTTTGTGCAAGTGATTAGGTAAAGCGACAATGACAGTATCACTTTGATCGTCTTGTACCGCCTGCTGAATATCGGTGTAGGTGGTGGGAACATTCCACTTTTTAGCAAATTCCTTTACCCGATCTTCCGATCGAGAGTACACTGACTGGACGACTTCCCGTCCCCGGTGTTGGTAGAGGCTAGCAACGTAGAAGTCGCCAATCAATCCGGTGCCAAGCAATGTAATCTGATGAATGTTATTGGACATAGGCTAAGGTTGAAGGTTGAAAGTTGAAAGTTGAAAGTTGAAAGTTGAAAATTAGAGAGTAATAGTAAGTTGAGCAATCCGTAATCGGACAATCAATAAATATAAAGATGTATACACTCTGTTAATGAATGCGGGAATCACTTTGCCACATATCAGCGTTAGAGCCCAAGGCTTCTTTTAGAGATCGAGTGATCTCGTTCAGCTCTTCAACAAGTTTATCCGATAACGATACTTGCATAGTGGCTACATTGTCTCTTACCTGCTGCGGATTTCTGGCTCCCACGATAATACTACCCATACCTGATTGAGCTAACAGCCAGGCCATGCTGAGACGCGCCATCGGAATATCTTCCCGTTCGGCTATCTGCTTAACCTGGGCAATTGTCTTAAAAGTAAGCGTCTCCTGTCCACCTTCACTGTGGCGAGTTTGGGAACGCTCCGAGGAAAAATGGCGGGAACGGGCTCGATCATCCGGTACTTCTTGAGGATTGCTAAATTTTCCCGCCAGTAATCCTTGCATGATAGATGAATAGCTCAGTACCGGAATTTGATGTTTGTTACATAGAGGTAAAATATCAAATTCAATCGCTCGCCATAAGAGATTATAAGGAAGTTGATTACTAGAGATTTCTTTAGTCACTTCTAGTGCTTCGGTCAGGTCTTGCTTTCCGAAGTTAGATACACCAAAAGCCCGAATTTTGCCTTCTTGCTTGAGATCAACCAACGCTCGCATTGTTTCTTCTACCGGAATAGCTGGGTTAGGCCAGTGCAACTGTAGTAAATCCAGATGATCGGATTGAAGGGCTTGAATTCGAGCTTCACAGGCTTGCTTTACATCTTCGTAGCCAAAATCATCGGGAACAATCTTGGTAGCGATCACAATCTTATCATATACATCGCCCAGTGCCTGATGGATCATTCGTTCGGAAGCACCATTGCCGTAGGCTTGGGCAGTATCAAAAAAAGTAATGCCTTGTTCGTAAGCCTCTCGTAGTGCAGCTAATGAGTCTTTTTCTTCCTGATGTCCCCAGTTAAAACCTCCCACAATCGCCCAGGCTCCGAAGGTCATTCGAGTGATAGTAAGGTCGCTGTGAGATAAGGTGATGGTTTGCATAGTGTAGTTTTAGTACTTCGCCCAAGATACTAAACATCAATTGTTCAGCAAATAGGCTATTCGCTAAGTAGTGAGTATATCTTCAGCAAAAACTCTCCCCGCGACGGAGTGGAGCCTGCTAAATATTCCTGAGCCTCAGCTTGTCGCCTTTCATCATCTAGCCGACGAATCCAGCGCTGGGCTAAAGCACCCTCTAGTTCTTTTTCGGGTTCTAAGGCATGAAACGGATAAGCAGCGGCGTACTGCCCACCCCACAGACTGCGGTAGGTTGTGGTATCCACCATTGCCAGCGTATCCAGAGTATAAAGATCATGCAGATACCCTCTGACTCCCAGAAACTGAGCCGCTTCAAATAAGGCAGAATTAGCCTCAATATCTGAGATGTAGGTAGTCTTAGACTTATGGTGATGCAACAGTTTTTGTAGTTCATTTATATTTACCTCTCTTACCATTTGCTCACCGATAAGTGCTAGGTGGGCAGTTAGTCCAGCGGCTTGCCCTAGCGATGTCCACACTGGCTCCAGGCGAATACCGCTAAACCCTACGTGGCTGCTGGAGATCGCTACTGAGACTAGTAAATTAGAAAATCGTCGGGGGACAATTACTCCGAAAGGAATTTGAAACGGAGGGGGAATAAAGTTATAGTCACCCTCTGCCACCGAAGAATACAGCGAAGGCGGTTGTACTCCGTGACAGTTCAGGGCGTAGTCGCCGATAGCAATGGCATCATTTTTAAAAGGGATAATCAAGGTGCCTTGCTGGGGGGTTACATCATTTTGCGTAAAAACGTATTCTCCCATAATTCGGCGGGCTTCGCGGATGTAGAGCCGGGGAGGAAAATTTTCATTATTTATGAACTCATCTTTGGCTAGTCCCCACTGACGAGCCTCTTGGCGATATTTTTCAGGAACTGCCGTATCGTTTTGCAGGAAATACAGCAAACCCAAAATATGCTCCTGATGGTGCTGGACAATCTCAGCCCTAACTTCGGGACTCCCTTCGGGATAAGCGTAGTTTTCTCCCAACAGGGCGATCCGTACAGCAGCGTTTTTAATATCGTTGACATCTGCTTTCCGATTGGGAATCATCTGCGCCCGCAGTATGGCATCCCGACCAAATCTGGCAAAGACCTGACTGACCGTTTCCTGCTGGAGCACCTCTGCAATCGGCAGATAGTCTTCTCGCCGATAATTATCAGGCTGGTCAATCAAACGACGGTTATCCGGATCATCGGTCATAATTACTCGAAAGTTGTAGCCTTGCACTCTTCGGTCGCCCTCGCCAGTACTGCCGTTTAGTATCCTTCTGTTCTGGTAAAAAATATGCCCGGCCAGAGGTTCCCCGTATTCCTGACGAGATTCGCGCCCTACGCGATACTCTGCCCCCGCGAAAGCAGCTAAATCACCCTCGTAGGTTGCATCTAGAAATATTTGCCCCGATAGCTCAACCCTTGCATTGTCGGTGAGGTTGAGGCATTTGATGCGCGCGATATGCCGGAGTTGCTGCTGGGGTTCCCCTAAAGAAATACTTTGAATCCTATGATTAAGATAAACCTGAATATTAGAGTGCTCGGCTAGCATCTCCTGAAAGATTTTAAGCGTGACATGCGGCTCGGCGTGAATGCCGGCATGGCAATCTTCCACTTGCTGAGACTCAGCTCCGTACTTATCAATGTAATACTTTTCTACCCGCTTGCAGTAGTCCAGAAAGGTGCCACTTAATGACTCAAAAGAAATGAAGTCGGTGTTAGAAAGCCCACTGGTCATGAGTCCGCCAATCTGATCGTATTCTTCTACTAAAGCTACCGTATGCCCGTATTCGGCAGCGTTGATAGCCGCCGCAATGCCTGAGAAAGTAGCTCCATAAATCACCAAATCGTAATCTGACTCTACGATTTGGTCTGGCTGAAAAACAAAACTTGTAGCTGAGAAGAAACTGATTCCAAGGCAAAGAAAAAATTTTAACCGCATGATATTGGCAGATTAAATAAATATCTCGCCAAGATAAATGAATTTTTTTCTGATAGAGAAACTCCTTAACATAGATTGAAACCATGATCAGTTTGGTGAAGCATTGCTACGTATTGATTTTTGCTAATTCATTCTAGAGGCTGTATCTTGTTTTCAGATGAAATCAACTACTTTTCTCTCTCCATCCTTCCTGTTTATTTGCTGTCTGTTATTTGGTTGCCAATCAACAGAAAACAAACAAGCCGATGAGCTTTTTACCCAATGGAATAGCGACCATACTCCAGGTGTGGCTTTTGCGGTAGTGCAGAATGGTGCAATTATTCATCAACAAGGATTTGGACAGGCGAATCTGGAGTACGGTGTTCCTATCACTCCAACTACTGTCTTTCATATTGCTTCCATCTCTAAGCAGTTTACCGTCTTTGCTATCATGCTACTAGAGAAAGAAGGAAAACTTTCACTAGATGATGACATCAGAAAGTACGTACCCGAGGTTCCCGACTTTGGCAAGACTATTACGTTGCGACACTTGGCTTCTCATACCAGTGGACTCCGCGACCAATGGGAGTTGTTAGTAATGGCGGGGTGGCGGATGGATGATGTGATCACTACCAAAAACATCCTAAAATTAATAAGTCGTCAGCAGCAGTTAAACTTTGACCCCGGCGAACAGTTTATGTACTGCAATACTGGTTTTACGCTACTGGCCGAGGTAGTAGCGCGAGTATCTGGTCAACGCTTCGCTGAATTTACCGTACAGTATATTTTTCAGCCTCTGGATATGCAAAACACTCTATTCTACGATGATCACGAAAAGGTGGTAAAAAACCGAGCTTACTCGTACTACCAAGATAGTACTGGTTATAAAAAAAGCGTACTGAACTACGCCAATGTTGGGGCTACGAGCTTGTTTACCACCGTAGAAGACCTGAGTCGCTGGACTACTAATTTTTACACAGGTCAGGTAGGCGACACGAGTATTTTTCGTACTATGAATACCCCTATTGTTCTTAACAACGGCGAAAGCATGGGTGGGGCATTGGGTCAGTTTGTAGGCGAGTACAAGGGGCTACGCGAAATACAGCACGGTGGGGCGGATGCAGGCTACCGAACTCACCTCTCTCGTTTTCCCGACCAACAGTTTGCAGTGATCGTTTTTAGTAACGATGCCTCAATGAATGCTGGAGGGTTAGCTCATCAACTAGCAGATATTTACTTGGCAGACAGCTTAGAAGTTGAACCAGAGCCAGAGGAAAAGGCTGAAAAAGAAATTGAACTTGACATTACCATTGAAAAGGAAGCGCTGAATAGCTATTCTGGTGATTATGAATTACAACCAGGGTTTATTATCAACATTACTAACGATCAAAGTAAATTGTACGCGAAAGTACCTAACGAACCCCAGCGTTCCCTAAATCCCATTTCTAACAATGAGTTTTCAATTGATGGTTGGGATGGGACGGTAACCTTTCCAATGGACAGTGCCGGAGAGATATCGGTTCTAAAACTCTCAGCAGGTGGGCAGAAAATGGAAGCAGCTAGAGTTAAACCTCTCGACTTATCGCCGCAAGACTTGACTGAATATACCGGACGATATTACAGCGAAGAATTAGTCACCACCTACACTCTTGCGGTAGTTGATACTGGGTTAGTAGCAAAGCATATCCGATTAAGCAATATTTCGTTAGCTCCAAGAAAAAAGGATATATTCAGTGGTGATACTTGGGCCTTTGGTGAGGTTTCGTTCGTACGAAATGCTAATGATGCTATCACAGGCTTTCAGGTTTCTTCAGGCCGCGTAAAAAATATCCTCTTTACAAAAGTGAAAAAAACCACCAACGAATAACTAGTCCCGATTCGGATAAAATGGATGCTCCATTGTTTCACCCGGTTCGCGAAATACCCAAGGACGGAAGGCTTCTAGGGTTTCTTCCCATTCGGCTAACGATTTGGTGGGATAAGTATCCGACCACCCTCCTTGACGAAACTCATCGCTCACCCCTTGATCGTTAATTTTCTCACGCCACTGGTTGAGTTCAGTGAGTAATGAATCTTTTACCGACTGATGAGCCACTTCATCCGCCAGGTTGTTTAGTTCGTAAGGGTCATCTTGCAAATCGTAAAGTTCGTACTCGGGTTTAGAATCAGCCATAAAGCGATCTTGCTCGGGCGGAAGCTCTCCTTTCAGGTGCATCACGTTAAGTAATGTCAGCACCGGATAGCTGCGTTCTTTATAATTATTGTACTGGCAATAGGCTCGCTCCGGCATCAGGTTATGAATAAGCTTGTACTGCTCCGTACGAATCGCCCGCATAGCATCGTGGGTGCTGTCCATCTTATCACGAGCGGCAAAGATAAACTCACGTTCGGCTATTTCGCTCTCAAGCAAATTTTTACCGTGTAGTGGGTGAGTGGACTTAGCTCCAGCTACGTCCAGAATTGTTTTAGTAATATCAATCGTCATGACCATCGCATCAGATACCTCTCCTGCTTCAATTTGCCCCGGCCAGCGAGCGATAATGGGTACCTGAATACCACCGTCGTATAAAAACTGTTTGCCCCGGGGCATACAACGTCCGTTATCTCCAATCAGAAATACTAAGGTATTCTCGGCTAAACCTTCCGCCTCTAATCGGTCGAGCACCTCCCCTACCTGTCGGTCTACGTTCTGCATGGCTTCCAGCCCATTGGCCCAATCCCGCTTAGCTAAATCAGTTTGCGGATAATAGGGTGGCAGTTGCACATCTTCAATAGCAATTGGATTAATAGAATCGCGTTGCCAACGACGATGGGTTCCGGGAAAAGTAAGCTGGGCAAAAAACGGCTGCCCCTCCTCTCGCTCACTCCAGTCTTCTCCTTGGTACAAATCACCTTCGTGAGTGAAGTTCATATCGGTTTTACGATTCGCCATAAAACAGGTAAAGTACCCAGCTTCTTGCAACAAATGCGTCATGGGACGAATACCGTGCGGAAGTGGTTGACGGGTAAATCCCGAACCATTGGTACGATGCTGATTGGCTCTGATGTAGTTCTGATGAAAACCCGTCATCATCGCCGAGCGAGAGGGCGAACAAACCGGAGCGGTAGCAAAAGCATTGGTATAGCGGATTCCTGCTGCCGCTAGTTTATCCACATTAGGTGTACTGATACCTGGCTCACCATAGCAGGAAAGTTGGTAGCCCCAGTCTTCCAGCATGATCCAGACGATGTTTGGTTTTTCGGTTAAAGTAGAATCTTCACTAGCTTGCTCCGATGGATTTGAACAAGACTGGATAATAAGCGCAAACAGAAAGAGTAAGAAGGCTGAGTGCCGAGTGTAGGTTGCCATTTAGTACATGATTATGTGGATGAGCAACTTACTTATTTTTCCTCAAACCCAGTATTCAATTGGCGGTTTTTACCCATAGAGTGCCTATTTACTGCTCTTCTTTTTTCGGATAATCGTACCATTGTAACTGACCAGACCGAACGTTTGCCCAATCAGCCACGTCAAACTGAATACAGACAATTCCGGTCGTTACAATATTTTCGATTGCTTCATTGCATAAAGAGTTCTGCAAGTCAGTCAATCCTGGGTTATGCCCTACCAGCATAAGCGACTGGTACTGATTCTCTAGGCTCCTAATTTGCCCGAGCAAAGTTTCTACATCAGCATGATACAATTTCTCCGCCCACCGGATTTGAGATTCAGCGTAGTTTATTTCGGTAGCAATTGCCTCGATAGTGAGTTTAGCCCGCTTGGCAGGACTGCTGATAACCCAATCCGGATGGATGTTTTTAGCGGCTAGACGTTTTCCCATTTCAGGCGCATCTCGTTTTCCACGCTTGTTAAGAGACCGATCGTAGTCGACCACTGAAGTGTCTTTCCAACTGGACTTGGCGTGACGAACGAGATAGAGGGTTTTGGTCATATTATCTGAATTGGGAGTTCAATCGCTGTTGGGTAATCATTCGCCTATAAAATTATTTGACAAGATCACGGTTTCGGTAGCAAGATATAATAACGATGGCAACAAACGTGACGGCTGTCGCAATATCAATCACTTTCACCGAGATAGTTCCTCCCAATTGATAGTTTATCAAATATGTGATAAACGAATTTGGCAAATTTTGCTGTCCCAATGCTCGCTTAACTTCCCAATGCCAATCGGTGAGAAAGCAATACCCAAAGCCGTACCAGAAGCCTAAAACGAGCCAACTGAAAACGGTAAGTAACACTACTATCAAGTGAGCCCGCCGCGTATTATTCCATATCCAACCTGTTAGGTTAAAACTGATGACTACTACATGCAACCACCAAAAGAATATGTCTAGCCAAGTGTAGTACATAACCGATTTTCTGAATTTAACAGCTCCGTGAGATTTACTATCTTCGTAAATTTACCAATACTAATTTGGTGTTACTAAACAAACTGCGCTCCTGCCCTTTTATGAACGAATTAACTCTCACTACCCCCGCTCTACTGTTTCCCGCTATTTCACTGTTGCTGCTAGCGTACACTAATCGATTTCTAGCCATTGCCGCCCTCATTCGGCAGCTACACTCGCAGTACAGTGAGAATCACGATGGGCGGGTACGTGGCCAGATTGAGAACTTACGAAAGCGGGTAATTCTGACTAGAAATATGCAAAGCCTGGGAATTATGAGCTTGTTTTTATGTGTATTATGTATGTTCTTGCTATTTGCCGAAGAATACGAAATTGGGAAATGGGTGTTTGGAATAAGCCTATTGTTACTGCTTGCTTCACTGGGTTTGTCAGTTCGCGAAATTCAGATTTCTACCAATGCCTTAGGGCTACAACTCAGTGATATGGAGAGCAATGAACAGTTGATAGGTGACAATTGAAAATGGATAATAGATAACATTGTTGAACCACATAAATTCACCTAGAATCTCTGTGGACAATTGACCGTCGACTGTGGACTACTATACTATGAGAAATGTACCGCCGATAGAGCTACCCGAAAAATACTACCTGGATAACTTCGAGGCCTTGCTTCGCTTTGTGCAGGAGAAATCGGGAAACTTGATGAGTCGGCGGGAGAAGAATTTTGCGCGAAAGTTTCTTGCCTTGCCCGAAGACGCTCGTTGCTTGTTTGTTCGGCTTACTAATCGTAAAGGAGGTTTTTTCAGAATCTCTAAACTCACTTACGCTGAGATTAATGACCTGTTGGAGACCACTGATTTGCTTTGCCAGCAGAAGTTCTTTAGCCGGCTTTCTCCTAAGCATAGTGCCGAGTTCACCGAAGTGTTAAGTATCCTTCCTAGAGCTGAGCTGCTTACTCTTTTACCAAAAGAAGAGCTACCCAAAGGCTATCGCTCTCTGAAAAAACCTGATCTAATAGCTTGTGCCGTAGCGCATCTTAACGCTAGAAAGATCATCAATGTCTTGCGCCAGCTAGAAGATATTGTTCGAGTTGGCTACGAAGATCAGGTGGCTATGCTACGCTTCCTGTACTTTGGTGATATTCATAGTGATATGAGCCAGTTCGTAGTGCGCGATTTGGGAATTATCAAGCACGAGCTATTTAACGAAGATAAGCTACAGGCAGCTTACAAAACCCGTCAAGAGGTGGAAGACACCTTCCGGATGCTTCGTATTTATCAAGAGTTTCGAGTGCTGCGCGATGAAGCCGTAGCATCGGCCGATGAAATTTATCAGTGGTTTCAGAATCGCAGCCTTACCCGTGAGGAGTTTTGCTCACTCGCTCTACCTACCTTTGACCGCCTTTTATTGAAAATTGGCAAGATGCTCGAGCAACAAAGCCACCCAAAATTTGCGCTTAGTATGTATCAGCAAACCGATAAACCTCCGGCGCGGGAACGACGAGTACGGCTACTTCATAAGCTCGGCTGTAAAGAAGAAGCTCTCCAGCTTTGTCAAACAATCATGAGTGAGCCGCAAAATGCGGAAGAGAAATTTTTTGCCGAAGATTTCTATAATCGTATTGCTAAGAAGAAACGCCGCAAGCAAGCCACCGATGTACTGCACGATAGCCCTAGTATTACGTTACCTATCGAAGCCCAGCCTTGTGTAGAGTTGGGGGTATTAGAGTATTACCAAAACCAAGGGCACGAGGGCTGCTTTGTAGAAAACTACCTGTGGCGCGGATTTTTCGGATTATTGTTCTGGGATATTATCTTCGATGAAGACTGCGAGGCTATTCATCATCCGTTTCAAGCCCGTCCCACGGATTTTTATACTCCCGACTTTCTAAAGAAACGCAAACCGAAACTGATCCAACGGCTCAGTGTGCTGGAAAAACCCTCCCGTTTCAAAAAGATTATTCACCACCATTACGAAACCAAGCTAGGCATGAGCAACCCGATGGTGGGCTGGCACGAGTCCTTGCTTCCATTAGTAGAACAATGCTATCAGCAACTGGAAGCCCAACAAATTGGAGCAGTGCTAATGGAGATGGCCAAAGACCTCAAAGAAAACGGCCGAGGCTTTCCTGATTTATTTGTGTGGAACAAAAATGAATATCAATTTATAGAAGTGAAATCACCGAATGATCAGCTTTCGGCTCAGCAATTATACTGGCTAAAGTTTTTCCAAAAGCAGAAAGTAGCCGCTCAGGTGCTACGAGTAAAATGGAAAGGAGAGTCAATGAATAATTAGCATCGCACAGCGAGCAATTGATAATGATTAATAACTGGTGAATAATGAGTAATTACACCGCAAAGTAAGTTTCTGTATGTTGTGTTAGTACCGTCATTGCGAGCTGTGAAGAATGAGCAGCGTGGAACGCTCGCGATAACATTTAAAATGTATAATTATTACTTTACAGTGTATTAATTCCCAAAGCCTTTTAACCTTCTAAGCTGTAATCACCGTAAGCCATTAGCTATCAGTATAAATCCCAGCTGCGGTATTCATTACCCTGAGCCGTACGCATTCGGATGTTTACCTCATCACCGTAATTGCGGTTGATTTCCGAAAGTAGCGCAACCAGTTCTGCCTCGTCGCCCCGATAATTCATTAAGAAAGTAAAAGGAGAAGCATCGCCAGTGACCGTTTTCGGACTTACCTTACCGGAAGCATCCACTTCAAAGAAACCGTAGTCGCCCTTTTCAAATTTATCTTGGGTAGCTCCTAGCTTCGCCAGTTGAGCCACAAAAGAGTTGGCTATATTATCGCTAGGCTTATTTAAAAACCGTATGCTACCCCAAAGCGCGTTCTTAGGAATACGTTGTAGTTGAATAGTTTCAAGGTTCATGCCTGCCTCAGCGTTTAACACCAACTGATACGACTCAGGGTTGACTGTCAAGACTCCGGTATTAGTAATTGCTTCACCAATGTGCAGGCTAAATTCATATTCGCCGATGTTCAATGCGCCCACATCAACAAAGGCTGAAGCTGGCCCCATTGCTTTTAGGCAAGCCGTAGGCTCTTCCACTTCATTTAGGTGAATTGCCAGCCCATCGGTTTGCTGCTGAAGGTTGTAATCAATGCGATGGTTGATACAGCCAAAATCGCGGGTAGTAAAAAATTTAAACATCAGCAATCGCTGATCTCCTTCCAGGTACTCTTTCATCTCCACATCTACTTCAGTGCCGAGAGTATTAATGGCTTCGTCCGCCGATTCTTCACAGGCGAATAGTCCTACCAAACAGAAAATTAGGGCTCGCAGAGTTAGTTTCATACTAGAGATAAAATTGAAGAACCAGCTTAAAAAATCATTGGAACTTGGTTGTTTAACTAGTAACGGAAAGAACGGTTAATAATTACAAATATCTACCAGTTTTTTCACAATGCAAACTAACATATTTCTCGGTAAAAAGAATAACTATTCCTGGATAAAATTAGCTGTTTTTTGGCAATCTGTCTACAAGTTCACACATACCGTCACCAATTGGTAACTTCGCCCCAAGGTTTGTACTTTACAAACTCATTTACTACTCATTTATTTAACCTAAATACGATGGAATACACTTGGCGCTGGTACGGTCCCGCCGACCCAGTTACCCTCAATGATATTCGGCAAGCCGGAGCTACCGGAATTGTTACGGCTCTTCACAATATTGCTCCGGGCAAGGTCTGGACAAACGAGGCTATTACTGAGCGCAAAAAACTCATTGAAGACTCCTCTCACCGTAGCTCACTGCGCTGGTCGGTGGTAGAAAGCGTTCCGGTAACCGAAGCCATTAAAATCGGTAGTGAGCACCGCGACCGGGATATTGCGGTGTTTCAAGAGTGCATTCATAACCTGGGTGCCAATGACATTCGCACCGTTTGCTATAACTTTATGCCGGTGCTCGACTGGACCCGAACCGATCTGGATTACTTACAATCCGATGGTTCTACTGCCCTACGATTTGACCAGACGGCTTTTGCTGCATTTGATCTTTACATTTTACAACGTCCCGGTGCCGAGAAGGAATATTCGGAAGAAGAAAAACAGCAGGCCAAACAATACGCCGCCCAGTTAGACGAACAGCAGGCGCAGCAACTTCAACAAAATATTATTGCGGGCTTACCCGGTTCGGATAAAGACTACAGCTTACAAGAATTTCAGGAGGTACTGAACCAGTACCAATCGGTTGATGATAAACAGTTACGAAACAATTTACAGTATTTTTTAGAGAAGGTGATTCCTGTTGCCGAAGATGCTCAGGTGAATATGGCGATTCATCCTGACGACCCTCCTCGCCCACTACTTGGACTACCTCGGGTAGTAAGCACCGAAACTGATGCCCAGCATTTGCTCGAGATGGTAGACTCCCCGAATAACGGGCTTACTTTCTGTACTGGCTCCTACGGTGCCCGTCCCGATAATGATCTGCCCGGAATGATTGAGCGGTTGGGAGCTCGTATTCACTTTCTTCACTTCCGTAGCGTGCAGCGGGAAGGCAGTAATGTGAACGGTAGCTTCTACGAGGCCAACCATTTGGAAGGAAGTGCTGATCTGGTGAATGTAGTGAAGGCCACGGTAGCTCTAGAGAAAAAGCAACGGGCTAATGGCATGAATCACCCAATTCCTATGCGTCCTGATCACGGTCACAAAATGCTGGATGATTTACATAAAAAGACCAACCCAGGTTACTCAGCCATCGGTCGACTGCGCGGTTTAGCCGAACTAAGAGGGGTAGAAGCAGCACTAAAAGGGAGTTTTAATATTTAAATTATTAGTTTATGTAAATTAACATAAACACTTGAAAATCATTTGTTTATATATTCAAAATTATTATTATTTTCAGTAGCTAGCTGCTACGAATTTAGATTGCAGCGCAAACCAAGTACCTTTGATAAAAGGCATTTTGGGTACTGAGTTCATAATGGCAAAATCTTCTCCTAAGTGCGTGTCTTCATCCAAAAACCGAAGTACCCGCGCTGGCGGATTGTTCTTAAAAAGATCAGCGAAAGCTTTACCAGCGGGATAAATATCGCGTCCCATTACGTTTAGCAGCACACTATCAAACAGGTGAAAACGATTGTTGCTGAACCTAGCGGTAGAGATTTTGCCGGTGGTGGTCAGTTGCCTCACCAGTTGTTGACTATCTCGCTGGATGCGTTGGAAAGTATACCCCGTAGATGCTTTGGTAGCTCCACCTGCCGTACCAATCCGAATAATTCGTTTACCTTGTTCGCTAGGATACGTCATGTCGGTCATTGGTATCACGCCGAACTCTTGGTGAACCACTTGGTAGTCTGAATTGGTAAGGCCAAGGTATTCCGGCATGTACTTTTGTAGTTCCTGATTATATTCATCTTTTCCCAAAAGCTGAGCGGAAAAGATAGTGTACTCTACTAGCGCGGTTTGCTCGTCAGTAGGCAGCACGTACATAAAACGACAGTCGCCCTGCTGGTCAATGCGGAAATCCATCAGCGTTGCCTCCTGCGGATTAAAGCGGGGTTGGTGCGTGCGTATTTCCCAACCTTTAAAGTGCTGGAGTAAATACTGATGTCCGTTAGCTTGCTTAACTTCATCTTTGTCGCGCAAGCTGCTAAACACCCAAGCTCCTTGGTGTGTATCTCGCTCAGTAATAACCTGGGCTACGCCATCGCTTTCTCTCATTTCTTGAACCTCTTCATTGAGCACCGTCACATTAGGGAAATCTGCCAGAGCTTGGTAAACGTGCTGATAGAAATCAATGCCGCGAATCATTTTGTAGGTGTAGGGCTGCAAGTTTAGCAGCTGCGAAAAACCCGGACTGCGGAAGTACATATGCTGCCACTGCTGGTGGACAATTGATTCATACGGACTGGAACCAACTTCCCAGAAGCACCAGGTTCGGTCGTTTTGGTTCTTTCGTTCTCGATCAATCAATAGAATACGGCGATCCTTCCAGTCGCTTTGCAGCAAGTGGTAAAGTAAGCTTAATCCGGCAGCACCGCCCCCGGCCAGAATAATGTCGTACTGGTTGTTCATGCAATAAAAAATGATAAAACGACCTCAGAGGCAAATATAATTGAAAGTAGCATACTATACATGAAGTTAACTAATAGCACTTTTGTTACGGTCTTTCCCCACCCCTGTTGATAGACTCGCCGGAAAGAAACAATTAAATATACTAACCAAAGTAAAACTACCGCTACTTCAATGTAGTCTACTACGGCAGCAGAAACCCCTAGCCATTTTATAATAATTAACGGGCAAAACAGCAGTAACGTAAAGGAGTGTATATGCAAGGTGTGCGCTAAATGCTGTACGTAATATTGCCTTCTGCGGATGTACAGTAGCTTAAGAAGTAAAGCAAAAATTGGCATGGCAATTAGTAGAATAATAGGCAAATTACGAATCGCCGTGGAGATGAAAGGAAGAAGGCCATAAAGAGCCATCTTGCGGGCCTGACTAAAGATTTTTCGTTGCTGCCAAGTTTTTGGCAGTGAGTCATATTCTAAAGTGGCAAGTGAATCCAGAGCCTCCTGATTAGTCAGCGACTTATCCAGAATAATTTGGCGAATCTGTTCGGTAGAGTCGCTAGTAACAGAATCTAAAGGGATACCCATGATTTCACTGGAAAACCCTCTCACAAACCGGTCCTCCGCTCCGGTAGTAAATTCCGTAATGGCTGAGTTTGAGCTTAGGGTTACCAGAAAGAAGAACGATAGGCTAACTACCAGATACATCCGAAGGGGATGGATGTACTCCACTCGTTTTCCCTCGTTGAAGCGGTTGGTTAAAAAACCTGGTTTAAAAAACAATGGCCTGATACTGCGTCCAATCCGGGTGTCGAAGGAGAAGTAATTGGAAAAGAATTCTTTAACAAAGGTTCCGAAGGAGACATCAGTTTGGTTGTTGTTTTCCTGCCCGCAGCGCGGACAATAGTGGTAGACGGTATTGAGGGTAAGACCACAATTGAGACACTGCTGGGTTTTTCGGCGGATTTTCACGGGTGGTTAGTGTTATGGTGTTAATGTGCGAAGTGTTATGGTTTTAGGCGGTTGCCGTGCAATGTTCAAATTTGCAAAACCATGAACCTTAAACTCCGCAACTCTGAACTTGAAACTTATAACAAAAACACTATAACACCATAAAACTATAACACTAAAACTTACTGCGTACAATACTTCTTCAAAAAGAATTCCGCTTTAGAGTCGCCCAGGGTTTGGGCTTGCTGCCAGTCTTCGCAGGCTTTGGGATCGCCCTGCTGGTAGTAGATCATGGCTCGGCCGCGAAAGTAGTCGGGGTTTTGGTCATCATTACTGATTGCTCGCTCAAAGTCTTTTAGGGCTGCTTCAGGGTTTTCTTCTAGCACGTGTAGGTTCGCCCGGTTGTAGTAAGCTTCCGCATCGCGGGGGTGCAATGAAATTACTTTGGTATAATCTTCAATTGCCCCCTTGTAGTCTTCTAACTCTTCTCGCAGATACGCCCGATTGTAGTACACTTCTTCCAATTCCGGGTTGAGTTTAAGGGCTTGGTTAAAATCACCCAAGGCACCGTTGTAGTCACCCATAAACGAACGAGCGGTAGCTCGATCTACAAACAGTTGTGCGTCTTGCTTATCCAGATTAATTGCGTTAGTGAAATCTACCGAAGCCTGTGCGTAGTTCTCCCGCTTCATATAGGCCTGCCCCCGGCGGTAGTACGCTGCCTTTTCCTGAATCCCATTGTCAATCGCTTCGTCGTAGTAGCCAATGGCTACCGGATAATTTTCCAGATGGTAGTAGGCATCGGCCAGATAGTAGATAATACCTACGTCAACTTTGTCTGCCTGGGCTCTCTCCACCACTCGTAGATCATCGCGAGCCTCCTGGTATTTCTCTAGTTTGAAGTGGGCAATACCTCGGTTCTCGTACGCCAGCGTATAGGTCGAATCCAACGCAATTGCCTGGGAATAGTCAGCGAGGGAAGCATCGTACTGCTCCAGTTTGTACCTGGCTTTACCCCGATTGTTATACGTAGTAGCATCTTCCCAACCCTGCTTAACGGCCTGATTATAGTCTGCTAAAGCGGCGGAGTAATCTTTGAGGCGAAAGCGAGCGTTTCCCCGTACCGCGTAGGCCTGCGGATAATTGCTTTGTTTATTAACCGCCGTAGACAAATCGCTCAAGGCGCCTTTCCAATCGCGGGTTTCGTATTTGGCAAACCCTCGCCTAAAGTATACTTCTGAATCGCTGATGCCCAGCTTGATAGCTTCATCTAAATCAACCAATGCTTCACTGTATTTTTTACCATCAAATTGAGCGTAACCCCGAATAAGAAAAGCCAAAGGCTCTTTAGTTCCTTGCTGAATGGCCTGGTTAATATCAGCAATTACCGCTTGATACGCCTCTTCTTGTTCCTCCATTGCCAAGCTATCTATGCTTCGGTAGCGCGATACTCCGCGAGCAAAGAACACCCGATCATCAGTTTCTTTGAACTCTACTGCCTGATCTAATTCAACTACAGCTTGCGAGTATTGCTCGGTCTGGTAGTAGGCTATCCCTATCATGCGGAAAATATCAGTTTCCTGACTATCAAGTTCGCGGGCTTTCTCAAAATCTTGAATTACTCCAGCGTAATCTTCCGCCAAAAACTTAGCCGTGCTCCGGTTATGATAGGCTTTGGTATAATCTGGCTTTTTCGCAATTGCCTGATCAAAGTCAGCAATGGCCTCGCTATAGTTTTTCAGTAAGAATTTTGCTTTACCCCGATTATTGTAAATGAGCGGAGCCTTTTCCACATCTTGCTGACCGCCATTTGCTAAAGCCTCACCGTAGGCCCGAATAGCCGTTTCGTAGTCGTCGGTTAAAAACTGGGCATTTCCCCAATTGTAGAGCGTGAGCAAATCATTAGCCCCTTTTGCAACCGCTTGATCTAAGTCATTAGCGGCGGCCTGATAATCTTTTTGGGTGTAGTAGGCATTTCCTCGGTGGCTGTACACCAACGCATCATCAGCCCCTTTTTCGATGGCCTTTGTCAAGTCGCTGATTGTTCGCTTAGGTTGATCCAGATAAGCCGCCGCATGTCCGCTCAAAGCATAAGCCGACTGAGAGTCTTCGCCCAGTTGAAAAGCCCGGTCAATATTCTTTTGAGCTTCTTGGTAGTTTTGCTGATCGTAGTAAATTTCAGCTCGGTAGCGGTACGCCTGGGATTCATTAACTCCCATCGTAATAGCTTCGTTCAACGCAGTCAAGGCCCGATCGTACGCGTTAGTCTGATACAATGAGTAACCAAGTAATTTATAAAGTAATTTGGTGCTAACCCCCGCTTTACTGGCCTTTGCTAAATCTTCCTCCGCCTTCACGTAATCTTCTTGAAGAAAATACGCCTGTCCCCGGTATAAATAAGCTTCCGGCAACTGAGCATCTTTAGTTATAGCTTGATTGAAGTCAGCCAGCGCACTGGGTACGTTCTTCTGCTCCAGTTTGGCCTGTCCTCGCTTCAGAAATACTTGAGCACTCTTAGCCCCTAGGGCAACCGCCTGATCTAAATCCTGAATGGCCGGTGCCGTCTCCCCTTGATCTAAGCGGATAGTAGCCCGGTGCCAGTAGACTAGTGTATCTTTACTGCCCAGCGTAATGGCTCGGTTAAGCGCATCAATCGCCGTTTGGTTCTTGATGAAAAATTTAGCGTTGCCTAACCACTCGTAAACTGGCAAATCATCCGCTCCCTCTTCTACCGCCAAGCTGAGAGCTTCTACCGCCGAAGTATAGTTCTTCGCCCGATATTCTCCTGCACCCAAGTGCCGATACGTAATCATGTCTCCTCTTCCCTGCTCAACGGCTTGCTTCAGATTGGGAATAGCCTTAGAAAAATTCTGCACCTGGGCTTGAGCGTTACCCAGCGTATAGTACACCTCATCCGTTTTCTCACCTTTGGAAGCTGCTTTTTCCAGATTTTCTACGGCCAACGGAAACTGACCCAGGTAGTACTGAGCACCACCTAACAATGCATAGTTTCTACCGTTGGTCATACCTAGCTCCTGGGCTCGCTGAATATCGGCCAAGGCTGGTTCGTAGAGCTTCTGATCGTAGAAAATGGCTCCCCGCATATGAAATAGCTCCGCCTCTTCGGAACCCGCTTCAATGGCCTTGGTCAAAAAGGGCATTCCGTCTTGGGGTTGCTTTAGGTAGATGTAGGCTTTTCCTAACTGGGGGGCAATTGCTGTCTCTGTTTTTACGGGTAGCAATGTTTCTACTGCCTTTTGGTACTTCTTCTGAGTGAAGTACGAAGTACCTAACGCCATCCAGACTTCGGGAGCACGATTTTCGGAGGCAATTTTTTCTAGCGTAGCAATTACTTGGGTTGGCCGATTAAGTTGATTGTAAGCCAACCCAAGATAGTGGTACAGCTCATCAGTTAACCACTCGGCTTCTTTCGCACTAACGATCTTTTCTAAATCCCGTAGGGTCTGGTTATATTTTTCAGCCGAGAAGGCCGTGATCCCCCGGTAATAATTAAGTTCTGAACTACTTAGTCCTTGTTTTTCGGCCTGGTCAAATGCTGGTAGAGCTTGCTCGTACTGTTCCAGTTCCCGATACGCCATCGCGATTTGGAAGGTAGTTTCTTTGGAAGATTCACCCAGATTGGCCGCTCGTTGGTACGATTTAATAGCGGCTTCCCACTGCTGAAGTTGGTACTGCGCTTCGCCCAAGTTACTCCAACCCTTCGCGTAGCTTTCTTTCACGCTGACAGCTTGCGTAAAATCTTCTACGGCTCCGGTGTAATCATTCTGATAAAATTTGGCCTTGCCCCGATTGTTGAACACTAGTTCATCCTGCTGCCCCAACGCTATCGCTTGATTATAATCCTGGATAGCTTCGGCATAACTGTCCATTCGAAAATGGGCGTTGCCCCGGGTGTAGTACGCATCCGCTTCTTTCGTTCCCTCCTTGATGGCTTTACTCAAATCCAGAACCGTTTGGCGGTAATCCTGGTTGCGGTACTGAAGCAGTCCCCGATAGTAGAATACGTCGGCACTGTACGCCCTGAATGCTACAGCTTGGTTCAGATCTTCCAGCGCAGCATCGTACTTATTCAGTTGATAGTTGGCAATACCACGCCCAGCGTAGCCCTCGGGCTTCTTCGGATACTGAACAATGTATTGGGTATAGGCCACTTTGGCACCCGACCAATCCTGATTCGCTGCTTTTTCTTGGGCTTCCGCCAAATAATCGGGAGATGGTACATCCTGGGCAGCGGCCCACTGGGAGAAAATGGCTCCCCAGAGAATGATAAAAACCGTAAGTATCTGCTTTTTCATGGTAAATTGCTCGGCACAGTGTTGATTACGTAACGAGTAAATTTACCTTTTCAGGTGTCCGCTTTAGTGACAAAAAAGCGGCTTTTAGCAGAGGTGTAAGGTATTGTGAGAAATTACGAGGGCTTATAAACAGAAAAAGCCAGCCCTGAAATAGAACTGGCAAATAGATAGTTTTGGGAGTAAACTAATCTAAGCTTCGCTTACGACATGAACGTAAGAACGATCTTGACGACCTTTCTTGAACTGTACCTTACCCTCGGTCAGAGCAAAAAGCGTATGATCTTTACCCATACCCACGTTGGTGCCCGGGTGGTGCTTAGTGCCTCGTTGGCGCACAATGATATTTCCGGCGATTACATTTTCACCACCAAATCTTTTTACGCCGAGCCGTTTACTTTCCGAATCACGTCCGTTTTTAGAGCTACCGGCTCCTTTCTTATGTGCCATGATATTTTTTGTTTAATAGGTTAACCTTCTTTTTAAGCATTCAGTTCTTTGGCCTGAGGAATCCAATCATCCTGTACCATCTCTACAGTAACACCATCCACCTCTTCGGCTAGTTTCTCAATCTCCTCAGCAGACAGATCAATTATTTGCTGGTAGGTATGAATTCCGTACTCATTTAGTGCTTTCTCAAAAGCAGGCCCAACGCCACTAATTTTCTTCAAATCATCTTGAGCGGTAGCTTCCGCTTGCACCGCTTCGGGCTTAGGAGCATCAGCCTTCGGAGCTTCTTCTTTTTTGGCTTTCTTACTAGCCTGTTGGCCCTTCAGCAGAATATCATCAATCATGATTTTGGAGTAGCCCTGACGGTGCCCCTGCTTTTTCTTGTAGCCCTTACGGCGTTTTTTCTTAAATACAATGACCTTGTCGCCCCGACCGTGCTCCAGAATGGTTCCGGCCACGCGAGCTCCACCTACGGTGGGAGTGCCTACTTCTACTCCGTTATCATCTTCGATAAGGAGCACTCGGTCAAATTCAACGGAAGCGCCGGCATCGCCTGCCACACTAGGGGCATACACGAACCGATCTTTTTCTACTTTAAATTGCTTTCCGGCAATGTCAACAATTGCATACATACAGTTGGAAATTGATAATTGACAATGGATAGTCACCATCATCAACCGTAGTTATTCTTATTACTTATTTGGAAACGAGGCGCAAATATAGTGTTTTCTTGCTTTTCCGCCAACCTTACGTCCAACCCATTTTTTAGTAAAAAAGTTGCCCCTTGATTAACGAACCTATCATTATGACAAATAATTACTCAGAATAAGTAAACCTGCCCAGGTAACGGAGCAACCCAATGTTAAGAAATTGTGTCGAAATTTCAGAGAAAATAATTGCTATACAACCTACTACTAATCAGTATTTTATAAATAACACCTTCAATAATAGGTTAAATATAAAACCGAAATTCCTCCGGGGAAATACCGAAAAACCTTTTTCTTTCTCGCCTAAATCAACATATTTGTGAAGAGTGCTTGATGAAGAGCATGTTTTTTTCACTACCTAAGCCTATCTGTCTTTATCCAAGCGTTCTTTTTACGAAATCGTGAATTTTCTCATGGTTCTTTGCAACAAAATCGTATAATCCCGCATTACTTATTTAAAGTATAGAAATTAATTATATAGCTGTTATGAGTGAGAAAACTGTTGATTTAAACGAGCCTATTTTACAGGAGAACCCCAATCGGTTTGTGCTATTCCCTATTGAGCACGATGACATCTGGCAATGGTATAAAAAATCGGAAGCTAGTTTCTGGACGGCCGAAGAAATCGATTTAAGTCAGGACTTGAAGGACTGGGGAAATCTGAACGATGGCGAGCGCCACTTCATCTCCCACGTGCTTGCCTTTTTCGCCGCCAGCGATGGTATCGTTAATGAGAATTTGGCCGAGAACTTCGTAAACGAGGTGCAGTATACCGAAGCCAAGTTTTTCTACGGCTTTCAGATTGCGATGGAGAATATCCACTCCGAAACGTACTCCTTATTAATAGATACTTACGTAAAAGACAGCCAGGAAAAGAACAAGCTCTTCAACGCCATTGAAACCATGGACTGCGTGAAGAAAAAAGCCGATTGGGCTTTGCGCTGGATTGATGAAGGAAGCTTTGCTGAACGTTTGGTGGCATTTGCAGCGGTAGAAGGTATTTTCTTCTCCGGTTCGTTCTGCTCAATCTTCTGGCTGAAGAAGCGGGGACTGATGCCCGGTTTGACCTTTTCCAATGAGCTGATCTCCCGCGATGAAGGAATGCACTGCGACTTTGCCTGCCATCTTTATAATGAACACCTTAACACAAAGCTTTCGGAAGAAACCGTTCGGAAAATTATTATCGATGCGGTAGAGATTGAAAAAGAGTTTGTGACCGATGCACTACCCGTGAGCCTAATTGGCATGAACGCCGAACTGATGTGTCAGTACATTGAGTTTGTGGCTGATCGCTTATTGCTAGAACTCAACTGCGCCAAGGTATACAATGCTCAGAATCCGTTCGACTTTATGGAGATGATCTCGCTGCAAGGCAAGACTAACTTCTTTGAGAAGCGCGTAGGTGAGTACCAAAAAGCGGGAGTGAAAAATAGTACCCAAGACCAAGACCGTCCTAAGTTTTCTTTAAACGAAGAATTTTAATATCTACTAAATTAATTTCTCTAGGCTATGTTAGTAATCAAACGCGATGGAAGGCGGGAATCAGTCAAATTTGATAAGATTACCGCCCGAATTGAGAAACTCTGCTATAATTTAGACACCAACTACGTGAGTGACGTAGAGGTGGCTAAAAAAGTAATCACCGGAATCTACGATGGGGTAACTACCGTAGAGCTAGATAATCTGGCTGCCGAAACTGCCGCTACCCTCACAGTAAAACATCCGGACTATGCCGTGCTAGCGGCTCGGATCGCCATCTCCAATCTGCATAAGGTTACTAGTAAGTCGTTCTCCAATACTATGAAACGGCTCTACTCTTACGTAGACCAAAAAACCGGCGAGCACGCCCCGCTCATCTCTAAGGAGACCTACGCAGTCATTAAAAAACATGCCGCCCAATTAGATTCTACCATCATTTACAGTCGTGACTACAGCTACGACTTTTTCGGCTTTAAAACCCTAGAGCGGTCGTACTTGATTAAGCTAGACGGAAAAGTAGTAGAGCGCCCGCAGCATATGCTGATGCGGGTAGCGGTTGGTATTCACGGAGAAGATATTGAAGCGGCGATTGAGACCTACAATCTACTTTCCGAGAAGTGGTTTACTCACGCCACCCCTACCCTCTTCAATGCGGGTACTCCCAAACCTCAGCTTTCCAGTTGCTTCCTACTAACTATCCAAGACGATTCCATTGATGGTATTTACGACACACTGAAGCAGTGCGCCCAGATTTCACAATCGGCCGGAGGAATCGGTTTAAGTATTCACCACGTGCGGGGAACCGGTTCGTACATTCGCGGCACCAATGGTACTTCTAACGGAATTGTGCCGATGCTACGGAACTTCGATATGACGGCTCGTTACGTCGACCAGGGTGGTGGAAAACGAAAAGGCAGCTTCGCTATTTATTTGGAACCCTGGCACTCCGATGTGTTCGAGTTCTTACAACTGAAACGTAACCACGGTAAAGAAGAGCTTCGCGCCCGCGATCTGTTCTACGCGCTGTGGATTCCCGATTTGTTTATGAAGCGGGTGGAAGATAACGAAGAGTGGTCGCTATTCTGCCCTAACGAGTGCCCCGGACTGTACGACAAATACGGTGAGGAGTTTGAGAAGATGTACGAGAAGTACGAACGCGAAGGACGAGCGCGTCGCGTAGTAAAAGCGCAGGAGCTGTGGTTTGAGATTCTGGAAGCCCAGGTAGAGACTGGTACTCCGTATATGCTCTTCAAAGATGCGGCGAACAAGAAATCAAATCAGAAGAACCTAGGAACCATTCGTTCGTCGAACCTCTGTACCGAGATTATTGAGTACACCTCGAAGGATGAAGTAGCGGTTTGTAATCTGGCCTCTATCGCGCTGCCCAAGTTCATCAGTCAGGATGAAAACGGCAACAACTTCTTCGATCATCAGAAGCTGTACGAAATAACCAAAGTAGTAACGCGCAACCTGAATAAGGTGATTGATGTGAACTACTATCCGGTGAAAGAAGCCGAGAACTCCAACATGCGGCACCGCCCCATTGGAATTGGTATTCAGGGACTGGCCGATGCTTTCATTATGCTCAAGATGCCGTTTGAGTCAGAAGAAGCTCAGGGACTGAATCGCGACATTTTTGAGACTATCTACTACGCTTCTATGGAGACTTCTATGGAGCTGGCGAAAGTTGAAGGAGCTTACAAGACGTTTAAGGGTTCGCCCGTCTCCAAAGGCATCTTCCAGTTTGATATGTGGGGCGTCACCCCTGAAAGCAACCGCTGGGATTGGACGGCTTTGAAAAAAGAAGTGAAGAAAAACGGGGTGCGTAACTCCTTGTTACTCGCTCCAATGCCGACGGCTTCTACCTCCCAGATTCTGGGGAATAACGAGTGCTTTGAGCCGTACACCTCTAACATCTACACCCGCCGCGTACTGTCCGGTGAATTTGTGGTGGTGAATAAGCACCTGCTGCGCGACCTGGTTGATCTGGACTTGTGGAACGACAATATGAAGAACCGCCTGATTGCTGAGAACGGTTCTATTCAGAACATCAACGAGATTCCGCAGCACCTCAAAGATCTGTACAAAACGACCTGGGAGATCTCGCAGAAGACCATTTTGGATATGGCTGCCGATCGTGGTGCCTACATTTGCCAAAGCCAGAGCCTGAACATCCATATGCAAGACCCGAACTTCGGTAAGCTAACGTCTATGCACTTCTACGCCTGGAAGAAGGGACTGAAAACTGGAATGTACTACCTCCGCACCAAAGCAGCAACCGATGCCATCAAGTTTACGGTTGACAAAGCGGCTCTTACCCAAGGGCAACCGCAGGCGGCGGAAGTTCCGGTAGGTGCCCCGGCCTACGGAGGAGGACAATCCCAGGGCAATGCCGGAGCCGGTCCCCAAGCCCAAAAGCAATCCGACATGCAATGTTCCCTCGATGACCCCGACGGCTGCGAAGCCTGCGGAAGCTAAAATCTGAGATCACAAGAAAGCGTCGGTATTAATTTGTCGGCGCTTTTTATTATACTATAAATTCTTAAAAAAAGAATAAAGTAATCACAAAAAGAAGAATCGATGAGTGTATCCTATATCCCCCAATCAACAAAACTCATACTTTGGGGAATAGCGTCTGGACGGTGTCAGTTTAGAGGCTGTAATAAGCCTTTATATCAGGATATAATTACAAAAAGCAAATTTAATCAAGCCTATATTGCTCATATTATTGCTGATTCCCCGAATGGTCCGCGAGGAGATAAGGTCCTTTCTGAAAAACTAAAAGACAACCTAACAAACTTAATGTTACTCTGCGATGAACACCATCGTTTAATTGACAAGGTAGATGTTGATGGGCATCCGGAGACATTATTGGTAGAAATGAAAAAGGAGCACGAAGAACGAATAGCACGGATAACATCTATTGATCCTAATATGAGTAGCCACATCGTTCTCTATAAAGCAAACGTAGGGAAACACAGCCCAGTGCTTAGCTACGAAGCAGTAAAAGAATATCTTTTACCTTCCCATTATCCAGCGACCTCCTCAGCTACTGATCTAAGTCTATCAAATAGTCCACAGCAGGACAAAAATCAGTTATTCTGGGATACGGAAATTGAGAATTTAAACGCTCAATTTTCGGAACAGCTTCGACCAAAATTTCGACGAGGTGAGATCAAACACCTCTCATTATTTGCTTTTGCACCACAACCCCTACTAATCAAGCTAGGTACTCTTCTCTCCGATATTCATCAGATAGCCGTACACCAGCCTGTGCGAGAACCTAAATCATGGAATTTTCCAAAGGATGTAGCTCCAATTGAGTATTATATTAACCAGCCAGAAGTAAAACACCCTTCTGTAGCATTAAACATTTCGTTGAGCGCGACAATCAATAATGATCGAATTACCAGTGTGCTTGGCAAAAATTGTTCAATCTATACCCTCACCATTGACCAGCCTTTCAACGACTTTTTACGAAGTAAACGACATTTGCAAGATTTCAGCGAAGCGATACGAAGATTATTTAACGAAATCAAAGCTCATTACGATAGTAAAACTCCGTTGCATATTTTCCCAGCGATGCCAATAGCTACCGCAGTTGAGTTAGGTCGTATTTGGATGCCCAAGGCTGATATACCGCTGCATATTTACGATGAAAATACCGCTAATAGCGGATTTTTCAAAGCACTAGAAATTATAAACCACTAAGTAATATGATAACAGATCTACAGGAAAACGAAGCGTTCAGCAAAATACTGAACAATCTAGCAGAGACGCTAGATATTACCGAAAAGCAACATCAAGATGTAGTAAACCGCTACCAAGCAGTAGGCGACTGGTTAGCGCAAGAAGATTCGCTACTGTCGCCTTATAAGCCGGAAATCACTCCTCAAGGTTCTTTTCTGATTGGTACGATGATTAAAGCAGTAAATGAAGGAGGCGAGCTAGACATTGACGCAGTGTGTCAATTAAAAGGAAAGCAAGCAAATTGGACACAGTTCGATGTAAAAAAGATTGTAGGTGATCGGCTCAAGGATCATGGTACCTATAAAAAGATGATTGATGAAGAAGGTCGTCGGTGCTGGACGTTACACTACGCCGAATCCCTTCGTTTTCACATGGATATTTTACCAGCTTTAGTAGCACAAGGCTATGATATCTTGCTAGAGAAGTCATTTAGTGAACGAGAGTTGGAAAGAGCAAATGAATTACTCATCAGCATCACTGATAATACCCTCCCTAACTACTGGACATCTACTGATCCTAGCCATTGGCCAAGTAGCAATCCCTTTGGTTACGCCATTTGGTTTTTGGAACAAGCAAGTCTCGAGGTTAGAAAATCAATGGAGGCAGTTGCCACAGTACAACCAGTGCCTAACTACACCAAAAATAAACTCCCGTTACAGCAGGCAGTGCAGCTATTGAAGCGGCATCGTGATATAATGTTTAACGGTGACGAACATAGACCAATCTCGATCATTATTACCACTTTGGCAGCTCGCGCTTATCAGAAGGAAACTGACGTAACAATGGCTTTACTAAATATTGTTGCTCAAATGTCAACCTTAGTAGAAGAACGTTATGTAGGCGGACGAATTGAGAAATGGATTCCAAACCCGGTAAACCCAGCAGAGAACTTTGCAGACAAGTGGGCTGAGTACCCACAAAAAGAAGAAAACTTTTACCGTTGGCTAACTCAAGTAAAACATGATGTACGCGAAGCTATAGATCAGCGAGGATTACATCTGATAGAGAAAGCAATGGAACGTCCATTTGGCCAGCGTGCCGTCACCGAAGCGTTTAGCAAAATGGGAAACCAAGCAAGGCAGTCTCGTGAAAACGGACAGCAAAAAATGGCCGCTGGTACGGGAATCTTGGGAAGTGTGGGAGCAACAGTAAAGAATCACAACTTCTATGGTAAAAGCGAAGAATAAACGAATATCATTAATTGTACAAGAAGGTACGTTGAAGTCGATATTTCCTAACTCGGAAGTAAGACGAAACCGGGAGAGCTCTCTCATTTGGACTCATACTCTAACCCCTACGCCGCTCAGCGACAACTACCAGGTTAAACTGCACTACCATTTTAATAAAGGAATAAATTTCTACGTGTTGGAGCCAAAATTAGCCCTAGCTCCAGGTCACACGAAATTACCACATGTCTACTCAACTACGGAGCAAAAGCTTTGCTTATATTATCCGAAAAAGCAGGAATGGGATAATAGTATGCTTTATACGAAAACAATAATTCCTTGGGCGTGTGAGTGGTTATATCACTACGAGATTTGGGTAGCTACTGAAAAATGGCACGGGGGAGGAGTAGCACATGATGGAGAAATCGCAAAAGAGTCAGTTAGCGCAAGCTCATAATCTATGTTATTTTTATGACCATATATAGGATGTGATAGATACCAAATCAGCGAGTGTTAAGTAGTTCTTCACTTAATGCCACGCTTGGCTAATAGTTCGGCCAACGGGCAGATGACATTGGGAAGCAAAGTAACAGGCTTATCCCAGTCGTGGGTAATCCAATCCTCCTGAGCGGTAGCGGTCATCACCTTTTTACTGGCCGTTGATATCCAAACTACCCGTTCAGTGCCAAAATCTAGTAACGCTTGCGTTTTCTGGTGAAGATAATCTTGAGGGCTATTAAATTGACTAAATTCAACTTTAGTATCTACCTCAATAGCTACTTGGGGAGGAATATCAAGGTATTGGTTAGTAAGTTTATCCGGAGTGAGTGCGCCGATAGGATAAATACCAATATCGGTTGCCAAATTATTGTTTTTACCTAAATGTAACCCAGCTTCGTTACTTAAAATGTCGTATTCTTCCTCGGGCAGATTTCTCATCAAGAACCTTACTAAAACATTGGTTATGATGAACGACCGTAAGCCACTACTCCCCGTAATATCTTCTAACTTTTTATTACCCGCCAGCACTTCCCGAAAGCCCTGATAAGGTATGGGTTGCCCATCCAATACTTCATAAACTAGTGGCTCAGGGATTTTGACCGGGGTTTCTTCAGTAACTACTTCACGGACTTCCATATCATTAAGATAGAAAATATTTTAGTAATATCGTAACTGCGAGTGACTAATAAGAGAAAAGTACTTGGGGTTAAAGTAAAACTTCTGAACGACATTTTTCGTATATTATAGCGACAAAAAAATTTATCATGCAAGCCGCCCAAATATTAGAGACTTCAAAAAACCAATCCATCAATTGGATTGAACTAGCTCGGAAGGGAGTTAGTAAACAGCTTATGCAGGAAGTGCAGGAGCGAATGCAATTGTCGCAAAAAGAACTGGCTAATTTGCTTCACCTAACGCCCCGAACTATCCAGCGAATGAAGGATGATAACTTGCTGCCTCCAGCAGCTTCCGGTCAACTGTTAGAACTGGCGCGACTTTACCGGAGGGCCGTGGAAGTGCTAGGTAACGAAACTATCGCTAATCAGTGGTTCAGAACGCCCGTCACCGCGTTAGGCAGCGTACAACCGGTTAGTCTACTTGATACTCCAGTCGGCATCCAGTGGGTAATGACTGTATTAGGACGTATTGAGCACGGCGTTTACTCCTGATGGTAGTGTATCGCTTGGTTCGTCGCCCTTACGCCAATCAGCTTGATGGTCGGGGCGCAGCCTTGTTCGGAGGAAGGTGGAACTCGATGGGTTCACCTGTCATCTACACTGCTCAGCATCGTTCATTAGCCGTATTGGAGTACCGAGTAAACAACCCCTTGCCAGTTCCTGATTTAATGATGGTATCAGTAGAAGTTCCTGGCAATAACGTAACCCAAATAGCAATTGCTGACTTACCCAAAGACTGGGCGAGCTACTCCTTTGAAAGCCCGTGCGCTCATTTGGGTGACCAGTGGGTACAAAGTCAGGAAACATTACTGCTGCAAGTTCCTTCGGTAGTGGTGCCCCAAGAACATAATATTCTCATCAATCCGATTCACCCTCAAATGAAGCAGGTGAAAGTGTTGGATGTGCTCCCGTTTATAATAGACGCTAGAATCTATTACCCAAATGATGATGAATAAAAGTAGCTAATACGATATGAGTATAATTCCAAATGAAGAAATTATTGATTCACCATTTGGGGCTTTCTTCGGAAGAAATGTAGTGCCGAAGGAATCAATGCCAATCCGCCAAAAACAGCTACCATTACTAGTAGGTTGGTTGGGGCAGCAAAGAAATCGCTGGCAGTACAAATTCCTAGAATTAGCACGGTTGAAAACGGTAAAGAGCAGGCTAGAATATTCATGGCAAACTCCAGATCGAAGGTTGGCCTATCAGCGCGTCCGCTTGCTTCTTCCATACCACCTACTGCCGACATATGGGCAAATGGCCAGAAGCTACAGGCACTTTGGGGAAATATTACGATGAGCAACGCCATACCGATATTCTGAACGGGAAGTACCAGCAAAAGAATAGCACTAATAAGAAAGGCAATACTAGAGCGTAGCAACAACAGAGAAAAGATAGTACGAACCTGATGCCAGTCAAGCTTAACGGAGATTCCAATAAACAATAACACCAAAGGAGTCATCATCAGGCTTAATCGCTGGGCACTCATCTGGAAGAATTCGGGTAGCGAACTGAACGAAAAACCAAACGCCAGCATACTTAGTGCTACCAACAAAACCATGTTAATCGGCTCTTTCACCAGCGAAAGTAACATTCCTTTTACCTTGGCTCCCACCGGCTGATTTTCCATTTGATGCCGACTGTAGTACCAGCGCATCGCAATCAGGTAAAGCAAAATTAGTCCAAAAACTTTATTTCCTACATCAGCCAGAGCTGCCATTGCTAATGGTTCTTCGCCAAAATATTCCAGTATAAACGGAAAAGCCGATAGGCCCGGAGCCAGTGAGGGAATCAGCATTTGCATGGTACGATGGCGAGACGAACCCGCTTCTATACCGGGTTGAACCAAATGCATTTTACCCGCCAACCAAAACATCGTAAGGTTAAACCCCAGGGCCAACAGAGGTACAATCGCCATTTCCCAGCTAAACTCAATTTTAAGCAGAGCAATAAAAATGGTAGCCGGAAGTGCAATGCTCAGAATAACCGTTTTTAGTCCTCCCTTCTGCTCTTTCCCTTTAATCTTAGATTGCAGCGAATAGCCCAGCAGAATCAGGACAACAAGTGATATAGTCTTAACAACAGCAGGATTCATAAGTAGACATAGTAATAGCAGTCAACCTTGTAGTAGAAGGTTTCAAAGCAATTAGTTGACAGCTTGTAACAGATGGTAAATAATGATTAATGAGTGATGACTAATGATCTGTCATCACTCATCATTCATTATCACTTGCCTCCGGCTTGGACGGTACCTTTATCGTGAACTTGCACGAGAGCTTCGGTAAACTGCTTTACTTCATCCATCGTGCCCATACTCACGCGGCAGTGAGGTTTATCGAAGATATCGTAGGTACGAATACCAATTCCCTTATTGACCATTGCCGTCATAAACTCTTCAGTGGGCATATCAATTGGGAATAAGATGAAGCTGGTGTACGAAGGATACGGCTCAAAGCCTTGGCTCTTCAGTTCGCCCATCACGTACTCGCGGCATTCTTGATTTAGCGTTTTGGTTTTTTCTTGAAACTCAGTGTCGGCTAAACTTGCCATTGCCCCTTCCATAGAAGTTACACTGATGCCCATTTCGGTACGTACCATATCTTTGATGGACTGTACCCGTTCGGGCTGAGCTACCATGTAGCCAATTCGCAAACCGGCCATACCGTGTAGCTTAGAGAACGTACGGGCGATGATGACATCTTTGCCCTCTTGAACCAGACCAACCGCCGAAGTCACTTTAGGATCCATCGCTAACTCAATGTAGGCTTCGTCAATAAAGACCGGAACCTTATCCGCTACCTTACGACTAAACTTCATAATATCTTCCGAAGGAGTAATAGTACCTGTTGGGTTATTCGGGTTACAGATATACACTAGTTTGGTATCGGAATCGACCGCCGAAGCCATTGCATCCAGATCGTGGGCGTAATCAGCTTTGAGCGGAATATTTTTCCAAGTGGCGCCTACTGCCTGGGATGTTTTTACCAATGACATATACGCTGGCTCAGCTGAGATGACATTCCCACCGTTCATGCACTGTACGATAGCCGTTTTCTCCAGAATGTCGGTGGAACCCGGGGCTAATAGAATGTTTTCTGGCTTCACTCCCTCTCTTTCGGCCAACATTTCCTCCATCTGGCGGGAGCTGCTGTACACGTAGCGGTTTCCTTTGCTGGCACTTTCGGCAATGGCTTGAATCGCTTTAGGTGAAGGCCCATAAGGGTTCTCGTTAGCTAATAAACGCACCTTGATCTTAGAGAAATCGGGTGGAGCTATATGGTACTCTTTTAAGTGGTAAGATCCTTGATAAGGAGTCATGCCGAAAGCAGGCATTGCTTGGACTTTAGACATAAGTGCGGGGGCACTCATTAGCCCTCCTGCGAAAAGAGCCCCTTGCTTTAACCAACTTCTCCGGGATGTCGTCGAATTATTACTCATCGTTTAGGTATTTTAGTTTTTGTTACACAAACATAAGCATTCACGTCCTAAATCAAAATTTTATTAATCCTTAAAGCATAAATACCTACTACAAATTCTGCTTTTCTGGCAAATTATCTATTGAAATCGAAACCTTACTCCATTATATTCACCCGACCAAGCTAAGCTACCTGCATCTTGCACGATGATTGAGCCATTGGTATTCGTCGTAAAAGTCCCAATGGACGTATTACTAGAAAACACCTCAATACTTAAGTTAGGAATTGGAATAGAATCAATACCGATGTCCTGATCCAGAATTCCGGTTTTATCTAGTTCGTAAAAAGTGGCTTGAATCTCATCAGTTCCTACCGGATCGGTCACCAATAATACCGGAGAGGCTACCCGATCAAAGGCCATGTCAGATTCTTCTTCGCAACCACTCAGTATCAGTAGGGCAGCTACAGCGATCAATGCTAATTGATATATTTTTTTCATGATTTTATAATTTTAGATAGCAGATTACAAATTGTTTTGAGCGGACTTGACAAGCTGTAATCTGGAATTTTAGTCAATTTGATTTGGAAGTGGATGAAGATTCTCACCTCTACCCACTGCTTATTTTCTTATTCTACCCACCAAAGTTGAGTTTTCATATTATCCGACCCACCTAATATGCCTAGCGCAGATTCTACGTTAGCTCCGTTAAGCGAGTATTCAGTATTGGGATACTGCATGCGGGTGGGTAGTACTCCGTCGTTTTCAAACTGGGCTTGCGGATCGGCGGTAGGCATCATCGGAAAGCCCGTGCGACGGTACTCCGTCCAAGCTTCAATACCTTGCCCAAATAAGGCTAACCACTTCTGGGTCATGATATTTTCCTTAGACACCGCACCAAGCTGAGCAATATAGCCATCGGGAACCATTAAGCCGTACTGGTCAAAAGCTGCCATAATACCCGCTTCAAAATACGCTTGGGAATCACCCGCAATATCACCTTCCAAAGCTGCTTCCGCCATGATAAACTGTAGCTCAGCGTAACTCATAAGTACGGCGGGTGAGTTAGCCTGGGCAAATACGTCCTGGTTGATGGTAGCACTAAACCCTAAGAAATTAGTAGCAATAGCCGCTGGCAACCCACTCGGATGTCCACTGAATACTCCTTCAGCTTGACTGCCGGGCGTAGCGTACACTGCTAGACGAGGGTCATTCAGGCTTTGCAGTTTCTCTACCAACATGCTGTTGATGTTCCAGTCGGTACGGCCCTGGTCTACCAGAATATCATGCCAAGGATTATTGGTAGGAACGGCACCGTACACTAGCTGGGCAATATCGTCGTTACTTTCCATCACCGGATAGGTAGTTGGATCAGCCAGCATCGTTTGCATTTCAGCCGATGAGGTTCCCACCAAATGAGCCTGACGGTTTAGCAATCTGAGGCGAGTGGAGTTAAATAGCTTCTTCCACATCATAATATCCCCACCAAACATAATATCCCCCGCGATAGCTGGCCCATCAGGATTTAGCTTTTCATTGGCTACTCGTAGCTGCTCAATAACTCCGGCGTATACCGCTTCTTGAGAATCGTAAGAAGGCGAAAAAACTGGTTCTTCGGCGGTTCCTGCCAATGCGTCACTGTACGGAATTGCTCCCCACACATCGGTTAGTATCGAGAAAGTCCAGGCTTGCATTCCGATTCCGATACCCTCGTAGTTGGCATTCGGGGTTTCGGAGTCAGCATCGGAGAAGCTGACGATTTTTCCGTAGTTAATCAGGGCATCAGTGTAGAATACCTCCCAGTTGGTGATATTTACCGAAGGCTGTACATTGTAGTTGTCGCCCTCATTTTCGTAGATGTTTCGAGTTAGATAGCCTATCCACGACATGGCGTGATCGAAGTTCAGTCGCTCATTACGGGTTTTACTTCCCCAGTAGTTATCCACCGAAGTTTGAATAGCATAAGGCAATAAGTACTGAGGATCGACTTCAGTTGGTTGATTGGGGTTAGAGTTCAGCTCCTCAAAGTCATCGGTGCAGGCTCCGGCTACTGTAAGTAATCCGGCTAATACCCAGGTTTTTATAAGTATTTTCATTATTTAGTGAGTTTTGTTTTGCTAGGGAAGCAAGAGGATTAAAGTGTAAACTTATTCAATCCCCCTGCCCCCCCCTTTCACCAAGGGGGAATGATGTTAGAATTTTACGTTTAGGTTAAAGCCTACGCTGCGGGCACTGGGCAGTTGTCCGTAATTGTAGCCCAGATCAGCACTGCTGATTTCGGGGTCAATATGCGGATTATTACGGTGTAAGATGGCCAGATTACGACCAATGATTGATACCCGAGCTGACTGCAAGAAGTTATTATCAAACCACTTGCTCGGCAACTGATACGTGATGGAAGCCTCGCGCAGCTTTACGTAACTGCCATCAAATACCGCGGCTTCGTGGAACTGACGACCACTGTAGCGACCGTAAAACGTGCGGGCTTCGGCTACTACATCGTTGGTTACGTACTCCGGGTCTTCCGCAGTACCGATGTTTTTTACTCCTACCCCGATTACGCCTTCTTCCCGACCAACGGCGGTTTCTTCCAGTACTCCGGTAACTCGGGCGATACTGGTTCCCATATCGTAAATATCACCTCCCATGCGGACATCAATCAGTGCGCTCACGGTTAAGCCTTTGTAGCTCAAGGTATTCTGAATACCCCCAATCCAGTCAGGCTGGATATTACCAATTACTTGCTGCCCTTCCATCAGGGTAGGTAGACCATTCTCAAAAATGACTTCACCCTCTCTTGTGCGGGCAAACTTATTTCCGTAAAGATTACCGTATGGTATATCGGTGTTTCCATTTTCGTCCTCCACCCTAGCTTCCAACGATGCTCCCCGGATGCTCCATAGGGTTAATGAGTTTAGGCCATCCGCCAGTGATACCACATCATTTCGATTTCTAGCAAAGTTCACCGAAGCATCCCAAGATAGTCCGCTAGGCAATTGGAAGATGGTTCCGCTTAAAACTACTTCAATACCTCGGTTGGTAATTTCTCCGGCGTTTAGCACCCGGCTTTCGTAACCCGAAGCTCGCGAGATATCCACTGCTAGAATCTGATCGCTCGTTGACTGATCGTAGTAGGTTACATCTAACCCCAGCCGTCCGTTCAGAAAACGTAAGTCCGCTCCAAACTCTAGTCCAGTAGTAGTTTCAGGCTTCAGCGTAGAATTAGCAATCTGATCGTTTTCAGCAAACATGGGGGTGCTACCATCCCATAGCCCTTTAGGGTTGAATACTTGCTGAAGTAGGTACGGGTCAGCATCGTTACCTACCTGTGCCCAGCTTCCACGAATTTTAGCAAACGATAGGAAGTTACTCTGTACATCTAGCATATCGGTGATTACCGCACTCAGGGAAACTGATGGATAGAAGTATGAATTTTCACCCGCTGGTAAGGTACTTGACCAGTCGTTACGGGCGGTTACATCTAAGAACAGATAGTTTTTGAAGCCAATCTGGGCAGAACCAAACACACTATTTACTTTCGATTCCTCAATACGGCTCTCATCCGTATTAGGACTGGCATTGTTGCCGAGGTTGTACACCCCGTCGATGGTTAAGTCGTTAACCTGAGAAAAATTACTTTTGAAATAATTAGTCCGATTAATTCCCCCGAACTGACCCACGATGTTGAAATCACCAAAACCTTTATCAATGGTAAAGATGAAATCAGAGTTAGACTCCTGACGGCGTAGCACTTCTTCGTTGTAGCGCCCCGCCCGGAAAGAACCTCGGGTACGGGCATAACGAGTAACGTTAATTCGGGTATCGCTCCAAACGTCGGTACCAGTACGAACCATTAAACTCAGCCAGTCGGTAAATTCATAATTTAAGCGAATGTTACCCAGGAATCTGTCTTTTTCATTGGGCGAGACCATCGTTTGCTGCAAGAAGTACGGATTGGTAAAGAAGGTATGCTGCCAGTTTGGTGGCTCATCGTTTCCTTCAGGCTGGATATGCACATCCTCGAAAGCCCGATAGTTTTCCAATTGGTCAAAGTTCGCCTGACGGTGATGCCAGATAAAGTAGCTAGAGCGTAAGAAATTACGGTTTTCCGCTCCAGATTTAATGTATTCCCCGAAAGCCGAAACCTTCAGCTTATCAGTAAAATTATACTCCGAGTTTAGGCGGAAATTGTTTCGGTAGTAATCCGTATTGTGGACAATACCCTCTTGCTCAATGCGCCCAATCGATAAACGCATCGATCCATTTTCATTACCGGCACTCAAAGCCACACTTCCGTTGAGGGTGCTGCCGGTTTCCCACCACTGCTCCCAGTTGTTGGGCTCGGGCAGTAGCGGAGCCGTTTCGGTACCTGACCACCAGTGACGTACTTGCCGTCCGTCCATCGGAGCACCCCAGCTTTCATCCGTTCCGGCGGTTCCTTTAAAACCATCTACCGTACCGCTCCAGCCATCGGCATACCAAGTTTCGTAACCACTACCGCCAGCGTAGGTATTCTGAAAGCGGGGCTTTACTAGCGGACGCTCAAAAGTAGTGCTGAGATTTACATCTACCCCGATTCCTTCAGCACCTCGCCCGCTTTTAGTCGTTATCAAAATAACCCCATTAGCTGCCCGGGAACCGTATAGCGCTGCTGCATTCGGTCCCTTCAGTACGCTAATCTCGGCAATGTTATTGGGATCAATTTCTGACAAACCACCACCGTAGCGTTGATTGGCTTGACGATTGAAATTATCATTACTCCGGGAGCTGATAGAGCTAGGAGCTTGGTTAGCCGCATTTGATGTTTGCTGCATCGGCACGCCATCGATTACGACCAAAGGTTGGTTATTGCCCGCTACCGAAGAGAAGCCGCGAATGACAAACTCCGGTGCTCCGCCCGCCCCACTATTACCCGATACCTGTAGGCCAGCGACCCGACCCGACAGGTTATTAATTACACTTTGATTGGGTACCTGAGCAATTTCTTCACCGTCAATACCTTGCACGGAATAGCCCAAAGCTTTCTTATCACGCTCCAGGCCAAAAGCAGTAACTACCACTTCTGAGAGTTGCTCTACGTTGGCGGTCATGCCTACGTTGATCGTAGATTGGTTACCAATTTCAACCTCTTTGGTTTCTAAGCCAATGAAAGAGAAAACCAGTACCTCGGCTCCGGGACTTACTTCTATGGAGTATTCACCGTTAATATCGGTAATAGTACCAACCGTAGTGCCTTTCACGACTACATTTACCCCGGGCAAGTCTTCACTACCTTCGGCAGAAACGACTTTTCCTTTAAGCATCCGGTCTGGCGTGACCCGATCTTGAGCCCATACATTGGCCGACAGCAAAAGTGCCATTATGCCCCAACCGATTCGGATACCAGATCGGGCAGGATAGCCAGTAAAGGTTGTAAAATTAATCCTCATAGTTTAGCAATTTATAGTAAGTAATAGGTTTGTAAAGGAATAGCCGCTCTAACCAATAACAAAATATTATATTGACATACATACTTATACCAATATAATTTTTCTATCGATTACTGATTTTCCAAATCTAAAAGAATATATTTCTATTTTCAAAACTAAATTTTGAATTATTAGTTATAAGCCAAACTTAAAACTTATCATTATAAAAATAGCCAAATTTTAGCGTCATATTGCCGCGAATTATGTACTATTCACAAAAATATACGCTCACCTTTGATAATTTTTCAATAAAAAAATTTTCTTTTTTCGGTAAATATTTCTCAGATAGTATTGATAAAAGCTCGCAGCCAAGAATCTGGTCAGGGTATAGCGGGGAAGTAACCGAAATGGCTAGCTAGTGCGTGTCTTGCTGTACGCTAAGAAAGATCAGCGTGCTTTTTATACGCTTAGTTGATCTGCATCTTTAAAATAACCTACTGACGGATAGCGTGAGTAAAACGACAATAAGTAACGCAGGTAGCATATTGGTAATACGCAGCGACTTAATCTCCAGCAAATTAATGCCTAACCCTAAGATGATAACTCCGCCGGTAGCCGACATTTGGTCGATGACCATCTCGGATAGAAAAGGCTGAAGCCACTCGGCCGATAGCGTAATGGAAGACTGAAAAATTAATAGTGGTAATGCAGCAAACAGCACTCCTATGCCGTACGTTGATGCTAATACCATTGATGAGAAACCATCGAGCATAGACTTGGTATAGATGAGTGAAGGGTCATTATTCAAACCTTCTTCCAAGGCTCCTACAATAGTGAGTGAGCCTACGCAGAACAAAAGAAAAGCGGTAATTAGTCCTTCGGTAAACTTTTCATTTCCTACATTAATTCTAGTTTTGATACTTTCGCCAAGGCGTATAAAGCGGTCGTGAAGCTTTAGCCCCTCCCCTAACGCTCCGCCTATAAGTATGCTAAAAATCAGTATCAAAATATTCTGCACCTTAAGTGCCATCTGCATTCCAATCAGCAGCGTACACAGGCCAATACCGTGAAAGCTAATCTCCCGGATTTTAGGTGGAAACCGACTTTGTAAGAGTAAGCCGACGGTGCTTCCGACAATCACAGCTAAAGTATTTATGATGGTTCCAGTGGGTAGCATTGACAGTTGACAGTTGACAGTTGACAGTTGACAGTTGAAAATTATCAGACTTATTTCACAAACCCAAGTGCTTGATGTCACTGAGTGATACAATTCTATTTCTTTAACTCTCCCGATAAAACACGCGCTTTACCCGTTCGCCAATATTAGTTAGAATTTCGTAGGGAATCGTACCGATTTCTTGAGCGAGAGCTTCTACTGACTGAGGTGTACCAAAAACAATGACTTCATTACCTTCCTGAGCATCAATTCCGGTAATATCCAGCATAGTCATATCCATACAAACGCTACCAATGGTCGGTGCCCACTGCTCGTTCACTAGCATCTTCATATTTCCGTTGCCAAAACCTCGATCCAAACCGTCGGCGTAACCAATAGCTACTGTGGCGATAGTCATATTCCGATCAGCCACTCCTCGTCGTCCGTAGCCTACCGTTTCGCCTGTTTTCAGGGGTTTGATTTGAGAAATTACGGTTTTTAGAGTTCCTACAGTTTGTAAGTGCTGCGGCTGTTGCCCCGATGAATCTACCCCGTACAAACCAATTCCTAAACGAACCATCTCAAACTGGTACTGCGGAAAACGAGTAATTCCGGCAGAGTTCAGGATATGACGTATCGGTTGGTAACCCAAGCTATCCGCAACTTGCTCATACCCCAGCTGAAACTGTTGAATTTGTTGCTGAGTGAACGCATCGTGTTGCGCTTCATCGGCTGCCGCCAAATGACTGAATACACTACCTACTTTGAGGTTATACTGTTGCAGCAGATTTATCAACTGAGAAATTTCGTCGGAAGAGAAACCAAGACGGTGCATTCCGGTATCTAACATTAGATGGATTGGAAGGTGCTTGGCTTGTTCCCCAAGGTAAGCCACATATTGATTTAGTAGTCTAGCACTGTAAATTTCGGGTTCAAGCTGGTAGGCTAGCATCGTCTCAAAAGCTTCGGGGGCCGGATTGAGCACCAAGATTGGAGTACGAATACCGTGTTCCCGCAGCCGAACTCCTTCATCAGCGTAAGCCACTCCCAAATAATCCACCTGATGAAACTGTAGCAAATTTGCAATCTCAAAGGCCGCTCCGCCGTAAGAAAAAGCCTTCACCATTACCATAATTTTAGTTGACGGTTCAAGCTTACTTCTGTATTGGTTCAAATTATGCGTAATGGCATCTAAGTTGATCTCTAGTACGGTACTGTGAATCTTTTGCTGCAATCGGCGAACAATACGCTCAAAGTGAAAAGTGCGAGCCCCTTTAATCAATATATTTTCCTGAAAGAATTGATCCGGGGAAAAATCCTGTAGGAATTCCTCGGTATTTAGAAAGAATTTCGTTTCAATAACCGAAGCCTGGAACTTGCCCTGTTGCTGACACATCTCCGAACCAATACCGATTAACCGCTCAATTCCTTTTTGGAGCAGTAAATCCGCCAGCTTTTGGTACAAAATGGGTGAGCTTTCCCCACTCTGTAAAATATCCGATAGTATCACTGTAAACTTTTTGTTGGGCGACTGCTGCTTTAGAAAATCCAGAGCTAACTGCAAACTGACGAAATCGTTGCTGTAACTATCATCCACCAGATAGCAGTGGTTGATACCCTGCTTCCATTCCAGACGCATTGAAACCGGACGCAACTGCCGAATTGTACCCCGCCATTTTTCCAGATCGTACTGGTGGTGAATACCAAAAATCAGCGCATGGGTGATATTTTCTAGCGAAGCTTCATCTCGAAGGGGTACTAAAAAAGTCTGAGATTTTTGGCTGGTTGAATTCCTAACTACTATTTCAGTATCAGCCTGCTTCTTATCCCACTGAACGTAATAATCGGCACGATCGCTAGCATTCGTAGACCAGGTGCAGCATTTTTTGTCTTGGTATTTTTCCTTTAGAACCTCATCAACCAGTGCGTAGTCTGTGCGATAAATGATTGTATTGGCTGAGTCAAAAAGCCGCGACTTCTCTTCAACTTTCTGTCT
Source organism: Tunicatimonas pelagia (assembly GCF_030506325.1). Lineage (NCBI taxonomy): Bacteria > Pseudomonadati > Bacteroidota > Cytophagia > Cytophagales > Catalimonadaceae > Tunicatimonas > Tunicatimonas pelagia. Next base: position 6,563,644 of record NZ_CP120683.1, on the reverse strand, counting down.
GCGGCTTTCAAAACCTTTGTCGTGCGGGGGACCAACGTTAGTGAATATTCCGATGGTGGGCTGGAGAACCTTGGCTAATTTTTCCATTTCACCTGCCTGAGAAATGCCCGCTTCAAATATCCCGATAGTATGAGAACTATCGATTCCCCAAACTGATAATGGCACGCCAATCTGCGAATTATAACTCTTCGGATTTCGAACAACTCGCTCGGTGGTCAACAGTAACTGACTAAGCCACTCCTTTACAATCGTTTTTCCGTTACTTCCGGTAATTCCTACCAGCGAAATAGAAAACTGCTGCCGATGGTGAGCCACTATTTGCTGCAAAGCTCCTACTGAATCAGGTACCAGCAGTACATTTGCTTCGGGAAGCGTTTCTTTGGGTGACTTTTCCACCACAAACTGCCGCACTCCTCGCTCGTACAGTTCGCTAACATACCGATGCCCATCGTGCCGCTCACCCTGTATGGCAAAAAACAGCGAAGCTTCATTCTGAATACCACTGCGACTATCGGTTAGTAGATATCGAATTGGGCGATCTGGCTGAGGGGATTGGATTACTTTTCCTTTTGTGCTGGTCTCAAGTTGAGAGAAAGTAGTCATCGCATTGTATCAAGAACCTAACACTGGAAAGATAACTCTTTCTCGACTGAGAAATACATTAGGCGACTGTCCGAATCTGAACAATCTTGTTCGCATCCGCACATTTTAACAGCTCAATAATTTTGTATTTAATTGAATATCAAATACTTAAAACGTGGCATTCTACTTGAAAAGTATTTATTATCTGAAACACTAAAACAAAACAATGATGAAATTAATCCAACTAACCTTCGGCCTATCGCTGGCCATTTTAATTACCTTAGTTGCGGCCAAACCGGCTGACCAAGATCCGTACCTGTCTAAAACCTTTACAGTAGATGGGCGGGGCGACCTAATGGTTCGTACCTCCGGGGGAAGCATTGAGGTAACCGGACAGAGTGGTAATCAGGTGGAGGTTGATATGTACGTACGAAAAAATGGCTCCTGGGGTGGCTGGTTCAGCAGCGATGATGATAACGAAGAACTAGCCGAATATCTGGATGATTACGATATCGATATTAGCCAGAGTGGAAATGAGATTATTGCTTCAGCCAAACGCAAAGGCAGTGGATGGGGCAACAATAAATTGAGCATCTCTTTTAAAGTGCGAGTACCTAAAGATATGACAACCGACCTATCTACCAGCGGTGGCTCCATTGCGCTAGCTAATGTTAGCGGCAGCCATGATGTAAGCACCAGCGGAGGAAGCCTGAGCTTTGAAGATGTAACGGGTACTACTGAAGCTCGCACCTCCGGCGGTAGCATCAACGTAGAAGACTACAGCGGAACGCTAGACGCTAAAACCAGCGGAGGGTCTATCCGGGTGCGCGATTCGGAAGGGCAAATTGCAGTGAATACTTCGGGCGGTGGAATTACGATTGATGATGTACGCGGTAGCGTAGAAGCATACACTAGCGGTGGAAGCATCAAAGCCGATATTCGTTCCTTAGAAGATGAGCTTACTCTGAAAACCAGCGGCGGCAGCATTAACGCTACCATTCCGGCAGGCTTAGGATTAGACCTAGACTTAGCCGGAAACCGGGTAAACACCGAGCTACAGAACTTTTCCGGAAAATCGGAGAAAAACAGCATCCAGGGTAGCATGAACGGTGGTGGTATTAACGTAACCATGCGAACCTCCGGTGGCTCAGTGAACCTAGATTACCACTCGGGAAGCTAGGTGCATTTAACGATAAAGTTATTTTATACTGAAGGGAGGCGTATCGTCTTCCTTTTTACTGTAAAGTCAACTATTTGCCACATGTTATCCAGAGCTTTCAGGTTAGGCATGTTGATTCTTACCACTGCATCCTGCCAAAACCCGCCTTCTTCCAATATTTCCGGGATGTGGTTCGGAAGCTACGTTAACGAAACCTATCGCCTGCCCTACCCCGTGCTGCTGGATATTCGAGATGACGGCACACTGACTAAGGTAGTTGTAGGAGATAGCCTAATCACTCAACAACTGGACTGGAAACTCCAAGCGGGAGATACCAGTATTCTTCAGCTAGATACTACTAGCTACGCAGTACTTTCGCTCTCTGCCGACCAGCTCAAGCTACACGATACTAACGACCGAATATTTCATCGATTAGACTCAGCAGTTACCAATGTCTCGGCGGTTCAGAAGCATCTGTTGGCGAATATCTGGCTGCGAGAAAAAACTACGCCAGATGACCCTTTTCTGACAAAATCGTACTATCGCTATACCGCCGACTCAATTTACTTACTACGTGAACTTTGGTACGACCAGATGCTCGTTGGCCGAGAATACGAGCAGTACTCTTACCAATTTGCTTCGTACCGAAACCATCTTTTTCAGGTCGTTTGTCTGGACACTCCCTGCGACTTCTATACCATGCAAACCAGTCAGATTATTGAAAGCACTGACCGATACCTTGTAACGCAGGATAAACGCGAACCAATTTCGCCAATCAGTATCTATTTGGCCGTTGATACTACGCTACGTTTCCAGACAGAAAGTGAAGCACTGAGGTTTGATGCCTGCTATCAAGAAGCCTTTACACCTCAGTACTTTAGCGTTGATACTGACTACACGGGTGGACAGCGAGCTATCAATCAGTTTGTAAATGATCGATACATCGCTCCTAACGAAGCTCAGGGGCAAAGCGGCTATATCCGAATTCGATTCACCGTGAATTGCCAGGGAAAATCGGGTCGATTTCACGTGCAGACCTCCGATTTAGCGTATCAGCCATCCACATTTCACCCAGATATTGTCCGACAGCTATTAACGATCGTTCAGCAGCTCGACCAGTGGATACCGGGTCAGTACGATAACAGCGATCAAACGGCAGATAGCTACAAATTTATCGGTTTCCGAATGATTGACGGACAGATCACTCAAATTATACCTTAATGCAGCTACTTATTTGGCTTCTTCTGATTGCTACTGCGAACGCTGCTTTCGGTCAGGAACCAACTTTTGCCAGTACCCTGCCCCAAAATATCGAGGAGAGAAAAGCACTGTCTCGCGAATATTTGAAAAAAGCCAATTTGTACCGACAAGGCTCCTACATTGAGCAGCAATTGCTCGACACCGCGCTTCTCATTGATTCTACCAACCACGATGCCTGGATGGCAAAAGCTTCTTGGGCTATAAAACTAGGGGATTATATCGGATTTGATTACTTAATCGGGCGGGCTATTGTGCTCTCGCCAGAGTCTCACCTGGGTTACCGGGCCTGGCTTAAGCTTTACACCCTACGCGACTACGAAGGTGCTTTGCAAGACTTTGACCACTTAGATAATCTCACTCCCGACTTTATGGACTATCCTTGGGCCGAGAACATCTACTACCTCCGAGGTTTAGCTCACAAGCAACTGAAACAGTACGATTTAGCAATTGCCAACTTCACCGAATGTATTAAGCGAGTTACGGCTGAAATGGGAGCTGATTTTGTTGAACCCTACTGCTACGTGTATCGTGGCATTGTTTACGCCCAACTAGATTCTTCGCAAGCAGCCATGGCTGATTTTGATGCGGCAATTAAACTATACCCTCGGTGCGTCGAGGCCTATTTTCATAAGGCGCAGATTCTGGTGGCTCGGAACCAACCCAACCTTGCTTGTGAGAATTTTCACCAAGCATTATCGTATGCCGAACAAGGGTATCTAAGGCAGAATATTTATAAGGAAGTGTTTGACGAGTTGTACGGGGAAGATATCCAACATCGCCTTCAGGAATACTGCGTTGGCGACGAATAAGCCAAGGCGGCATGCTACATCTTAGTTAAAAGACAGCTTGACAGTCATGAGCCTGCCCGCCGAAAATAGACATCGTTACTAATCGATTCCAGTTCCACTTTTTTTCCTCCTCCGGCCACCGTAGCATCTATTTCCCAGCCGATCGGGCTACGCCGATTCTCCCTTTTATCCGACTCATCAATTGCTAAATCTAAATTGGTGTAAACTTCTCCCGTAATCGATTTCATTGATACAGTTGCTCCCTGTTGAGCGGGCCAATCAGCGTCAACAAACCCACTTAGCGACTTAGCGTACACTGGAGCGGTTACTCCCTGTATGGTAATATCGCCCCCAAGAGTTTCTACGCGAAGAGTTGCTTCTTGGGGAAGATAAATATCATAAACGATTAAACTGCAAAAACTATTCTCTCCCATTTGGTAGTCACTCCCACTACAATCGCCTTGGTAATAGCCGTCGGGTTTCTCCAAATCAGAAGTCACCCGAACTTTCTCTTCGTCCGTAGTAGTCTGTAAGCTCCAGGCATCATTCAGTTCATCATTATTGATTGAAACGCTTATTCGCAGGGAAACCTCTGGTTTATCCCAGGTTTTTATCTGAATATTTTGGGCGTACTTCAGATCCAATTCAATGTCTTGCCCTGGCTGCCAGATAATCGTTCTTTCCTCCAAGCGTTGAGCCAGAATGTCTTGATACACAAAAAGCAGTAGAATTATTAGCAAGAGCTTCATGATAAACTCGTTTGTTTATTCGCTTTTCCGCAGGTAAATATTGCCACTCACCGTCTTCACTTGCATATCTACTCCCCCATTGTTAATCGTACCTTTTATAGGTTGCCCCATGCTCATCCGAACCAATCCAACTTCGCCCGCTTGCGACTGATCTAAAGCAATATCAAAATCAGTATACACTTCGCCACTTACCGAACCTAGCTTCAGATTAGCGGCGGTCTGACTGGGCAGCGTAATATCCACATCGCCACTTACAATAGTGATGGAGGTAGGTTTCTGCTGATTGACTGTATTAAAAATAACATCAATATCACCACTCACACTGTTGGCCACCACTGGCCCACTGATGTCTTCTAATCTTACGTCGGAATTCGTTGTTTTCACTTCAATTTCACCCGACAAATTTTTCATCTCAATATCCCCACCCGCATGGTTTACTTCTTCAATAACCACGGTGGTATTTTTGGGTATTTTAAAACTATAATCCACATCGTTGCGCCCTACCTTCAGCACCGTAACCTTGCCATTTTCTTCATTGATTGACAAACCAATGCCAGAGTTATCGGTACCACTGCTGTACAGCGGACGAAGACCATCGGCTCGCTTGGGAGGAGCTTTATAACCTGAGGCATTTACGATTAGCTCATTTCCATCGTGCCCCTCAATGCTAACTTCGGTATTGTGTAGTACCAAACGAATGGTGTTGGCCGACATAGTTGCCCGGTATTCTTGAGCGTAGGCCAGCGACCCGGCCCAGAGAAAGGTTAAAATTCCAATTATTATTTTCATAATCTTTACTTGTTTAAATATTGGGTTACTGTTTTTATAATGATTGCGGCTACCGCGCGGATAGTGAACGAACAATGAAAGCATCCATTAATCATCATTCATCACTCATTAATCATCAATTATTAGAGCATTAATTGACTAATGCCGAATTCGGCTTGTTGTCGGACAATTTCCTCTGTTTTATCCTGCTGTACCAGTCGTTGCAATTCCGGCACTGCCCCTTTTTCGCCCCAGGTTACCAATTGATTGATAATCGCAATTTGTATCATTGGATGATCTTGGTCATTCAAAGTTTGGGCTAAGGCAATACGTACCGTTTCTTGCTCGGAGTGGGCTTTTAGTGCTTCAATGGCCGCCAGGCGTACGTTTACATTGGGGTCGCTGCTTACCGTGAGTAGCAGGGCTTCACTTACTGCTTGGTTATTGTTGAGCGATGCCTGAATAACCTGAATCCGTTCGCTGGCCGAAGCGCGCTGGAGCTGGTTGAGCAACATAGTCTGGCGCATGTCCTGAAAATCTTCCCGCAGGGCTACTACTTCATCCGAGGTTTTCTCTTGTCCGTACCAAATGCCTCCTAAAAAGCCACCCAAGATTAGCGCAACACTCGCCGCAATACGCCCACCCCACAGTTTAAGACGATGGTCTTTTGCTTCTGCCACTTCTTCTTCAGTATCAATTTTCTGAAAGAACTGATTGTGACCGGGCTGATTATTAGGATCTTCGGCTCTCAGATCGGTAAAAGCCAAAAACTGGTCACGATCAGGCTCTAAGCCTGGTAGCACTTCTTCTTGGAGGAAGTAAGTATGTAATTGTTTTTCCTCCGAAAGCGTGCTTTCCCCTTCGTAGTAGCGTTCCAGCAGTTTCTTTATCTCATTAGCTTCCATACGCATTTACTTTAGTATACATTTCTCGAACACTTCGGCGAGCCCGGGAAAGGGTAACCCGGATATTATTGATCGACAGCCCCGTTACTTGTTCTATTTCTTCGTAAGAATATTCCTCTACATCCCGCAGATGAATGACCAACCGCTGCTGCTCGGGTAGTTGCCCCATCAGTTCTCGCAAGATCACCACCGTATTGGCTAGCTCAGTTTTTTGGTAGGGAGTAGTACCATCGGTGGTATTGACCGTTTCGGTAAGCGGTATCACCTTCTTCCGGTAGCTTGATTTCAGCTTGTCTAAACACAGGTTTTTGGTTACGACCATAGCCAGTGCCTCAATACTTTTATAGCTGGTTAGGCTGCTCCGGTTGAGCCAAAGTTTTAACAACGCTTCCTGTACGGCATCTTCTGCTTCCTCATCGTCGTGCAGCATAGTTTTAGCAAACCGATAGAGCTTAGCCTGCACCGGAAAGACGTTACTTTTGAAAGTTTTAATATTCATTACACCCCGAAGACGAGCAGTTGGTAGTTCCATTACAAAACTGACTAACTTTTTCTGGTTTTCGGTAAATCTGACGATTTTTCCGCTTTTTCTATCCGTGTAATAATGCCAGAAAATCTGTTTCTCTGCCGTTACACAACCCTCTATCTTTAGGTATAGCAGAAAATTCAAATTAGAGAAACAAAATGGCGTGTAATATTTGGAATGATAACGTACTTTCTTCAGTTTTTTTCCGTCCCTCGGTAGGAAAAAAATGGCTTATAATCATTTTAATCGGCGGTTTGGGGCTAAGTTCGTGCCGAAGCTCAGCATTACCTTGCCCAAAAATAGCAACTAAACAAGATCAAAAAGGCTTATTTTCTAATCAAGGGAACGAAGTAAAATACGATAACAAGGGAAGGGTAAAGAAGTAGTTCACTAAAATTGTTGCACCAGCGTTAAGTACTGTATGCTAGGAAATCGTCACAAAAGCTCAGTAGTCTACCCCTTTTGCCTTATCGTTTTGATAATGGTACTAGGGCTGGGGTCTGCCTCGATTTCTCAGGCACAAAGCGGCAAAAGCACGCTACCCACCGTAAAGCACCGCAAAAAGAAGAAGGAAGTCAAGGTGCCCAAAGCCCGCCGAACATCCAAGCGGATGAAGGACAAGTCGAGGCCAAACCGTACCACCAAACGTAAAGAGCGCGCCCGCGATACGTACCAACGGCCACAAACTAAATCGGGTAGTAAGCCTGTATTTGATCGCTACCAACGGCCCAAGACCAAGAATGCTTCAGGAAGAGTAACGGATTCTTACCGACGACCAAAAACAAAGAGTTCTTCTGGAGTAGTACGCGACCGCTACCAGCGACCTAAAACTGCGAGTGGGTTTAAAAAGGTGCGGGATAATTATCAGCGTCCGCCATCGCTCTCACCATCGGGGGTGGTGAAAGATCGTTACCGAGTTCCGGAATCAATCAGTGGCTCTAAAAAGGTAAAAGATCAGTACGAACGCCCAGTCACCATTTCCCCTTCAGGAAAAGTAAAAGTTACGGAGGGGCGAGATAGTCCACCGTTGGAGGAAGGTCAAAAAGCCCCTTGGCTACCCCTGGGTAATCGTATTTTCACCAATCAGCGGTTATTAAAAAAGAAGGAGAAAGCATTAGAGAAAGCTTCTGCCCAAACATCGAGCTACCAAGGAAAGCAGAAAAGAGGGGTTTTTTACCGAAAAAAGCAGCAGCGCTCATCGAGCGAGGTAAGTAGTTATACAGGTAAGCAACGCCGTTTACCCAAGTATATTCAAGAACGGGTAGAGAAAAATTACTCTAAGTACGTGCATCAGCACCGGGGTTACTGGCGAGGCCCTACCGCTCAGGCGAAATCTCGCTACTTTAAAAAGTTAGCGCGTAAAGTACATCAGTACAATGGCGATATAAAACGTCCAAGACGCGGAAAAGATATGCATCCGAGCGTAGATTATCTGACGGCACGCCAAAAAAATTCGTATCAGAAAAAAGAAAAGTACCGTAAACGACGAATCTGGCTATCTCAAATCTTTAAATCTAAGGATCAACCTAAACATTTGAAAGAAAACACCCGTAAGCCAAGGTACGACAAGAAAGAAGCGGAAATCTGGAATTATTAAGCTTATGGAATGGAAATCACTCACCACGTCGGAGCAGATTGAGCAGATCAAACAAGACTCTCAGCAGCACCCGGTAGTTATTTACAAACACAGCACCCGCTGCGGAATCAGTAGCATGGTATTAAGTCGCTTAGAGCGAGCTTGGAACTCCCACGAAATACCATTGGTGGATGCCTACTTTCTGGACTTGATTCGCTACCGCGACATTTCTCAGCTGGTGGCAACCACCTTCAATGTACAGCACGAATCACCGCAAGTTTTGGTAATCAACCAAGGAACGAGCGTGTACGATGCATCACACACGATGGTATCGTACCCTAAGATCAAGGAACAAGTAGTAGACCTAGCCAACTCTTAATTAAAAGTCAAAAGAAACATCTTGCTCAATGGCCGGGTTGATACTCAATGCTACGGGGCAAGCAAGAGCTGCCTCCTTTAACATCGTAATTTGTTCGGGAGTAGCGTTAGTGCTCTTCAATGTAAAATCAACCTGAATCTTTGATATTTGACGAGGATCAGACGACATGAACTTAGTTACTTCAGCCTCTAGTCCGTTTAATTCTATTTGATGCTTGCGCGCTCGTATACCAATAATAGTCATCATACAACTGCTAAGAGCCGCGCAAACCAGATCGGTAGGAGAAAAAGCTTCACCTTTGCCGTGGTTGTCGGTAGGGGCATCGGTAATTATGCGGTTAGATGATTTCAGGTGAATATCTTCGGTTCTAAGTTCTCCCAAGTAAGAAGATTTTATGTGCGGCATACTAAATTGATCGTTTTTACTTTGTACATTTATAAGTTTATGATACCATCTGGCATATGAGCAGGAAAATTACCAAAAATACCCTTAGCTTCATACTCTTACTAACCCTTATTGGATTTTTTCAAGTGGCTGAGGCGCAAGAACGGGGTGCCTACAACTACAGTCGCGAGTATATTTGGGGCATTAGCAAAAATACCAACTCCGGGCTAATTGCTGGTGTAGCAGGCAAGTTCAGTAGAGTTATTGGCGAGAACCAATTTCAGTCTTTTGGGTTAGAAATTGTGAATGTAAAGCACCCTAAAGAGCTACGCCGGGTATCACGGGTTAGTGGTAACACTTTTTTGTTGGGTAAAACCAATTATCTCTTCTCCGTACGCCCCCAGTACGGGCGCGAGTGGGTAGTGTTTAAAAAAGCTCCCCAACAAGGAGTACAAGTGAATGCTATTTTAGCCGGTGGTCCTACCATTGGAATTTTAATGCCTTACTACATTCAATTTGCTGAAGGCAACCAAGTTACAACTGTACCTTATGATCCAATAGAGCACGGAAACACAGGAAATATTGTCGGCTCAGGTCCCTTTCTTCGCGGTATTGGTGAATCTCAGCTCAAAGTAGGGGCTAACATAAAAGCCTCTCTGGCTTTTGAGTTTGGTACGTTCAAAAACGATGTGACCGGATTTGAAGCCGGATTCCAGTTAGAAGCTTTCACTGAAAGAATTGAGTTAGTGCCATTAGCCAATAACCGTCAAATCTTCCCTTCTGCCTTTATCATGCTATTTTACGGAGGGCGTAAATAGCGACTTTTATTCTGAATTGACTTAGGGAATCAATCACCTACATCCGCTGTTCTGTTAGCGTAATTTCTAGAATAATACCATTTGTCTTTATCTTCTTATGATTGAATTACCGGTAATTTCCGAAGAAAATACCCAACGTACCCGTAAGCCTAATTGGCTTAGAGTGAAGCTTCCGGTGGGAAAAGAATACGCTCGAGTACGCAAGCTGGTTGACCAGTATAAACTTCATACTATTTGTGAAAGTGGCAATTGCCCCAACATGGGTGAGTGCTGGGGCGCAGGAACGGCCACCTTTATGATTTTAGGCAATGTCTGTACCCGCAGTTGTACTTTTTGCGCGGTGGCTACCGGCCGGCCGCCCGAGTATGATACTGACGAACCGCGCCGGGTAGCCGAAGCGATTAAGCTTATGGAAGTAAAGCACGCGGTAATCACTTCAGTAAATCGGGATGAGCTAAAAGATCGGGGTGCCGAAATTTGGTACCAGACGGTGCGAATGGTCAAGGAACTCTCGCCTACTACCACTATTGAAACCTTGATTCCCGATGTGAAGGGGAACTGGGACGCACTGTACCGGATGATTGATGCGGGACAGGAAGTGGTTTCTCACAACATGGAAACCGTAGAACGACTGTACCGCCGGGTACGCCCCCAAGCGAAATACCAGCGTAGCTTGGATCAGATTAAGCTGACAAAAGAAGCAGGAAAACGCACTAAATCGGGAGTGATGCTAGGGCTGGGTGAGACTGATGATGAGGTCTACAAGGTAATGGATGATTTGGTGGCGCATGGCCTGGACATTCTTACCTTAGGTCAGTATTTGCAGCCTACCAAAATGCATATTGAAGTAGCTGAATTCATCCATCCCGATAAATTCGATCATCTTAGAGAAGAAGGTTTAGCCCGAGGATTAAAGTACGTAGAATCGGGGCCATTGGTGCGCTCATCTTATCACGCCGAACGCCACGTTCACGTATAAATTAATTCGTTATTTACTTCCTCTACCACAGCAGGTTTGAATCCACCTATTGTTGCTAAAACTAACCTATCTGTAAAGTCACAACAATTTGCTGCCGGTTTTTTACTGGTAGCTCACTTGGCAGGAATTATTGGTTTGGCTTGGCCGGTAACCCGCCCTTACTTTCAGTTGGTAACTCCGATTAACTTAGTGGTATCAGCCACTTTGTTACTGCTTTTTCATCAGCAATGGAACCGGGCGTTTGTATTTTTTCTGATGTTCACCTTTTTATTAGGGGTGGGAATAGAAGTAATTGGAGTCCATTCAGAAGTAGTTTTCGGGGCGTACCAGTACGGTGAAACACTGGGACTAAAGGTAATGGAAGTACCTCTGGTTATCGGTGTCAATTGGTTTATTCTTTCTTATTGTACTGGCGTTATTTGCTCACAGCTTTCTTTCCCTCCTCTAGTGAAAAGTCTATTAGCGGCTATAATGATGGTTGCCTTAGACTTTTTTATTGAACCAGTAGCTATTTTTTTTGATTTCTGGCATTGGGAGGCTGAAACTGTTCCGTTGAGAAATTACCTAGGTTGGCTGGCCGTGGCCTGGATTATGCAGCTAGCTTTTGTCTATTTACCTTTTTCTAAGAAAAACCCCTTAGCCATTTATCTTTTTATGGCGCAACTAGTCTTTTTTTTAATTTTGGGTAGTATTGTTTAATCTTGTGAACTTTTTATTGAGTAAAAGGTTAACAAAATAAACTATATGCTGGCAATTGGTCTGGTCGTCTTAGGCTTCCTGGGTATGGAAGTTTTTTCGTGGGCTTTCCATAAGTACCTTATGCACGGTGTGCTTTGGTCTATTCACAAAACCCATCATCGGAAGCAATCAGGCTACTTTGAGCTAAATGACTTATTCTCTCTCTTCTTCGGTAGCGTTGCCGTAGTACTTATCTTCCTAGGATTAGAAACGCTGGATTACCGCTTCTGGCTAGGCTGCGGAATCACACTGTACGGTTTTGTCTACTTTATCTTACACGATATCCTTATTCATCGGCGAGCCGTGAAATGGAAGCGCCCCGCGGATTACTATTTAGATGGTATTACCCGTGCTCATCGCGCCCATCACAAATCTGACCAGCGAGATGATTCTGTTTCCTTTGGACTACTGTTAGTACCCCGACGGTATTTTAAACATCGCAACCACAACAACAAGCGTTAAACTTATATCAAATAACTACTAAGCTAATTAACCTGTGAGCCATTATTCAATTAAAGACATCGAGCAACTATCGGGAATTAAAGCCCATACCCTACGTATTTGGGAACAACGTTACCAATTTATTCTTCCTAAGCGTACTGACACTAATATTCGCTACTACGACAATGATGATTTAAAACTAGTACTCAACATCGCTTTGCTGAAAGATAACGGTTACAAGATATCGAAAATCGCTCAGATGGATCATCAGCAAATGCGACAAGAAGTACTTAACCTTACTGAGAAAAATCTGCGCTATCCCGACCAGATTAATACCCTCATTCTAGCGATGGTCGATCTGGATGAAGACCGGTTTGAAAAGATTATGGCTACCAACATTCTCAAGCTGGGCTTTGAGAGTACCATGATTAATGTTGTTTATCCGTTTCTTTCCAAGATTGGTATTCTGTGGCAAACTGGTGCTATTAACCCCGCTCAAGAACATTTTATTACTAACTTAATTCGGCAAAAGCTTATTGTGGCTATTGATGGACAATACGTAAGTATAAATGGTAACACTGATAAGTATCTTCTCTACTTACCCGAGGGTGAACTACATGAAATCACGCTCCTATTTATCTGTTATCTCATTAAGGTTCGTCAGCAAAAGGTTGTTTATTTTGGTCAGAACCTTCCCTTTGCTGATTTGGAATCCATCTACAGCATTCACCAACCTGACTATATACTAACTATTATTACCACCAGCCCCTCTGCCTCCGAGGTACAGGGGTACGTTAATCGCCTCTCTACCACATTTCCCGAAGCGCAGGTTCTACTTAGTGGCTACCAGATTATAGGTCAGGATGTAGCCACCTCAGAAAACACGCACATTTTCACTCGTATTGAGCATTTTATCTCATTTATTGAGGAAAATAAACTAGAGAAAACTGCGTAGTTCTGTTCAATTCTTTAGTCGGAAACCTTCCCCAAACCCTCTAATACCACTTAAAAAGAGTCAGGCTAAACTGTTTCACTTAGTTTCCGTATAGCTTACTACTATTGTGTCCTGTTTCTATTGCAGAACTGTTTTTTGAACTCTGTTCCTCAGATACTTTTAATAATAATGACCGTAGCTGTTGCAATTTTTCATTTCTTTTGTATAACTTACAACAAAAACAAAGTAAACAAACCTATCATAGCAGGCGAACTTTTTTAGTATAAATTTTTCGTTATTTATTTATATAAATAGCTTTAACATGCTTGAAAGTACTTTTTTTAATTTTTTTGTTTAACTATTATTTGGGATTCATAAACAATTTTTGCTATTATTGTTTAACTGTTTATCCGTATTTTTTTAACAAACCTAAAGGTTACCTTTATGACTGCATTAGAATTTAGTTACTCGCTAGACAAGATGTCCAAATCTCTTAAGCCTTTCGCGCTGAAGTTGACCAAAGACATGGAAGAGGCCAACGATTTACTTCAGGAAACTATTCTGAAAGCATTTACTAACCGAGACAAGTTTACGGATGGTACGAATCTTAAAGCGTGGCTGTACACCATTATGAAGAACACCTTCATTACCAATTATCAGCGTATGGTGCGCCGAAACACCTTTATTGATACTACCGATAATCTGCATTATATTAACAGTACTAGTAATATCACTGAGAATTTAGCTTACGCTAGCTTCACAATGAAAGATATTACTCGAGCTATCGCCAAACTGGATGATGCCTATAAAACTCCGTTCATGATGCACTATCGGGGATTTAAGTACCATGAAATTGCTGACCGCTTAAACATTCCCATTGGAACAGTAAAAAATCGTATCCATATTGCTCGCAAGGAGCTGAAAGCTGTACTTAAAAATTATTCCGTTAAAGATTAATGCCAAAAAGCGTTGTTGTAATAGGCGCAGGCTTTTCGGGGCTTTCCGCTGCTTCTTATCTGGCTCAGGCCGGATTTGATGTAACCGTTGTTGAGAAACACAATATTGCTGGCGGAAGAGCCCGATTTTTTCAGGAACAAGGGTTTACTTTTGATATGGGTCCCAGTTGGTACTGGATGCCCGATGTATTTGATCGTTACTTTGCTTCTTTCGGTAAGCAGGTAAGCGATTACTACAACTTGGTTCGTCTTGATCCTTCCTATCGGGTAGTTTTTGACAAAGATGATTTTCTGGATTTACCAGCCTCCCTTAGTGAGCTAAGGAGCCTTTTCGAATCGTTGGAGACTGGCAGCAGTCATATGCTGGATAAGTTTCTGGAACAGGCAGCCTACAAGTATGATGTAGGTATGAATAATCTGGTGTATAAGCCCAGTCGTTCGCTCACTGAGTTTGTCAGTGCCCAGTTGCTATATGACATCCTTCGGATGGACGTCTTCAAGTCATTTTATAAGCACATCCGGTCTTTCTTCACCAATGACCAGATTATCCGCATTATGGAGTTTCCCATATTGCTTCTGGGTGCATTACCGCAAAATACTCCCGCCCTCTACAGTCTCATGAATTATGCCGATATTCAGCTAGGAACTTGGTATCCGATGGGTGGTATGCATAAGATTGTGTCTGGAATGCAGCAGTTAGCGGAAGAATTGGGGGTAAAGTTTGAATTTGGGCAAAACGTAGAATCATTCGCGTTTGAGGGCAACAAGATTACTGAAGTTATTACCGAGAAGACTTCGTTTGTGCCAGACTTGGTAGTAGGCAGTGCTGACTATCACTTTATTGAAAGTACGTTATTACCGCCAACTCACCGTAGCTACAGTGACACGTATTGGGATCAGCGAGCTATGGCTCCCTCTTCACTGCTGTACTATTTAGGAGTTAACAAGAAAGTGGAGAACCTTCATCACCACAACCTATTTTTCGATCAGGATTTTACTCCTCACGCTGAAGCTATTTACAGCGACCCTAAATGGCCCGATAATCCTCTGTTTTATGTTTCGGTGACTTCTAAAACTGATTCATCCGTTGCTCCCGAAGGGCAAGAGAATATGTTTATTTTGATACCAGTGGCTCCTGACTTGGAGGACAGCCCTGAAATTAGGGAACATTATTATGATCTGGTGATGAATCGTTTAGAATCATTAACCGGACAATCCATTCGTGATGCCGTGGTGGTAAAACGCAGCTACGCTCATCAGGATTTTTTACAGGATTATAATGCTTTTAAGGGGAATGCCTACGGGTTAGCCAACACCTTACTGCAAACCGCAATTTTAAAGCCTAGTATTAAGAGTAGTAAGCTAAAAAATTTGTATTATACGGGACAATTAACTGTACCCGGCCCGGGTGTTCCGCCTTCTCTCATTTCAGGAAAAGTAGTTGCTGCTGAGATAGCTAAGGAACACCAAAGTGCTGTTTATACCTGATATACAATACGTCCCATTTTTGATTTTATGGAACTTTTTGATTTAACTACTTTTAAGTGTAGCAAGCTTATTACCCAGCATTACAGCACCTCATTTACGCTAGGAATTCGTACGCTGCACAAGCGATTCCACTACCCTATTTACGCTATTTACGGTTTTGTACGCTACGCTGATGAAATTGTAGATACATTCCACGAGCATGATAAATCAACGTTGCTAGATCGGTTTGAACAGGAAACGTACCTGGCCATTGAAGAACAAATCAGCCTGAATCCGGTGCTTCATTCTTTCCAAATTGTAGTTAATCAATACAAAATTTCCCACAATCTGATTACTGCTTTTCTGCGAAGTATGCGAATGGATTTGGATCAACAAACCTACGACGACCCACTCTATCACGAATATATCTATGGATCGGCTGAGGTGGTTGGCCTGATGTGTCTTCGCGTATTTTGTGAAGGCAATGACTCGCTTTACCAATCGTTAGAAGATCCGGCTCGTAAGCTGGGGGCAGCCTTCCAGAAAGTAAATTTCTTACGAGATATCAAGAGCGATTACGACGAGCGCGGCCGGGTGTACTTTCCTGATGTGAATTTCAATGACTTTACGCAAACGGCCAAGCAGCAAATTGAACAAGACATTCAACAAGATTTTGACGAAGCCTACCAGGGAATTATTCGCTTGCCTAATGGATCAAAACTAGGAGTGTATTTGGCTTACGTTTACTACCTGAACCTATTTAAAAAAATTAAGCAATGCTCGGCAGCCCGAATTGCTCAGGAGCGTATTCGTATACCCGACAACCGAAAAATTGCTCTACTGATTGGTACGTACTTCCGGCATCGTTTCAATTATCTATAGTCGCTTTTTTAACATCTAACCCACATACCGATGTTACATTTAAATGTCGATATTGACCAAAGTTCAGGATTCTGTTTCGGGGTGGTATACGCCATCGAGATGGCCGAAGATATTCTGGATGAGTTCGGCTCTCTTTACTGCTTAGGCGATATTGTCCACAACGACGAAGAAGTGAAGCGTTTGGAAAAAAAGGGGCTACGCATTATTAATCACGCCGACCTACAGCAACTTCGGGGTGAGCGAGTCCTTATTCGGGCTCACGGTGAGCCGCCACGTACGTATCAGATTGCCGCTGAAAATGACCTTGAACTCATTGATGCGTCCTGTCCGGTAGTACTAAAGCTACAGAACCGCATAAAAAATTCGTACGACCGACAGGAAAAAATATATATTTACGGAAAGCATGGCCACGCCGAGGTGGAAGGGTTGCTAGGTCAGACCAATCAGGAAGCGGTAGTTTTTCAGCATTTGGAGGAACTGAACCTAGCCGAAATACCTAAAAACCTCACGCTATACAGTCAGACTACGAAAAGTACTGATAAGTTCTACGAGATAAAGGATACCTTAGCATCTTCGGGTATCCAAGTGAATGCCAACGACACCATTTGCCGACAAGTATCTAACCGGGATAAAGAGCTGCGGGACTTTGCCGGACGTTTTGATAAAATATTATTCGTTTCCGGTACCAAGTCTTCCAATGGCAAAGTACTGTACCAAGTCTGCAAGAACCAAAACAAAAACACCTATTTTGTTTCTCGGAAAGAAGAAGTTGAGTCAACCTGGTTTACGCCCTATGATACGGTGGGCGTATGTGGTGCCACATCTACCCCAATGTGGTTAATGGAAGAAGTACGAGATACTCTATTGGAACTTTAGCCTTTCTCCATGCCTTTAACTAGCATGACTTGGTACCAAGAAAAAGGAATCTGGATTGCTATTGCCATTATCGCTCTGTGGTTTGTATCACTGGCTTACTTGCTGAGTAGCTACGGAGTGAATTTCGCCAACCCGCTCACTTACGGGTTAATGCTGTTGCAAACCCATCTATATACCGGTCTGTTTATTACAGCGCATGATGCTATGCACGGCAGCGTGGCGAAGAACAGAAAGTGGAATAATGCGCTAGGAACAATTGCTGCAACTCTTTTTGCCTACAATTCTTATAAAAAATTGTTTCCTAAGCACCATCAGCATCATCGGTTTGTAGCTACTGAGCAAGACCCCGATTACCATGAAGGTGGTTTTATTCCTTGGTACGTCAAATTTGCCAGAGAGTACGTGAGCATTTGGCAGATTTTGCTGATGGCGGTTACCTACGAAGTGCTGATCCGCTTCTTTCCTAAGCCCAATGTTATTTTATTTTATATTATTCCGTCCGTACTTTCTACTCTACAATTATTCTATTTCGGAACCTACTTACCGCACCGGGGCGAACACGATAACAAATATAAGTCGCGCAGCCAGCGTAAAAATCACCTTTGGGCATTTATAAGTTGTTACTTTTTTGGATACCACTACGAGCACCACAACACTCCAGGTGTACCCTGGTGGCAGTTGTACAAAGAAAAAGAAACACAATAACCAAAGAAACTTGCCTTACTTGACATACTAAGCCTCGGTCAGTTTTCTCGATAGTAGGCAATTCCTAACTACGTACCGTTTTGCTCTAATCTCCATCGCATAGCGTTTAATATGATTATATTTTTGTCATAAATATATATTTTATTAAACTTTATTAGGATGAAGTACTTAGCTACTCACTTTATTTTCATACTCGCGACAATCTTTTGCACTGGTTGTGCAACTATTCTCGGTGGTGGAAGTCAGGAAGTTACTATACGAACTAATGCACCTGATGCAGAAGTGTATATTGATAACGAACACGTAGGTACGGGTGAGACCGTAACTGCTAAGGTAAAGAAAGATTTAGAAGCTAAACAGATCAGAATTGATCGTGAGGGGTATAAATCAGAGTACCGGGTTCATTACCAAGAGAAAAAGTCTCCGCTCAAGCTACTATCATGGGCTACTGCCGGAGCACTAATTGCTGCTCCTATGTCAGCGGGTTCAAGCTTAGCCATTTACGGCTTATTCGGTCTTTTTATTCCTATATATGATTCCGGACCACGAAGTTTTGATTATCACCGTGATGCTGGCGAAGTTATTACTTACGATTCTCAGATTGCATCTCGCCAGGAAAATCAAAAGTACGTATTTCTGAGTAGTACCTCATTTAACATTGAAGAAAACGACCTAATAATAGAATCGTACAATGATAAACAATACAAAAAAGGGAGAGCACCAAAGTTAACAAGTCGAGATAACAATAAAATTAGCATTGAAAACACGATTTTTAATGATGCCCTAAATAGTGTGCTGCTTACCTATGGTTTTATAGATACTACCCGAAAAATACTAAAGAAAAAGACCAATACTTTGTACATAAGTGCTAATGTTACTGGATTAAAGTTTAAGCAAATCTCAAAACCTTACTCGGCATTTAGTGGCTCAGCGCGCTTTTTGGTTTCGGAAACATCCATTGATTGGACAATCAGCGATGTATACCAGCAACCCAAGTTTCAGAGCAGTAACACCGCTAGCTCAGGTGAGTTTGCATTGACGACTGGCTACTCTTCTGATAGCGATCTTGGGGTGGCTACTATTTCAATAAACGATGCCGTAAAATCGTCTTTTCTAAAGCTAATGGCAAACCCTAAAGCCCAGGCTTTACTTCAAATTGAAGAGGAAGAGATAGTAGAAATGGAAGAGATGACTATTTTCTCGGCCAGTCGCGCCGTTAATAGCTTAACAGCAGCCCGGGAAACCACCGTTACCATTATCAATAAAGATGGGCACGGAAGCGGGTGCGTTATTGGTAAAAATGGTGAAATAATAACGAACTACCACGTAGTAGCCGGAGCATCTGATCTTACTGTAAGGCTCAACAATGGCGAGGAGTACCCTGCCGATGTAGTGCGCTACAGCGAATTCGGAGATTTAGCTCTGCTCAAAATCCGTAAAACGTTTAATACAGCATTTAAGCTGCCAACAAAGAAAAACTACAGTATTGGCGAAGAAGTATACGCAATCGGTACCCCTACTTCGGTAGACTTAGGGCAAACACTGAGTAAGGGTATTATTTCTAGCGAAAGAACCCAGGAAGATCAGGAGTGGATACAGACGGATGTAAGTATAAACCCAGGCAACAGCGGTGGTGCTTTGGTAAATACGAAGGGGGAGCTAGTAGGGGTTGTAAACTCTAAACTTATGGGAAGAGGTATTGAAGGAATTTCCTTCTGTATTCCTGCCAAAAGCGTTTCCGAACTGCTGAGCATTAAGTACGGATCAGGTATTCAATAAAGGTAACTACGAAATACTACAAAGTAGCTTTGGACGAATGTTCAGAGCTACTTTTTTATGTTAACGCTAGAATACTATTTGCTTTCCTCTTTACCGAAGGCGATAATGAGAGAAACACCTGAGAAAAACCAGAACAGTGCCATAATTACCATCCAGCTATTATCAAACATGGGTGGGTAACGCCCCATACTCATTTCGTCAAAGAGGGAAAGAACGGATAAAACCAGAGCCACTGCTCCAACCAGTGTCATAACAATGCCAGCCATTCTCATAAGTAAACGTGGTTTAGTGAGGTTTCAAAGTAACGCAACTTTACCACTACATACAATACTTCCCATAAGAATGTACTGATAAAGGTTATTATTGACTAAAAATATCATTTGTAAACTCGGTATTGAACAACTCATCTAAGTATTGAGCTCGAGTAAACTGACTGTAACTATCGCGGCAAGTGCCGGTACCACTCCGCATAATGCTCAGACAAACGCCCCGACGGTCAGTATCTTCTCGGTGAGCCCGGTTCAGAAAGCAGTGACCTAGCTCGTGAAATATTACAAACTCTCGCCCTCGCTCACCACTACGATCCCAGAAAGTTTCATCAATGGTTATTCGGTTAGGGTTGGCTCTACCAAAACCAAAGCTACACTGCCCCAATACGCGGCTTTCATCAATTTCATTAATCTGCCCAGTGATGTTCGCCGCTCGTAGGTTTATGCTAACTCCTCGGTTAAAAGCCTCTTCCTCAAATCGGTCAAAATACACCCAAAGCTCTTCTTCCACCCCTGGGTAGCCAACCTCTCTCGACTCTATTTCTTCAACAACTTCTTCGTTTTCTTGGCAAGCAGTAACTGTTATGATAAATAATATAATTACTACAGAAAATACGCTATTTGATAGATTTTTTCGGTATATCTTCATGGTTTGATGATTTATGTTATGTCTTACCATAACTCATCAAACCGCAGAACATTGTATAAAACAGCTTTTCAACTCTTGTTTGTCGCTTAACCAACGAATATTGCACATTGGCCGGATATATCCATATTAAAACAATACTATCAGCGTTTTCTATGTTTAGTCCGTCAAAACACTCGCCTGCATCTCGTCGCCGTGCAAGGTAGAAAGGAAGCTCACAATATCACGAATTTCTTTCTTGCTTAAGTAGTTGGTCATATTAGGCATACTGGACGGAGCCGTAGTTTGCTCCTCGATCTCTGCCTTAGCAATCGCTTTATCGGGCTGATTACCCACTTTCACTACTATTTCACTATCGTTCTCTTCCTGTAAAATACCGCTAATGGTTTCTCCGTTTTTTAGCTTCAGCATAACTACTCCGTAACCGGGAGCAATTCGGGCACTAGGATTTACAATGGCTTCTAAAATTTGCTCTCGAGTAAGACGGTCAGCAATGCCGTTGAGACGCGGACCAGCGTTTCCACCGTAATCATCGTAAGCATGGCACTTCATACACTGAGCGGTAGAGTGACGGAATACTAATTGCTGCCCTTGCTCAGGATCTCCCCCGTACAGGCAGTCTTGGTACGAAGCTACAAAAGACTCCGGAGCATCCGCTTGAATTTGCTCTAACCGTTGAGTTAGCTCATTTGATTCTGTTTCTTCAATTGCTTCCGTTAGCTCTATCAGAATTTCAGGTGGAAACTTGCCACCTTCTAATCGAGTAAGAAATTTCTCAAATGTCGCCTTCGTCTCCTTAACCGGGAGGGTTCCCAACGTAGCCATTGCTACTTGTTGCTCCTCTGCCGTTCGAGATTGGGACTCGATAACATTTGATAGCAACTGAACCATCAGATCAGGCGAGATATCCATTTTGGTCATTAAATCTAAACCGACCACTCTCACGCTTTTCTCCGTATCAGTCAAAGAAACCTCAATGGCCTTTCCGATTTGATCGTATTCTAAGCCAGCTAACGCCGTTAGTGCTTCCGCCCGCACGTTGGCGTTGCGATCTTCTTTTAGACGAGCTAGTAATTGATCCGCTCCTTCCGTAAACCCTAAGCGACCCACTGCTTTCACAGCTTCTAACCGCAAGGCCGGATTGCTCTGAGACGACAGCCGAATCAGTGGTTGGAAAGCTGCACCCTGAATAGTAGCTGGATCACGTTTTACTTCACCCCGGTAGCGTCCGTCTACTCGGTCAAGCACTGATGGCTCCGCCCAAGTTCCCAAAGCAGCTACTGCTTCCGCTCGCAATTCTTCGGGATTACTCTGATTCAGCGCGTAATCCAGCAGATTTTGCAGTGCTTCATCGTTACCTACCCGTAGGTTAGCATTAATTGCCCGACGTACCAGAGCTTCATTGCTGAATCGGTTTTGTTGTAAAATATTGCCGAGAGCAGGTAGAGCTTCTTCAATAGAGAAATCATCGTTGATCGCCCGAGCTGCTTCGGTAACAATGTATTCATCCTCATCATTTAAAAATTTGGCAACACCTGGTTCTTCCATTCGGCGTAGCGCTACTACCGCTCCAATTCGCACCGCTCGGGAAGGATGATCGGCAAGAGCTACGACAGGTTCGCTATTTCCAATTCGGGCTAATGCCAGGCTAGCAGCGTGACGGATGTACGCATCTTCATCGTTGTTAGCCTCAAGTAAATTAATCAGAGGCTCAATGGCTGGTTCGTAAGCGATTCGCCCGAGAGCTTCAGCGGCGAAAAAGCGGGTTCGATCGTATTCATCAGTTAGCATAGGCACTAAGGCCTCGGCTGCCGGAGTATAACGCATATCGCCCAGCCACTTAGCGGCTTGCGCCCGGATTTCAGGGTCGCTATCTTCTAGCGAAGGGAGAAGATTTTCCGCGTAAGCAGAGTCTTGGCGGGCTAGCTGGCTAATGCCCCAGATGCTGTGTACTCGCGCTAGTTGGTAGTCGGTTTGACCAAGCATCTGCTGAAATACTTTCGCGCCATCTTCACCTCGTCTGGCTAATTCAAATTGCGCTTTCTGGCGCACCCGCATATCAGGATTTTTCAATAAGTCGCCTAAAGCCTCATCATTTTTCTCAGTGAAATCGGCAGCTAGTAGTTCTTGGGTTTGTGTCCTTTCTGACCAGTCACTACCACTGGGAGCATCAAGCTTCCAGATACGCCCTTCTTCTTTGGGTGTCCAACCATCAATCCAATCGGCAAAATACATCGCTCCATCGGGACCAAAATCCATACCGGTAGCAAGTACTCCGCCCATTACTTGTTCGGTTTCCCCCAACTCAAAAGAAGCACCTTTCGGATTCAGTTTAAACGCATGAATACCTGACTTGGTAGGATTACCCACAAAGCTAGCTACGAAGAAATTATCCTTCCACTTCGGACCCAGCGCGGTTCCTGGGTTATACAGAAAGCCCGTTGGTCCATTCACGTAATTAATGATGCAAGGAGTGATGTAAGCCGCCTGCCCTTCAAAACGAGGCTTGTACATTCCCTCGTCCATCCAGACTTTATACTCATTATTCTTCTCGTCTTTGTACTTCCCAAACTGCCAGTTAATACGCCAACCCGTGTCAGAACCATTTACAATGTACACTAGGCGTTCACTCTCCCCCTTGTGGTCACCGTCATTATCCTGACCAATGATGTTACCGTATTTGTCAAACGTAAATTCGTGAGTATTGCGAAGTCCCATCGCAAACACTTCAAAGTCGCTACCGTCGGGATTAGCCCGAACAAGTACTCCGCGATTTGGATATTTCCACTCTTTTCCATCGGGATCAACGCCGTTGAACCCAATATCGCCAATACCCCAGTAGATTTTTCCGTCAGGTCCCATTTCTAGTCCAGACATGCCGTGACCACCAAAGCCAATATGTACGCCGTAGCCGTGAGAAATAGACGTTTGTTCGTCGGCAATGCCATCCCCATTTTTATCTTTAATTCGCCACAGGTTGGGAGCTACTCCCGCAAATAGATCATCACCATGAACCAGTACGGCACCCAGCACATCATCTATTTCTTCATTAAACCCATCGACAACTAGCTGCGTTTTATCTGCGAGACCATCACCGGAAGCATCTTCTACCCGATATATCTTTTCTTTTTCAATCGTTAAATCCCGCCAATCACGCGAGCCATCTTCGTTTACGTCGGGCAGCCATTCATTTTGGTCACTGTTTTCTGGGGCTAATACTTTGCGAAGAAAGGCTCGCCGCTCTTCTACATTTTGCAGTTGAATGGATTCAATCTCCCAATCCTGATGCCGCCGAATATCAAACTCGGAATTTAGCCCTCGTTGGGTACGGGTGTAGTAAACGCGCCCCTGATCGTCAATATCTACCGCAATGGGATCATCTACTAAAGAATCTACCGCCCAAAGGCTAAGGGTCAGACCTTCAGCCAATTCAGGACTAACGGTAGCCTCAATAGATTTTGCTAGTTCAGCCACTCGCTCGGGTGGCATCTCCTTAATTCTTAAATCTACGGGTTCTTCGCTCTTACAACCAACCAGTAGAACTGCGTACCCAAAAAGCAAGAAAACAACCTTTCCTAAAGTTCTCATAAATTGTCTCGTGGAATTCTGATTATTAATCATACGGCTGAAAATACAACATTTCTGCTATACTGCCATCGTTGAAAATGCATTAATCTGAACCGTTCGAGAGACTTAACTTTTTGATATACGAAAAAGTTAAGCTGATTCGCAGCCTCCTGACTAATCAACACTTTAATAGATAATTGCTATAAGAAAAAACACCTTACTTTTTTACAGCTCACTGCACTATAGCTGCGGTTGGCTGCAAAAAGTCAGTACTCTTAATCGTTTTGCGTATTTATCATCACTAGCAGCTAAAATACTACACCATGATTGAGAACCTTCTTCGCACCGCAGTCCGAAATTTCTGGAAACAAAAGCAATTTACTCTTATCAATTTATTAGGGCTAACCCTAGGAATTGGAAGTAGCTTGCTATTTGTCCTTTGGATTCAAGATGAACTGAATAGGGATAACTTTCATCAGCACAGTGAGCATATATTTCAAGTGATGAACCACACCCAAATGGGTGATGGGAAGGTCGCAACAGGCGGTCAAGTACCGGCGGCTATGGCGCAAGCGGTGCGCGACGATTATCCTGAAGTGGAACTAGCGGTTCCTATGTCCGTCAGCACATCGCAGTTGTTTATCTGGGATCAAGAAAGTGTATCAGAAAATGGTGTGTTCGCTGGCGAAGACTTCTTTTGTCTGTTTACTTTCCCACTGCTGGCGGGGGAAAAAAAGAACGTGCTTGCTTCCCCTTCAGGCATAGCCATTTCCGCCTCACTAGCTGAAAAAATCTTCGGAACTGAATCATCACCCACTGATGTACTGGGGAAACCCATCACTATAGAAGGGGAAGAACCGTTGATTGTTTCGGGAGTCTTCGCCGATGTACCCACCAGCTCCAGTTTGCAGTTTGAGTACGTGCTACCTATAACCCGTGATCGATCTTGGAAACCCGATGAGTGGGGAGGTTTTATGCATCACTTATTCGTTCGGGTAGCTCCCGGAATTAATATGCCCGCGCTCAGGGAGAAGTTCGGTACTATGGCAGCTCGGAATATGGAGGACATTCTAAAGGGGTATCCCGGAATGACGCTCACCCAATCACTCCACCCCATGAACGATTGGTACCTTTATTCTAAATTTGAAAACGGAGTAGCTACGGGTGGGCCTATTGAGTACATCCGCATATTTAGCGTAGTCGCTCTGATTGTATTGATACTAGCCTGTATTAATTTTATCAATCTCACTACTGCTAAATCCGAGACCCGCGCCAAGGAGATTGGAGTTCGTAAAGTAAATGGTGCTCACCGTAGTACCTTAGCCTTACAGTTTTTCGGTGAAGCCTTGCTGCTGACTATTCTAGCAACCGTACTGGCTCTAGTACTGAGTTGGGGGTTGCTACCATACTTCAACACGCTGACTGGAAAAGAAATTAGCCTGTTGAGTATTCTTCCTTCTTTTTGGGGGATATTGTTATTGATTGTTTTACTCACGTCTCTATTGGCTGGGCTTTACCCTTCGTTATTTTTGGCTTCACTGGATGCAGTCAGCGTATTTAAAGGCAGCAAATCGTTCGGAAAACGAGGCTTTGTTACCCGCCAAGGGCTAATGGTATTTCAATTTACCCTGTCGGTTCTAATTATTACGGCTACGTTAATTGTTCGGGTACAGACCAACTACCTTCAGTCCAGAAATTTAGGACAAGCTAAAGAGCAACTCATCAGCTTCTCGCTCCGGGGAATATCCAGTAAGCAGTACGAAACCCTACGACACGAGCTAGCCGGAAAGGCAGGAATCTCGGATGTAACCTTCATGAACCAACGCCCCTACCACGTGACCAATAATACGGTAAATGTTTCTTGGAACGGGGATAAATCCTCAGTATCATTTCATACTCATTCAACTGATGAGCAGTACTTGAAGACGATGAGTATTTCTTTGTTGGAAGGGCGGAATTTTTCGGCGAACATTCAAGAGGATAAGAATAATTTTCTAATTAATGAGACTGCCGCTCGGGCTATAGGATTAGAAAACCCGGTGGGAACTTTACTAGAGATAAATAGCCAAGAAGGTCAAATTATTGGCGTGGTTCAAGACTATCACTACCAATCACTTCATCACGCAATTGACCCACTTATTATTCGCAACCAGCCCACTTGGGCTCAATTGGCAGTTTTAAAGTTTAGTGCCGGGCAAACCCGGGAAGTACTGGAAAGTCTACAGCAAACGTTTAAGCAGTTTAAACCTAATTATCCCTTTGACTATACGTTCCTGGATGAAGCCTACGCGCAGTTGTACCAAACCGAAAAAACCACCGGACAACTGGCCGATCTATTCGCGGTGCTGGGCATTGTTATCGCCGTTCTAGGATTAATCGGACTAGCTTCCTTTAATGCGGCTCAACGTACCAAAGAGGTAGGGATTCGAAAAGTGTTGGGGGCCTCAGTGAGAAGCATCTTAATACTACTAAGTAAGAGTTACCTACGCCTGATTCTTATTGCCTTAGTGATTGCTATTCCGGTGGCTAATTATTTCATCCAGGAATGGCTGGCCGGATACGCTTTTCGAATAAGTATTCAGTGGTGGATGTTTGCCGTACCGGCCGGACTAGTGCTAGTTATTGCCCTACTTACTGTTAGTGGACAAATGGTTAAAGCCGCCACCCGAAACCCGGTAGACAGCCTACGTGATGAATAATCTTCTTTCTTCGTAGTTATTGACAGCAGGCTACGTAAGCTTCGTGAACAAAAATAATGTAGCTACTTTTGGTAGTACACTAAGGAAAGTTCTTCTACCTTTTGAAGGTCTTGGTCGGAAGTAATTAGGGGGATGTCCAGGTACAACGCACTGGCAACAATGATACTATCAGGTAGTTTGAGAGGATGCTGCTTCCTAATACGGATGACCTCCTCTTTGATAGACGGGTTGATGTCTACGATAATGCATTGCTCTAAAAAATCATTGATGCGGACTTCGTCTTGAGCCGATAGCTTGCTATAGCTGAGCAGTTCCAGTTGGCTTACAAAGGATACATGCACTGTTTTTTCGTTCAGTAAACCCGCTACAGTACGGTCACCATCCAGTAGGTAAATGATAATGTTGGTATCGGCTAGTAGTTTATTGCCATTCATCTCGCCAACGTTTTTGTAGGACTAACCCATCCTCTTTGAATCGGACTGTACCGCAGTATTTGTAGGCATCCAGCGACCTACGGGGTGGTTTTTCCCGTAGTTGTTGCCATACAGATTGGATGGTTTCCTTGTCGCTTCCTGCTTTTAGTACCGTGACCATAGTTTTATTTATTAATGTCTTACCCAAAGCTAACAATTTTTGTTCACTTTCGGATTCACTGCAAAGGACGCAGTTGATCAATAAAAGCTTTCAGCTCTTCCAAACCGGTCTGACGGTAGGACTCGGTACTGCTGGAGTTCTTGACTTTAATTGAGTGTATGAATGGCTGGCCGGATACGCTTTTCGAATAAGTATTCAGTGGTGGATGTTTGCCGTACCGGCCGGACTAGTGCTAGTTATTACCCTACTTACTGTTAGTGGACAAACGGTTAAAGTCGCCACCAGAAACCCGGTAGACAGCTTACGCGACGAATAGCCTTCTTTCTTCGTATTTATTGACAGAAAGCTAGGCCGCAGTGTTTTGTCCGACAACTGAGACAGCCCGTTTCTCATATCGCTCACTCGCAAAACTATTTTTTAGGTAGGGTGGCAGTTCCGATAACCAATCAGCATAGGTGTTAATACCAACCGCTTGAGTTACGTAAGCTTCGTGAACAAAATTGATGTAGCTAACGATACCCAGAAGACATTGATGAAACAGTTCGGTATCAATATCGGCCACCACAAACCGCTCAATTTCTCGGTTAGAAGCGGAAATGACTAATCGCTGTAACAAATGAAACACCGTGGTGTTGCCGATTCGCCAGGTCAGTTGCTGCCAATGTTCACGATTAAACCGACGAAGTATTTCACCTGTCCGCTCAGATCGTAAGGCTGTTTTTGGATTCCCTTGCACTCGAGCCCGAACCTGTTGGGAACGTTGGCGATGGGTAGTACGCAAAAACTGCCGCAACTGACTCTGTGCCTCTCGCTTATCTTGCGCCAATATTAAGGTGGGTTTTGACCAACGCCCCGCTGGCAGACCGTATACCGAAGGATGATGAGCTTCTCCCGAAGCGTAGAATGAAATCGGCTGAGGGTAGAACTTTTGTTTTACCAGCCGTCCGGCCGCTGTAAGCACCCGAGAAGGTGGGCCACTACTTCCGTTTACTCGAAGCAGCGCCTTTAAACTTTCTTCTACACTATAGTACGCCTGCGGAAATGTCCAGTGAAGTGCGTGTTGCTGGTACGTTGCATCACCTAAAGCCGCGGTCTGCCGAATGGTATATTCTGTGTTCCAGCTATTAATCAAATGCCGTCGCACCGAAGCTACATCAGCTTCAGTAAAGATCACTTTTCGTTCTGAAAAATGAGCGATTTTTGGCAACTCGTAGGCCTGATCGCTCTGCGCTATATGCCTGAGCAGCGCGTAAAAATAATTTAGAAAAACTTGCGCCGGAAGCGAACGCTGCCAAAGTTGATAATCTTGTTCGGCCGGTGCCGACTGAGTAGATTCAATACTATTCATAGATTTAAATATTCTTTTTATAAGAACATTTAAAGCAGCGAATACGTTCTTGAATATTTAGCTAAAAGTATTTATTTGCGCTTTTTTTAACCTCAAAGGCATTATTAGTCAGAAATAGAAAATACTTATTTTAAGAATTTACTTCTTCTAATGTTTTCACTGCTTTTTCGGTGAAAATCTGCTGTAGAAAGTGATAGGAAATCAAGTACGTTGGCTTCACTCCTTCTAGCCCTAAGCTACCCGAAGCCAACGTACTTCCAGTCTCCAGCGGATTATCGGAAGCATAGTACGCGTAACGAAGTTTTACCTCTGGGTTAATACTATTGCGAATCTTTGCGGCGGCCTGAATGGCTTTCTGATAGTGGGCTCCTTCCATTTCCAACCCTATCGCCTGCCAAGAGGATCGAAAAAAGTACCGTAGCACTTCTTTGTTTTGAAGCGAAGTACCCAGCACGGTAATCATTGGCCCTTCAAAAACTTTAAGTCCATGACCACTTAATGCTTGAACATCTACTTCGTTCTCAAGAGGGTAGTTATCAGCGGTGCCTTCAAATACATGAGCGGTCGGGATCATAATATCTCCCTTGCTTCCCTCTAAAATTCCTGCCTTCCCCATAATTGATATAGACTCGATTCTAAGCGGATAACTACCTTGCTTTTCGTCGTAGGGTTTGAGCAATTCATCCATACATTCGTAGGCTTGCTCACCAAAAGCGTAGTCCATCACTAGCAAAACAGGAAGCTGTTCTACATCCGTATCCAGGCGGGGAATTCCAGGCGCAATATGCTCATTGGGAAGTTGGGCAGTATCAATAATTTGTACTGAAATATTAGTACCCGATTGATCAACTACTTCGGTAAGCCCATTCTTCAGGGCAAAATCGCGAATTTTCTTTGCTAGCTGGGGTTTCTTATTCTGACTAATCTCAGTGGCCAACTGCTCTATAGCGGCATAATCCGACTTCCCAAGAGCATGGTACCCATAGATAGTGTTCACGATGCTATGAAGGTTGGCACTGATAACGTGAATTGGACGGCTAATCAGATTCTTTTCGGTAAGAATAGATTTAATGTTATTCGCCCATAGCTCACCGTAAACGTGGTGACCAATTCGTTCGCGCAACGTATTGGAAAACTTTACTTCCCGATCACCTTCACCTTTCGCTTCTTCGATAGAAAGCTTACCTAAATAGTACACAATACGAAATAAACTGTTTCGGGTAGGATCATTAGAAAAGCGTTGGTACGCCTCTCGGGTTTCTTCGTAGGTACGGCTCAGTATATTCGACAAATACGAGTAGGCGGCTTCTAAGTCGCACTCTTCCTCCCGCTCTTCCTTTTCTACCAGTTCGCGTAGCTTGAACCAATCGGGAGTCTCCCGCCCCTTATGATCTAGAGCATTTTGCCGAATTTTTTCGGCTTCGTTGTAGAGAAAAGTCAGATGGGTTAGAATATCGTAAATATCACTTCTTCCTCGGGTCATTTCCACGTACATCTGTAGATCGTCTACGCGGTAACAGTTGCGACGGCGTTTGGATGGTATAATTGCCTCGAAGCTGGAGTTTTCGTAGCCTTCACGGGAGATTAATTTAATGTAACGGCACTCTTCAATGCCACGAGGCAAGCGGTCTAGTACGTACAGCAACCCATTGATTTCTACTCGCTCGGGATCATTAATAAGTCCGTAGATTTCGGGCTGTAGCACGTGAAGGGCTTGAATGAGTGATTCACCGGATACGCCTAGTGGCTTATAGCTACCACGGATAAACAAGTGCCGCATGGTGATATACATCTTCTCTATAGCCGCTCGAGATTCTTGAGCACGGGATCGGGTCATATAATTACAGCGTTTTCTGCTGACAAAAGTAACACGTTTACCGGATTAACTTTAGTCTGCTCAATATTTAGTCGGTCAATGCCTCGAGGCTATGTTATTAAGAGTAAACCGATTTAAGGTTTTAAAGTAAGGCAGGAGAAATATGCTGACTAAATGAATAAAATAGGCAGTCATACTATAAAATCCCCCCACCCCCCTTTTCCAAAGGAGGAGCGTTCTTTTACCAGTTTGGAAAAGGGAGGACTTTGCCGTGCTAAAGGGATTTGGCACGTTCACAGCGGCCTACTGTTTATGGGCTAATTACGAAAACTTTAAACAGGTTCATTGCGAAAGGGTTAATTTAATCCATCGTGGTAGAGAATTTCAGCGGGAACCTCAGCTTTATTATCTACCGCATTTTGCCAGAATACTTTCAGCGATTCACCGCCTCTACGATCAAAGTAGCGCACAGTAATTTGGTGTAGTCCGGCCTCTAGACCAATAATTCCCGTTCTCTCCTGGTAGGCGTGTAGCCCATCATTATCAACTACCAATTGGTTACCAATGAGCAATTGGCTACCATCGTCGGAACCTACGGTGAAGGTATAATAACCATCGGCGGGCACGTCAATATACCCTTCAAAAGAAAACCCAAAATTGTTGTTTCGCGAACGCTGATCTAATAAGAAATTTTCTTCTATATAGGCATTCTTCAGTGTTTCCTCAGCAAAATCGGGCATATTGTCCCAACGACCTTGATAGTAGTAAGCTTCTACTCCGGGTTGCACATTGGCGGGTGTATCAGCCGGGCGAAGTGGTAGAGCAAATGGGCTTAAGTAGTCGCCCGGAATTACCGATGGCTCTATCTGCCCGGGTAACAGCCAAGCTACTGATACATGATCGCCGCCTTCCGCTTCTTTGTGCAGAGCTTCAATATAGTAGCTAGCCTCTGCTTCCAACACCACCGATTGTGATTTTTGGACCGGGTACTTAGTGTATGCGCCTGGGTTCGTCCAGTCGGGCACTTCGGCAATCTTAATTTTATTATCCTCAGTATCATCGCTGCTAAGGAAGAGTTCGCAGTTATCATCACCCGCAATGAAGAACGTATATTCGCCACTAACCGGGGGGCAAAGAAACCCTCGGATGCGCGAGCCATAACCCTGCCCAATATCAGCGGGCGAAGCAAATTGGGTGAGCGTTTCTACTGCTTGAGGGATATTTACCGTTGGTATTTCTGCGGTGCTAGCCCCTGCCACATTAAACCAAAACTCTTGCAGAATAAAGCCTCGGGATTGACAAGCAACAATAACTTCATCTACCTGACCATTGCAGTTATTATCAATACCATCGTTGGGTATTTCTACTGATCTTGGGTTCGTGTTGATTGCACGATCATCGCAATCGGTGTTATCTGCCACAAAGCCATCGGGCAGTTCGCAGGCTTGGATAGAAACTTCTGGGTCGCCAAAGCCGTCGCCATCGGCATCAGCGTACCAGGTAGCCGCTTCGCCTAGCTCGGCATTCAAGTCGTCGCAATCTTCGCTGGCAGCTACCCCGTCGCCATCCGCATCATCATCGCAGGCATTGCCCGTGCCATCTCCATCCAGATCAGCTTGGTCTTCATTAGCCATCCCCGGACAATTATCTTCGCTATCGGCTATACCATCGCCATCACCGTCGGGGGTGGTACCACCTACTACTATTCGGCCTCCCCTATTGTTACTCAGTACATTGGTTCCCCGGTAGGTTATCTCAGTAGAAACACCTCCAGCACTGGTAAAAATCAGAACCGAAGAAACAGAGGCTACTACTTCAAACACTACTGTGAACAGATGTATCTCACCACTGGTTGGGTTATTAAATAAGCCGGAAGTATAGCGTATTAAACCGGTAGTATTGTCAAAGCCAATTGGTGCCAGCTCAACGGGTAAATCAGGATCTATGTCGGCTGACTGTACCTGAACGGCGGTAGGATCAAAGAGTAAAAAGACGTTAGCCCCATCGATGGCCTGACCACCGGTTTGAGCAATTACCTCTACAGAAAAAATCTCACTTTCTTCTACCTGAATTTGGGCGGGCGAAACTACTAGCGAAACCTGCCCCCAGACTGGCTGACTACTCAACAGAATGATGCTACATGCAATAAGTTGGAGCGCAGTAGCCCTTTGGTACAGTCCTGACAGCATTGTAAAATTCCTAAGCACAAAGTCAAGTTATAATAGTCTAGGGTTCTTTTCAAGAGTAAAGACAATAGGTTTCTCTTATTTGTTTTTGGGAATCCGGTAAAGTCGGTTAGCTAAACCGTTCCTTTTGCTTTAAAAAATGTGTAGCTAAAAACCCCATCACTTTCCGCAGTTCTTAATAACCCCCGGATACCTTCCTGTAAGTCAGATTTGGTAAGTACTTCTTCAGAAAGAATATCTTCTGACATACCTTGAATCATCGCCGTAAATGTATTCTTGATAAACCCTTCTACTAATTTTGGCCTAGAGCTGTCTACGTATATCTGCCGAGGGCTTACCACTATAGTTGAGTAGCCAGCTTTGCTTAGTAAAGGGTATAACTCTCTACCAATGTTGGCATTCCCACCTCGCTTTTGCTGCAACGCGACTTGGGCATTCACCGCCTTTTGGGCAAAAGCGTCATCCGGATGAAAGAATGTTGAACCATGATCGCCTTCAATGACGGTAATCGTTCCTTTGGGCTTCAATACATTTTTTAAAACCTTCAATAGCTCAACCGGATTACTCAGATGTTCTAAAAGAAAGCAGACGAATACATGATCGTACTGACCGTCTTTTTCTCTTCTTAAATCTTTAGCATCCTGCAAGCGGAATTCAACATTCTTAATCTGTTGCTCTTCAATTTTTGCCCGGGCGATCTCTAAGGAGTTGACTGCTATATCAATGGAGACGAATTGTGATTTAGGGTTGGCCTGAGCGATGATCTCGGTTTGCGCCCCCACTCCACACCCGACTTCTAATATTCTTGCCCCATCTTCCCAGATTGAATCATAGTGTAGGTATTCAGCCACCGTACTAGCCTGATTAGCCAACCGCTGGGCTTCTTGCTGGCTATACCCGTGTACGTACCGCTTAAGCTGACTTTCTTTGATCTCTTGTATTCTTGACTCAAGAGCTTCAAACTCAGCCATCATAGGTTTGGCTTTATCCCGCAATTCTTTACCTGCTTCAGTAAATAATAACTGATTTCCTACCCGGTGAAAAACGCTAATTCCTAGATAATCTTCCAGGTTTTTTAGCTGATGACTTAGAGCTGATTGCGTCAAATTTAATTCCTGTGACGCTCGACTGAGCGATCCTAGCCGATCAATCTCAACGATCAATTTCAAATGCCTTGCATCAATCATTATATCTTGTTTTTAAGCAAAGCTAGATCATTCAACCATTTTTCTACCGATAAAAAGCTTGATACTTTTTACTACTCAGTATTAGAAAAATTCATAGTAATAGAAAAGGTCGGCAACCTGAAAGGTAGCACAGCCAATTGGAAATCAGGTTAATATTGGCGCAGCAAATATTTTCCGAAAGGTAAATGCTTCAGCCGTTTCGCCATTTTTTTTAAGAAGCTCTAATCGCTGTTTAGCTTCAGCTAAGGTTGGCCGATGACCTTCGGGAACCCACCACAGTACCATAAACGCTCCATCGTGTTTCTCAAACCACTGCTGGCGTTTCCGCATAATTTGAGCGTGATCGGATAGGTACACGTACTGCTTCAGGACATTCGCATTTTCCCATACCGACATATTTACGATCGTCATCGGATCGGGAAAAACCTGAAAACTGGTAGCACTTCCCGCCTCATCTTGTAACCGCCAGACAAATCCTAGACTTCTTTCCGCCAGTTGATTAATACGATCCAGATTTTCTACGAACTCCTGGATGTTGGGATGGTCAATTGGGTAACGAAGCGTACCAACGTTTAATTGGGCTAGGTGGGGCATAGAGCTTGAGTAAATGGCAGAAGATTATTGCAGTTCTTGGCAAAGGAAACCAAACTTTGCTAATTCGTTACATACCGCTTCGGATATGTCCCGTCTGCTTTCAACTCTTAAGATATTATCACAATCTTCTAAATCAAAATTCCAGCGCGTATTGGGAATAAGAGTGTTCATAATTTTTCCCACACTACCAAGATCTTGGTACCTGACAGAAGTCTTAAAAACGTGTACTTTCATCTTTCCTCTTGGTGGATAGGCTTTAAGATTCTACGGTCTATGTAAAAAGTACCGAAGGGTACGAAACAGGCCAAAAGTACCTTCCAGGTAGTTTGACTGAACTTCCACCCTTGCTCCACTCCCACGCTCAACGTATTGAATACAAAAAGTAAAAACAGTACACCGTGGATCGGGCCTACAACTTGGGATACCATTGGATAATCGAAGATTCGGCGCAGGGGAACTGCTATAAATACCAGTATTAGCAGCGTTAACCCTTCTAAAATTGCCAACAATCGGAGTCGGCCAATATTTGAGTTAAGAAAATTCATTTACTAGAAATTTCGGATGTAAGGACGGTTAGCCCAAGGTAGAAACGGCCAGGGAATAGCCAAAAAGATGATAAGTAAGGCTACTGAGAACCAAACAAGTATCGTTTTGAACTTTGCTTCGTCAGACTTTTCTCGTTTTGCCTTCGCTGAGCCAATGGTTAAAATAACAATTGACAACAGCATAAACCCCAAGTGATATAGCCCGAAGAATGATGGTTCAACAGAATCTATCGAGTTATCCGAGCTTGCCCAGTAATAACTGATGATCGGACTTTTAATGTACAGTAGAACACCAATAATAAGCTGAATATGCGCCGTAGTAGCCGTCCAATGGCGAATTTTATTATCAATACTCGTGAACAGGGTTTTACCAAAATACCCTCTTCCCGCCCGATAGATAGCCAGCAGCAAAGTAGCCAATACCAGCCATCGGAATAGAGAGTGAATTGTCAGTAACGTAAGATACATGTATAATTTATTTCCCGCAAAGATCGGCGATGCACCATCGGCTTGTTAGGACGAATAGTGCGAGTGCTAGGATTTTTCAATCATTTTCCGATATTCTAGCGGTGTTTGCCCGGTACACTTTTTAAAAAATCGGCTAAAGTACGATGGATCCAGAAACCCTAGCTCACTAGCTATTTCGCTAATCGTAAGACTTGTCTGATAAAGCAGGTATTTCACCTCCATAGTTTTGGTTTCATCAATTAGCTTAGAGGCCGAAAAGCCCGCAACCTGCTTTGTGCATTTATTGAGGTGATTAGGACTCACGTTGAGTAAAGAGGCAAAATCAGATACGCTTAGGTTGTCTTTCACCCTGGTATGAATCAATCTTTTGAATCGTTTCACTAAATGATAAGTCGCGTTCTTGGCTTCTCTCCCATCAGCATCAGTGAAGGCTTTCATTTCGGATAATAAAGCCAGCAGATAGGCGTGAATAATATCAAAATTGGGCTTCTGGCTGTGTATATATTCCATATGTAGCCGTCGGAAAAGTGTGATAACAAACGGTAGCTTATTTTCATCAAACCGTACCAACGAATCTGCCCAAACATTCAGAAATTCAAAGTCCGCTAAAATAGCTTGGTTACCTGACTTACCAATCAGCATATCAGGATGAAAGTGGCAGGTAAAACCTTTGGTTTTTCGGTTAATCCGGTCTATAGAAAAGATCGCACCTGCCTGCTGGATAATTAACTCGCCCGGTTTCACCTGATATTCCCTCGCCCCTAGTTTTAAGTCATAGTATCCATCTAAGACTAAAATCATGGTATGACACTCCTCGCGAGAGGGCGGAACCGGAATGATGGCGTGCGGGACAACATCCTCTACGCGTAAACAGAAAAAATCCTGATCGCCTCGTTCAAAGAATTTACTAACCTCCGAGTTTAGGTTGAGGTAGCTTTCCTTAAATTTTTTTGTATTGTAGGTCTTGACTCTGTGGTTCAAAACTAAAATAGCTTTATTTTGTAATGATAACAGGATACTAGCATACTACGCGCTTTCAACAAAAAATAATTCTCCTTTTCAGCCTTCGAACCTATTTCCTAACCATGCTCAAAACTCTTCTCACTGCTATCATTACCACGGCACTTCTCCCAGCAGGGTTTGCCCAGAAAAAACCGCTTACCCACGACGTTTATGACGATTGGAAAGATGTTGATGCTCAGCGTATATCTAATAACGGTCAATATGTGGTATACGAAGTAAACCCGGCTCAGGGTGACGGCACACTGTATTTGCACGACACTAACCAAACAACACCGCAAACTTTCTCGAGAGGAAAGCAACCAGAATTTACTCATGATAGCCAGTTCTTAATTTTCAAAACCGTTCCACCCTACGATACGGTGCGGCAGATGAAGCTGGCTGAGAAAAAGGAGAAAGAACTACCCAAAGACTCTTTGATCGTCTTCAATTTAGGAGATAGTCAGCCAGCAGGAGAATACGAGCGGGTAAAATCCTATCGTTTACCAAAAAAGGCAGGAGGTTGGCTGGCGTTCCTGCACGAAAGTCCTCTAGATACCGCAACTGAAGCGCAGGAAGATAGCACCCAAACTGACAGTGACCACCCTACCATCGCTTTAAAGGAAAAACCCGATAAACCGGAAGGTAACGAGTTGGTCATCGTGAACCTCGAGACGCAGGAAGAGTGGCATTACGAGCGGGTAGATGAGTATTTTTTCTCAGAAGATGGCAGTCGATTGGCCTTCACCCAAGTAGCTGGCGACTCAACGGGTAGTGCAGGAGTAAGCGCATTTGATACTGAATCCCAAAGCCTACTACCAATTGATACTGGAAAAGTGTCGTATAAGCAGCTCGCCCTAAGTCGCGACGGAAATTCCGTAGCGTATCTGGCGAGTGAAGATAGTCTAAAGGCCGACAATCGCTACCACCGTCTGTATTTATGGACTGAAAATAGCGAAGCTGCTTTAGTTGCCGATACTGCTACCTCTGCCCTGCCTAACAACTGGATGGTAAGCGAACACGGTAAGCTAGATTTCTCTCACGATGGTCAACGACTTTTCTTCGCCACTGCTCCGCGACCCGTAGAGTACGCTTACGAAGAAGATACTACTCTACTGGATGAAGAACGGGTGAAAGTAGACGTTTGGTCGTGGAAAGACCCGTTCATTCAGCCGATGCAACTGGAGCGGAAAGAAGAAGAAATGAAGCGGTCGTATAGCGCAGTTTATGATCTTTCGTCACAGAAAATAACGCAGTTGGGTAGTAAAGAGATGCCCGGTATTCGGTTTGACCGGGATAAACGATTGACTTACGTTATTGGCATTGACGATACTCCTTACCGCAAACAAATATCTTGGGATTATCCCTTCCGCCGCGATACTTATCTGGTAAATGTTAGTAATGGGGAAACCGAGAAGTTTGCCGAAAGCACTACTGGGTACCCTCAGATTTCGCCCAGCGGCAACTACGCTTATTGGTACGAATCGCGGGATAGTAGCTGGCACGCCTATGATATTGCTACTCAAAAAACCGTCAACCTGACGGAAAATATTGACGCTAACTTCTACGATGAACTGAACGATGTTCCGGCCCTACCCGGAAGCTACGGTTCAGCCGGATGGACGGAAGGCGATGAGCATATCTTGCTGTACGACTACTACGACATCTGGAAAATCAACCCGGAGACGTTAGAAGCCACCAATCTGACGAACGGCTACGGACGGGAAAATGAAATAGCATTTCGCTACGAAGAGCTTGATCCCGAAGAGTATTTCATTCCCAGAAGTGGGGAGATTATTATCTCAGCTTTTGACCGAAAAACCAAGCAAAGCGGTTTCTATCAGGAACATACCGGAAATAACCGCCCACCGGAGAAACTAGTTCTGGAAGATTATCGCTTTTACGGATTGCAGAAAGCCCAAGATAGCGATGATGTCATTTACCGTAAATCAAGCTTCACCGATTTTCCTGATGTATGGTTGAGCAGTACTGATTTTAAAAAAGCCGAAGAGCTAAGCAATGCTAACCCTCAACAGCAAGATTACTTGTGGGGAAGCGTTGAATTAGTTTCCTGGAAGTCAGCCGATGGCACTCCATTGGATGGCATGTTGTACAAACCGGAGAACTTTGACCTAGCTAAAAAGTACCCGATGATGGTGTATTTCTACGAGCGTAACTCAGATAACCTCCATCGCCACTGGGCCCCTAGTCCTAGTCGCTCAATCATCAACTTTTCGTTTTATGTGAGCCGAGGCTACCTACTATTTGTACCCGATATTGTGTACAAAGAAGGTTATCCGGGCGAAAGTGCGCTAAATGCGGTGGTATCTGGTACGCTCAACATCATGGAACGAGGCTTCGTTGACCCCGATCGCATCGGGATGCAGGGGCACAGTTGGGGTGGCTATCAGTCGGCATATATTGTTACCCGCTCTAATTTATTCCGAGCGGTTGAGTCAGGTGCCCCTGTTTCAAATATGACTTCAGCTTATGGTGGTATCCGCTGGGGCAGTGGTATGAGCCGAATGTTCCAGTACGAGCGTACTCAGAGCCGAATTGGTGGCTCGCTGTGGGAGTATCCACTACGGTATATTGAAAACTCCCCACTCTTTATGGCGGACAAGATTGAGACTCCGCTACTGCTTTTACATAATGATGAAGATACCGCCGTACCTTGGGAACAGGGTATTGAATTGTTCGTCGCGCTACGTCGCCTCAACAAACCCGCCTGGATGCTCAACTACAACGGTGAACCCCACTGGGTGACCAAGTACTATAATCAGAAAGATTTTACTCGCCGGATGCAACAGTTCTTTGACCATTACCTAAAGGATGAACCCGCTCCAGCTTGGATGCAAGAAGGATTACCCGCCACGCTCAAAGGACGAACTTTGCGTTATGAAGCGAGTGATAAATAAGGTAAGGCGTATCTAGCCCTGAGCGGACGTTAGGTAAAGTTTTTTATAATCTCTTCAACTTCCGCTACGGGCATGGATACTATCTCGGCAATTTCGCTTGCTTTTCCTCCCTCTTTATGCATTTGATACACTTTTATCACTATCCCCATTCCTTTTTCCATTCCTTTTTCCTCGCCCTCAATCAGGGCGGTCTCGATCTCACTGCGCTCTATCCGGCGGTTCTCCTGAAACCGTTTATAGGCGATTAGTTCTTCTTCAGTAAGTGTATCTTCCTTCAGTTTTTCTTTAACCTCCTTCAGCCCTCGTGCCCGGAAGTCATCCTTCACCTCGCTGTTTTTCAAGAAGTAAACCCACTCATCTAGTGTGTTTTTAGCCACATCGTCGAAGTTGTTAACCTTCAAAACGTAATACTTCGGAAATATATCTTTAATCTCCTTGACGTGAAAAGTATCTTTCTGAGTCAGTGTTGGTTGTAATATGTCTCCGTAATGAATACCAACAAACTTTCCGTCGTATTCGTATATATAGTCCTTCCCCTGCCCCAATCCAAAATAAACAATATTAATAGAGTATACTTTCTTAATGGCACCATACGGCTCGCCCTCTTTAATGTATTCGGTAATCAGTTTGGAAGCCCCGTAGACCATCCGCTGAAAGTAATCCACTTGCGACTCATTCTGTACTTCTACCAGCATCAATTCCCCGGTAACCGACTTGACTAGAATATCTACGCGGTTATATTTGTCATTGACTTCTTCCTTGTTACCCTCTCCTTCAAGAATACTCTCTATAGTCACCTCAAACTTCAGCAGTTCGGTTAAGAAACCTTCTAGGATAGTGAAATTTGCTTTATGTCTGAGTAGTTTCTTAATCGCCCAGTCAAAACGTACCAGTTTTTTTGCCATAGCTTCTCATGATCTTAACCCCCCGTAAAGATAACCTTTATCTGGGTAGGTTGAAACCTACCCAGATAAAGATATTAGACCAAACACTGCGTACTACCAGGAAGAACGTTGCGCTACAAAACCACCGATCAATAGAGGGAACGCGGAGGAAAGGAGGACGGAAGACTTTTCCCATTCTCCGTTTTCCGCCCTCCGTCTGAAAATCAATCATCTAAGGAACTGATACACATCACGGTATCATCAACATTAATGGGTGGCGTTGCCAGTTTGTATAAAATGATTCCGTCTTTGGGTGCTTTATATTCCTCAAGAATATTCCCAAACTCATCTGTAGTATAACCAACGATGTCACCCTTTTTAATCTCATCACCCGCTTTATAGTCGCTGTAGAAAATTCCTTGAACACTTGACTTGACGTAAGTCTGATTATTTCGATAGATTATATTCGGGTGAGGCTCTGTACCATTGGCGTACATATCCATCGTAGCCAGCATATTGTACACTCCTTCTTTGATTAGGTTTACATTCTCTTCCTGTACATTACCTAATTTACCAGATTCAATACTCAGGGCAGTTTTTCCATCTTGCACCGCTTGTTTGAAAGTATACTTGGCTGGCTCAGTATCTGAGATGGTGTAGGGATAAGAAACTACGTATTCAAATCCACTATCTTCAGATAACTTCTTGGCCAATGTGGTCTGGTCTGGTCTTTTCGGGTTGTTGTAATAGCATACGAAGGGAATTAAATCTTCCGGGGCATCCCCACCGTGAATATCGAGGAAAACCTCACTGACGGGGATAATATTGGTAGTTATAAAATGGGCGATTCGTTCGGTTATACTGCCGTCGGCGTTACCGGGGAAGGCGTTGTTCAGGTTTTTCTGATCTTGAGGATTAACGAAGGGTGTCCGGGTAAAGAATGCCGCCATACTAGCAATTGGAATGATAATTATTGTCCCGCTCAGTTTCTCTAGGTCAATTTCTTTCATTAATGCCTGGGTGGCTACAATAGGAGGATATTCAAAGCCATGAACCCCCGCAACAATGGTAAAAACGGGTCCTTCATTTTCACCTTTTAGTACGGAGATAGGTAAGTAACCGGAATTCCCCTCATCGTCTGAAAAATTGATTCTTATATTCTCTTTAGTAGACCTTGTGTCATTATTGAAGGCTCTTTGAAAGTCATTTTGAGATACCGCAACCTGGGTTACCAAGAATGCAAATAATAATGAAAGTATGGTTCGCATTCTATTTTGATTCAAGACTATTGCAACTGTACCACGCTTGATGGTTAAATACTGCCATGACTATTGTATACTTCATCAGGCTACTCATCGCGTATTTAGACGCAAAATAGTACGATTCTTAACTTACCAGGAAGGAAAAAACTCATTTTAGGTGGCTAAGTCTGAAATAGGGAAGGATTAAAAGCAATGGCAAGGCACTTGTAGTATTCGTCAATGCCCTGCCTACCGCTTACAATTTTTAAGATTCCACTGCAAAGGTAATCTTCAGATTCACTCGGTACTGAGTAACCTGATTATTATCTACAATTACACTATGCTCCTTCACATAAGCAGATTTAATATTCTTTACTGATTTACCGGCTTCGGCCACGCCTTGTTTGGTGGCATCTTCCCAACCGTTGGGAGAACTAGCAAGAATTTCAATAACTTTTAGTACGGCCATAATTAAAAAATTTTGGTTTGTGAGTGAAAAAATGATTAATAGTAGTAAAGCAACTGCTTACCGTCGGCTTTGTTAGATAGCTGTTACCAGCCGATGGATGCGCTGTACTTATTTTTCCGAAATTTTTTCTAAAAAGGCACGTTTTCTAGTAGCCTTCAAGTTATTTAGCTAGGCTTTTGTATTTTGGCACAATCAACCGGGTAATCTTCTTCGGTCAGACCTCAACGCTGCGGTGTATACGCTTACAGTTAAAAATCTCTCGCTGTTTATCGCTGGAATCGCGCTACTGCTAGCGTTGATACTTCGTTTGTTCTTTATCGGAAGTTTCAGAAGTGAAAAGCTGTATTTTCGCGATGTACAGCGTAACATCACCCAAAGCCTCGACCAGCTAAGTCGCGAATCTCAAGAGATTCAGCGTAGCCTGTCCCAACTAGATTCAGTCACACTCGCCGATTTCACCGCTGACTATCGGCATCCGTTCTATATTTTTCGCCAGCAAGAACTACAGTATTGGTCTGACTACCGCTTCGTCCCTTCTTACGAGCAGGTAAGCGGTAATGCAGCTTATCAATTTAAAGAGTTTGACCACGGCAGCTATGTAATTCACCGAGATACTATTAACGGTTACGAGATCTTTCACCTGCTGTTGATTCGGAACGAAACTACTATTGATAACCAGTATATGAGTTCCGGTTACAACCCGCGACTGTTCCCTCAGCCAGAAACGATAGAAGTGCGTACTGTTAGTGCGATAGATGCAGCGACCACCATTATTCACTACCGAGATCATACGCTGTTTGCTTTGCTAACCGAAGCTCCACCCACTGGCTATCGCGAACATAGTACAGCCAAATCTTTTCAGGCGTTGGTTACTACGCTAATTGCTGCCTCTATTCTCTTACTACTGTATAATGTGTACCGTCGCGTGCAGCGTCAATTTCGTCGTCAGCAAATTGATGCCGCCTTACTGGTAGTCATTCTATCGTTATTGCTTCTTCGAGCAATAATGATCTACTTCAACTACCCTTACAGCATACTTCCGATAGAACTATTTGATGGAAAGCAGTTTGCGGCCTCCTCGGTAAATCCGTCGCTAGGCGATCTGCTGCTGAATAGTATTGCTGTTCTTATTGTGGCCGCGTACCTGTTCATTTACTATCGCGACTCCCGGCTGTACCGTCGGCTACTACAAACCACTCCTATCGTAAAAATGATTATCTCAGTGGTGGGCCTACTGCTGAGCTTTATGGCTCTTTTCTGGCATTACGACATCATCCGCAGTATCTACTACAATTCTCAGTGGACCTTAGACGTTACCGAAAGCCTGTCATTTACCAATCTTCGGAACATCAGTCTGCTTATTTTCATCATCAACTCGATTAGCTACTTTCTGGGGGTTCATATTATCTTCCGTACCTGTATCAGCCTTAGCCAGCACAGCTACCTGCCTATGCGGGTCAGTTTTGTTATTGCTCTAGGAATAGGACTGCTGCTGAGCGCATTAGGGCAAACGCCGACCTTTGCTATGGTGATACTGGGAGCGGCTTACTTCATTGTGCTCTATTTGTTTAATCTGCCTCGCTTTCTCACCCGAATCAGTTACATCACTTTTCTGTATGTGTTTGCCGGTGCTTTCGTGAGTGCGGCTGCTTGTGCTATTGCGGCCTACGATATGTACCAGATTGAAACCTTAGATAATAAACAGAAATTTGCTAACCAATTGCTGGTGGATAACGACATTTTGGGCGAGTACCTACTGCAAGAAGCCGGAGAGAAAATCAAGAATGATCCACTGATTAAAAATCGGCTGTTTAGTCCATTAGGTTCTAAAAACATTATCCGCCAAAAGATTAAGCGAATCTACCTGGGTAACTACTTCGACCGCTACGAAATTAAGGTACACCTTTTCAACAGCAAAGGGCAAACCCTGGATGAACGCCCCACTTACACCTACGACGAATGGAAAGAAGACGTAAGCAGTCTGCGTTTTGCCACTGAGTATCCTAACATCTTTTTTATCAATCAGAATAAGTCGCTATTGGATGCGGAAAGCGGGCAACGCTACTATCTGTTGTTAGACATAGAGAACTTCGGTAATACTATCGGCTCTATCATTGTTGAATTGGTTCTTCGCCGTTTTACCCCTAATCAGGTTTACCCCGAGTTGCTGGTAGATCGTAGCTCGGTGCAAGATTATCTGAACACTGACTTTCGTTACGCCATTATTACTCCAGTATCTCAGCCCGA
Organism: Tunicatimonas pelagia; assembly: GCF_030506325.1. Lineage (NCBI taxonomy): Bacteria > Pseudomonadati > Bacteroidota > Cytophagia > Cytophagales > Catalimonadaceae > Tunicatimonas > Tunicatimonas pelagia. The sequence continues at coordinate 6,519,316 of NZ_CP120683.1, read as the reverse complement.
CGAAAGCCCCTCCAACCAAATAAGTTTTACTTCGGGCAATGTACAACTCTTCGACTATTTCATTAATTATGATTTCCAGGCGATTACGGGTGAAACCAGCCTTGATCGCGGTGATTATAACTACCTAATGCTCAAAGGGCAAGACGATGAATACATTGTAATTGCGTCGCCAGTATACTCATTCATCAATATCATCTCTAATTTCTCCTTTCTATTTCTGCTTCTGGTATTCGCCATCCTACTACTGCTGGGGTTGTACTCATCGTACTTCGTATTCAGCCGAGGCAATCTGAACTTCTCCACCAAAATTCAGCTCTACCTGAATGCTGCCTTTTTTATGCCGTTGCTGGCATTGAGTATCACGACCATTAGTATCATCAGTAGCTCCTACAATCAAGAAGTAGATCAACTGTATTTGGAGCGCACCGATCAGATCAGCCGTAACTTAGTAGCTCCATTTGAGGATTTCAGTAGTAACAATTTATCTCCCGACGAACTTTCGGAGACAGTCAATCAGATTGCTAGCGTTACCGAAACCGATCTGAATGTGTTTGATACTTCGGGCAAACTGGTAGTAGCCAGCCAGCCCCTAATTTACGAAAACGGTTTATTGTCTCGCTACATTAATACGCAGGCGTTGGTTTCCATTAGAGAAGAAGGTGAAACTAAGTTGGTGTTGGAAGAATCAGTCGGTGACCTTTCTTACAAGTCATCCTACGTAGGCTTGCGATCATTCCAAACCGGGCAGTTACTAGGCATTATCAGTATTCCGTTCTTCGAGTCGCGTAGTCAGTTAGAATCCCGCATTATTCAGGTACTTACCAATGTGATGAACATTTTCACCTTTGTTTTTATCGCTTTCCTGATTATTTCTTACTTGGCCTCAGTGCTACTTACGTACCCATTAAAATACATTACTCAGAAGATTCGCCGCACATCCTTATCCGATTATAACGAGCCCCTTTCTTGGGATAGCAACGATGAAATTGGGCTGATGGTAGGGGAATATAACCGAATGCTGGTGAACTTGGAAGCCAGTAAAGCAGCCTTGGCCCGTAACGAAAAAGAGTCGGCCTGGCGGGAGATGGCTAAGCAGGTAGCCCACGAAATCAAGAATCCGCTCACCCCCATGAAGCTCAGTTTGCAATTGCTCAAACGACGGCTGGCCGGAGAGTTCAAACACGGTATGGATTCCGAAGAAGTGCAGAAAATGGACAAACCACTGGATACCTTGCTGCATCAGATCGATACGCTGAGTGACATTGCCAGTTCCTTTTCAAATTTTGCCCAGATGCCTTTGCCTAAGAGCGAACCTTACGAACTGACAGCCGTGGTGCGCCGAACGGTAAGCCTCTACGCCGAAGAAAATATCGCCATTGACCTGGATATTCAGGGAGATGAATTTGTGGTGCTGGGCGATAAGCAATTGATGGGCAGAATTCTTAGTAACCTTATCATTAACGCTAAACAATCTATTCCTAAAGAGCGGGAACCTAACCTACAAGTGAGCCTGCAAAAGTTCAGTACCGACCGGGTAATATTGAAAGTAAGCGATAATGGTACAGGCATAGCCAAAGAAATTCAGAATAAAGTATTTTTACCCAACTTTAGCACCAAATACGCCGGTTCGGGCATAGGACTTGCCATTGCCAAGCGAGGCATCGAGCACGTGGGCGGTCGCATTACTTTCGATACAAAAGAAGGAGTTGGCACCACGTTTCTGATAGAGCTGCCTCTAGTCACCAAGCAACAGTCTGTGGTCGAACTCTAGACCACATATGCCAAAATCGGGGCTGGCTTTTCTTTTCTTATTGCTTGTTGGGTACCTTTCCGGTTACTCCCAGTCGCTAGCCCCGCCTGAGTCAGTCCACCACCCCGTTTGCCGCACCCTTCCCTACACCGCCGACTCGGTTTGGGTAGACTCACTTTCCATCGTACCGGAGTCTTTGCAAGTAGTAATAAAAAATGATACGCTACTCCCCCACCAGTTTCGCTACAACTACACTTCCGGTTACCTATCAATAGATCAAATTCCTGCCGATACTAAAATTGCTATTTGCTACCGACGGTTGCCCTTCAGCTTGCACCAGGTTCACGCCCGGCGCGATTTATCAGTCTACGATTCTGCGGCACTCTTTCAGGAAATTCGCTACGCTGATCGTTACGCCAATCATTCGCTTTCATCGCAGGAAACTCTGATTAGTACGCCTAAGCTTCAGAAGAGCGGTAGCCTGAGCCGGGGTATTTCGTTTGGCAATCGACAGGATATGTTTGTGAATGCTGCGCTCAACTTACAACTCGAGGGGAAACTGACCGATGACCTATCTATTCGGGCGGCAATTACCGACCAGAACGTACCCCTGCAACCCGACGGAACCACCCAGCAGCTTCAGCAGTTTGACAATGTGTTTATTGAATTTGAACACCAGTACGCTACGCTTACAGTCGGCGATGTGCAACTACGTTATGCTGGGGCCACGGTAGCGGGCGTATCGCGTAACGCATCATTGATGGCGCAACCCGGGCAACCCTACTTTTTAAAATACCGTCGCAATGTGCAAGGCGGATTATTACAATCTCATTATTCAGTGGGTAAAGAGGGAAAAGCTCAAACCTCAGTAGGTGCCGCTATTGCCAAAGGACGATTCGCTTCCGTCAACCTTAGCATTCAAGAAGGTATCCAAGGCCCCTACCGATTAAACGCAACTACCGGCCGACGAGAAGAAAGCGGGCTAATGTTTTACATTCTGGCTAACTCAGAAAAAGTCTACCACAACGGAGAGCTGCTTCAGCGAGGCTTTGACCAAGATTACACCATTGACTATAACTTAGGGGAAATCACTTTTACTCCCCGAGTGGTGCTCACGCAGTTTTCCCGATTGGTGGTAGATTATGAGTACGCCGAACGGAGCTACAGCCGCAGCATCCTCACCGCTAGTCATCAGCAAACGCACCAGAAAGTCTCGTTCTCCGTCAACTTCTACCAGGAAAGTGACCACGCTCGCCGCCCCATCGGCTTTGAATTGACCGATGAGGATTACCAGCAACTGAGTGAAGCGGGTGATCAGGCTGTTAACCAAATGGTAGCTGCCGTCGATACTGTCCGCCAAAATACCAGTGATTTAGCTTACGGCAACCAGCAGGCCGATGTGCCGGGGGTAGGCAATGTATATCAAATTTTGTATGCCCAACAGGATACAGTGGTGGCGGGGGTGTCCTACCAAATTTTTGTTTTTAGTCAGGAGGAAGATGCTATTTACCGACCGCGCTTCAGCCTGGTGGGGAACGGCTCGGGAGACTATGTACTCAAGACTAGCCAAGTTAACGGAAAAGTATTTGAGTGGATTGCTCCGCAGAACGGTATTTCCCAGGGAAATTACGCGCCTACCCGCCAGCTATCGGCTCCGCAACGCCGACGAGTAGTATCCATCAATACGGAAGTAGCTCTCACTAAGCGAGATCAGTTATTCACCGAAGTGGCTTTTTCCGAAAAGAACCTCAATACATTATCTGAACTGGATAGTCAAGACGATCACGGTAAAGCACTAGTGTTGGGTTACCGTAGCCAGCCTCGCCCAATTTTTAGCGGATCGGCCTACCGCTGGTCGCAGCAGATTCAGTTTGAGTACACTGATCGTCACTTTCAGGCGGTTGATCCGTTTCGGTCGGTAGACTTTGAGCGGGATTGGTCTTCTTTCTTTCGTCACATTCCTCAACCCGTTAAGGATGATCACGTTCTGCAAGCCCAAGCGCAGTTAGTAAAAAATGTTCATAACCGCTTGCAGTACCGTTGGGTAGGAAGAAGGCAAACGAATTGGCTCAGTGGCAACCAGCATTCGTTAGAAGCGGCTCAGGAATGGGGTGGTTTCCGGCTGAGTGGCCGCGGATTTCTGATGCAAAGCCGGTATCCGCAGCAGCAGGCTTCCTGGAAAAGAGTTAAACTCGATATTCATCGTCCTACGCGCTGGCTTACTCCGGGTTACACCTATCGGCGAGAGGAGAATGAAGTCCGTGACTTAGAAACCGATTCAGTGGCGTTTAGTGCCGAGCACTACGACGAACACCAGTGGTACTTAGCCAAGGGCGACAGCATTCGGGGCACGTTTCGGCTGGATTATCGAATACGAAATAACCGCTTACCCTTAGGTGGAAAGATGAAAGCTCGCGAACAAGTACAAATGCTACAGGCTAACTGGGACAAACCACTGGGCGAACAGCATACTTTACGACTCAACGCTACCTACCGAAACATCTCCCCCCGCAACCAACAACTTTGGGAAAGTAGTGCTAACGGCAATCTACTGGCTCAGACGGTGATGGGACAATTAGACTGGAAAGGTAGCCTGCTAAAAAAATCTTTACAGATGTCGCTGGCTTATACCCTGGCCAACGGGCGGGAGATTAGGCGAGATTTTATCTACGTGCGGGTACCCACCGGCGAGGGCTTGTTCACTTGGCGCGATAGTAATGGCAACGGCGTAGAAGAACTTGATGAGTTTTTTGAGGCCCGCTACTGGGATGAGCGCAATTACGTGCGAGTGCTGGTGCCCAGCAATGAATATATTCAAGCATTTACAAATCAGCTAAGCTATCAGCTCAAAGCTCAATTTCCCCGCAGTTGGCAAAAAAGCAGCGGGTTAAAAACCTGGTTAGCTCGCTTCTCTAACGTTACTAGTTGGCAAACACTGCATAAACAGACCGACGAGAAGCTAGCCGCTCGCGTACTGCCGGGCTACCAAGTGAGTGAGGATAATCTACTTTCGGCGAAGCAGCAAGCCCGCACTACCTTTTTCTTTAATCGGCAGAACCCTCGCTTTGGGGCGGAAGGTGGGTTACGAACTACCCGGTGGAAGCAGCTACTTCAGCAGGGCAGCGAAGATCGGTTTACCCAAATGTACCGAACGCAGCTACGTTACCAGTGGAACCGCAAGTGGAAAGTTACGGTAGAAGGTCAGCAATTGCACCGGAAGTACACGCTGGAAACAGCAGCGGCTACCAACAGTACTCGCAATTTTGATATTACAGCTTACCGCCTAGCACCCGAACTACACTGGCAACCGCATTTAGACATCCGAGTAGTGACTCGAACCTCTTGGACGAACAAAGTAAACTCCTTAGCGGTATTACCCGAGGCCTCCGGCGAAACAGCCACCCTACGATCAGTAGGCGGAGAGATTCAGTCAAGCCGGGTGATGAAACGAAATATTAATGCTACGTTGGAGTGGCTCAAAATTGATTATAATGCCGACGCTACTCAAGCCGTAGCCTACGAAATGCTAGAAGGATTGCTACCCGGAAACAACGCTCGGTGGACGATAAACCTGCAACAACAACTGCTGGAAGGACTACAGCTCACCGTAAATTATCAAGGAAGGAAATCGCCGGAGCAAGCCACAGTACACAGCGGTAGTGTGTCAGTTCGGGCGCTGTTTTAAGTACTACAAAAAAAGCGTAGTCTTTTCGCAGAACATAATAGTAACCTCTCAGCCTCATTCTGACTAAGCGTGACCATAAAAAGTGGTACGTTAAGCACCTCTTATTTTTACGCAAAAGCCAAACTAAAAAAGGGCCGAAGCCCTTTTTTAATTCATATGATAAAATTATTACGAGTCACCAGATACTGGATAACCGGGATTCTGCTCGTAACCTCCTTCTGTTCGGTCAATTTGCTCCTGTGGAATGGGTCGTAAAACATGATAATCTTGTATGTTAGGTGACGCCTCGGGGTTATGCGCCCGTACCCGCTCTACCAAAGTACCAGTGCGCGTCAACGTAAACCAACGATGTCCTTCTCCATCCATTTCCCTTGCCCGCTCTTCCAACAGAAAATCGAGTGTCGCTTGGTCAGCAGTAATCTGCATCGCTTCTTCCATACCGTCCCAAGCCGCCCGGGTTCTAATTACGTTGATATCTTCAGCAGCTCCCCCTGCGTTTCCTTGCTGTAACCGGGCTTCAGCTCGTAATAGATAAGCTTCTCCCAATCGCATCAGGACAAAATCCCGCTGGCCTTGGGTATGCTGACGATTAGGCCGGGTATTATCTAAGAACTTAGCCAACGTCGGATATAGCTTCTCATTATAGAACCATATATCACCGTCAAAAGCAGGGTCAGGAGTAAGCACTACGTAAGGAGTACTTTTCTTGGCTGCTTCATCCCATTTGGCATTCATATCAGGCCCTGGAATATAGATAGCGGTATCTCCTAGCTCAAACAGTAAGTTGCCTGCTTCATCGGTGGGAATAGTAGCCTCATTGTTAGCGTACCATACACTTTTGTAAGTTTCGTCGTAGCGCCGATCCATATCACGGTTCCACAGACTTAGATGATACGGAGTTGGCCGAAAACGCTTCCACGGACGGCCGTTCTCAATATCGCGCTGCATACCAGGCAGCTTATCGTACTCCATTAAGAAGTAAAGGTGCCCCCGATGACCATCTCTATCTAATCCTTCATCAACTTGTCCTTTAGCGTTCTGTACGGCAAAAATAATCTCACTATTATCTTCCGCACCGCCTACGTTATCGGGTAAGGAAAGTTCATCAAGCCCCCACAATGCACGGTAGTTTTCTGCTAACGTAAAGCCATAGTTATTAATTACGTTAGAAAACAACGTTTCTGCTTCAGCAGCATCGGTGCCTTCGGCAAATGGCTGATAGCTACGAGTAAGTAGTGCCAACCCTAATAAATACTCAGCCGCCGGTTTAGTTACCCTTCCTAAATCGGTTTGTTCGTTGGGTAAACCAGCAACAGCAGCTCTTAGATCAGGAATGATAGCTTGGCTGTAGATTTCACTAGCTGGCGTCTTATTAGCAGTAATCTCTACTCCCTCAGTTTCTTCCAAACTGAGGTGAATATTGCCGTAAAAACGAGTTAGCATAAAGTAATAAAAGCCTCGTAAGAAGCGCACCTCTAAAATTCGTTGGTCTTTTACCTCTTGGTCTAACTCTACATCATCAGCCCGATTGATCATGGCATTAGCCTGGTTGATCCCCCGATAAAAGAACTGCCAAGCCTCACGGGCGTACCTTGTATCAGGAGCTAATTGATTATCGTAGAAATTAAATCCTTTGTGCCCACCGTCGGAACCATTGGTATGTACGTCGGTACCAAAAGCAGTCATAGTAAAGCCTATTTCCACTCCAAAGAAGTTTTTCATGGCCGCGTAGGTAGCCCGCACCCCATCTTCCCAACCTTGAGGGGTTGAGTAGTAAGTAGCAGCGGATACATCCGATACCAGTTCTTCTTGCAGATAATCTTCACACGATTGACTAACCCCGGCTAACAGGACTAGCGTAAAAGCGATTATTTTCTTATTTATATTCATCGTTTGAATTATTTAGAAATGAATTGAGCACTAACTCCTAATAAGAATAAGCGAGCAGTAGGAATAGTACCCGAACCAATAGCAGATATATTATCGTTATCTTGATCGCTAACTTCAGGATCAAAAGCATCAAACTTAGACCAAAACCACAGATTTTGACCCGATGCGTACAGACGTACATTGCCAAGCCCTAACTTACTAGTCATACTTTCGGGGAAAGTATACCCGAGGGTAACATTACGTAACTTTACATAAGAGCCATCAAAGTAACTCATACTGGAAGCATCTCTTGGCCTTTCCTGATTCTGATTAGGTCGAGGGAACGCATTGGTTGGATTATCAACCGTCCAATAGTCAACATCTAAGTTATTATAGCGGGCAAATAAGCTATTGTTACTATCGTGGAACCGACTACGAATGGTATGCCCCAGACGATAGTAGAAGAAGAAGCTAAAGCTAAACCCTTTATAGTCAAAGCTATTGGTCAAACCGCCCATAATATCGGGAAGATCGGTACCAATAACAACCCGGTCATCAGGAGTTATTACTCCATCCCCGTCTTGGTCTTTAATCTTAATTTCACCCGGAAGTTTCTGTTCGCGATCGCGGGCTAGATCTTCTTCATCTAGTTGGTAGATACCTTCTTTTTCATAGTCGAAGAACACTTTAATAGGTTGCCCGGCAAACCAAGCGTTTCCTAAATCATTAACAGGATTACCATTCTCATCTCTGAGGGCTAGCTCGGTAATTTCTTCACCAATACGAGCAGCATTAAAGCTAGCGTTCCAGCGGAAGCCCCCCGAAGTATTTAGGATGTTTGCCGCTACGAATAATTCTACTCCCTGAGTACGCGTAGTACCTACATTTTGCAAAATATTATTATAGCCTGAAGTAAACGGTAGGTTACGATCAAGCAGAAGGTCATTGGTAAATGCTCGGAAGACGTCTATACTACCAAACACTCGTCCATTGAAAAATCCATAGTCTAGGCCAATATTAGTTTCTGAGGTAGTTTCCCAGCCTAGATTAGGATTAGGAATTTCAGCTAAACGGTAACCGAAAGCAGGGCTTTCATCCCATGCGTAAGTGGTTCTAAATAAACGACCAAAAGTCTGATAGGGCCCAACAGAAGTGTTACCTACTAAGCCAAAACTTCCGCGTAGTTTTAGCTCCTGCACGAAGTCTGAATTTTGTAAAAACGGCTCATCACTAATTCGCCATCCAGCGGAAATTCCGGGAAAAAGGCTCCACTTGTTGCCTTCAGCTAAGCGAGAAGAACCATCCGCCCGCATCGTAAGTTGTAAGTTGTACTTGTCGTTATACTTGTAGGTAACACGCCCCATAAAGGAGGCTAATTGCCAAGTAGCGAGGCCACTAAATATGTCGCCCTTTACTTCAGCTGTTCCTTGGTTGTAAAATAACTGAGACTCGTAGGGTAAGTTAAGTACTTGCGTAGCGTATCCCTCAAAACGGCGACTCTGTATACTTTGTAGCAGGTTTACTTTGATGTCATGCCGATCAAAATCTTGCTCCCAGGTCAGAAGGTTCTCCAGGGTGTAACCGATTTCTTGTTCGTTGAAAACCCGTGAACTAGCTGGCCCGCCCCGGTTGGCGTTAGTTTCACTAGCTGCAAAGAAACCTCGGCGGGTAAAGCGAATGTCTGGCCCGAAAGTAGACTTAAAAGTTAATCCATTGGCTATCTTAGCTTCTAGATAGACCGGGCTAAAAATACGGGTAGCTTTTCGCTCATCAATAAACGCATCCTCAACTAACTCACTAAGTGGATTGGTACGAATACCGTCGTTAGTAGGTAGAAATCGTATATTACCATCTTCATCAAACGGTACCCCGAGCGGGTTATTTGCCAAGGCCTCTTGCATTACACTACCGTTACCAAAATCTTGGGTAGAAGTAGAAATAATAGATGAAAGACCGATTTTAAACACATCATTGATCTGATGATCGAGTGTAATAGTACCATTAATTCGCTCAAAGCCTAATGAACTAATAACACCCTCTTCGTTAAAGTAACCCAGTGACAGACCATACTGCGTTTTCTCAGTGCCACCTCGAACGCTCAACTGGTGATTTGTTTGAAAACCCTGCTGTAGTACTAGATCTTGAAAGTCAGTGGAGCGCCCTTGAGCGATAGATTCTAGCTCCACTGGATCTTCAAATACTAATTCATCAGCCGGAAAGACACCTTGATAATCTACTAAGCGGGTTTCGGGGTTCCAGCGACGGGATTCGCGCTTCATAGCAGCAAACTCTTCTCCGTTCATCATATCAGCTGTGATCAGGGCATCGGTAACACCGTAGTAGCCATTGTAGGTTACTTTGGTTTCACCCGGTTCACCACGTTTAGTTGTAATCAGAACAACCCCATTAGCACCCCGAGAACCATACACAGCAGTAGAAGCAGCATCTTTCAGGATCTCCATTGACTCAATATCTTGGGGATTAATATCGAAGATGGCACTAGTTCCACTGGTTTGAGGTATCCCGTCAATAACAAAAAGTGGATCGTTGGATGCAGTAATTGAACGTCGGCCACGAATACGGATAGACGGGGCTTGACCGGGACGGCCACCTGACGACAGAATATCTACCCCAGCAACCTGGCCTTGAATGGCCTCGACCCCACTGGCTACCGGAATCTTTTCAATATCTTCGGCACTCACCGAAGCAATCGCTGCAGTTACATCTCGCGAGTCTTGCGTTCCGTACCCTACCACAACTACCTCCGATAGCGACTGGATATCGGGCATCATAACCATATCGATACTAGAACGATTACTGATAGCTACTTCTTCAGCAGTGAATCCTACTGAAGAGAATACTAATGTCTCAGCATCATCTGGAACACTGATCGAGTATTTTCCCTCAACATCAGTAATTGTTCCAATAGTAGTCCCTTTTACCAGAACATTGACCCCTGGTAATGTCTCGTTGTTTTCACCGTCGGTAACAGTACCCGAAATGGTGTTTTGAGCTTGCAGCGTTAGTGAGCTAAAGAGGCATAACAGCCAGACACCTAACACTTGCCTTGAAATAGGTAAAGCATTTCTCATAGTTATAGATTAGTGGTTAAAAAGATAGTAATGAACAAAATAATATAAACCGATTGCATTAATAAATTATTAATTGTAGCGGTTTAAGTGTTCAAGTAAATACATTTCTGCTAATAATAAAACATCAATTTAAAAAATTAACAATGAAGAAATATGACAGCTATTATTTGTTAATATTCCTTTGAAAGGCTCTAGTTTTAGCGAGATTAATACTATTTTTGCGAGCTATGCTGAATTCTGATATTAAAATTTTTGCCGGACCAGACTCATTAGATGAATATAATATTGAGGAGGTCTACCGCGTTGCTGAAATTAAGGCAGATGGTGTGCCTGCAGTGTACGGTGCCCGTACTGTAGGATTAAAGTCTCGCACTAATTTCGATAAGGACAATACCGATAAAGGATTTATGGGTTACGATTTTGAGGCCATCATGAAGAACTTCAACATCTTCGGCCACGGAGGTAATGCTGATGACTTGATTCCGTTGCCTACTGTAGAAATGGCCGAGAAACTGTACCAGGATACCGGAATGATTGCCTCTTCGGAAATTATGCTGCCAGCCATTCAGTTAGCCTGTATCAAAAAATCGTTTCCGTCCGCTCCATTTTTGGTGTGGAACTCCGCTGTAGATCAACTGGGTTGGCATGTGCGCCAGATGGCAGGGTTTGCCAAAGAACACGGCTGGATGGTGGGCCTTAAAAACGGTAAATGGCTGGGTGAAGAATACACTATTTCTGAAACGGAGGATTTTTCCGGTAAAACTAGTATTGAGACTGTATGGGATGGGTTGGTTAACTACTCAATGTTAGCTCCTGAAGTAATTCTGATTCAACGGGGTTGTGACCTTCCGGCGAAAGGCGAATACCGTAACTTACCCATTCACTACGCCGCCAAGCGGACTAAGGCTCGCCACTTGGATAAAAATGTACAACTATACTTTGATCCCAGTCACTCATTAGGCCCTAAGATGCGAGATCAGATCGTAGAAAAGACCGTAGAAGCCATGAAAATGAAACTGAATGATGAGCAGTACCTCTACGACGGAATGCTCATTGAGGTAGGTACTGCGAAATGCGATACTCATCAGCACGTATCAGTAGAAGAATTTACCGAACTGGTCGCTTGCTTATCTGAATTTAGAACTTTGTCGGGAAGACGGGAAAAGGTGAACGTTTAACTAAACGTTCAGTAATCCGTATTTAAAGATACAATACCATCGAGAATATGGACGAAGAAGTTAAAGAACGAGTTGGCACCTTAAAAGCTGTTCTGGGAGAATTTATTGTGCAGACCAATAAGTCGATGCGGAAGATAGAGGAAGGTACTATCGCTCTACAGCGCGAAATGGCTGACTTTAGGAAAGAGATGCAACGTGACCGCCAGCAGCGGGATACCGAGATGAAGGACTTCAAAGAAGAGATGGGTCAATTCAGAGATGAGATGCGTCAGGATCGCAAAGACATGAATAAGAGGTGGGGCGATTTAGCTAATCGCTTAGGTACAGTGGCTGAGGATTTTGCTGCTCCTAATATTAAAACAATGGCTCAGGTGCATTTTGGTTGTCAAGACATAGACCACTTCTCAGTACGGGTATTGCGCCGTAGCCAACGCGACCGAAAACGATTAACCGAATTTGACGTAATTATAGTCTGCAGAAACTACCTCTTTATCAACGAAACCAAGTCTAATCCTCAGAAAGAACATATACCCGCCTTCGCTCACAAAATACGAGATATTTTTGACTATCTCCCTGAATACGAAGGGAAAACAGTGGCACCTGTTTTTTCTAGCTTTTCTCTACCAGAATCTATCGTAGAACAGCTTACTACGCTAAAAATTTACGCAATGGCTCTAGGCGGGGAAACAATGGAATTACTAAACTACAGTGAAATTCAGCAAGGTTGATTGGGATCGTTCTGTAGCATCTTACCCCGAGGTTCGTGTCGTTACGAACCTTATAAGTTTATTGGAATATTCTCTATTGATCGGGATCGTTCTGTAGTATCTCGATCGCTGGCTTTTATACCTTACTAGGTACCACCTTCTTTGCTAGTGCCTCTTCCACATATTTGAAGGTACTAAGAATCTCAGGTTGCCCATTAACAATAGCTATATCGTGCTCAAAATGAGCCGAAGGCTGACCATCAGCCGTAACAATAGTCCAACCGTCGCTAAGTTGTTTTACTCGTCGGGTGCCCATGTTTATCATCGGCTCAATGGCAATCACTAACCCATCTTTAATTTTCGACCCTTTTCCTCGCTTACCATAGTTGGGCACTTCCGGCGACTCGTGCATTTTTTTTCCCAAGCCATGCCCCACCAACTCGCGAACCACTCCGTAGCCATATTGCTCAGCATGGTATTGCACTGCGTAACTAACATCACCTATCCGATTGCCCTTACGAGCTTGCTCAATTCCCTTGTACAAACACTCCAGGGTGACATCTAGTAACCTCTGAACTTCTGGCGCAACCTCACCCACTGAAAAGGTGTAAGCATGATCTCCGTAGTAGCCATTTTTTTTAGCACCACAGTCAATCGATACAATATCTCCTACTTCTAGAGGACGATTGTTGGGTAAACCATGAACAACCTGCTCATTAACTGAGGTAAGAAGAGTGCTCGGACACCCGTACAGACCTAGAAAGCCCGGCTCAGCATCATGGTCGCGAATAAACTCTTCTGCTCGCTGATCTAAGTACAGTGGAGTGACCCCAGAGTGGATCTCGTCAGCCAGCATTCCTAACGTTTTAGAAACAATAAGGGCACTTTCTCGGATTAGCTCTATCTCCTCTAAAGACTTATAGTGAATCATATGTGCAGGATTAGACTATCAGTAAACGTCAAATCTGCAACGATTGATTGGTTAATCCAAAAGAAAAAGCAGATATAACGCCTCAAATCAAACCCTAATTCTGCGATAAGTCACTGCTACCGTTCACTTGGTTTTGTAAACGAAGCATTTCCGCCATTTGATCTAGTTTCTCTTGAATATCATCAATCTCAAGTTTGGGTTCTGGTAAGTATGAGCGTAAGTGCCATTCTACCTTCCAAATTTGGAGTAGCTCTTCTTCAGGAATGTCAAATGGTGCATGTTTAGGGTTGTCAGAGAGGCACCGAATGTACCCGTACTGATGCAGGCGGTTCCGAATACGCTTAATCTGAATGCCCCGGTCTTGCGACACAATAACATAAACGCCACCGTCAGTAATATTGCGGTAAGCACTGTTGTCAAGCAGTCGGCAAATTACCCAATCATCCTCCATCATAGTGGGTTCCATACTGTCACCGCTTACTTGCACTCCGTAGCACTGCCCATTTTTAATCATATAATCGGGCAAAAGAATACTTTCCCGCTCCTCAAAAAATTCTTGGGTTTGGTAGCCCGTCATAAAATTAGCGGCAGCTTTATGGTTGATGAGCGGTACCGTTGTATTCCCCTTAGTATCTTGGGTGGCCACCATGATTACTTCCTTAGTTTTGGTAGGCAAATCCCCAGACTCTTTGCTGACAAACGGCTGCCCCAACCCCGATATAATGTAAGCACTATTGATTTTGAATTTATCTAACGCCCGGTTTAAAATCTCAATAGTAACCGACCGGCGGTTGGCTTTAATATCGCCCAAATTAGACGGGGAAATGCCAATTGCTAGAGCAAACTCTCGATCTGAGCTAATTTCTTTACGGCTTTTAAGCATGTGGATACATTCAAAAAAGCGTTCGTTTACGGAAATTTTGTATTGATTATCAGCCATTTGCGAAAAATTATACTTGCAAAAAGAATAAAATGCTTGGATAACACTTTAAAAAAGCATTAACTTGTACTTATAACAAGAACAAATATGGAAAATATCCGCCAGATAAAAAAGCTTTTAGCCAAAGAAGAGTACGAAATTATCAGTAGAAATACTGGATACAGTGTAGATTACATTCAAAACTGTTTGACCCACCGCCGCAATAACCGTCTTATTGTGAAAGCGGCTCAGCAGCTTGCCCAAGTAGTTTAACTTTAAGCATCGGCTTCATTCCCAGATTCCAGGCGGCACTATCTCTAGCACATTTCCTACCGGATCGCGGAAGTAGAAAGAGTACAAACCTTCTTTCCAGAACTGCTCATGAATGATTTCCACTTTCTTCTGTTGTAATTTCTCTTTCCAGTCTTTGTAATCACATAAGTCAACCTGAAAGGCTAGGTGTTGAGGTCCAACAGCATAGTGAGGTGGCAGCGTTTTTTCTTCTCTGGTCATTTCAGGATTGAAAAATAATAGCACCGCTTCGCCTACCCGAAAAAAAATATGTCGGTTAGCTACCTCACTGATAATAGAAAACCCGAGCGTTTCGCTGTAAAATACCCGGGTTGCTTCAAGGTTATCTGTGTATAAACAGATTTCTTTAATTTGCTGAATCTGCACAATTTACGATTGGTTCACAGTTGGTGCAATTTCAAAGTAACGATCAAATAATCTTTGCCGCAACAGAACAGAAGGTTTACCTCTCCCCCATTCAGGCGCTATTTCGTACAAGCCATTGTAGGTGCGACCCACGTAATATTTATCCACTTCAAAATCAGCTAGTCCTGAATGCTCATCGGGCCGACGACTACAGCGAAACTGAATTCTAAATTTATCTTCTTGCTTAGGCTTCTTCCATAAATTATCAGTCATAACTGGTAGTATATTATTAAACAGTACTAATGTAAGTTTTTTTTGTTTTTTAAAGATACTAATTTTTCCACTATGTATCAAAATATTATAACTGATTTATATAATAGTCATAATTATTGTTTTAAAATAATACTACAGAACTGCTTTAAGATTGTGGATTCTGCATACTATTTTGAGGATAAGCTTCTACAGTCAGTATTAAAGTCACGAAACGAATTTTATGCAACACACTGAATATCATTATGTTATTATTTTTTTTCAAGTTTGGATCAGTTCTTTCACCTACTTAGTCACAAATAAAATTTAGTATTATGAATGACTATAAGATAAAAGGCAACTGGAACGAGAAAAAAGGCAAACTAAAGCAGGAATACGGATCGCTTACTGATGATGATCTTGCCTACCGAGACGGTAAGGAAGATGAATTGGTGGGAAAAATCCAGAAAAAGCTGGGCAAAACTAAAGATGAAGTGCAGAAAATTATCAGCGAAATTTAATTTTTACTTTTCAGTATTTCCAGATTTTTTCATTTTTAAATATAATTTTTTATGAGTAACCGAAAAATAATAGATTCACTACACGAACTTATCCAGATTAATCAAGAAGGTGAGAAAGGATACAAAGAAGCATCTGAAAATATTAATTCAGAAGAGCTTAAAACAATTTTGTATCGCTTATCGCAACAACGTGCGCTATTCCGCGGTGAGTTAGAAGAAGTCTTACATAAAGATTACCGCGACTCAGCCGATGTGCAAGATTCACTTGCTAGTAAAGTACATCGCACTTGGATTGATTTTAAGAAATCGTTTGGTAGTAATGATGATGAAGCCATTTTGACCGAATGTGAACGAGGCGAAGAGCACGCCATTCAGAAATATACTGAGGTACTAGACGGACGATTGCCAAACTATATTGAAGAAATAGTAAATCAGCAACTGGGCTTGATCCGAGGATCATTGAGCCAGATTCGGGAGTTTAAACATGAGGCCGATCAAGTATAAATGTAGTTTACTGATTTATTCAGTTTGAGTAAGCAAGAGTATTTTTACTCTTGCTTTTTTTCTCCTCACATTAACCTACCTAACCAGCAATATCATAATACTACAGTTAAAGGTACCCGATATTGCCTATCTACTTTTACCAGAAGCTAACGAAATACGGGGTTATATCTACTAAAATTCAACCTATACTTTGTCAAGTCTAATTAGATATTATCTATCCTTTGCATATCAACATTTAAATTTGAGCAATGATTTTGATGTTACCTACTGGGTCTTTTAGTCCATGAAAAGCCCTTTCGGTACATTAAACCACTGTTCTTCCTCATCAAATGTAATACCCCATTAATATTTATTAGCCCAGTAAACGCTAGCTTCTTCCTTAGCATCAACATTGATATAGCTCATTTTCCTCTGAAGAATATTGATCGGATACCTGCCAAACCTTACACTACCTTTTCCCAACTATAAACAAACATTTATTCCCCAGCTAATACTATACCTTTAGTCTCAGATTTACACCTGTACTTTAACTTGCTAATAGTCGGGTTATTCAAGCAAAAAAGTGCCGCTAATAAATTATTGAATGGGACAAATGATTAAGATTTTCTGCGTTGAAGATGATGCAGTATTTAGCAAAGCATTAAAGCTTTTTTTGGAAAGAGAAGGTAACTACGATGTTAGCTGTTTCCAAAGTGGTGAAGAGCTTTTCCAAAACATCCACCTAAACCCCGATATTATTACGGTAGACTATAATTTACCCGGTATGTCAGGGCTGGAAACTATTCAGCAAATCAGAAATTATAACGAGCATATTTCTGTGGTAGTGGTCTCTGGACAGGAAGAAGTCCGAGTGACTGTAGAGGCTTACAAAAATGGGGCGAAGTACTACGTAATCAAGGATGAAACCGCCTTGACCGAGTTAGCACTTTGTATCAAAAACTTGACGAGCCATATTGAGCTGCACAAAGAAGTTGAAAACCTTCGTGAGCAAATTATTGACCGCCACCGCTATGATACAATTATTGGTGAAAGTAGTGCTATCTTAAAAGTATTAAAACTTATACAAAAAGCTGAAAAAAGCGATATACTGGCCTTAATTACAGGTGAAAGTGGTACTGGAAAAGAGGTAGTGGCTCGTGCCATGCACTATAATTCCCCCCGCAAAAAGAAACCTTTTGTGGCCGTAAATGCTGCCGCAATTCCTGAAGACCTTATTGAGAGTGAGTTATTTGGTCACGAAAAAGGGGCATTTACCGGAGCCAATAGTCGGCGAATTGGTAAGTTTGAAGAAGCTAACGGAGGCACTATTTTACTAGACGAGATTGGTGAAATGGATGCTAGTCTGCAAACTAAATTACTGCGGGTGCTCCAGGAAAAGAAAGTTTCTAGAGTGGGTAGCAATAAAGAGATTTCTCTGGATGTACGAGTATTAGCGGCCACAAACAAGGACTTGGCCGAGCGGGTAAAAGAAGGGTTATTCCGGGAAGACCTTTATTACCGTTTGCAAGGTTTCTTAATTCACCTTCCGCCACTGCGTGATAGAGAAAATGATTCATTGCTCTTAGCTAAGCATTTTCTTGCTGAGACCTGCCAAAGAAACAAGCTTCAACCCAAACACTTTACCCGAGCGGCTTTAGAATCTCTGCTAAACCACGATTGGCCGGGAAATATTCGCGAACTGCGTTCTTTCGTAGAAAGAGCCGCACTAATGAGCGATGGCGAACAAATTGATACCGAAGATTTGGTATACTCACCCTCGGTTATATGATGTAGTGGAGGTATACCTCGTACTTTAATCTGTATTCATAATATGAAAAGAAAACGTAGTTTAAAGCATCAGCCTTCCGTTAAGCTGAAGAGAAAACAAACGCTCGTGTACGCCACCACTGGTATTGCCTTGGCAGTAATTGCCGGTGCTGTAGTATTTTTATACTTAAATGTGGGCACCTCTACCTCATCTTTGGCAAAAGCCAGTAAGAACCAAGGTTACGTCTCATCAGGACAAGGAAGCTGGAATGATGATACCTCATGGACTGCATCTGAAGACGAGATGGATGATACCCCGGGAGCCGACCTGAACTACAAATATGTTGAAATCTACGGCTACATTAACCGAGTAGGTAATTTAACCGTAAGGGGCAAAACTCACCTTATCATTCACGATACGCTGTGGATCACTGGAGATCTAACTTTATCTGGAAGAGGTTCGGTAACGGTTGGCGATAGCGGGATTTTGATAATTGATGGAAATTATGCGGCTACTGGAAGAACTACGGGCCATAACAAGGGTCAGTTGGTAGTAAAACGAAACATCGATGCCAGTGGCGGTACTGACTTTATAAATGATAAAGGATTGTATGTATTTGGTACCACTCATCGGGAGAAACGAGCAACATTCAACGGCACTAAAGATGTTAGCAATGCTACTATTTTGAGCAAAGATACTCTAGAAATTAACAACGCTGAATTATATGCTTTTGCAACTGCCGGTGTCTTTAAGTTAGCAACGGTACTGAGCTACTTTTACGCTCAGGCTCGTGGAGCAAACGTGATTGTGAACTGGGAGAGTGCCGCAGAACTAAATAACGATCTTTTTCATGTTGAACGTAGTGCGGATGGAGTACGCTTTGAAGAAATTGCTACGATTCCGGGTGTGGGAAATAGTCAAAAGCCTACAGAATATTCTTATACTGACACCCAGCCCTTAAAAGGAATTTCTTACTATCGTCTGAGTCAAGTAGATCATCATGGAAAAACTGAGATATTTAATACGGTAGCTGTTTTTCTTACTACCGCCTCTACGACTGATTCAATCCCCAAGCTTAGCATGATCTTTTCTCACTAAGCAATCATTATTCTGATTAGTGTTTAGACCTTACAGCTATTTGATAGCATTTCTTAGCCCTTTAAGATTTTGTTCACTGGTTTTGATATTACTGGCTATTAGCTGTTTTTCTTGATTGGCACTATCACCTTTTACAGTTTTTACTAGTTTTTCAGCTTTTTTCAGGTAGTCTAAGGCAGATTCTTGCGTTTCGGTAGCTTGCAGAATAGACTCACGAGAGCTAAGCTTCCGAGGAATATCACTCATTAGCCGATTAGCTTCATTCAAGTAAGCTCGTGCCAGCACCACCGGGTTATCTGGATTAAAATCATAAGCCATTTGTGCCGCATAGAACTCCTGATCACGCTCCGTTTTACTCTCAAAATCAGCAATTTGACGGCTATAGTCCTGACATTCACTACCACGTTCGTTCAGGTATGCCCTAATCTGTTCTTCACTCTGAGCGTATACCATAACCGGAACCGGGCAATCTAGTAACTGCCACATGGGAGCCAGCGGCAAATGGTTAAGTACAAACACTTTCGGATCAGTCAGAAAATACTGCTCGTTAAATTGCTTAACAAACTTCATTCTATCATTGAGTCCTCCACTTCCCCAGGTAACATCAATCAAATACCACTTGTCTGCTATCTGTACCACGTTCCAGGCATGGTCGGCTACGGTAAATTTTGCTTTGGGAGTATAGCCAAACCCTTTACTATATCCGCCTACTACGTAGCTCTTGATACCTACTTTTCGGCACATCTCCTGAAAAAGCTCAGCGTACCCTTGGCATACCGCTTTACGCCGCTTCAAAACATCGGCAGGCGCTAGTGGCTGATAGCGCGATGGACGATAACTTCTAAACAATTGTACATCGTAAGCAATATTTTCGGCTATCCAGCTATAAAATGATCGTACTCTTTCGTAATCATTGGCTGCTGGTTTGCTCAAGTACTTCACTAACTTATCTAAGTCAGTATGAATTTTCTCGGGAGCCTGGCGAGCGTGCTGATCTATTTTGGAGTAATCTATTTTCTCCGCCCACAAAACTGTGGCCGCAAACACCAGTATTCCCGAAAGCCAGAGTATAAATACCTTCTTCATTATCAACTGTTTTATCAAAGTAAATTTGACCAAATTTATTCTCTCAGCTAAACAAAAAAGAAGCTAAAACTTACATGCGCTCAATTGTTAAATGGCTAGTTGGCTATTAGTCCACGGTCGATAGTCCATCGTCCACAGGTTAAGAAGCTTGAAGTGTTCAGGTGTTGGGAGTTAATCATTACTCATTATTCATTATTCATTAGCTGGTTGGTTCCATCAATGATCAATTTTAAATTCTGGTCTCTGTTCCACAGGGGCTGTCCCACAGCGGCCGGTCTCCGGTCATCTTTCTATCCAATAATGTTTTTGTAGCGGATGCGCTGAGGTTGGGCATCTCCTAAACGCTCCCGACGGTTTTCTTCGTAATCAGAGTAGTTACCCTCAAACCAATATACCTGCGATTCTCCTTCAAAGGCCAGAATGTGCGTGGCAATTCGATCTAGAAACCAGCGGTCGTGCGTGATAATAACCGCACATCCGGCAAAATTATCGAGTGCTTCTTCTAAAGCCCGCAGGGTATTCACATCTAAATCATTCGTTGGTTCATCCAATAGCAGTACATTTGCTCCTTCTTTTAGCATCATAGCTAAGTGTACCCGGTTGCGCGCCCCTCCCGAAAGGTTTCCGACTTTCTTTTCCTGATCGCTGCCACTAAAGTTGAATCGGCTTACGTACGCTCGAGAGTTCATCTGTCGTCCTCCTAGCTCAATCAATTCATTTCCATCTGAAATCACCTGCCAAACGGTTTTATTTGGTTCTAGCTGGTCGTGTTCTTGATCAACGTAGGCCAGTTTTACCGATGAACCTACTTCAAGCTCGCCTTGGTCAGGTTCGGCCTGTTGGGTGATTAGTTTGAACAAGCTCGTTTTTCCGGCACCATTGGGGCCGATCACCCCCACAATGCCGGCCGGAGGCAAGGAGAAAGTCAGATTCTCAAACAGCACTTTTTCTCCGTACGCTTTGGCTAAGCCTTCCGCTTCAATCACTTTATTTCCTAAACGAGGCCCCGATGGTATGTATAGCTCTAGCCGTTGTTCTTTTTCCTGCCCTTCTTCACTCAGTAGTTTATCATAAGCATTTAATCGTGCCTTCGCTTTGGCGTGCCGTCCCTTGGGGGTCATTCGTATCCATTCCAATTCACGCTCCAGTGTTTTCTGTCGCTTAGAAGCTGACTTTTCTTCTTCAGCCAATCGTTTTTGCTTCTGTTCCAGCCACGAGGAATAATTTCCTTTCCAGGGAATACCTTCTCCCCGATCTAACTCTAAAATCCAACCTGCGACATTATCCAGAAAATAACGGTCGTGGGTCACGGCAATCACGGTACCGCTGTATTGGCGCAGGTGCTGCTCCAACCAATGCACTGATTCAGCATCTAGGTGGTTGGTAGGCTCATCCAGTAACAGCACATCCGGCTGCTGAAGTAGTAATCGACACAGCGCAACCCGGCGTTTTTCACCTCCTGACAGATTTTTAACGACCGCATCTTCGGGGGGAGTACGGAGCGCATCCATTGCCTGATTTAGTTTATTATCCAGCTCCCAGGCATTTACATGGTCGAGCTTTTCTTGTACCACGGCCTGCTGGTCAATTAGCTTTTGCATGGCGTCAGGGTCTTCGAGCACGGCAGGATCGGCAAACTTCTCATTGATTGCTTCAAACTCTTTTAGTAGATTAACCGTCTCGGCTACGCCCTCTTCTACTACTTGCTTCACTGTTTTTTCCGGATCAAACACGGGTTCCTGCTCTAGCATTCCTACCGAATAGCCCGGAGAGAATACTACTTCGCCTTGGTATTCTTGATCTATCCCGGCAATAATTCGCAGCAATGATGATTTACCTGCGCCATTTAAACCCAACACTCCGATCTTAGCTCCGTAGAAAAAAGAAAGGTAAATGTTTTTTAGGACTTGTTTTTGTGGGGGATACGTTTTAGTAACCCCGGCCATAGAAAAAATAATCTTTTCGTCACTCATAATTTAACAATCTGAAATTTCTTCGTTTAGATAATAATAGCTCTTAGCTATTTTCAGATAATCGGTAATTAAATGATATTTTTGCGTAATTTCTGAAAAATCGTAATCATTGCGAACAATAGTAGAGTAAAACCACATATTTCAATAACTATTTACCGAATTCCGGTTTATTTAAATCCGGCATTATCAACTTTAAACCCTAATAACATTGGATCAGGCAACCACACCATTCGGATTCATTCAAGACGGTAAGATTTACCGAAACGCATTTCTTGAATACCCTGCACGCGAAATTGGCGAAGTACGCGAGAGCGAGGCTTCTACCATCAAATACTTCGAAGATCGTTTTACGATGGCCGAGAACAAAGTCGCTCAGCTAGAACAGTCGGTAGAGGAATCAGAAAACAAGGGATCGTACCTTATGAAGCTGATTCACATGCGAGAGAGCCTAGCAAAATTTGATGCACTAGGTGAATACACGCAATTGTACGAACGGCTCGATGTCATTGAAGAAAAGCTGCGGGAGATTATTGCCCAAAACCGGATAAAGAACTTAGAAATTAAACGAGCCTTAATTGCGGAAGCTGAGCCCTTTGAATTTAGCTCCGATTGGCAAGAGGCCACCGACCAACTAAAAGAAGTAAAAGGCAAATGGATTAAGACCGGAGCAGTAGATGAAGAGTACCAGGAAGAGATTGAAGGAAGGTTCAATGAGATTTTGGATAATTTCTTCCAGCGACGTAAGAAGTTTTTTGAGGAGCGTAAGCAGATGATGTACGATCGGATGAGGCGCTACCGAGAAATCAACAACGATTTGTACCAGCTATTGCGCGCCCCAGACAAGCAAGAGGCCCGGGAGCGAGCTAAAGAGCTACAAGCCGCTTGGCGAGAAGTGGGAAAGATTCCTAGCTTTCAGTACTCCAAGCTTTTTAGAAATCATAAATCGCTGACTAACAAAATTTTCCGTAGTGATAGCTACGGTGGCTATCAATCGCGCGGTGGTTACGACCGAGGGGACGGTGGCTACGGCCGACAAGGCGGGTACGACCAAAATCGGGGTGGGTACGATCGATCGGGAGGATACTCTCGACCACCCCGAGGGGATTACGGTAACCGGGATTATCGCGGAGGTGACCGGCATCCCGGTGACCGGCACTCCGGCGATCGGTATTCCAGTGACCGTCGGGGTGGCGACCGCTACGGAAATAGTCGGTACGGCGGGCAGTCGAGCTACATGAGCCCGGAAGAAGCTATGTCGCGCAAGAAGGAGCTAATCTCAAAGGCACAGGACCTTATCGGAAAAGAGGAAGACAACATGTTTGAGAAAGTGAAACAGCTACGAATGGATTGGAAACAGTCGGGGCGAATTTCTCGTGAACGCTCAATAGAGCTTACCGAAACATTTAATTATGCTTGCGAAAAGGCTCTGGAGATAAACTTTCTTGAGCGACTCGTAGCGAACCGTAACCCTGATTACTTGTACCTTAATACTGCCGAACAGCTACAGCAAAAAATTCCGCTGCTCAGTAATCTTATCTCGCGCGATGAAGAAGAACTAGCCCGGTCAAAGGCTGAGAACCAGCACTTGCTCAATAGCCAAGATACCCGCAACTTTTCAGAAGATGATCGTCGGGCTGCAGGGCGCCTTCGTTCGCAGATGAGAAAACTACAAGTGAAAAAAGAGCTTTTAGATGAGTTACAGAGCAATTTAGATAAGTACTTATAAGAAATTGTAAGGCATAATGAAACTTTTTTTTTGAGGAATATCTTTCCCACGTAATTGAATTAGAAGTTTATTACCATTGCGAGGCTCTCTTTGGTAAGAAAATTGACAACTTTCTTTTGAATTAACTGTAACATTTTATTATTCGCCATTCCTGAATTCAACGTCAAACAGAAAATTTGGTAAGTATGTATTGGACATTAGAACTTGCGTCTTATTTGGAAGATGCGCCCTGGCCGGCTACTAAAGACGAGTTGATCGATTTCTCGATTCGCTCTGGTGCCCCGCTAGAAGTGGTTGAGAATTTGCAAGAGTTAGAAGATGATGGTCAGCCCTACGAGAATATTGAAGAAATCTGGCCTGATTATCCCACCAAAGAAGATTTCTTTTTTAACGAAGATGAATACTAACAACAGCTAATGCCTTTACTCGGAAGCCTTACTCCTGTGAAAGGCTTCCACTACCAACATATCTTCTGGTGTGGTTACTTTTATGTTCCGATAATCTCCGTCAAAAAGCGTTACTCGCCGGCCAGCCGCTTCCACCATGCTAGCTTCATCGCTGAAGTCATCAATAACATCTAATTTCTCATAAGCTTCTAATAGCCAGGAAAGGCGAAATGCCTGCGGGGTCTGCATCAGTCGAAACGCTGCCCGGTTCTGCGCTACCGATTCTTCCCCTCTCATCTTGCGAAGCGAGTCTTTCAATGGCACACTGGCAATAGCCGAACCGTTTTTTTCAGCTACTCCGAATGACTCTTGAATGACTCGATGAGAAACCAACGGGCGTACCCCATCGTGAATAGCAACTACCCCCTCTTCAAACTGAATTTGGGAAATACCATTTTTAACCGACTGAGGGCGACAAGCTCCGCCAACCACCACCTGATGCGGTACGGTACATTGATATTCTCGGCATAAATTTTCCCAGCGGGTATGTTCTGCTTCGGGTAATACCAACCAGATGGGTAGAGAGGTATTATACTGATAAAATGCTTCTAGCGTATGAATGAGCAACGGTTTTCCGGCCAGCAACAGAAACTGCTTAGGAATATCAGACTGCATCCGAGAGCCTTGCCCTCCGGCTACAATCACCGCTGCCCGATTTACCGCAGTAGGCATTAGACAATTAGCATCGCATCACCGTAGGTAAAGAAGCGGTATTTTTCCTTCACCGCAATTTCGTAGGCCTTCATTACCAGGTCGTACCCGCCAAAGGCCGCTGCCATCATGAGTAACGTAGATTGAGGCAAATGGAAGTTGGTGACTAATGCATTGCAAATTTTATACTCGTAGGGAGGAAAGATAAACTTATCAGTCCACCCTTCATTGGCCTTTAACCGTCCGCTAGCCGATACCGAAGATTCTAACGCGCGCATAGAGGTAGTACCAATGGAACACACCCGCTTCTTTTCGTCTAAAGCCCGATTAACTGATTGAGCCGTAGATTCTGTAATACGGTAGTTCTCTGAATCCATTTTATGTTTGGTCAGATCTTCCACCTCTACATCGCGGAAGGTTCCCAAACCAATGTGCAGGGTAATGGGGTCAACATCAATTCCCTTAATTTCCAGCCGCTTAAGTAGTTGCTTAGTAAAATGTAAGCCAGCAGTAGGTGCCGCCACTGCGCCAACGTGTTCAGCATAAATCGTTTGAAAACGCTCCCGATCCTGATCTTCAACCTTTCGTCGTTCTTTAAAATGGTCGGGTAGTGGCGTTTCCCCCAGGGTGTTAATCATTTCGTAGAAGGCATCGCGCTCACCTTCGTACAAAAAGCGGATGGTGCGCCCTCGGGAAGTAGTATTATCAATTACCTCAGCTACTAGTTCGCCTTCTCCAAAATAAAGTTTGTTGCCCACCCTAATTTTACGAGCCGGGTCAACCAACACATCCCATAAGTTCATATCAGGGTTGAGCTCGCGTAGCAAGAACACTTCTATTTTTGCTCCGGTTTTTTCTTTATTGCCGTACAACCGGGCAGGAAATACTTTCGTATTGTTTACTACAAAGACATCGCCTTCATCAAAATAATCAACAATATCTTTGAAGACTTTATGCTCAATTTCACCCGTATCACGGTGAATTACCATTAAGCGGGACTCATCGCGGTTTTCAGATGGATGGAGGGCGATGAGTTTTTCGCGATCTTTTTCGTCAAATTTGTACTTGAATTCCGATAGCTTCATGGACAGTTACGGTAGTTACAGTAATACGTGGATGATTTTTTTAACCGGGTGCAAAGATAGATATTTGTCTTTAATGGGAATGGAACGTTTGGTAAAAAGTATTGAGTTCCATTTTTTTGAGATTATACTTTTGTAATATCACGCCATGAAAGCTTCCCGTCTGCTGGTTCCCCGCTTAATTTACGAAAGCCTGCTCTCGGCTTGGGATGCCCTTCGTTCCAATCCGCTTCGCACTATACTTTCTCTGTTGGGAGTAACCATCGGTATATTTGCCATTATTGCAGTGTTCACCCTTATCGACTCGCTGGAACGTAACATTCGCGATAGTCTGGATTTTTTGGGCGACCAAGTAATTCGGGTAGAAAAATGGCCTTGGTTGTTTGAAGACAGTTATCCTTGGTGGAAATATATTAATCGCCCCCAACCTACCCTCAATGAGTTTGAGTTTTTGCAGGCCAACGTCAGTCAGGCCTCGGCTATGTGTATTTTTGCTGATCGGGAAAACCTTACGCTGGAGCACAAAAATAGTAATATCGGGGGAGTTTACTTGGTGGGTGCTTCTTATCAGTATAATCAGGTGTTTGAAGTTGATATTAATCAGGGGCGATATTTTTCAGTTCGGGAAACTGAGTTTGCTCAAAATGTGGTCATCATCGGCTCAGAAGTAGCAAAATCACTATTTCCGATGAGCAGCCCTCTGGGCAAAGTGGTAGAAATTAAGGGTTTAAAGTTTGTGGTGGTCGGAGTACTGACCGAGCAAGGTGAGAATATTATCGATGCCCCCAGTGCCGATTACACCAGCTACATTCCTTACCAAAGTTTTTTAAAGCTTTACGCTAGCCGAAGCCGCTGGGGCGTTGGCTCTACCTTGGGTTTAAAAGGGTACGAGCGGGATGAAGGACTAAAAGAACTAGAATTTGAAGTGATTGGCCTGATGCGTGGTCGGCGCGGACTACGACCTCGCCAAGAAGATAATTTTGCCATTAATCGCCCCGAGGCCTTTGCTGAGGTGGTTAATAATATTTTTAACGTAATTAGCCTTGCCGGAGGTATCATTGGCAGCTTTTCCATTTTAGTGGGTGGCTTTGGCATTGCCAATATTATGTTTGTATCAGTAAAAGAGCGTACCAATATTATTGGAATTCAGAAATCGCTGGGGGCTAAGAATTATTTTATTCTGCTACAGTTTTTGTTTGAGGCTACCTTCCTCAGCTTGATCGGAGGAGTTGTAGGCATGTTCCTGGTCTATTTGACTACGTTTGTTTCTATCGGCTCGCTGGAACTTCAACTCACCATACCCAATATTTTAATCGGATTGACGGTATCCAGCACCATTGGTATTATCTCCGGGCTCATTCCCGCTATCACGGCTTCTCGCCTAAATCCGGTAGTCGCCATCAGGAGCTAACTACACAATGGTACGATAGTTCTATGGCTGGTTGGTTATTAGTCCACGGTCGATAGTCCATCGTCGATGGGCATTGAGTTACAGGCAGCTGTCGTGCGGGTTAGAAAGTTGAAGTGTTCAGGTGTTAAAGTGTTATGGTGTTAGCGTAGTTTGATGTATGGGTTTAGCTTTGCTTTACCCATTGCTCATTGTCTACTGCACAGTGTCCCACGCCAATTAATCATTAATCATCAGTCATTATTCATTAACTGGTTGGTTCCATCAACGATCGGTTTTAAACTCCGGTCTCCGGTCTTCATTTCCCCTTATTGATTGTTAACTGTTCATTGCACCTTGCTAATTGCTCCCGACACCTCGCCAGAGACGTTTAAAAACGAACCGAAATTCCACTGCTAACAAAGTAGTCCGGTGCATTTTCGCTAATTCCAAATCCGCCCGATAAATCTAATTGCAGGTCGGGTAGTAGCAGCACCGTGCTACCCAGGTTAAACAATTGAGAATGATCTAACTGCGACCAAAAACCGTAGAATTCGCCAAAAGCAGCCACATAATCACTGATACTTATATCTAAAGAAGCGGCGTAAGCGTGATTTGGGTATCGAATAGCGACTGGATCAGCCTCCCAAGCAATACTGAAATTCGTAGTTAACGACAACTGCTGAGTGAGTGAGTGTGTCATTAGCAATCGCATTTCCGGGGTAGCAATTGGGTTCCACACTTCAAACGGTCCCTCTCGGGGTAGTGTAACATTAACAATTAATGCTGACTGAGGGATGATGCCTTGGCTTTCGGTTATCCCAATTTTTGTACCCAATACAATTGGCGAAACAAACGTAGAAGCACCAATACCTTCCTGAAATAGATCAGCACTGGCCCGCAATTCAAATCGCTCCGTTACGCCGATCCGAACCAATGCGTTCGGATAGAGCAGAAGCTGCTGATCAGAAATGGGATCATCTTGGTACAGAAAGCCTAACTCAATCTGTACATGCCCAGGATCAAGCACAGCCGGAGCATCAGTGCCCAGCCCCGGCCGATCGGTTATTAGTGGATCAATATCTCGTAAAACCTGGGCAAGCACTGAAGTATAGCTTCCCCACAGAATGAAGACGAAAAAAAATACTTTCATGATAATTGGCAACAAACGGTACTATCAACAAATATATCAAATGTACTGAGCCCATCCTGAAAATGTGTACCACTACTTTAGGTTTTTGCGGTTGCATCGGCCAATTAGCGAATAAATACCAGCAAGATTGGTGAAACCATAGCTTTCTTTTATTTTTAGGCATCAACAACACTACACCATGGCCCAATATATTCTAGCTCTTGATCAGGGTACTACCAGTTCTCGCGCAATTCTGTTTACTCACCAAGGGAACATTGCTTACGCAGCTCAGCAAGAATTTAAGCAGCACTACCCCCGTCCCGGTTGGGTAGAGCACGATGCTGAAGAAATCTGGGAGTCTCAACTGAGTGTAGCTCAGGCGGTACTAAAAAAAGCAGGTGCTTCCGCCCGTGATATTGCCGCTATCGGCATCACCAACCAGCGTGAGACCACAGTCGTATGGGATCGGAACACGGGTGAGCCTATTTACCGGGCTATTGTGTGGCAAGATCGACGCACCGCTCAATTTTGCGACCAGCTCAAAGAAGAAGGTTTTGAAGGCACAATTCGGGAAAAAACGGGCTTGCTGGCCGATGCGTACTTCAGTGGCACCAAGGTAAAGTGGATTCTAGATAATGTAGAAGGTGCCCAGGAAAAAGCGGAGCGGGGCGAGTTGGCCTTTGGCACCGTTGATAGCTGGCTCATGTACAAGCTAAGCGGAGGGCAATTACACATTACTGATGTAACCAACGCCAGTCGCACGCTGCTATACGATATTCACAAGCTCTGGTGGAGCAGCACTATTACCAAGCGGTTGGGTGTTCCCATGAGTATGCTACCCCAGG
Source organism: Tunicatimonas pelagia (assembly GCF_030506325.1). Taxonomy (NCBI): domain Bacteria; kingdom Pseudomonadati; phylum Bacteroidota; class Cytophagia; order Cytophagales; family Catalimonadaceae; genus Tunicatimonas; species Tunicatimonas pelagia. The sequence goes on along the minus strand of NZ_CP120683.1, from coordinate 6,490,081 downwards.
TAGTGCCGAGCAGCCAGGAATACGGTAAAACTGCCCCCGATCTATTTGGCGGAGAAATTCTGCTAGGTGGTATTGCTGGAGATCAACACGCCGCGCTGTTTGGTCAACTTTGTACCGAACCCGGCATGATAAAAAACACCTACGGCACTGGCTGTTTTGCCGTGCTAAATACCGGTGAGAAGCCTATTCAGTCGGAAAATAATTTGTTAACGACTATCGCCTGGCAAATAGACGGCAAAACTACCTACGCGCTGGAAGGAAGTATTTTCGTAGCCGGAGCCATTGTTCAATGGTTGCGCGATGGGCTGAAAATCATTGAATCATCTTCGGAAGTAGAACAGCTAGCTAAATCAGTGGATGACAATGGTGACGTGTACCTGGTACCCGCACTTACTGGCCTGGGAGCTCCTCATTGGGATCAGTACGCTCGGGGTACCATTGTGGGTCTCACCCGAGGCTCTGAAGCCGGACATATTGCCCGAGCTGCTTTAGAAAGCATAGCGTACCAAACATCCGACGTGATGCAGGCCATGCACAAAGATTCTAAAATACCCTTCAAAGAACTACGGGTAGACGGTGGGGCTTCCGCTAATAACTTACTCATGCAGTTTCAGGCGGATATTCTCGATGTTTCGGTAGTGCGCCCTCAAGTGATGGAGACTACAGCACTGGGCGCGGCTTACTTAGCCGGACTAGCCGTTGGCTTCTGGAAAGATATTAGTGAGCTGAAAGAGCAGTGGAATGTAGACCAAGCCTTTGAACCTACTTCCAACTTCAACCGTGAAGTGCTCCTAAGCCGCTGGGACGAGGCTATTGGAAGATCAAAGAGTTGGGCAAAAGATTAAGAATAGATAACTACCTATGAACGGACTGGATAGAGATAGTATGTTAGAAACGTTGGAGTCGTACGAAAGCGTTTGGGATGTGATTATAGTTGGCGGCGGAGCTACTGGCCTGGGAGCCGCCGTAGAATCTGCTTCGCGGGGTTATTCCACCTTACTGTTAGAGCAAGCTGATTTTGCTAAAGGTACGTCTAGTCGTAGCACCAAGCTGGCGCACGGCGGAGTACGTTACCTACAGCAAGGTGATGTCTCACTAGTCATTGAGGCTTTACACGAGCGAGGCTTGATGATGCAAAACGCTCCGCACTTGGTGCATAACCAAGCTTTTGTTATTCCTGCCTACGATTGGTGGGGCGGTCCGTTTTACACTGTAGGCATGAAGGTGTACGATGTATTGGCGGGAAAATTAGGATTAGGGCCATCCAAAAGCCTTTCCAAGGAAGAAACCATTGAGAAGATACCTACCGTAGAACAAGATGGACTGCGGGGCGGTGTGATCTACTACGACGGTCAGTTTGACGATGCCCGATTGGCTATTAATCTGGCTCAGACCTGTGCCGATAACGGAGGAACCCTACTCAACTACATGAAGGTGACTAACCTTCTCAAAACCAGCGAAATGGTTTCGGGAGTAATAGCTGAAGATCTGGAAACCGGAAAAACGCACCAAATTAGTGGTAGAGTAGTCATCAACGCCACTGGGGTTTTTGTCGATCACGTAATCCAGATGGACGATCCCGAAGCCAGCGATATTGTACAACCGAGTCAGGGCGTGCACGTGGTGCTAGACAAAAAGTTCTTGCCGGGCGATTCCGCTATTATGGTTCCTAAAACGGATGATGGTCGGGTGCTATTTGCTGTACCCTGGAACGATAAAGTGGTGGTCGGCACCACTGATACTCCGGTTGATAAGGTGTCTTTAGAACCCCGAGCACTAGAAGAGGAGGTGCAGTTTATTATCGATCACGCAGCTCAGTACCTGACCAAAGATCCGAAGCGAGAAGATGTACTTAGTGTTTTTGCCGGACTACGACCACTAGTGAAAACTTCGGAAGGAAAAAGTACTTCGCAAATTTCCCGTAGCCACTCCATTATTATTTCGGTATCGGGCCTGGTAACGATTACCGGCGGGAAGTGGACTACCTACCGAAAAATGGGCGAAGACGCGGTAGATAAAGCGGCCATGATTGCTGGTTTAGAAGAGCAGGAATCCAGAACCAAGAAGCTGCATATCCGAGGTTGGTTAAAGCACATTGACCCGGCCAACCCGCTGTGGTTCTACGGTTCTGATTCTATCGCTATTCGTAAGCTAGTAGACCGCCAGCCGGAATTAGGAGAAGTAATCCACCCTGACTTACCCGTTATCAAAGCCCAGGTTGTTTGGGCAGCGAAGCACGAGATGGCCCGAACTGTTGAGGATTTTCTGGCGCGCCGTACTCGATGTTTACTACTCAATGCCCGAGCCAGTCAGGAGATGGCTCCGGTGGTAGCCGAACTATTAGCCGAAAGTCTGCATAAAGACGAAAGCTGGCAAAAAGAGCAGGTTGCTCAATATCAGGAACTAGCCTCAGGCTATATTCTAAACTAACCGAACACCATGACTAATTTTACTGCCGAATTTATTGGAACCGCCTTGTTGCTGCTACTTGGCAACGGAGTGGTGTGCAATGTTGTGCTGAATCAAACTAAGGGAAATAACGCGGGGTGGATTGTGATAACTGCGGGTTGGGGAGTGGCCGTGTTTGTTGCCGTTTTTACGGTAGCCCCCTACAGCGGAGCTCATCTTAATCCGGCAGTTTCATTAGGCTTAGCGATAGCCGGAGTATTTGAGTGGAGTAAAGTTCCGATATATGTATTGGCTCAGATATTGGGGGCAGCCACCGGGACTACCCTGGCGTGGTTGATGTACCGCCCTCACGTAGAAGCCACTGAAGACTCAGGAGCTAAACTGGCAATCTTCGCAACTGGTCCGGCTATCCGCCAAACTACCTCCAATTTCTTTTCGGAGCTTATCGGGACTTTCGTATTGGTGTTTGCGGCCCTTTCAATCGCGCCACCCGAGTTGAAGGCTAATGAGTTTTCAGAAGTAGAGTTTGGACTAGGAGCTTTAGGAGCACTGCCCGTGGGGCTGGTCGTTTTTGCAATTGGTATGTCGCTGGGCGGAACCACGGGCTACGCTATTAATCCTGCTCGTGACTTGGCTCCCCGCATTATGCACACCTTATTGCCAATTTCCAATAAAGGAAGTAGTGAATGGAGCTATTCCTGGATTCCAATTATCGGACCCATTGTGGGTGGAGTAATTGCAGGAGCACTCTACACTTTTCTGTTGAGTTAATCAGCATCGCTCACCAGCATAGCAGCTCCGAATACGCCAGCACTATCACCCAACTTGGGGCGGAAAAATTGAGTATCTAGTCGATTGTTGAATACATATTTTTTGATAGCTTCTACTCCATCGGTGTACAGTTCATCAATATTGCCCACACCCCCACCCAGCACAATAGCATCAGGATCGAGAATATTGATTACCACGGAAATAGCTAGCCCGAAGAACTCGGTAAGTCGCTCAATTGTCTGCTTGGCGGTCGGATCATTGCCCGCTTGGTAACGCTGGTAAATTTCTCGCAGCGTTTGCTCATCGCCCGTTTGCTGTTGGTAGAACCGCGCTAACGATGGTCCGGCTAACACCGTTTCTACCACTCCGGTTCGTCCGGTATACGATTTCCCACCCGACTCATCCAAGAAGTTGTGCCCCCACTCCCCCCCAATGCCTTGCCGACCATTCCAAATTTTTCCGTCAATGACGATGCCCCCGCCCACTCCCGTTCCCATAATTACGCCAAAAACCATCCGGGCATCCGGCATCTTTTCTTTCACCACCCCCAAGCGAGCTTCGGCTAAAGCAAAACAGTTAGCGTCATTGGCTATTTCAATGGGGATACCTAGTTTTGCTTCAATGTCCTGCTTAAATGCTTTTCCATTTAAACAGGTAGTATTGCTATTTTTTAAGGTTTGCAAGATAGGATCTAAGGTGCCCGGAGTACCAAAGCCCACTTTTTCCGGCTTTAGTCCGGTTTCTTCCGAAAGAAGATCAATCAGTTTTTTAATCTGATCGAGAATGTGTTCGTAGCCCTGATCTTGTTCAGTAGGGACTCGCGTACGGCACAGCGTCTCGGTGCTTTCGGCATTCTTCAGTACGACGCCTTCAATTTTAGTTCCGCCTAAATCAATGCCCCAGAGTGGTTTCATCTGCTCAATTGTTCAATGGTTCGATTGTTTAATTACTAAATAGCAGGGGGCATGGTGCGTGGTGCAGGGAGTAGTTGCTATTCACTCATAATCATTAACTCCCTGCTCCTCGCTCCCCGCCACTAGCTGATTTGCAATTCTTTTTCAATTTGTTCTAGCGATTTTCCTTTGGTTTCCGGTACAAAGAACCAGACAAACACTAAACTTAGTGCGGCGATGACCGCGAAAATTCCGAAAGAGAATGCCCCGCCTTTATTGGCTAACATCCAGGGAAAAGTCTGGGTTACTAGATAAGTAGAGCTCCAATGCATGAACAGTGCCACCGACATAGCTGAACCCCGGTACTTGTTCGGAAATATCTCCGATACTACTACCCACATTACCGCCGCGTGTGTAGCAGCGAAAGACGCGATATAGCCTAAAATAGAAAATAGTACACCGGAACCTGCTCCGCCATCGCTTAAAAAGGAGAAAGAGAGGAAAGACAACGATAATGTCATTCCAACTGAGCCAGCAAGCAGCAAAGGTTTACGACCCCACCGATCTACCAGATTGATTGCTACGAACGTGAATAGCAGATTAGTACCTCCAATGGCCACGGTTTGCCGCAGGGCGGACTCTAACCCAGCACCAGCACTCTCAAAAATAGTAGGAGCGTAATAAATAATTGCGTTAATCCCGACCAGCTGTTGTAGCATGGCGAGAATGATCCCAATCACTGTAATTTTGGCCATACCCCCTTTGAATAAATCAGCAAACGCCACTTTTTCTTGCTCCCCTTTCAGGGATTCTTCTATCTCACTTATTTCTTCAGTAATATGGCTTTCTCCTTCTAACTTACGGAGCACTTCCCGCGCTTTAGCCTCCTGGTGGTTTTTAAACAACCAGCGGGGGCTTTCAGGAATTAAGAACAATAAGCCAAAAAACAATAAAGCAGGAATAGCTTCGCTCCCTAGCATATACCGCCAACTATCGTCGCCAAAACTTTCGGCAAACAGCAGATTGGTAAAGTAAACCACCAAAATACCGATAACAATGGTTAGTTGATTGATGGAAACTAGCCTTCCCCGACGATCAGCCGGGGAAATTTCAGCAATGTAGGTGGGCGAGAGTGCCGAAGCGGCTCCTACCCCAATGCCGCCTAAAATACGAGCCAGTACGAAAAATGTAAAGTTAGTAGCTAACGCAGTACCCACCGCAGAGAAAGTGAATAATACGGCGGTAATGAGAAGTACTTTTTTCCGTCCGAACAAATCGCTCACGAACCCCGCCGAAAAAGCCCCAATAATGCAACCGACAATTACACTGGATACCGCCCAACCCAAAGCGAGTTCATCCAGCTTGAAATACTTCTGAATAAATGGGTTAGCTCCAGAAATAACGGCAGTATCAAATCCAAATAAAAAGCCCCCCAGGGCTGCAATAAAAGTAATAGTGTAGATGTAGGTCTGGCGTTTCATAAGTTGCAGTATAGCGAAATTTTCACGCTAAAAATGCAAAGATCGCCGTAGTTAACCTAATCAGTTTACAAAAACTTCAACCAGTCAAGTAGAATATGGGCTACAGACTCATGCTAGAGCCGTCTTTAAATAACAGTTCGGAGGGTTGCCATTCAATGGAAAGATCCGAGAGATCAGCACTAACAAGTGCTTCGTTTTCTCCTTCTGAGCTTGCTGGGTCTTCCACAATATGAAATACAGCACGCTCACCAATTCCCAAAGGGCGATCATAAGTAAGAGGCAGCGTTTTTACCAGTTCCCCTTCGGAATCGCTAAATACTACATGCCCCTGAAAAGAGGTGATGTTTCGATTCGAGCGGTTATGAAACACAAATTTGTACGTATAATCTTCTTGATTTTCGGCATCAGCATAAAATTTATCCATCACTGCGACAATTACCGCCCGCTTCATCTCAGCCAGCTTAGTTTGGTCAACTGCTGGTTCAGCACTACTTTCAGAAAAATAATCTTGGCCAGTTGAGACAGTCTCCGGCTCATCAATAAATACCATTCCAAATAACCCTACTCCTACAATCTTCTCGTAGTCAGGAAATTGCAGTTCGGTTAAGGAAAATAGGTAAAAATCCTGTCGCTGCACCGGGGAGGAAAATTGACTTTCTCCCGTAGAGACCAATGTGCTATTCAGCTCATTCGGAGATGAGCTTTCGGAGAAACTTAGTAACGAAGACTGCAACAGTTCTTGATGCGAAGACTTCGCCACGGCACTTCGGTGTTTTTCTAGGCCAGGATTGGTCAGAAACGCAGCCAGTAAAAGGACTAACACCGCCATAAGCCCTACCCAAATACCCTTGGGTCGGAACCCACTCATTTTTGTGGGCGGAGCCGAGGCAAATGAGGAAGGAGAAGGAGCATTGGCAAAACTTGGTCGGCTCGGTGCATACGAAGTTGAATTAGCGGTAGGCGTAGGTATCGCCGGTCGGTTGAGAGCAGTTCCCGCACTTTGGGAAACATCTACTACCTTCTTAGCCGTAAAAGCTGGCTTTGATTTGGGCTGAAATGCTTTCTTTGGTTCAAGCGGCTGCGTTTTCTTATTGGCTAGGGTCTTCTTAGAGAGCGATCGCAGTAGAAATTCAAGTTCTTCCGCAGTATGAAAGTAGTGCTTCACAGAATGTGATAAAGCTTGATCCACTTTAGCAGTGGAGCTGCTTACGAGTACTATCTCATGTTGCTCCAGCGATTCATCTTCCCGAGAATATAATAAGAGGTTGGGCTGATCGGGATGCTTCCACTGAATGCAGGGCACATTACCGTCAATACGAGCTACTTCATTGAAATAGGTTCTAATTAGTTGAATACGCTCAGTTTTAGTCATCTTACAGGAGGTTAGGCAGTATCTACAAAAATAGATACTCTTGAAACGAAGAACTCTTAACAATCAGTATACGCTATCAGGCAGTTTGTAACCCGATGGTTCAATTTTACAATGCTTATCGGATACGACGAGCCGGAACACCGACGTACACACCGGCTTCTAAAATATCTTGATTTACGTAAGACTGGGCACCAATTGTTACATTATTTGCAATTTCTATGCCTTGTCTGACGGTAGCCTGACTACCAACCAACACTTGGTTACCTACTTTTACTCCCCCATTGAGAATTGCTCCGGTAGAAATATGGCAAAAATCACCCACCACTGCATCATGTTCTACCACGGCCCGCGTATTTATAATCACGTTACGCCCTACTTGAGCTCCGGCATTCACTAGCGCAAAATGCATCACTACGGCACCTTCGGCTATCGTAGCATAGTCAGATATCCGAGCCAAGGGTGAAACTACCCGAGCTAATTTACCTCCAACTTGCTTCAATTCCCGATCTAACCGTACGCGCGTTTCAGCGGTTTCTACCTGACCAACTGTGAGTAAGAAGTTGCGATCATTATTTACCAGCGAAGCCAACTGGCTATCAGCGGCAATTATGACGTAATTGAGAACTTTTTCCCCTATTTTCTCCTTGCGGTCAGCAATACCCATGATCCGAAAATCACCAGCAGATTCTACCACGTCGATCACCGAACGGGCGTGGCCGCCCCCACCGATTAAAATTAATTCACGCATCGGGCATAATGGTTGAAGGAATATTCGCGATACAAGATTCTGCCCACTCCGCATTGGGGAGCGGTGTATGAAAGCGATGATTGAATAGTGGGTACCGATGGAGCAATTTCCAGGCAGCTCGAGTTTCAATGCCTGCTTCGTTGGTTTTTTCTACAAAGCTATCCCGCTGTTGCTGATCGGAGAAAACGATCGCTTGCAGCCAGTAATTGGAGTATGATTCAGAAGGTTCTTTAATGACTTCGATGCTTGATTCGCTAAAGAGATTAGAATACCAATTGTAAAGAGTTCTTTTCTGTTGTATACCTTGGTCGAGGTGCTGCCACTGCGCCAACCCAAGTGCCGCGTTTAGGGCGGGCATTCGGTAATTATAATTCACTTCTACCACGTCGTTGTTCACTGAGCTTTTCAATTGATTTGCCCGGCGAAAAGCCTTCCGATAGATTGATTCATCATCCGTTAGCAACATTCCCCCCCCCCCACTGGTAATAATTTTATTCCCGTTAAAGCTCACTACTCCCACATCTCCAAATGTACCTACCGATTGTCCACATACTGAACTACCCAAACCTTCCGCTGCGTCTTCTAACACCGGAATATTGTACCGTCGGCATAGCTTATCAATTTCGGGTAGATTAGCCGGGTGACCAAACACGTGAATTGGCAGACAGGCGGCAATCCGTCGCTCACTCGCCCGATGATAACAATGTCCTGAGGAATTTGAGTACGTTTCTCGGACTAAAAATTCTTCCAGCTTTGTCGGAGAAAGTCCCAATGTAGCACGTTCAATATCAATAAACAATGGCTGACCACCCGCTTGAAGAATTGCGTTAGAGGTTGCAATAAACGTAAAGGGAGACGTGAGTACCCAGTCCCGGGATTTTACTCCTATTGCCATTAGCCCGAGGTGTAAAGCGGCGGTACCACTGGATGTTGCCAAAGCATACTTTACTCCCAGCCTACGAGCTATCGTTTCCTCAAACTGCCCAACTTCCTCACCAATGGTCGATACTTTACGAGAATCCAGACAATTGTTGATAAACTCATGTTCATTACCGAACATTGCGGTTTCAATCAGGTAAATTGCCCCTGACGGTCTTTGGTAGTGCCGACGTACTTCCTGGATAAACTGCGTAACCATTGAGAGGCTTTGAGTAGTGATAAAAATAGTAAAAAGAAGTTAATTATTCTCTGTCCTTACCCATTAGGAGGAGCTCCCAGTCAGCGCTTCCGCTACGAGCAATATTTATCTATACTAAAGGACTACGGATACGAGTACCGGATTTATTCTTTTTTAAACACCAAAACTAACCGGATATTATATCGCCCCGGACACTCGTTACAGAAGCTAAGCGGAATTATTTTGGGTTATTTGCGAAGGATAAAGCACCTTGGAGCCATTCGCCGAGCAAATGCTGTACTAATTCATCGAGAGGCTACTCCGTTGGGACCACCCTTGGTTGAGTGGATAATCGCCAAAGTTTTAAAAAAGCCCATCATCATTGACTTTGACGATGCCATTTGGCTGGAAGATAAATCAGGAGTCAACCGCTGGATTTCTCAGCTCAAGTGGCGCAGCAAGGTTGCCAACGTGTTCCGATGGAGTTACAGTGTCAGTGCCGGCAATGCCTATCTGGCCGAATTTGGTCGGCAGCACAATCCAAATACTCTTATCAATCCCACCACAATTGACACCGAGCACTACCACAACCAGCTCGTCAATCAGGATACATCCTTCGTTACTATTGGCTGGACGGGTTCGCACTCTACTTTAAAGTATTTAACATCGATCGTTCAGGTACTAAAACAACTCGCTCAAAATCATACGTTTCGTTTTGTTGTTATTGCCAACCGGCCACCCGAATTAGATTTGCCCAATTTGGATTTTATCAAATGGGCTCAATCAACCGAAGTGGAAGATTTGATGAAGATCAATATTGGCATTATGCCACTACCCGACGACTCTTGGGCGCAGGGAAAATGTGGCTTTAAAGCCTTGCAGTACTTGGCTCTCGGTATTCCAGCAGTAGTTTCGCCGGTGGGGGTTAATCAGAATATTGTGCAAAATGGAGTACACGGCTACCACGCCATCACTAACGACGAATGGTACAATTCACTGGCAAAATTATTAGTTGATGCTCAACTTCGTAAGAACATGGGGCAAGCTGGACAAAAGCAAGTAGTTGACCATTACTCCGTTGTCGCTAACACGCCCAATTTTATGAGTCTGCTACCCTAATAATCATAGCGAACTCGGGCAATATTGGCCCGAAGCCCCAGCGATAAAAAGCTGGTAGATTGATCTTGGTTTACTTCATCAACATCTACAAAGCGATAAATGTAACGAAGGTCTAAAAATACATTATGCCACGCCTGATACGTTGCGGTGGCTTCGGCAATCGTTAGCTCGGTGGGTATTCCCTGAACTAGTTCATTACCATAATTTTGCTCCCGAGTACGGTTATCCAGTAGAATATTATTGCCCCAGTTAGAAGTGAGGGTATCGGCTCCGTACTGGGTGCGGATTAGGCTACCTCTTAAACTGAGGCGAGGCAACGGTTGGTAACGAGCTAGCAGTACTATTTCTCTCAAATTAGCCCCCAGCGGATGCGCCAGTGGCTGGCGATAGTGGGTGTACGAGCGGTATAAATCTTCGTGAGCGTAGGTGTAAGGGCGCACCCGATTGAACTCGAGCTGCAAGTCTAAGTTTTTGATAGCCAACGCATCAATGTACTTTCCTCCAATTTGCAGAGCATATTTATTGCCCCACCATCCCCGATTATCAGTCAGTTCGCTAACGATTAGTTCATCGAGCAGAAATTGACCATAAATATTCAACCGCTTACCGATAATCCAGTCAGCGTCAAAGCCTAATAAGGCATTACCATTGCTACCGTTCTGCTGCTCAATCGCCCGAAAAAAAGCAAATGGGTTTAAGTAGCGAGCATCAAATTGTTCCGACTCATCGCCGTACATAATCGCCTCAAACAGCCCAATATTAATTCGGTCAGTAATATCAATTCCAATGCGATGTAAGGCTAAATACTTAATTGGAAAACTCTGGGTGCCAGACAAACCCGTTTGATTACCAAAAATATCAGCCGTAAGCTGCCCGAGCAAATACGTAAAGTGAATACGCCAAACATTGACATCACCCCGAAAATAGGCGTAATCATTGCTAAAGTCTGAGAGGATTAACGAACGATAACCGTTTCCAATAAAGTGTTTTCCGTATCCTAGTTCTAACCCTACGTGCCGGGTAGCTGAGAAGTTAAGATGTCCGCGAGTCGTGAGAAAGTCCACGCCCCGATCACCGTATCCTTTCCAAAACCCTTGGTACGGCAATGTGAGCGTGCTCTGCACATAATCATAAGCAAAACCGGGGGGAGCCATCTGGTTTTCGCCAATGTAGGTGTAAAAACCAATCTTATCATCAATTGTACCTTCCACCTGAATGCCTCGGGTGTTAATGAAGGGCGTTCCGCTTCGCTCATCGCTGCCCACTCCGAAGTACAGCACCGGATTAACGCGCAGCAACAGACCATCTGTTTTCACCTGCCAAAAATCAGCCGGGCGTTTATAAAAATGCCTCAGTATTGGCTTTTGAATAACGGTACTGCTGCTATCAACGAAAGGCCAGTTATCATTACTGAGGTAAGCGAAGTTGAATTTATCAGCTTGGGAGAGGTTTTGAACATTGAGCGAATCTAGCCATGTTCCAACTGAAGACCGCCGATAGGTTTTGGCATTACTGTCAAAAGAATGAGCTTGTTGCCCCTGAAGTATTTCGTAGCGAGCGAGCAAATGATAGCAATCGTTATTTAGCGGTACTCGGCTTCCCTGGGCCAACCCGATTGACGTAGTAAGCAGCCCACCAAGTAGGCTAAGCAGGTAAACTTTCAGGGCGATGGTCTTGGAGTACAGAGGTGGGTTTTCTCGCTTCATTTGCGTGATGCCAAAGTATAATTAGTCCGGATAGATAAAAGGGGAACATTGGAATTTTGTAGCGTACCAAGCTGCCAAAATTATAGGTAGAAACTCCCACTGCGAACGAGAACGCTACCGCAAACAGTAAGCAGAACAAGATGATTGGATTGCTACCGATGAGGGAAAATGAACGAAGTAAGCCCGCTTTAAAAAATACATACAGCGTGATTAACAAGGTGGCCAGACTTTCTAAAGCCGATAACATCATTACCGGGTTATAGGCCTCCCAGAGGTACGGACGAAACAGCGTAACATTCACTGCTAATGGAAACTTCTGTAACATACCCGTCGGGCTAAAATCATAGTCACCCAATGTGTACACTGACCCACCCTGCTTTTCGCCCACATAGGCTAAATAGCGAGCTGTGATTTCAGCCGTTTCGGATACCTTTTCCAGGGAATAGCGATTATTGCCCTCTCCTACTTTCAGTACAGCATAGTAGCCAATTGCTCCAGCAATTCCAATAATGAACGGAGCGATCATGAGTCTGAGCGGAGTGGAAGAAATCTGCGAGGAGTAACTCATAAAAACCCAAAGCAATGCCGCTGGCAAAAAGCAAAGCGCGATATAAATCTTGATGGAATATATAGTGTAGAGAACAAAAAGCAGTATCAGACTGGAGGAAACTACCGACTTTCGTTCAAAAAATACCCGCACAATGGCCCAGGTGGCCCACCCCAGAGCACCCAACGTAATCGTATCCTTCAGTATTCCTGAACCCCAAAATACTACTGAGGGCACAAAGAGTATAGCCCATGCCAGCATACGGTGCAATCCCGGGTAGAATTTGTAAAAAGCTTTATACATAGCCCATACCCCCGAAAAGCTGATTGCAGCGAATAGTATGGCAATGGCCGCGTAGGAATGTAAAGTAAATAAGCCCAAAATGGCAATAATGCGAACCACGAAATATTCGGTAGGTGACCGAAACCAGTACATACGAACGGCGTAGTTAAATATCTCCGAAGTGTATTCTCCGTTAGCCATGAGTAATTGTAAGCCCACGGCGGGGTCATCGGAAAAAGCTTCTAAGACAATACTGGCATTCTGATGATAGTTAAATGTATCCCCACTGGGTTTTCCCCCACCATAATAGAACTGATAGATAAAACCCACGGCTAAGGCTCCAAAAATCTTCATCCCCAAAGCCGGAATGAAGTAGCGATGTGTCAGAGGATCGGTAAACCAAGGCCGAACCGCAAAAGCGATTGCTAAGACGATGGCTAATACTACCGGACCAATAAGCACATCCAGAAAACCCATAGATTAAAATGTGAGCGGTTTACCAGTATAAAAATCAAGCACTTTTAAGCTGAGTAAATAATTATACTTAGCCTGCAAAGCATCGGCTTCAGCCGCAGTTAAATCATTTTGAGATTGGTTATAGGCGTATACATCAATAGCCTGGGCTTGGTAGCGACGTTCGGTATCTTGAAAAGCCCGTTCAAACTGCGCTAATCTGCGTTCGGCCGCCTGGTACTGCTGGGCATTAGCACGAACATTTAAGTACACCTGCTCAATGGTTTGTCGCAGTACGTTCTGTTGGTTTAGTTCGTTAAGTTGAGCGTTCTCCAGGCTGATTCGGGCGTTAGCCACGTCAGAGCGCACTCGCCAGTTATTGAAGATAGGAATATCTAGGCGAAGCTGAAGAAAGCGTTGGTAGTTGAAGTCTAACTGGTTGAAGTAGGTATTCTCAGTGAAGTCTACCGGTAAATTCTGCTCAGTAAATACTGGTAAACGGTCGCCAGGAGTTAAGCCAGGTACGTTATTCGGAACCACCAAAAAGTCTCCAGTTGGGAGAACGGTAAGAACATTCTCACTACCTGAGGCCGGAATCTGGTCGGGGGCTATGCTAGAATACTGAGAGAATAGCCCCCCTGTCAAATTCAAACTAGGGTAAAACCCAGCTTTGGCAATAGAAATACCGTACTGGGCAGCATCCACTTGGGTCTGCGCTTGCTTAATCTGCGGTAAATTTGTCACGGACTGCTGATAAACCTGATAGGCACTAGTCGGGAGTTCGGTAGAATCAGGTAAATCGACAGTAGGCTCAACAATAGCAATCGGCTCATCTTCCGGAATCAATAGTAATTGCTCTAACTGAAGTTGCGCCAGAGCCAAATTATTGGTAGCACTAATTGTATTAAGCTCATCCGTCGCCCGCTGCGATTCTAGTTGCAGCACATTCCCAATTGGTAAGCTTCCGGCATCTACCAACCGTTGGGTGCGCTCTAGCTGATTTTGGGTGGACTGAGCCGTGAACTGGGCGTTACGAAGCAGTTCCTGGTTAAGCAGAATTTGAACGTAAGCTTCTACCACATCCAGTGTCACTTCATTCTTCTGGGTTTCTAATCCGTACTGGTTACCGAGTAGGTCAAGTCTATTACGCTTGATTGTTTTAAGCTTACGGAAGCCGTTAAACAACTCCAGATTTGCCGTGATACCCAAGTTTTGCTGACGAATGGGTTGGCTAACGTACTCGTTAGTAAAGGGGTTGATGGTTCGGCCAACATTATACTGAAAGTTGGTATTAGCATTTAGCGATGGCAGCAAATCTGCCTTGGATTGCTCTAAGGCTACTTGGCTTTGCAGTACGTTTAGTTCGGTAGTCCGAACAGTGATGTTGTTTTTGATGGCCAGGTCAATGCACTCTTGAAGCGACATCTTACGAGATTCGCGGGGTGAATTGGACTGAGCCCAAGAAGTGTACGGAAGCAAGCAAAGTAGCGTGAAGCTGATGAGGTTGAGTAGGAAGCGCATGGTTCGTTAGTTTCGGTTCAATTTAGCCATAAATTGCTCCCGATACATATCTCCCAACGGAATATCGTGTTTGGCCACGATCAGATTGCGCCGACCTACCGATTCAAGGTGATCAAAATTGATAATATAGCTGCGGTGTACGCGTAAAAACCCAGTTGGAAGGGAAGATTCCAGCGACTTCATGGTAAGCAGGGCGATAATTGTTTTCTGTGTAGTGTGAATCTTCACGTAGTCTTTCAACCCTTCTATGTACTGTATATCGGCAAACCGCACCTTCACCATATCGTACCCCGACTTCACAAAAATATAATCCTCACCTGAGGCTGTCGATTGCTGCTCGCTAGTCAGTGCCTGCTGCGCTTTATTGGCCGCTTTTAAAAACCGCTCAAACGTAAATGGCTTCAACAAATAATCTACCGCATCTACGTTGAACCCCTCCACCGCGTGTTGGGCGTAAGCCGTGGTAAAGACTACTTTGGGCGGTTGCTCCAGGCTTTTGATAAATTGCAGTCCGGTGATTTGGGGCATTTGAATGTCCAGAAATATCAAATCAATTTTTTCTGAGTTCAGTAGTGGCAGCGCGTCTAGGGCGTTACTGAAAGATTTTTCCAGCGACAGAAACGGAACTTTCGCTACAAAGTCTTCTACTAAGTCTAGTGCCAAAGGCTCGTCATCAATTGCAATACATTTAATCATTCCCGGCTAGGTATACGGTGAGTATTTGAGTACTAATCTCTATATCGGAATATCAGTATCTTTGCTCGCTAATAGTACATAAAACCGCTGAGAAGTAATAACCAAACTCAATCTACCCGCAGCCGAATATAGGTCGGTAACATACGCAGAAGCGATCAGAATTTGTTAGCAAACACCGCTAATTTCTTACTTAGCAAAACAAGAACGCTCTTCTTCCGATAGTCTCAGAGATTGTTCATAAATTAATATCATAGACTACTAGACAGCGCACTAAATGATCTGTCGACATCTGCCCCAACCTTTTGCGTACGACCGGGCGGTGGCTCGATAAAGATAGCATTGAGAATTTGGTAAATACTTACATATTCGGCCACTACCTAACCCATTTTCTGATGAAATTTGGTAGTACTTCCAATGCAAAAGTCTTACGACTATCTGTGTTCAGCCACTAACTAGAAAGTTGGAGATTTAGCTCGGTAATGAAGACCTCTTCTTGAGGTTCAACGTGTAATTTGTGCCGATTAGAATACAGCAGGTTAAGCCTTTTTCGAATGTTGACTAGGCCAATACCTGAGTAAACATCCTTCTGCTGCATCTGATTATTCATGGTGTTTTTCACCCTAAACCAAAGCTGCTCTTTTTCAACTTTTAGTAGAATATTGATTTCTGCCCCAGCCTGATGAATGTTGCCGTGCTTAAACGCATTCTCTACGAAGGGCTCCAGCAGCATTGGCGCAATCATTTTGCCTTGCCACCCACCCGATGTCTCGAAAGACAGATGAGCTTCCCGATGAATTCGCAGCCGCTGGAGATCCAAAAAATTATGCAAATGATCAATTTCTTGCTCCAGGCTAATTTGCTCCGCGCTAGAATCATACAAAATATAGCGCATCATCTCCGAAAGCTTAACAATCGCCTTGGGAGCATCTTCCGACTTACGCACCGCCAGCGAATAGATGCTATTTAGATTATTGAATAAGGAATGAGGGTTAATCTGCGACTTAAGTAGGGCTAATTCCGAAGCAATTTTTGCCTGCTCCATATTGTTTTTTTGCTTCTCCGTGCGGAACCATTCCTGAGTCATCTTCAGCCCACCACTTACCGCCAGCACTAGCATACTGAGCAAAGTAGCTCGCTGAATAACCGCTCTTTCGTACCAATCATGCTCGTAGTAGAATTCGGCATTTAGCGTTCGCTGCACCCATAAGTCCCAAAAGTTTACCGTTACAATGCAGGCTAACACCGCCGCAATGTATACGTATACTTTTTTCCGAGCCAATAACTGCGGAATGAGTACCTCGGTATTGGTGTAATAAAAGCCGATCAGTATTAACATCACTAAAAAAATCCGCAAAACCGGAAAGGGGTTCGGATACGGCCAGGCAAATACGGCCACCAATAGGCCAAAAAATGCTACCCAACCCAGTAAGTGGAAGAGTACTTCTTTTTTCTGAGATACGTTTAGTTGAAACGGAATTCCGGCAGCCATACCTGAAAGTACGAAAGCAGCGAAAGCAATACTCGGAAATAAGACTAACCGCACTTTTGCTTAGACCAGTTTGATTCTCTATTCGCTAAAAAAAGATTACCACCAGCCACCTTATTTTCTTTTACTATCTTCGGCCTCTAGCTACACTGTACTAAAACTATTTGCTATGGTCTATTTGCTAAATTACGCTAAAAAACAACTAGCAAATGTATCGCTCGCTTGCTTATGCTGGTCAATTCTTTCTTGCCAATCCTCACAAGAAGAATCACCACCAGCTCAAACAAAATACAATGTATTGTTTATTGCCATTGATGACCTTCGCCCTCAGCTAGGTTGCTACGGCGAAACTCAGATTATTTCACCTCACATCGATCGTTTGGCCAGTCAAAGCTTGATGCTTACTAGAGCCTACGTTCAGCAGGCCGTATGTGCTCCTTCTCGCAATGGAGTGATGACCGGATTACGACCCGATGCTATTGGAATCTATGACTTAGGCACTTTTTTTCGCGACTCGGTACCGAATGTAGTTACGCTACCGCAGCATTTCAAAAACAACGGCTACCAGTCGGAGAGTATTGGTAAGATATATCACCGAGGCCACGGCAATCGGGATGACTCATTATCCTGGAGTCGGGAATCGTGGGTTCCTTCCCGGCGAACTCTAGAAGCGGAGCCGATTAGACGGGGCGACACCGTTGGTCTGGAAGGCAGCTACCCTCAAATTAATGGTAAAAGAATTCCGTATTACGCCACTTCGGTACCAGAAGAGCAATTGGCCGACAACCGTTCGGTGAACTACGCAATGGAAAGGCTAAAGGCTTTGCAAGACACCACATTTTTCATGGCTGTAGGTTTAGTAAAGCCTCATCTTCCGTTTGTAGCTCCGCAACGGTACTGGGATAGGTACGACTCTACCGATCTTATTATTCCTAACCGAATGGCTCCCCATGGCAGTCCAGAATTCTCGTTGGCCAACTTTGGTGAACTACGGAAGTACCACGATATTCCTCCAGAAGGATACTTATCCGGTGAGAAATCGCGTAATCTTATTCACGGCTACTACGCTTCGGTTACCTATATTGATGATTTAGTTGGACAATTACTTAACAAGCTGAATGAGCTTAATCTGGCTGAAAATACTATTGTAGTACTTTGGGGTGACCATGGTTGGAAACTGGGTGAATATGGCAGTTGGTGTAAGCATTCCAACTACGAATACGACACCCGCATTCCGCTTATCGTTAAAGTTCCGGGAATAACTGTGGGTCAAGAGAGTGATGCTCTGGTAGAATCGGTGGATATTTATCCAACTCTATGTGAGTTAGCTGGCTTACCCAATCCAGTTCATTTGCAAGGGCGAAGTATGCTACCGCTTATCACCGATCCCGGCCACTCTATTAAAACGGCAGCCTGGAGTCAGTACCCCCGCCGTAACAATGATCGTTCTTTAATGGGCTATGCTATGCGAATCGACCGCTACCGCTACGTTCGTTGGCAGGAAAGAGATTTAGATCAGAAAATAGTAGCTCGAGAATTGTACGATCATCAAACTGATCCGAGCGAACTTAATAATTTGGCGACTTCGGTAGATAATCAGCAACTAGTGTCTGAACTGGATAGCTTATTCAATGTTGAGTATGAGTTGGCTCATCAGAAAACGTTATCAATCCGATGATAGAGAAAATAGCTAATCAGTACTCTTCGTACAGTTTTCGTAAAACCTGCTCCATTTCTACTTTCAGCACTGAGGATGAAGTGATGTAATTATTGTGCATAAAGCTGAAGATGAGTTTCTTTCCTGATCGGGTAAATAGAAAACCACTGAGGGCGTGCTTATTACTCAACGTACCTGTTTTGGCAAACACGTAAGGCGCACCACCCGGATTTCCGTACCAATGCTCAATGGTACCCGAAACCCCACCTGCCGGAAAGATCGTTTTGATGCGCTCATCAGCTAGCTCTTCATCTACTTTTTGTAGCAGGGCAACAATGCTGCGGGGGGTTTGCAGATTGTAGCGCGACAGGCCTGAACCGTCTACCCAGATGGGTTTGTCTGGTAAATTTGATAAGTAGTTTTCGGTTACGTAATCAATCGTCCATTCCGAGCTGAGTGTATCTTGCTGAGTTGAGGAACATACCAGAAGCAATTGTTCGGCAATAAAATTATCGCTCAGTTGCATCATGCGCTGGTAAACGCTATCCGCCGGAAGGCTGTACAGCGTGTCAGTAAACTCTCCCGGATAATCCGGTAGCCTGCTTACTCGCTGTTTCAGCGTATCTTGCAGTAAATCTAGTACCAGCGAAGCCGATTGGATAAACGGCACATCCCGGGCAAACGCCAGAGTATCGGGTTTGGCTCCGTAGTAAAAAGCATTCTGGTGTCGATCTCGCCGTAGGTAGGACGGTTGGTTGGCATTAGGGAACCCTTGCACAAAGCTGTTGAAGTAGCGCGGATACGGAAAGGGCTTGGCAATATTTTCTTTAAACTGAAAGCGAACCACATTGGCGTAGATCGGAAACACCGACTTCTCGGAAGAATAGTAGTAATTGTAATCTCCCCAAGCCCAGCCCGGCCCAAAGTAATCATCGGTGGTGGGTCGCTCGACGTATACCAATTTGCGATCACTATTTTTGAGAAACTGGTACACTTGATTCTCGTAGGTGGTATCAATACGTTGAATATCCGGATGAAGAAAAGTTGGATCACCCGTTCCCGTAAAGATAAGTGTATCGCTTTGAATTTGATATTGCAGTGCGGGAATAGAATCTCCGAGCATTTTTAATCCAGCATACAATGTGAAAATCTTCGTATTAGAAGCTGGGGTAAAATATTTGTTTGGCTGATACTCATATACCATTTCACCTCGCTCAGTATCGTACAGCGCAAACCCTGTAAAGCTCCGCTCAAAAACCGGCGATTCACCAACCAAGCCCTTTAATTCCCGGCTGCGAACTCCAGGACGGGTAGTGCACGAGATAATGAGTAATACAGTAGCCGTAGCTAAAAGATTGATAGAAGAAGAATACTGCATTCGGGAAAATTAATTACTTTGTTGGTACAACACCAGGCAAATTCGTTGGCGTTGCCTGATGTCTGTATGAATACTGTTGATTAATCAGCTAATATATGCTAAAGAAAATTGACATAGAGAATTTTAAAAGCATTCGGTAAGATTGGTCTATCCGCAGTTTAATGATTTTGAATTAGCTGAAAGTCCCACTGCTCAAGGAAAGATAGTAAAGAATTGAAAGAATGGTTAGGCGATTATACCCTAGGTGAATTGTGGGAAAATAACTTCTTTGGAGGACGACATTAGATAGTATGAAGCATATTTTTCTCATTGTTGAAGGACAGTCGGAAGAGATATTTTATAAAACGATAGTCGGAGAACACTTTCAGGCTACTCATATTCTTGAAGTAACTGTGATGCCTAATAAAAAGAATCAGACCTCACGCAAAAACAAGGGTGGTGCAATCACCTACGATCATTGTATTCAAAATATACATCGCTTTCTGCGCCAAACTTCTCATTGCGAAAAAGTTTTCTTTGTCTACGATTTCTACGGGCTTCACTCTTCCTTCCTAAAGAAATATAGTGGAGTAAACAGTTCAAATGAAAAGGCAGAATTCGTTGCTCAGAGAATTGAAGAGAAAATCAGTAACCCTAAGTTTTCAGTGTTTCTCTAAATGCATGAGTTTGAAGCTTTCTTATTTTCTGATTCTACGAAAGTAACCCAGCATTATCAGAAGAAAGCTTCAAAAAAGGAATTAGATGCCATCTTGGCGAAGTTCAATGATAATCCTAAAGAGATTAACGATTCAGTGCAGACATCTCCTTCCCATAGAATGGAAACATTATTCCCTGAATACGGTAAAACCACCGACGGTGTGGTGATTGCCCAAAAAATTGGTGTTAGCAGAATAGCTCAAAAGTGTCCGAGGTTTGGTGAGTTTATTGATAAAATCAGGAGTACTTAAATCCAAATCCTCACAACTTGAAATTCCGTACCTGATAGGTGAAGGTAAGCATAAAGTACTGCTGGAGCACTTGCGTTTGAACATCCTCAATATACGACTCAGTAATGTTGCGCTGCACACTTTGGTTTTGCTTCAGTAGGTCAAAGACGGATAGTTGTAATTCGCCCCTTCGGTCTTTCAGAAACTTCTTCCCAACGCTCATATTCCATAGCACAAAATTCTGATCGAATCCTTCGGTAAGTCCCGAAAATAACTGATGATTCAGTTGGGTTCGGAAAACTAGCCCTTTTCCAAAAATCCAGGTTAGTTCTCCGTTCGTACTCTGATTAACGAACTGGTCGTTGAGTTCGCTGCGGATTGAATTACTTACCCAATTGTAATTTGAGGTAGAGGAAATAGTGAAATCAACGTTTTCGCTAATGTTGCTACTAAGGGTGAGTCCTAACCCGGCGGTACTGTTGGTGGCCTTGTTTTGCTGCTCGTTGATTAAACCGGGGGTTTGAGCAATATTTCCTGAAAGATTAATATTCAGATTGCTTTTTAACCAGTTGATCGGCTGTCCGTAGGTAACAAAGGTGCGAATACTGCGCTGCTGCCCAATATTAATAGCTTGGGTGAGTTGCCCACCTTCGGCCAGTAAAACACTTCCGTTAATGAGCGTATCTTGATTAGCGATGAACGTGGAGTTTCCAACGTAGTTATCAGTAATTGATCCCGCTAGTAAAGCAAAAAATGTGTTTGACTTATCGGCATTAACCGACGAATAGCGTAAAAACAGATTATGACGATACTCTTGGTCTAAGGCAGAATTTCCCACCGTGAGTTGTAGCGGATTGCTATTATCTATCACATCTTGCAATTGGGTAACCGAAGGGGCTTGGGTGCTAGTACGATAAAACAGACGAAGATTCTTGCTATCGCTAATTTTGTACCGTAGCATCGCTGATGGGAGCAGGTTAGCAAAATCTTGGTTAATGAAACCCTCGGATGGAAATACCTGATCGCTTCGTAAGTTAGCCCATTGGTACTTCACGCTAATCATTCCCATGAAACCTCGGGCTTGCCCAGCACCGGAATGCCGGCTACCGGAATGCCGGCCACCGGAATGCCGGCCACCCGAAAAAAAACGGTAACCGGTTCCAACTGACTGCGTTTGATAGATGCTGGCGAACTCATTGCTCAATGCTGAATCAAGCAACATATGTTCTTGCAAAGCCTCATTAAAACCAAAGGTCTTTTTATTCGAGAACTCCGTCTGGCGATTGGTTTCGGCCGTAATTTGCACCATGCCCGGCCCTAAAGGTTCCGTATAAACCAAGTTACCACCTACATTCCAGCCGTCTCGCGCAAAGTCAGTTTCCTGATTGATGGTATCGTTCAGGCTCTGGTTCGTACCAAACGAGCGATTCTCAGCTAGAAGCAATTGAAAGCCATCCTGCTGATTCACAGTCGTTCTCAATCGGGCGGAGATGGTACGCCCGCGTTTCTCAAAGCGGTGACGAAACAGTAAATTATTGGCAAAGTTGTAGCCACCAATATCAGATGTAGAAGAGTTATTGGTTTGGTTTAGTAGTCTTTCTTCCTGCTCGGTTACTCCAGTTTGGAGCGCACTAGTTTGATTTTGCTGAAAACTCACCCGAGGCTGAATAATTAGTGAGTTGCGAGAATTAATCTGGTAGGTCATCCGCATATTCAGGCGGTGATTGAAATTATCGCTGTAGTTCTGGTTTTCTTCCTGGTACTCCTGCGTAGCATCTTGCTCCAGAAAAAAAGTTCGATTCAGCGATTCCACCGCATCATTTGCACTGCTATTAAAGAAGTAGCTACCGCTAGTTTCCCAGCGTTCTCCCCAAGAATCAGTGTAGTTTAGACCATACGCATTGGTAGTAGAAATACCACTTTGCTGACCTACCAGAAAGTCGTTTACATTACTACCTCCGGAGTTGCGTCTGCCCCGACCGCCTATTGAACCTGCGCCACCGCCGGGCCTTCCCCCTCGGAAACCACCCCGTCGGCCGCCACCGGTACTACTGACTACCCCCAGTAAATCTTCATTTGCAAAGTTCTGTTGGTTGATGTTGTTCGCTTGCCCGATCATAGAGACCCGACGGTCTTTATCGAAGATATTAATGTTTCCGCCAAGTTGGTACTTATCATCGTAACCGTAGCCCGCGTACACTTTACCAAATTGACCATTTCGCTTATTGATCTTCGTAATAATATTAATCGTTTTAACGGTTTCGCCATCATCAAAACCCGTGAACTGGGCTTGGTCGCTTTGGCGGTCGTATACCTGAATTTTATCAATGACTTCGGCGGGTAGGGTTCGTAGTGCTAAAGTAGGATCATTACCGAAAAACTCTTTGCCATCGACCAGCACCTGTTGCACATCTTCGCCCTGGGCTTGCACCTGTCCGTTCTGCACCACCACGCCCGGCATTTTTTTGATGAGATCGGCTGCATCTGCATCCGGGGTTACCTTGAAAGCATCGGCGTTATACTCCGTGGTATCTCCGTTTTGAACAGTGGGAAGTACTTGCCCACTAATTTTTAGTTCTTTAAGTGTTTGAACTGATGGAGCTAGAATAATTTTACCCAGATTGCGATCAGCATTACGCAGCATAACCCACTTTTCGTACGGTTTGTAACCAACGTACGTGATGCGGATTTGGCAACCTGTTGCCGGGAGACTCTCAAAAGAAAACTTTCCCGATTCGTCCGCAATTACGGCTCTTGTTTTTTGCTCATTGCTTACGTCTGATAGTAGGATTGTTGCTCCCGGTAAAGGGTTTTGATCGATACTGTCGACTACTACTCCACTCAGCTTAAAGGTTTGGGCTTGTACCACCGAAGCAAAAAATAAAAAGCTAAGAGCGGCGAAGTACTTCATGCTGATGTGTTGTATAATCGGTTAGACCCATCACATCATAAAAGGTTTAGCCCGCTTTTCAAGATTAGAATAGAAGGCAAGTGATAATATTAATTTTTACTTTAGCTATAGCAATTCAAAATATTGATTTACAATGTTTTATATTGAATAATATAGATTAATAAATGAGGGGTTAACAAATCGTATACTGCTATAATCTCTAGTAATATTACCTTTACTGAAAACCTTCAAGTAGTTAAATAGTAATCGTAGTATGGAAAATAATCCCGAACTCAACGGAAAGTACCTAGGCTCTATCTCCCAGGATTTTGTAGCAGTGGCCGATACACTTAAAGAAGCCTCGTATCAGGTTCGCTCTCGCGGATTTTCTGATTTCCCAATCTTTCCTATCTCTAAAGTAGAAATTCCCATTGGCAACTTGTTGATCGGGCGGGGCGAAATGGCTACCAACTGGCATTACTATATTACCTACCTAGATGAATTTGTTCAAAGAAAGCTAATCGACAGCGAAGATGATTTTAAAAAGGCTTACAAAAATCCGGATGAATTTTGCTGCCTGTTTGTGGTAGATCAAGACTTCACCAACTTTTTATTTATCCCCTACCCGGAAGACTAGGAGGAAGATGTAAGACATGAAAAATGTGAAATATGAGATGTGAGATATGAAAAGAGGAAGGATGGAAGGTGATGATGAATGACTAATGAATGATGAATAATTAGCGGGGAGCGGGGGCTGGGCGGCATTCCGCTTGGGGCAGGGGGTTAATTTGCAATAAGCAATGACTAAAACCCTAAACAAGTTCCAGAGCAAAACTCAAACTACCATAACACCCAGCACTATAACACCATAACACATAAACAAGGAATCTTTATTCTTCACCGTTGAAGTGGTTCCAGCCTTGGGCTTGTAGGTCTACCAGTTGCCCGGCTTTGGTAGCCAACTGAAGTCCACCTTCTTGCTTCTGCGCGTAACCAATGCTGTGAATGTCCGCTTGGTTTTTAATTTTTTCGTAGTCGGCTTGGCTGATTGTGAATAACAGTTCGTAATCTTCGCCTCCGTTTAGCGCGCAGGTGATGGGGCTAAGCTGGAATTCAACCGCTGTTTCGTAGGTTTGCTGATCGTAGGGAATGTTTTCTTCAAAAATTCGGAAGCCTACCCCTGATTGTTTACTTAGGTGAAAAAGCTCAGAAGCTAGTCCGTCAGAAATGTCAATCATGGCAGTGGGTACAATTCCCAAATCCCGAAGCTCATACACTAAATCCATGCGGGCTTCCGGTCGTAGTTGGCGACGCACTACGTAGTTGTACTTATCTAGCTGGGGTTGCTGGTCAGGCGCATCCAGATACACCTGTTTTTCGCGAGCTAATATCTGAAGACCCAGATAGGCTCCGCCCAAATCGCCAGTAACACACACAATATCATTTTCCTGAACCGTACTCCGGCGGGTAATTAGCTGACTCGGAGCAAAACCCACAGCGGTTACCGAAATAACCAAACCAGAAGCAGAAGAAGTAGTATCTCCTCCTACCAAATCTACTT
This sequence comes from Tunicatimonas pelagia, assembly GCF_030506325.1. Taxonomy (NCBI): domain Bacteria; kingdom Pseudomonadati; phylum Bacteroidota; class Cytophagia; order Cytophagales; family Catalimonadaceae; genus Tunicatimonas; species Tunicatimonas pelagia. The sequence continues at coordinate 6,465,068 of NZ_CP120683.1, read as the reverse complement.
TATAATTTTCGCAAGCGTAACTAATACCTTGGTAGAGAGCCTCTACGGCTTCTACTGAAAAGCGATTACTTAAGCCTAGGTTTACCGTAATTTGCTTAGGGATAGCGTTCATTGCGGCTACATCCGAGATGTTTACCGCTACGGCCTTGTAGCCTAAATGCTCCAGGGGCATGTAGGCCAAATCAAAATGAATACCCTCTAACAACATATCGCTGGTAATTACCATTTGCTCTTCACCAGACTGAACAATGGCTGCGTCGTCGCCTACTCCCAGCACCGTTTCCGGATGGCGAGAACTAAAAGATTTTGTAATTCTATCAATCAGGCCAAATTCACCTAATTGTTCAATGTTGGTTCGGTCAGAGTTGTTAGACATGGGTGTAATATTATACGTTATGACGTTGATACTGACTGGCAAAGTTCTACTAACACCCCATTTGTACTTTTAGGGTGTAAAAAACAAACAATCTTATTATCAGCCCCGGGCTTAGGTTTTTCATTGATAAATACAAACCCCTCACCCTTTAGCCGTTCAATTTCTTCATTGATATTATCTACTTCAAAAGCCAAGTGGTGAACTCCTTCCCCTCTTTTCTCAATGAATTTATTAATCACACTCGCTTCTTCACTGGCAGTCAGCAATTCTAGTTTTGCAGTTCCGGCATCGTAGAAATAAGTAGTAACCTTTTCAGTATCAACGGTCTCTTCTTGATAAACAGGTTTTCCCAATAGGCGGTCAAACAAGTTCTGTGCTTTCTGAGCATCGGCTACGGCAATACCAATATGTTCTAGTCGCATTATGAGAAACTTTTTTTTTCGGGTATAGGTTTTTTACGGTAAGCTGCGTATTGTTATACTTGCGAAACTTGTATAGTCGTACGTACGTATGTTTCGGGATAAACTTACGAGATAATTCACTCAGAATAAATGTTTCTTTGTCATGATTAAGATAACAGATAAAGCGAGAAATAAAATCAGTGCTTTGAGAGAAGAAGAAGGCCACTCTAACAACCATAATGTGCGAGTAGCTGTGAGAGGAGGCGGATGCTCAGGCTTAATGTACGATCTGGAATTTGATAGCCAGATTAAAGATGAAGATCAGGTATACGAAGACCAGGGAGTAAGAATTCTGGTAGACAAACGAAGCCTACTTTATCTTTTGGGTACTACCCTGGACTTCACCGACGGACTAAACGGAAAAGGGTTTCAGTTTATTAACCCCAATGCATCCCGCACTTGCGGATGTGGCGAAAGCTTTTCGGTTTAGCACTCTTTCACTCAACATCTCAAAGCCAAGATCACTTAGAATGATTTTGGCTTTTTTTTGCTCTCTTCTCACTTTGCTGCTGCTAACTAGTAGATTATGTTACCGGAAGAGTGTATTAAGATATTTGCCGTAGAAGACGATCCTACTTACCAAAAGTTTCTCGAGTATACGTTGGGATTGAACCCGGACATTGAAACCCAAATATTTACCACTGGTCAAGAATGTCTGGATAATCTTCACCTGAAGCCCAGCATTGTTACTATCGACTACTCATTACCCGATATGAGCGGTAAAGAGCTACTTGAGAAAATAAAGGCGTATAATTCCGACATTTTTATTATTGCCATATCCGGACAGGAAGATGTTGGCACCGCCGTAGAGCTGCTGAAACTCGGAGCGTTTGATTACATCACTAAAGATCAGGATACGAAAGGGCGACTGCTGCACGCAATTAATAACGCCCGCAACAATCTTTCTCTAGTTAACGAGCTAGATCAGCTCAAGCAGGAAGTAAGCCAAAAATACGAATTCAATAAAAGCATCATCGGCAATAGTCCGGCCATGAAGCAAGTGTTTTCTCTAATGGAGAAAGCGGTAAAAACGAATATTACAGTATCGATCACCGGGGAAACCGGTACGGGTAAGGAAGTAGTTGCTAAGGCTATTCACTATAATTCTGAGCGCAAAGAAAAATCTTTCGTAGCGGTAAACTTAGCTGCTATTCCGAAGGAGTTGGTTGAAAGTGAGTTGTTTGGTTACGAAAAAGGAGCTTTTACCGGTGCTGCAGCCCGGCGAATTGGTAAATTTGAAGAAGCCCAAGGCGGCACCATTTTCCTGGATGAGATCGGAGAAATGGAGCTTAACCTGCAAGCTAAATTACTTCGGGTGCTTCAGGAACGGGAAGTAGTCCGAATTGGGGGTAATCAGGTCACTAAGCTGGATGTGCGGGTATTAGTAGCTACCCACCGCGATCTGGCGGATGAAGTAAACTCTGGAAACTTTCGGGAAGACTTATACTATCGCTTGCTGGGTTTACCCATTCACCTCCCTCCTCTACGCGACCGAGGTAATGATATTATTTTATTGGCTCGTTTCCTTCTTAGCCAGTTCTGTAAAGACAATAACATGGGCGGACTCACTTTCGCTAAGTCGGCGCAGGAGAAACTTATGAAATATAATTTCCCTGGTAATGTACGGGAACTGAAATCTACCATTGAATTAGCAGCAGTAATGGCCGAAGGTCACCTAATTGAAGCCGATGATATTCGCTTTAACAGCGTTCGTAAAGAAGAAAATTTTATTTTAGAAGAGCTTACCATGCGAGAGTACACCTTTCGCATCATTCTACACTTCCTGAAAAAATACGACAATAATGTATTGCTGGTAGCTAAAAAGTTAGACATCGGAAAGTCTACCATTTACCGCTACCTCAAAGAAATTGAAGAATTAGATAGTCAAATGGCTGAATCAAATAATTCTGAGACTGCCTTGGTTTAGTATCACTGATGTAAAAATATGCGTATTATGGAACCCGTAGATAAAATTAATCAGACCGTTAGCAGCCCTAGTATTAGTGTTGATCTAACGTATCTTAAAGAAATTACTGGGGGCGATCGGGATTTTATGACCTCAATCGTGACAACTTTTGTAAACGATGCTCCCAACACACTAGAACGCTTGCAAACAAGTTGTGCCCAATCTAATTGGCATGAAGTGGGGCAAGCGGCTCATCAGTTGAAACCATCGCTTCAGTTTGTGGGATTAAAACCGACATTAGAGCGGATCAAAACCATCGAGCAAAACTGCAAAGAATCATCTGACTTATCTTCGGTTCCTGCGTTGGTGAGTGTGGTTGTTCAAGATATTCAGTACGGTATTGCCGAGTTAGAAGAGCTGTTTCCCGCCTAAACCTAAGGCCAATCTTAGCCTACCCTTTTTCTATTAGCGGCGAAGGAAAGCAAACGCAGCGCGTTAGTCATCCCAGATTTTTCGTACATTTCGGATTAAGAAACACCGTCACTTAGCTCGAAATGACCTATAAAATCCTGATTGGGATAATTTGCTCCTGCGTATTTCTAACCAACTGCCAATCGAGGCAATCAGCCGTTTTTCAACTACTGCCTCCCGAACAAACCGGCATTCATTTTACCAACGCCATTGCGGAGAATGACTCTCTTAACGTAATTGACTACGCCTATCTGTACAACGGTGGCGGAGTGGGCGTAGGAGATATTAACAACGACGGTCTGGACGATCTCTTTTTTGCCGGTAACCAAGTATCCAGCCAACTGTACCTGAACCGCGGTGAGCTTCAGTTTGACGATATTACCGAAGTATCGGGTACAACCACAAGTCGCTGGGCTACTGGCGTAGCGATGGTTGATATTAATCAGGACAATTGGCTCGATATTTACGTATGCGTAGCCAGTAAATTCGATTCAACCCTTAGTCGTAACTACTTCTTCATCAATCAGGGTGTAAACGACGAAGGCATTCCCACCTTCATTGACCAAGCTGCCAAATTTAATCTAAATGATGCGGGGTATTCTACCCAAGCTGCCTTTTTTGACTACGATCTGGACGGTGATCTGGATATGTACCTGCTCACCAACGGCATGGAGACGTTTAACCATAACCTTGCCCGAAAGAAAAATACTAATGGTGGAGGAATCAGTACTGATAAACTTTACCGCAATGACTCATCGGGCAAATCAATCGCTTTTACCGAAGTAAGCAGGGAAGCCGGTATCCTGATTGAAGGCTATGGCTTGGGAGTGGGCATTAACGACTTTAACCAAGACGGCTACCCTGACATTTACGTAGCTAACGATTTTATTACCAATGACTTGATGTGGATTAACAATGGCGATGGCACCTTTACGGACCGAGCGGGAGAATACCTAAAACATCATTCTCACAACGGCATGGGTACCGATGTAGCCGATTTTAATAACGATGGGTTAGTGGATATTATGGTATTGGACATGCTGCCCGAAGATAACTACCGCCAAAAGACCATGCTCGGCAAACCAAGTTATGACCGTTTTCAAATAAACCTGGGCTACGGTTATACTCCCCAGTACGTACGCAACACCCTCCAGATGCATAACGGCTTTACTCCTTCCGGGCATCCTTCTTTCAGCGAAATTGGGCAACTAGCCGGAGTACACGCTACCGATTGGAGCTGGAGTGCTTTATTTGCTGACTATGACAACGACGGTTACCGCGATTTGCTCATCACCAATGGCTACGTAAAAGATGTTACCAACCTTGATTTCATCACGTACTTGAGTGCCTCTTCCCAGTTCGGAACGGCGGAAGCCAAACACAACAAATCTTTGGCATTAACTGAAATGCTCAAAGAGGCTAAAGTGCATAATTACGTTTATCGAAACAACGGAGGCGATTCCAGCAGCACCTTACTCTTCTCCGATGTATCGGAAGCCTGGGGCATGCGAGAACCTTCGTTTACTAACGGAACAGCGTTCGCCGACCTGGATCAAGACGGTGATTTGGATTTAGTTATGAATAACATCAATGAAAATGCCTTTATCTACGAAAATCACATTCCACAAGATGGGAAGCATAATTTTCTGCGAGTTAGCTTAACGGGACCTTCCAATAATCCTTATGGGTTTCAAGCAGTTATCCAACTACACTCTGGCAGTCAAACTCAGTATCATTATCATGTGCCCTACCGAGGGTATAAATCTACCGTAGAGGCTAATGTCCACTTTGGTTTAGGTAGTACCTCCGTGGTAGATAGTCTGGTGATACTGTGGCCCGATAATCGAGTGCAGCGTTTGTACAACGTGACCATTAATCAGCAACTTTCAGTATCTTATCAGGATGCCTCTCCCAGAAAGCCATCAGAAAAAATCAGCCCCCCCCCTCCCCTACTTATTGAAGTCACTGACTCAATGAGCTTGGAATGGAAGCACCAGGAGGCTGCTTTCAATGATTTTAACTATCAACCGCTGCTACACCGAAGCTTTTCTAGAGAAGGCCCTGGGTTGGCAGTTGGCGATGTCAATGGCGATGGGTTGGAGGATTTTTTTGTGGGGGGAGCTACGAATCAGTCCGGGGCTTTCTTTTTACAGCAGGCTAATGGCGAATTTCTTCAGCAAGACTTAGCGCAACACACCCAAAGTGAAGATCTGGATGCAATATTATTTGATCCCGATCAGGACGGAAACTTAGATTTATACGTAGTAAGTGGCGGTAATGAATTTAATGAGAACCACCCGGCTTATCTTGATCGCTTGTATCGGAATGATGGCACCGGAAGTTTCACCTACGATTCTACCGCACTTCCGACATTCTTTACCAGTGGTTCTTGTGTAGCTGCCTCGGATTACGATCAAGATGGTGACCTAGATTTATTTGTAGGAGGCAGACTCATTCCCCAGCAGTATCCGTTAGCTGCCTCCAGCTATATTTTAGAAAATCGGAACGGAAAATTTGTGGATGTCACGGCTGAAGTGGCTCCAGTGCTACAGCAATTTGGCTTAGTTACCAGCGTGCTGTGGACTGACTTTAATCAAGACCAGCAACCAGATTTACTCCTTAGCGGAGAATGGATGCCACTCACTTTTCTGGAAAACCAGCATGGTACTTTTAGTAACGTAACTGATAATACTGGGTTGCTCAATACTTCCGGTTGGTGGAGTAGCCTAGCTCAGGGCGATTTTGATAACGACGGTGATACTGATTACCTGGCGGGTAACATTGGTTGGAACACCAAGTATAAGTTTTCAGAAGAAGAGCCTATCCGATTATACATCAGCGATTACGACCAAAACGGCAGTATTGATCCCATTTTGAGCTATTATATTCAAGGAAAAGAGTATGCCGCCCACTCGAGGGGGCAGCTTATCGATCAGTTAGTTGGGATGCGTAAGCGGTTTTCTGATTACAATAGCTACGCCCTTACTTCATTTAACGAAGTTTTTACTACCAAAGAATTGGCTGAGGCTGAAATACTAGAAAGCGTGATGATGACTAGCTGTTATCTGGAAAACCTTGGTAACAATAAGTTTCAATCTCGCGAGCTACCTGTTCGCGCGCAAATCGCCCCCATTAATGCTATGTCGGTGGCTGATGTTAATCAGGATGGTAACTTGGACGTAGTAGCCGTAGGAAACTCCTACGCTCCAGAAACGCAACACGGCTGGTTCGACGCCTCAATTGGGTGGGTTTTCTTGGGAGATGGGCAAGGCGACTTTCATTCAGTGAGTCTGTCCGAGAGTGGCTTTTTCGTAGATACGGATGCCAAAGCTATTGTTCCTTTTACCCAGAACACGAATGAGACTTCTTGGATTATTGCTAGCAATAACGACTCACTCCAGGTGTACCGTTTGAATAATCTTGCCCAGCAACCTTCCATCAATTTACCTTAGTAAAGCCCGCTCTAATACTTGTAATGATCGCCCCACAATTGCTTTAAGCGTTTTCTCAATTCGTTCTCCCGAGCGTTCTGGCCGGGTTGGTAAAAAGTAGTTCTCGATAGAGCCTCTGGTAAAAACTCCTGCGCCACAAAGCTCTGGTCGTAATCATGAGCGTATTGGTAATTTTTGCCGTAGTCTAACGACTTCATTAGTTTAGTAGGAGCATTACGCAGATGAAGCGGCACCGGAAGATCACCGGTTTTTCTCACCAAAGCCTGCGCTTGGCGTAAACCAGCGTAACTAGCATTGCTCTTAGGCGAACTTGCTAAGTAGGTAGTACACTGTGCCAACACTATCTCAGCTTCCGGCATTCCGATCATGGATACTGCCTGAAAACAATTGGTTGCCAACACCAACCCGGTCGGATTGGCATTTCCCACGTCTTCCGAAGCCAGAATAATTAGTCGACGAGCGATGAATTTGGGGTCTTCTCCTCCTGCCAGCATTCGCACCATATAGTAGAGTGCCGCATTCGGATCGCTACCCCGTACTGATTTTATAAAGGCAGAAATCAAGTCGTAGTGAAGCTCTCCGCCTTTTTCGTAGCGAGCTAGTCGAGTCTGAGCCAGCTTGGTTACAACCTCATTGGTAATTTCAATCAAATCACTTTCAGTAGCAGAAACAATCAGGTCAACCAAATTTAGCAACCGCCGGGCATCACCGCCCGAAAGATTGAATAGGGCCTGGGTTTCCTTTAATTCAATGTTCTTGATTTGCAAAAACGTATCTTGCTGAAAGGCTCGCGCTAATAATTTTCGTAAGTCATCTTCGGTAAGGGCGTTTAATGTGTACACCTGACAGCGAGAAAGTAACGCGGGGTTTATCTCGAAGGAGGGATTTTCAGTGGTTGCGCCGATGAGCGTTATAGTTCCATCTTCCACCGCATGTAATAAAGCATCCTGTTGCGACTTATTAAAGCGATGAATTTCGTCGATGAATAGAATAGCGCCTCCGTACATCTTAGAACGTTGAATAGCCTCGCGCACCTCCTTCACCCCCGCTTGAATGGCACTGAGCTGAAAGAATTCCCGCCTTGACTCCTGAGAAACAATACGAGCTAAAGTAGTTTTGCCAGTCCCGGGCGGCCCCCAAAATATTAGCGACGCTAGATTACCCTGCTCGATCATTGCCCGCAAAACACCCTGCGAACCCGTGAGGTGAGATTGGGCAACTACATCATCTAGCGTTTGAGGGCGTAGCCGTTCGGCCAGTGGAATTTGACGGTTCATCATTAATAATTGAGACGTTACGCAAGTTAGATATTCACTAAAAAGCAAAAAATAAATCGCTTATCAATTGTTAGTATTGTAGTAAGAAAAATCCCAATGAACAAAGCGGTAGTAAGAGAGAAAATAGTGCAATTTATTGAACGACTAATTCAGCCCGAAAGCAGTAGTCAGGCTATCGCTCTAAGTTTCTCACTAGGTACGTTGATTGCTATTCTCCCCACCCCTGGCTTTGGAATTTTTATAGGCTTATTGCTGATCCTCGTATTTCGGATGCTGAACAAAATCGCGATGGTTTTAGCCATAACCATGTGGAATCCGCTTCTTCAGCTTCCGGTGTATTACGCCAGCTATTGGCTAGGTAGCGTACTACTCAACCGATCAGCCCCTACGGTAATTGAAGAATCTTGGATTACATTGCTCACTCGGCATACCCAAGCATTTCTGGTCGGAAACAGTGTATTAGCTGCTCTAATTTCAGTGTTCAGCTACATTATGGTAGTACAACTTGTCTCTTATTATCGCAAGCGCAGAGCCATTGCCGAGATTATCCGTATCTACCAAGTGCGTTCTGAAAAAGCGCAATCGGCTTAGTCAAATGAAATACTACCTCATAGTGTCGCAAACTAACGTGATCACTTCCTCTCTAAAACCAGCCCTTTCACTTCAGCCACTTGGCTACCCGCTATTTGTTTAGCAAGTAAAGTAAGCGTTTGTGAACTGGGTTGTAATGTAATATCGCCCAAGTAGGTTTTAGCCCATTCTTTTTCGTAAACTTCAATTCGCTGAATTCGGTCGGGGCTGGGGATATACGCTGGGTCAAAAGCAGTGGATAAAGTATCAACTAATGAATTATCGCCAGCCTCAAGTTGAATAACTGCCCCAGCGTCGGATTCGGGAACGGTGTAAGAGAGATAGACTTGGTACGTAACTGGAGACTGTACTTCCACATCCCAATGAATACGGTCGTCAGGGCTTGTCCAATTTACCAGCCAGTCGTGCGCCCAGCCGTGTCCTTCTTTAAAGGAGACATTCCCAGAAAAGTAACTTTCGTGGGCGGGCAGTACGGCTTGTGTTTGCGCCTTAAACCCGATAGGGATAGTTGTCATATCCACCGTTTCTGATTTCATCTGCTCAAACCATTCGTTGTACACCGCCATCAAACTATCGTACAACTGGGGAAATTCCTGGCTCAGATCTTCTGACTCATCAGGATCGACCTGAAGATTGTATAATCCGGTGTAATTAGGGTAATTCACCAACCGATACTCGTTTGTTCTAACTGCCCCCCTTTGTGGTAACAGCTCTCGATCTGACTGCTGAAAAAAGAGGGTTCGATCCGGAATAGTTGCGTTAGCCTCTACCAACCTATCAGTCAGATTTATTCCGTCTATCTCCCGATTAGGTAATTGTATTTCGCAGAGTCCAGCCAGAGTAGGCAGTATATCTATGTGAGCCGCTAGTCCGTCCACTGTGCTTCCGCTGGGAAGATTTGTGGGCCACTGCACAAAAAAGGGAACCCGAGTTCCGCCTTCGTGGGTTGAGCCTTTGGTTCCGCGCATCCCACCGTTATACCGACTACCGTTGGGACCATTGTCGGTTAGGAAAATGACAATCGTATTATCCCGGACTCCATGTTTCTCTAGAGAAGATAATAATCGCCCGACGTTAGCATCCATATTTTCGCACATCCCGTAGACGGCTGCTAGCTTATTTCGCTCGGTCTCGTCTTGCATAGTATCCAATTGATCGTAGTATTTATCAAAATACTCGTCAGGAACCTGAAACGGGCCGTGCGGAACATTGTAGGGTACGTAGCAGAAAAAGGGTTCGCCCTTCGCTTGTTCTATAAAATTAATGGCCTGGTCAGTTAGCACGTCAGTGATGTAGCCTTCGGTCAGAAATGGCTCACTGTTATGTTGCAAAGTAGTATTGAAGTAGTTATTCCAGTGACCGGCACAAAAACCAAAAAACTCATCGAAGCCCTGCTGATTGGGATGAAATGGGAAATGTGCTCCATTGTGCCACTTACCAAAACAGCCCGTAGCGTAGTCCGCCGACTGGAACATTTCGGCTAACGTGATTTCTTCCGGATTCATGTTTTCCAAACCATCGGATACCCAGCGCGTCCCGGTTCGCAGGTGATAACGTCCAGTGAGCAGACTAGCCCGGGTGGGGGCGCACAATGGACTTACGTAGAAATTTTTGATCTGCACTCCGTTGCGGGCAAAATCATCCAACACTGGAGTTTGAATTATCGGATTACCGTGTACACCTAAGTCGCCCCAGCCCTGATCATCGGTCAGGATTAGTAGCACATTGGGACGCGATTCCTCTTCAGCAGCTTCTTCCTGAGGGGAAGTACAGCTTAGAAGAATGCATAAGGCTAAGTAAGGAAAAAGATGAATTGGTCGTAGGCGCATCGTGAAAAAAATAGATTATTAAATACGACAAGATACATGGTGTAGCTGGCAAATTAGACAAAATCAGGTATTTTGGTAGCTTTCGTGGCATCCTTCTCGCCAAGGCTAGCAGAGTATGCAGCTTCTTTTCATGCTTTAGCCGGCTTTGACCCCGATGATGTTAACGGCCAGCCAGCTTGGTGCGCTGCTCGTAAAATCAGAAAGAACGGTACCCACCAGATGAAGTCATTGGTAATAAGGGTGTAGGCAAATGCGGCTGGAACCTCACTCAATAAGTAATTGTAGACGAAACCAATGGGGCCAAAGATTTTACCTAGAAAACCCACTACCACAATAGGCCAGTGGCGTACCGGATCAAAACTTGACCACCAATAGCCTAAGCCGTAGACACCGATCACCATGCCCATTCCTTGCCAGATCATGGTGTGGCGCGGTAACTCCATTCCTACTAACTCAAAAAAGTGATTGGGAAACAACACTACCCAAGCGCCCCACAGAAGATTGTAGGCGGCAGCAATTTTGAGTGTTAGACTCATCCACGACGGAGTAACTTGATTCATAGCATCAATAACCGATTAAGAAAAATCTTGTTTTAGGCGATTACTTTCTCTTTACGATCAGCTGGTAGCCGCACCGAAAAGGTAGTACCTGAACCGGGAACGCTGACCACATCGATGGTTCCGCTACTTCGATCGGTAAACTCTTTGACTAATTGTAGCCCTAGTCCTACTCCTTTTTCTCCCGAGGTTCCCCAGGTAGATTGTCCTTCCTGCGGTTGGAAAAGCGTTTCTAGTTTCTCGGCTGATATTCCGATACCTGTATCGATTACCTGAATTACCACATCGCCACCCGACCGCTGAGCCGTAATGGTCACCGCCCCATTTACAGGGGTAAATTTCAGGGCATTGTTCGTTAGATTACGGATAATGGTAAACAATACATTCCGGTCAACCCATGCGTAGAGCGAAGTATCGATCAGAGAGCTTAAGGTAATATTTTTAGAAAGAGCTACTGTTTGAAAAACTTCAACTACTTCATCAGTAATTTCTTTTACTAGCAGTTTTTCTGGTTGAATAGGAATATCATCCTGCTGATTGAGTGCCCAGTTCAGCAGATTATCCAGCATTAGCGAAAGGTGAATAGCTGACTTTTCTATATGATCAATAATAGGTGGCAGATTAACGTATTCTTGCTTTTGTAAGTGCATTTTAAGAATGCTAGCCAGACTATAAAATGAACCTACTGGCCCCCGTAGATCGTGGGAGATGATTGAAAAGAAGCGTTCGCGAGTAACAATCAGGGCATCTAGCATCTCATTTTTAGCGTTCAGCTCTTTCTTCTGCTGGTTTAATTGTTCATTGGCTTTCTTTTGTATGCAATAGCTACGATAAAATAACCAAGCCACTACCACAATCAATAACAATAGTAAGATTAGCCCCACCTGAATCTTTCGTTGGCTATTTCGTTTCTCCGTCAACAAGTCTATTTCCGATTGCTTCTGCGCCACCTCAAACTCGGTACGCATATCGGCCAGGTTTTGAACCACCTCAATATTATTAATACTATCTTTTAGTTTCAGATAACGGGTTTGATGAAGGTAGGCTTGCTCATAATCACCCCGCTGTACGTAGATAGAAGCCAAACGCTCACTAACGTTCCGCATTTGTTCCAGCAAACCATCCTGCTCAGCCATTTCCCAACTTTGTTGAGCGTAATTTAATGCGGCTACAGTATCTCCCCGGCTCTGGTAAATTTTAGATAATGATAATTGGTATTCAGCAATTGCGTAGTTATCTCCAAATTTCTCCAGCCGAGCTATGGCTTCATTCAGATTTTCTTCTCCGCTAATATAATTCCCTTGCTCAATCTCCAATAAACCAAGGTTACCCGTGGCGTAAGCCTCTCCTATTTCAATTTGAAGTTTACCGAATAACACTTTCGCTTCTCTAATGAACCTTAATGCAGAGTCATATTGATAATTTTCTTGATAGACATTACCAGTATTTAGTAATACTGTAGCGAGTCTAGAAGAGTCTTGCTCTTCTCTGAATATTTTTATAGACTGTTTATAATACTTTAAAGCTCGCGAAATATTTTCCTGACGAGAATATATATCACCAAGTATTAAATAGCCTGATGAAACGCCTAATTGAGAGTTAGCAAGTTGATAGTAAGAAATACTACTCATTGCGGCATTAAGAGCACTTTCACCATCACCTAATTTCCTATACCATTTAGCAATATTCAATAATGCGGCACCCTGCCATAGTGGATTTTCTAGTGTACTAGCTATTTCTAAAGATTGCTTTGCATATTCCAAAGATAGCCTAGGAACAGTCGAGTAATCAGCAATATCCATCGCTATCTTGTACCTCAACGTATCAGGAAATTCTTCGGTTGATATAATATGAATAAGACTATCTGCTTTGGATTGATTTAATACTTGGGCATTAGAAAAAGTAAAATAGCCTACTAAAAAATAGGCTATGTTCAATAATAATATTGTTTTCGCAGATTTAAAAAGCATTATTACCTAGGTGGTTTCACATCTAGTTGGGGATTACTTGACCGAGCAGTCTTACCTTCTGTCACATACTCAATCACATACTCTTCGCTACCCTCGGCACACTCATTGACGGTTCCTTTCCAGTTGCCGTTACCATTTTTTCTCACTTCACCTTGGAAAATATTCTGACTACCACTGGCTGGACAGATACCGGTAATCTCGTCAATTCCTTCACCTAACACCCACTCTACTTCATCTCCGTGGTGTACTTCTGTAACAATGCTCCCGTTACCTTCGTGGCCTTCACTGTCTCGAAGATGCAATTCACCCGTATTTGGGTCGCGACTTACGTAAATCCTTACTTTCGACATAATATTAATGATTAAAATTTAGAATATTAACTGTTTGGTTTGTAATAATTAGAAATAAAGTGAAAATGGGTATTGCCGTACTTGGGCCTACATCAGTAAGCTTTTATCTGACGGAACTACAGGTGTGTGTTTAATTGATAGGCAAGAAAGGGAATGGAGCCCAGTTTTTCTGGGTAATAATCAAAATCCTCTTAGCTGTGTAAGATTATCAGAAAATAAGATATAACTATCTTTTGGAAAGAAGTCGAAAACAATAAAAAATAAACACTAAAATGCAAAGTAAATATTAGTCTGCTTCCGGCTAACTGACTACATGCAACTAGTGAAAATAGCTACTGAAGTAATACTACTTTTTCTTAGCGATTCTTTAACAGTTTTTCAATGGCTCGTTGCGCCTGATCAAAATTGAACTGCTGGAGTACACTCTGAAATTTCTCAGCAATGGCATCGTTTTGCAAGTTACCAATGCTTCCTTCGTGGGTGTGATTAATCTCGGTGGGTGGTTCGTAGGTATTGTCAGCAATTTCCCGACCTACTTCCTGATAAGCGTCCCGGAAAGGTTTTCCCGCTAGCACTTTTTCGTTGACTCGCTCAACCGTAAACAAGTACCGATAGCGTTCGTCCTCCAAAATATCTTCGTTAACCGAGATATGCTGAAGAGCATAGTCCAGAATCGCTAAACAGTCTTTCAATTGCCCAAAAGCCGGAAATAGCCCTTCTTTCAGAATTTGCCAGTCGCGATGATAGCCCGAAATCATGTTAGTGTTGACTAAAGTAATCTGGTTGGATAACCCCTGTAATTGGTTACACTTGGCTCGGATCAGTTCAAACACATCCGGATTTTTCTTATGGGGCATAATCGATGAACCGGTAGTCAGGTGGTCGGGAAAACGGATAAACTGAAAATTCTGACTCACGTACCAGCAAATATCATCCGCCATTTTTCCTACGGTTGCTGCTACCGTAGAAATAGCAAAGGCTACTATCCGTTCGGTTTTACCTCGTCCCATTTGGGCGTACACTGAGTTATAGTTTAGCGTATCAAAACCCAGCAAATCCGTAGTCATCTGGCGATTGAGTGGAAAGGACGAACCGTAACCGGCTGCCGAGCCCAGCGGATTTTGATTTACCAGACGGTAAGCCGCCAATAACATTAGCATATCGTCCGCCAAACTTTCGGCGTAGGCACCAAACCATAAGCCAAAAGAAGAAGGCATAGCTACTTGAGTGTGCGTATAACCCGGAAGTAGTACATCCTGATGCTGTTCACTCAATCCCTGCAAACGCTCGAATAGTGCCTGTACCCCCGATACTGCTTGTTGTAATTCATCGCGGAAGTACAAGCGCAGGTCTACCAATACCTGATCATTACGGGAACGACCACTGTGTACTTTCTTACCGATCTCTCCCAACTCCCGGGTCAGTAGCATCTCCACTTGCGAGTGTATATCTTCTACTCCATCATCAATGGTAAACCCCTCCCCCTGAATTTGTCGGTATAGCTGCTGCAACACCGGGCAGAGCTTATTCAGCTCTTTCTTTTTCAGTAGCCCAACTTCTTGTAGCATGGTAATATGCGCCAGTGTTCCCAACACATCGTAGGGGGCGAGTACTAAATCAAGAACGGCATCTTGACCAATGGTAAAACGCTCAATGCGCTTGTCAATAGACGTAGTAGTTTTCTGCCAGAGTTTCACAGGCTTGGACGGTAAAGAGATGAAGAAATATTAAAGCAAGGGAAAGGCAGAAATGATTCAATTGTCTATACGAATACCAAATTAGTCTTTTTCTAGCTTAAGTCCAGTAAGCAACTGAATATATTTTTCAATTCCTTCCTGAATTTCCGATACTCGAATGTATTCATCCGCTGTATGGGAGCGTCCGGAACTACCGGGACCTAGCTTCAGCGTAGAAAAATCTCGACACAGTGCCTGATCAGATAGTGTAGGTGAACCGTAGTACTCCCAACCTAACTCCATACCTCGTTGTACTAAAGGGTGGTCTTTGGATAAAGAAGATGACTGCAACCGCAGCGAACGGGCTTTAATATCCGATAGCAAATTATGCTCAAATATTTCCAGCACCTGCTCATTGGTGTACAGTTCGTTAGTGCGAATGTCTACCACAAAGGTGCATTTATCGGGGACGATATTATGCTGAATTCCAGCATTGATTTGCGTGACAGCAGCGGTGGTTTCACCTAGTAGATCCGATTTATCAGTGAAGCGAAAATTCTTAATCCAACGGATATCCTGTAAGGCTTCGTAAATAGCATTTACCCCCTCATGGCGTGCGGCGTGACCAGTTATACCGGTTGCAGTGCAGTCGAGTACCAACAACCCTTTTTCAGCTACCGCCATCCTCATTCGGGTCGGCTCACCTACTATGCCTACGTCAATTTTTCCTAGTTTGGGAAGCAGAGCCGAAATTCCACTTTCACCCGAAATCTCCTCCTCGGCTGACGCAGCAAAGATCAAATTAAATCCCCGGTCAGCTACTTCGTCCATGTGAAGAAATGCCTGTAACAATGCTACTAGACAGCCTCCGGCATCGTTGGAACCTAGCCCGTAGAGCGTTTCTTCACCGTCAACCGTCTCGATACTGGAGTCAAAAGGATCGCGTGTCCAGGAATCTCCCGGTTTTACCGTATCGTGATGAGAATTTAGTAACAAAGTAGGCCAGTCGTCCCGAAAATCTTGGGAACGTACCCACACGTTGTTTTTCAGTCGGTGTACTTCCTTTCCTTCCTGCTCCAGACGCTGAGTAATAATGTCTGCCGTTTTTTCTTCCTCCCGGCTAAACGATTGGGTGGCGACAAGTTCTTGCAGCAATTGTACTGCGGCTTGGGTGGGTGTTGTTGTTTCGTTCATATCTGTTGATTGTTGGATAGCTAAATTGTTGATTGTTTTTTAGTCCACAGTCCACAGTCCATAGTCCATAGTCCATAGTCCACAGGTTGAGAAGTTTGAAGTGTCCAATTGCTCAATTGTTGATTATTCTTTTAGCAGGGGGCTGAGGGCGTGGAGCCGGGCGTTTGGTGTTAGAGCTACTTACATTTTACTTCTCGCTCCCTGCCCCCAGCTCCCCGCTTATTTTGTTCATGGCTCATTGCTTCCTACTTCCGTTTTCCATTATCCACTATCAATTGTTCATTACTCATTGTTTAAGCTTGTTCCAAAGTTACGTTTTTCGGCGGATACGTCAGGCTGCCAGCGATGAATATCACTGTGGTGCATAATTTTTACCGTGGCTACCCCTCTATTGATGGCTCGGTAGGCATTATCCAGTTTAGGAATCATTCCCGAATGGACTTGCCCTTGCTTCTTCATTTTACCATACTCACTCTGGGAGATGGAAGGCATCACTGAATTATCATCTTCTACATTGGCTAGCACTCCTTTCTTTTCAAAACAAAAGGCTAACCGTACATCATACTGCTTAGTCAAGGCAATAGCCAGTTCGGTAGCGATGGTATCGGCATTGGTATTCAGTAAACTTCCGCTACCATCGTGGGTAATTGGGGCTACTACCGGGGTGGTGCCCTCGTTAAGCAACTTACTTAATCTATCCGCATCTACCTGCTTTACATCTCCTACAAACCCGAAGTCTATCGGCTGAGCCGGACGCTTTATCGAACGAATGATATTCTGATCCGCTCCGGTTAACCCCAGCGCATCGGTTTTCCTGGCTTGTAGCATCGCTACAATTTGCTTGTTTACCCATCCGGCGTATATCATCACCACGACCTTTAGCATATTAGCATCAGTAATGCGCCGACCGTCCACCATCTGCACCGGAATTCCCATTTGCTCGGCTAGCCTGCTGGCACTCGCACCACCTCCATGCACCAAAATCTTAGGCCCGGTTATCAGGGAGAATCCAGTTAGAAATTCGGATAGTGACTGCAAGTCGTCAATGACTTTTCCGCCGATTTTTACAATACTGAGCTTAGGCATGATCTAGCATTAATTCTAAAACTGTTTGCGCTGCTGTTACTCGATGGGCTGCCTGAGGAATCACCAAACTGTTGGGACTATCAATTACTCCGTCGGCCACTACCACATTACGGCGCACGGGTAGGCAATGCATAAAATGGGCATCGTTGGTTAATTTCATCTTTTCATCGGTAATCATCCACTCGTCATCAGCTCTTACTATTTTTCCGTAATCTTGGTATGATGACCAGTTTTTAACATACACGAAATCAGCATTTTGCAGTGCTTCACTTTGATTGTTAGTTGAAGTAATACCTTGCGTAAATTCCTCGGCCAAATCGTATCCTTCGGGGTGAGTCAGCACCACCTCGTAATCGGTCGTTTTCATCCACTCTAAAAAGGAATTGGCTACGGCCTGGGGCAACGCGCGAGGATGCGGTGCCCAACTTAGCACTACTTTCGGTCGTTCTGTCTTCTTGTATTCTTCAATGGTAATCAAGTCGGTAAGGGATTGAAGTGGATGACGCACCGACGACTCCAAACTGATAATAGGTACCCCGGCGTACTTTTTAAACTGCTGAATGATAGTTTCCTGATAATCTTCCGCCCGATCTTGGAGTTGGGCAAACGCTCGGATGCCAATCACATCGTAGTAAGAACCAATTACGGCCGCGGCTTCTTTCACATGCTCAGCTTTGGAACCGCTCATCACCACTCCGTCAGCCATTTCCAGTTGCCAGCCTCCCTGATTGATATCAAACACCACCGTATCCAGTCCAATATTCATCGCGGCTCGTTGGGTACTGAGGCGAGTTCGTAAACTAGAATTCAGGAAGATCAGGCACATGGCTTTGCCTTGCCCGAGTGTTTTTCTTCCCTGCGGTGCTTGCTTTATTTGTTTTACTTTTTCCCACAGGACTGACCAGTCGGAAATATCTTGGACGGATGTAAAGTGTTTCATAGGTTGGCTTTATACGGTAGATTTGGTAGTTTGAACGGGATTACTCCTTCAAATGCCTAACTGGCTCTTGGTGTAATCGCCTAACAAAAAATCGCCTTGAAATTACACTACTACGCATAGAATGGAAAATAGTCGTCGCTCTTTTTTACAACAGTTTGGTACTTTAAGTGTCTCACCGCTGGCATTCAGCTCACTTTCTACCTCAGAATGGAATCAGCTCCTCGCCTACCTCAGTAATCAAAAGCAACGATCTAACCAAGATATTGCCCGCGATGAAGCTTACTGGCAGGAAGTAGCTAAAGCCTATCGGGTTTCTGATGACTTTATCAATCTGGAAAATGGGTACTACAGCCTAGCCGCTTGGCCAGTGCTGGAGGCTCAGTGGCAGCACATTCAACGGGTGAACGAGACTCCCTCCTACTACATGCGAACCCATCAGTGGGATGATCGCCTCAAAGTGCGGCAAGCTCTCGCTGATTTTGCGGGTTGCTCCGTTGATGAGATGGTGATTTGCCGAAACACTACTGAAGCCCTAGACACGGTAATTCTGGGATTGGATCTCGCTCCGGGCGACGAGGCGATTATGACCAACCAGGACTACGGCAGTATGCTGGCGGCTTTTAACCAGCGAGCACGACGAGATAAAATTGTGAACCGGGTGATTTCTCTGCCACTACACCCAAAAAATGACCAAGAAATTGTAACTGCTTTTGAACAGGCGATCACTCCGCGAACTAAGGTAATGCTGGTGACGCATTTGATTAATATCACCGGACAAGTACTTCCGGTACGCAAGATTTGCGATATGGCCCACTCCCACGGAGTGGAAGTCATCTGCGACTCGGCGCACGCGCTGGGGCAACTGGATTTCAAAATTCGTGATCTGGATTGCGATTACTGGGGAACTAGCCTGCACAAGTGGGTAGGTGCCCCGCTAGGGAACGGAATGCTGTTTGTGAAAAAAGAGAAAATCGCCAAAGTATGGCCACTGCTGGGTGATGACACGTATCCCAACGACGATATCCGTAAGTTTGAGCATCACGGCACCCTACCCGTCACCGGACAACTCTCGATTTTGGATGCACTCAAGTTTCAGGATACAATTGGAGTCCACCGTAAGCAAGCCCGGCTTCGCTACCTTAAGCAGTACTGGACGGAAAAATTGAAAGATACGCCCAGGATAATTATCAACACCCCCTGGGAAGAAGAACGCTCCAGCGGGATTACCAATGTGGGCGTTGTTTCGCTGAGTCCTGACGAATTGGCTGAACAATTGATGGATGACTACAACATCTTTACAGTAGCAATCAACAACGAAGCGGTGCGGGGCATTCGGGTAACTCCTCACCTGTACACTTCACTAGATGAGCTAGATCAGTTGGTCACCTCCCTAAAAGAAATAGCAAATGCGTAGGGGGCCGTTAAATAGTGACTGTTGAGTTTTAGTCATTATTCACCAGTCATTACTCATTAAAATCAATCCGTAATATTCCCGATCCGGCGATGGGAAGTCATGATGCCTTTGATGACCGCCGAGCTAAGTCCGTTGTGCTCCATTTCGTTGAGTCCGGCAATGGTGCAGCCCTGGGGAGTGGTTACTTTGTCAATTTCGGTTTCAGGATGCTGCTCGTTTTGTAGAATGAGGGAAGCGGCTCCTCGGCACACCTGCACGGCAATCTTTTGAGCTTCTTCGGCATGAAACCCCATCTGGATACCTCCCTGAGCCGCCGCCCGAATGTAGCGCAGGCAAAAGGCAATACCACTGGCTCCCAGCACAGTAGCCGCCGCCATCATTTCTTCGTCAATGACCAGCGTGGCACCCATCACATCAAAGATAGCCTGTACCTGCTTTAGCAAATCATCCGATGTATTCTGCGCCGCTAAACAAGTCATCGATTCCCGGATGGCAATAGCGGTGTTGGGCATCGCCCGAATAATGGGAAAATCCTCCAGTGTTAGCCGAGCAATATCGCTAATGCTCACTCCGGTAATGGTTGATACCAATACGTGCTGTTTGGGATCTAGCACATCGCGAATTTCAATGAGTAAGTACTCCAGTTGCTTAGGCTGGACACAGAGTAAAATCAGCTCAGATTCTTTCACTGCTTCCCGGTTATCACTGGTAGTTTGTATACCTAGCTTTTGCAGGTCTTCTACTCCGTGCATTCGGCGTTTGGTTACCAAAATATGATTAGCTTCGTACTGCTCGGTGCTGGCCAAACCGATAGCAATGGCTTTTCCTAAGTTTCCTCCTCCGAGTATAGCGATTCTACCCTTCATAGTTGTAATGATTAATGATAAATGACTAATTGTAATGACATTCTATCATAGGGACACTTTCCCCGGATAAGCAAAAGCGAATTCCGGTCGGCACCCCGACGGGGTCTACTCCATGAGATGCCGGAATTCGTCGGGTGCCGAGCACAGAGCCTTATCCGGCAAGAGTATTCTATATTTGCCCTCAAGTTGATATGTCAGTACAACGAATGACGAATGCAAAGTAATCATTCATTAGTCATTATTCATCCATCATTACCAAGTATAGTATCTTTCGTGCATAATAAACAGTGATGGCATCAACGAATCGATACATTATTCGTAATGCTAGGTAAAGACTACGTTATGCAACTCCTTCATAATCATTTTCGCACTCGTAAGCCAACGTACCAACCTGCTGTTAGCCGTTTAGCAACAGCTACCATTGCCATTAGCGTTGGCGCTATGGCTGTGGGCGCACTCGCCATTGGTACAGTGGCTATTGGCTCACTTGCCTTGGTAAAAGGTCGGATCAAATCGCTGAAGATTGATGATCTCTCGGTAGAGCGACTACGCGTGAAGAAGCTCATTGTGGATGAGAGCTTGCCCCAAAAAGAATTTTGATAGTGAGCGTGGACTACTATTTATCAATTACGTAACCGCCCGATAGAGGTAAACAAGATACCCTCTGAATCGGGATTTTACAGCAGTTGTTAGCAACTCCGCTAGTTTTCTTTAAGATTTTGTATATTGAGGTAAACTAACAACCTGATGAAAAAGTCGGACTCCCCCACCCCATCATTATCCCGTCGTAACTTCCTAACCGTTGCCTCGGCTGCCTCCGCCGGACTATCGAGCCTTGGCTTACAAGCAGCGCAAGCTAAATCAGATCAGCCTAAAAAAACCGAAGTCGTGCAGGAATGGCGCAACCGTCAATCGGACATGGCGTACCGTCAACTGGGACGAACGGGCATGATGATCTCGGAAGTAGTTTGCGGGGGCGATCCGGTTCGGTTTGGCAATACGCGCCCCGTGGAGCTAGCAATGGACAAAGGACTGAACTATCTGGATATGGCACCCGCTTACGGTAATGGCGAATGTGAAGAAGCCTACAGTCAAGTGATTGACAGTTCATCTAAGCGAGAAAAAGTATTTATTACCACGAAGGTAAGTGGTTTTGCCGCCGTACGCGATCAGCTCTACCGGGATATTTATAATGAACTACCTACGGGCAAGCAGGAAGCAATTATGAAGCGGGCTCAAGAAATTCGCCAAGACCGGGCGGTTGATAAGCCGGGGTACTTTCTTAAATACTGGTCAGGGCAGGCCGAGTCAATGGACAGTGCTTTTCTGGCCAATGCAATGATAAAAGACTACGCCCATCGGGTAGAGGGCAGTCAGGCGTACCGCGATAAAATCATGTCTTCCATTGAAGGAAGTTTGAAGCGAACGGGCTTTGGTTACTTCGACATTCTGATGTGCCCCCACGGTGCCGACTGCCCCGAAGAAGTGCAGATACCGGAAATCTACGAAACCTTTGCCCTACTCAAGAAAGAAGGAAAAGCTCGCTTTTTAGGAGTCTCCACCCACAACGATCCGGCCGGAGTGCTTCGGGCAGCCGCTGCAACGGGTGAATACGATACAGCGATGTGCGCTTATAACATCATCAACGGTGGCTACCTAGAAGATGCTATTCGTCAGGCGCACGAAAGCGGCATGGGAATTATCGCTATGAAGGCGGCAATGGCAGTAGCTACGCACCATAAAGCAATTCAACCGATTCCTTCCTGGCGCATCGACAAAGTAGAACGCATTGTACCCGGTGATATGAAAGCCCCAATGAAAGCTTATGTCTGGGCCTTGCAAAATCCTCATATCTCCGCCGTCATCTCCAACCTCTGGGACGAACAGTACGTCAACGAAAACCTCTCTGTAGCCGGTAAGAGGGTGGAATTACAACCAGGCTAAATTAATGAATAATGATTAGTGAGTGATGATTAATTCTTACTTTTATCGCAAACTATTCATCAAAAATCTTATGCCTAACCTTAAAAAATTGTTTTTCCTGTCAGTAATTGTCTTGAGTGTCTTCATGAGCTGCGAACAAGAGACAGATATCAACTGCCCCCCAAATAATAGACGTGGTGCAATCTGTAATGATGGAACTCGCAGTAACGCAACAGGTTCCGGGGCTTGCTCAAGCCACGGTGGAGTAGATACATGGCTATGTCGATAAATATATAAATACATTTAAGCGTTGAATAAAATTCTCTTAACATATCTTTGCCAGATGAGGCTCTGCAAATTCCGGCATCTCCCACCTAAAATGAAGGAGATCCCAGAATAAATCTGGGGAAATGTCCAACTGATAATTGATGACCACTTAATATCATTGAGATATGCGTTTTTGCCATTTCCAGGCGGAGGTGAGCATTTCTTCTAGGTTGCGGGTGGCTTTCCAGCCAAGTTCGGTGTTGGCGTAGTGGGTATCGGCGTATACTTGTTCTACATCGCCGGGACGACGATCTGCTAGCTCATAATTAAGCGATAGATCATTTACTTTTTCAAAAGTTTTGACCACCTCTAAAACGCTATGCCCCTCTCCGGTGCCAATATTGAAAAACTCAAAGTTCTCCTTTTGCTTATCATTCATTAATCGGCGTAATGCTATTTCGTGAGCTTCGGCTAAATCAACCACATGGATGTAGTCGCGAACGGCAGTACCATCCGGCGTATCATAATCCTGACCAAAAACTTTTAGCTGAGGCCGTAATCCAGCCGCTGTCTGCGTGATGAAGGGCACTAAGTTGTTAGGTACTCCCGTCGGTAGTTCGCCAATCAACGCCGATTCGTGGGCACCTACCGGATTAAAGTAGCGGAGTGCAATGACTTGCAAGGAAGGGTACGCCCGACAAGCATCCTGTAAAATTTGCTCACCTACTTGTTTGGTATTTCCGTAAGGTGACTCGGCTGGCTTCATGGGTGACTGCTCAGTTACTGGTAACTTATCCGGTTGACCATAGACCGTGCAGGAAGAAGAGAACACAAAGTCCGTTATGCCTCGCTGATTCATTTGTTCTAGTAGATGAATGAGCGAAAGTAAGTTATTTTTGTAGTACAGTAGAGGCTTCGCGACTGATTCACCTACGGCTTTACTGGCGGCAAAATGAATAATAGAATCAATGCCCGGTTCTTTATCAAACATTTGTTCAACCGCGCTTTCGTCGCATAAATTTAGTTGGTAAAATGGAGGTCGTTGCCCGCTGATCTGCTCAACCCGATCGAGCACACTTGCCTGAGAATTACTCAGATCATCTACGATGACTACCTCAAAATTTTGTTGTAGCAGAGTTACTACCGTGTGAGAACCGATGTACCCCAATCCACCGGTTACTAAGACTTTTGCCATTGTTATAACTTTCTCGCAAAGATGTTAAAATTTTCAGTAGAATAAAGGGGAACTGACAATTCGTTTTCCAGCTAATTACCTAACTTAAAAAAAACTTCAGTTAAAATTTGCTGAGTCTGACTTGCCGATTTTTCTAGCTGAGCCACAAGTTCAAATTGTGCTTTTGCTCGTTGAAGATTGTGCCCCGAATGATTGGTTTTATAATATACATCCCCTTGCAGATAGTCGGTGAGCATCCGTAATCCCATGATAAAAGTCATGTAGTTGGGAGCATAATGCAACGATTTCTTTTCGAGTTCAGTAAGTTGCTGTCCAGATTCCTCCAAAAAACCTTGAGCAAATACACGATAATAATCGAGGTTTACCGAAATTTTACTTAAGTCGGCTTCATCTTCTTCAGCAGTGTTGGCAATTGTTCGTATAGCATCGCCGAAAT
Source organism: Tunicatimonas pelagia (assembly GCF_030506325.1). Taxonomy (NCBI): domain Bacteria; kingdom Pseudomonadati; phylum Bacteroidota; class Cytophagia; order Cytophagales; family Catalimonadaceae; genus Tunicatimonas; species Tunicatimonas pelagia. The sequence continues at coordinate 6,440,831 of NZ_CP120683.1, read as the reverse complement.
CATAACCAATTACCCCCGGCATCACCGTATCCAGATCAATCACGCCAACCGCTCGTTGACTTCCCTGATCCAACAACACATTATTGAATTTAGTATCATTGTGGGTAACCCGCCGGGGAAATTCAGGATTGCTCACCACTGCTTGCCAGTCGAGCATTTCCTGTTTTCGGGCTAAAGCAAACGCAATCTCAGGCGTAGCCTGCTTCACCCGATGCACCAAATCGGCTTCAACAGCTTTATCAAAGTTACTGAACCGATAGTCCATTGCGTGAAACTTAGGAATTGTTTCTTGCAATGTATCGCCGGGCATATCGCTCAGCAGTTGTTGAAAGTAGCCGAAGGCATATCCAGCCTGAAAAGCCTGCTCCGTTGATGTTACCAGGTCGTAAGTAATGCTATTGGGAATAAAGGTAATTATTCGCCAGTAGTTGCCTGACTGATCAAGATGAAACAAGCCACCCTCTAACGTGGAGATAATTCGCAAAGTGGTGAAACGAGTATCGTCCCGTTTTTTTAATGCTCTTTGCACCTGGCGAGTAACTTGGTCTATGTTTATCATCAATCCCGCTACATCCTTAAACACTTGATGATTAATGCGCTGCAATAAGTACCTCTCACCCGAGAGGTGGGTGAGTAAAAACGTATCGTTGATATGACCGGAACCGAAGGGACGGGCAGAAATTGAAGAAAAATCAGAAAAGTATGCCGCTAAAATATTACCTAACGGAAGATCGAGTTGGTTCTTCACTTTGCCCAGAGGTTAGGAGGATAAACTCCTTCAGCCACCAAATTCTGGAGGGTTTGCCGAGCTACCTGCTTATCGTCCGGATACGTAACCCCAAACCAACTATCGGGAGTAGGCACCACTTTAACCTCGGCAATCTTACTATTGATAATTTCGTTTACGACCGAAGGTAAATAAAACTCTTGCTTTGGGTGCTGAGAGTTTTCCTTTAGGAAATCTACGAAGCAGCGTTCAAATACGGAAAAAACATCGGGCGTGAAGCCCATCAGGTTCATGGAAGCTGTTTCCTTTCCACTCAAGGGGACTTCTTCCCCTTTATCCGATCGGAAAATAATCTGTCCATCGTCCCGGCGTTCAATGTGTGTTCGTTCGGTAATGCTCTGAAGGGAATCGCCCTGCACCGCGCAGATACCCCGAGAAACATAGCCGTAATCAGACAAGGTGTTTTCTAGTTTGTAGCCCAATAGGCAGTGGCTATTTTCGGGAGGATTTTTCAAAAATTCAGCCATTCGCTGTAGCGATTCCCTACCGTAAAAATCATCGGCGTTGATCACCGCAAACGGCTCATCAATTTGATCGGCGGCTGTCCAGACAGCGTGTCCGGTTCCCCAAGGTTTCTCTCGCTCCGGCGAAACAGTGTGGCCAGCGGGCAAATGATCTAATTCCTGAAAGACGTATTTCACTTCAATATCCGACGGAAATCGCTTCAGAAAGGCCTCCTTAAATTGCTGCTCCATGGAAGAGCGAATGACGAATACTACTTTAGTGAAACCTGCCCGCATGGCATCGTATACTGAGTAATCGATGATAGACTCCCCCGAAGGTCCAAACTGATCCATTTGTTTAAGGCTACCGTAGCGACTGCCTAACCCAGCGGCAAGTATTAGCAACGAAATATCATTCATATTGTCTTTTGTTTTTTTAGTTATAATCCAGCTTCTAACGTAGGTATTTTAAAATTCTCTAGCGTAGGTTCAGTATGCGCTTGGTTAATAATTGATTGCGCTTTCTGCACAACATCCGGATGGCTGTCGGCCACATTATTGGTTTCCGCTAAATCTTCGGATAAATTATAAAGTTCTAAGGTTGGCTCCTCACTATTCAATTCACGCTGAATAAACTTCCATTCATCCATCCGCACAGCAACCTGACCGCCGTACTGCGGAAACTCCCAGTATAGAAAGTCGTGCTTCGGCTGATTATCTTGACTCAATAGTACGGGGAGAAAGCTAACGCCGTCGGTAGCTGGCAGTTCATCTACTCCCGCTACCTCCGCCAAGGTGGGTAATACATCATAAAAAGCCGAAAGATGATCGGTAGTGCTACCTGCTGCTATTCGCTCAGGCCAACTGGCAATCATCGGAACCCGGATTCCTCCTTCGTAGACGGAACCTTTGCCCCTGCCCTTTTCACTAGAAAACGGCCCACCACTATCAAACCAGGGCGAATCTGTTCCTCCATTGAAAGATGGCCCGTTATCTGAGGTGAAGATAATCAGTGTATTTTCGTATTCCCCCAACTCTTTCAGCAGACTGACTAGCTGCCCCACCTGTTCGTCTAGGTAAGAGACCATAGCCGCGTAAGCCGCCCGAGGATAGCGATGGGGAAAATAACTTCGTTCGGATAGATAAGGCTGTTCATCGCCAAATTTCTCTACGTAATAATCAACCCACCGCTGCGGAGCCTGAAGCGGTACATGCGGAATGGGAGTAGCCCAGTACATAAAGAAAGGTTCAGCCCGCTGCTTGTTCACAAACTGCATCAGCTTTTCGAACATTAGGTCGGGAGTGTAGTCAGTTAGCGTAAAGTCCGCGTAGCTCGCTAAGTTGTAAGGGTCAGCCCCCTCGGGCATTCGGGCACGGGGGGGTACGGTATCGTTTCTTAAATACACCCGTCGTTCATTTTCGTAGAGGTGCACCGGATAGTACGTATGGGCTTGCCGTTGGCAGTTGTAACCGTAGAAGTAATCAAACCCCATGGTGGTAGGTATAGATTTGGTGTGCGGTGCACCCAACCCCCACTTACCAATCATTCCGGTGGCGTACCCAGCTTGTTTTAGCAGTTTAGGTAAGGTGGGAGTATCGGCGGGTAAAGGCCGTTGACCTTCCAATGTAGAGTCTTCCAGCATCGCTACAAAATCCCACACTTCGCCCCGTTCCCTCCATTCACCATTTCCCCGAATATAGGCATTCCCCGTATGTTTTCCGGTAAGCAGTACGCAACGAGAAGGAGCGCATACCGGTGAACCGGAGTAGTGCTGCGTAAATTTCATTCCTTGAGCAGCTAAGGCATCAATATTGGGAGTTTCAATCTTCTGTTGACCGTAAGCACCTACATCTCCGTACCCTAAATCGTCAGCCAAAATATAGATGATATTGGGAGAATCAACCACGGTCTCAGGGGCGGAGGGTGCTGATTTACAGCCAAAAAAAAGCCCTACACTCCCGACAACAAGTAGTACTCTTACATTCATAAAGCGCGATTTGCTGGCTAAATCTAGCAGAAAGAATTGGTTTAATAAAGCATGGAACCGTTATCAGCCCCAAATACCTGCTTTTAGCTGAATTCGCCCTCCTTAGAAGGCAGTACTTTCTGATTCAAACTCCCACTTATGAACGAAAACACAATAAACTATCCAGTTGAAGTTGTTCTTTTAGAGCAAAAAATACCCACCTCTTCAAAAGAATCAATTGATTTTAATCACAAAAATATTACAAAATATTTAATAACGTCTATTAATCAATTGAATAAATTTCAATTGTGATAAAACTCGTAATTTTTTATTGTAATAGTATTGCTATATTTTTTTAAAGTGTTATTATTGTATTACGTCTTCGACAACAATTTCCTTTTTTTATTAATTTATTCATCCCCAAACCCTAAAATCATTATTAAAATGAAAAGAATCTACACATTATTTTTATTGTCGCTTTTTACTTTCAGCGCGTTTGCCCAAGATGAAGAAGATAATTTTGATATGAGCGTATCGCTCAACTCTGACTTATTTTTTGGATTCTACCCATTTTTCGCGGGATCCTACGGTAGTGGATCAGTGGATTTTACGTTTTACGGTATCTTATGGTCAGGCGGAACCGGCGGTGGAACTGGAGAGGAGGCTTGGGGAAACTGGACCGAAGTAGGTGTCGGAGTAGGATTTCCGGTAGGTGATGCTTTGTACGTGAGCCCCCAAATCGGCTTACTCAATGGTAGCCTGACCTCGGGCACAAGCACCCCTGTATTAGCCGAAGGTATTGTACCCAACCTAACCGTAGGTTTAGATACCGACATATTAGAAGGTGAGCTATACGCTGGCTACTACGTGGGATTTGATCATGCTAGCTCTACGAGCAATTTCTTGCACTACTGGTTAAGTGCTGGCTACAAACTAAATTCATTTTTATCCTTTGGTTTGCATCTTGAGCAACTCAACTTCACTGGTGGCAACGATTCAGAAGACGATGCTGGATTTCCTTTTTATGTCTCGCTGGGTCCCTACGTTCAATTTGCCGACCCCAAAGGTGGTGCCTTTGCTCGCTTTATTACTGGAGGTGATCTGCGATCGGATGAACAGGTTGAAGAAAGTGGAAACGATATCTCTTCCTTCTATAAACTGTCGGTAGGCTACAGCTTCTAAACTGGCCAGCATTTACTGATAAAAATTAAAGGGCTGATGCAATGCTACGGGCAATGGGTCAGCCTTTTTTTATACCTTCTTGTGTCTACTGAGCAGTGAAAACCAGCAGCGATGTGTACGGACTGCGCTGTAAAGTCTAAAAGTTTATTCAGGGGGCGAACGAGCAGAGCCCTTAGCTTTAGCACCTTTTAGTAGATGAAGCCAAAACAAACAATTTATGTTCTTCACACTCGGAGGTAGCTCAAAAGTTGGGACAAAAATTAACTGAGCTACTAAATAGTGAGCGAGCCACTCCTTATCTTTGGTTTTCCGTACCGAATGAGTATTTTAACTCGTACTCAGGAGTGCTAAGGGCAACATCAGAGTAAGCCGGAAATTGACCTGGAAGGAGAAGATGAAAATTCCCACTTGTTAAAACATCTGCAAAAGAACTAACGCGAAAATAACCAGTCGTATCAAAAATGAACAATACACAACCTAAGATTCTGCGTTTTTCTGCCTTATTGCTATTAACTGCTCTTTTCTATTGTGGATCAATAAACCATAAACCTACCGCAAAGAATTATCAGGCCGATATTATTATCTACGGCGGTACTTCCGGAGGCATCGCTGCCGCCATTCAAGCCTCCCGGATGGATAAATCGGTGGTACTGATTGAACCTTCCCGCCGCCTGGGTGGACTAACTACCGGCGGACTAGGACAGACCGATATTGGTAACAAACAGGCCATCGGGGGTATCTCCCGGGAGTTTTACCAAAATATTAGAGCCTATTACAACGATACTGAAAACTGGAAGTGGCAGGAAAGAACGGAGTACCTGGATGGTGGGCAAACCCGCACTAAGGAGGGCGAAGATGCCATGTGGACCTTCGAGCCTTCGGCTGCTCTTCAGGTTTATCAGCAGATGCTAACCGATGCCGGTATTGAAGTGGTGATGAATGAGCGATTAGACCGAGAAAGTGGTGTTACCAAGCGGGGCGAACAGATTGTACAGATCACAACCGAAAGTGGTACCACGTACGCAGGAAAAATGTTTATTGATGCTACCTACGAAGGCGACTTGATGGCTGCTGCTGGGGTAGACTACTTTGTTGGGCGCGAAGCAAACGAGCGTTACGGCGAAACTTACAATGGAGTGCAATTGCTAGACGGTCACCAGTTTCCAGACGGTGTTGACCCGTATGTAGTTCCGGGTGATTCGAGTAGCGGCTTAGTTTGGGGCATTAGCCCGGCTAGTTTAGATGAAAAAGGTACTGGCGATACGCTGGTACAAGCCTACAACTTTCGTATTTGTCTAACCAATGTGGATGAAAACAAAGTAGCCATTACTCGCCCAAATAACTACGACTCTTTGCGCTACGAGCTACTAGCCCGATTATTTGGAGCTCAGCCTAACATGCGAGCAATTAACCAGTACTTTATCTGGAGTCGAATGCCCAACGCTAAAACGGACATCAATAACCGGGGCGGTTTCTCTACCGATATGATTAACTGGAGCCACCGCTATCCTGAAGCCAGTTATGAGGAGCGGGTTGAGATTATTGAGGCCCACCAAGATTACACGCAAGGATTACTATACTTTTACACCAGCGACCCGCGCGTACCCACTGAATTACAAGAAGAAGTACAGCGATGGGGTTACCCAAAAGATGAGTATACTGACGATAGCAACTGGTCGCCTCAACTTTACGTGCGCGAAGCCCGACGGTTAATCGGTGAGCATGTGATGACTCAGGCTCATTGCCAAGGAAAAGAAACGGTAGATGATCCGGTTGGTATGGCGGCTTACACCATGGATTCTCATAACTGCCAACGCATAGTAGTAAATGGGCAAGTGAAAAATGAGGGTAATGTTGAGGTAGGTGGATTCCCCCCCTACCCCATCGCGTATCGGTCTATTTTGCCCAAGCAGGAGCAGGCAAATAATCTGCTGGTACCAGTCTGTTTATCGGCCAGCCACATTGCTTTCGGTTCTATTCGGATGGAACCAGTTTTTATGGTACTGGGACAATCGGCAGCCACGGCAGCAGCTATGGCAATTGATAGCAGTCAGGGTCTTCATCAACTACAGTACAGTCAATTACGCGAACGATTGTTAGCCGATAAGCAGGTATTAGAGAACATTAACCAAAAATAGAAGCCCGAATAACCCGATTGTTCATCTCGGCAATATTGGTAATAGAAATTCCCTCGGGACACTCTACTTCACAAGCTCCAGTGAAGGTGCAGTGCCCAAAGCCTTCTTCTTGCATCTGCTCAGTCATGGCTAACACGCGCTGATGCTGCTCGGGCTTGCCCTGAGGCAGCGAATTTAAGTGATTGATCTTAGCTGCGGTAAACAAAGCTGCTGAGGAGTTTTTACAGGTCGCCACACAGGCTCCACAACCAATACACGCCGCCGCATCCATTGCTTTATCAGCAATTTCTTTTCCAATAGGTACCGCATTGGCTTCGGGTGCGGTTCCGGTCTTAGCACTAATATATCCGCCCTGCTCAATAATCCGATCAAGGGCTGAGCGATCTACAACCAAATCTTTCACCACCGGAAAGCTATCGGCCCGCCAGGGTTCTACTACAATCGTGTCGCCGTCGTTGAAACTACGCATATGCAGTTGGCAGGTGGTCATATTGGCATGGGGACCATGGGCACGTCCGTTGATGAATACTCCACACTGACCGCAGATACCCTCCCGGCAATCGTACTCGTAGGCAATCACTTTTTCATTTTTGATCACTAGCGTTTCGTTTAGATGATCGAGCGCCTCTAAAAACGACATATCGTCGGTAAGCCCCTCCACTTCGTAGTCGGTCAATTTCCCCGGATCGTTGGTTCCCTCTTGCCGCCATATTCGGAATGTAACTGTCATAATCGTCTATTTATAGCTTCGTACCGTAGGTTCAATAAATTCAAATTTTAACGCTTCCTCATGATGCTTAAAGTTTTCAGCCCCGTATTCCCAGGCCGAAACGTAGGAGTACACATCGTCAACGCGAATAGCCTCGCCGTCCGGGGTTTGAAACTCTTCCCGAAAGTGGGCCCCGCAGGACTCTTCCCGATTCAACGCATCGGTACACATGAGTAGTCCTAGTTCAATAAAATCAGCTAACCGTAGGGCTTTCTCTAGTTCGGTATTCATCTCCTTGTCGTGTCCGGTAACTTTTACATCGCTCCAGAAATTAGTGCGGATCTGCGTAATTTGCTCAATAGCGCACTGTAACCCTGCCTCGTTACGGCTCATCGCACACTCCTGCCACATAATCTTTCCCAACTCCCGATGAAAGTGATCAACGGTTTTAGTACCGTTCACTGCCAATAGGCGATCAATATTTTCCTGCACTTCTTGTTCTACTCGGGCAAACTCCGGGTGCTCGGTTGTTTCCTGCTCTTCCTTCAGTGCTCCGGCTAAATAATTATTAATGGTGTTGGGCAGAATGAAGTAGCCATCTACGCTGGCCTGCAAGAGCGAGTTTGCTCCCAAGCGGTTCGCTCCGTGATCCGAAAAGTTGCATTCGCCAATAGCGTACAATCCCGGAATGGTAGTCATCAGTTCGTAGTCTACCCACAAGCCACCCATAGAAAAGTGCGCTGCTGGAGATATTTGCATAGGTTCTTGGTACGCATCAATCCCGGTAATCTTTTTATACATCGTAAACAAATTACCGTAGCGATCCCGAATTGTATCTAGACCAAACTGCCGAATGGCGTGTTTGAAGTCCAAGTATACTGCATTTTTCAGCCTCCCCACACCGTGCCCCGCGTCAATGCGCTCCTTAGCAGCTCGAGAAGCAATATCTCGGGGAGCCAGATTGCCAAAGCTAGGGTAACGACGTTCCAGATAGTAATCCCGCTCTTCTTCCGGAATATCGTTCGCTTTCCGGGTGTCTTCTTTGTTCTGAGGCACCCAAATACGACCATCGTTCCGCAGCGATTCCGACATGAGGGTGAGTTTTGATTGGGCTTCACTGGACTGAGGCAAAGCCGTAGGATGAATTTGCGTAAAGCTGGGAGATGCGAAGTAGGCTCCTTGCTTATGAGCTTTCCAGATGGCACTTCCGTTGCAGCCAATGGCCAACGTAGATAGCCGAAATACCCGGGAGTATCCACCCGTGGCTAACACTACTGCATCAGCAGCAAATCGCTTAAGCTCGCCACTAGTCAAATCACGCGCGATAATGCCTTTGGCTTGGCCGTTGATCACTACCAAGTCAAGCATCTCGTGGCGGGTGAGCATTTCAACTTTTTTGGCCCGAATCATTTTATACAGCTGAGCGTAGGCTGCCAGCAGCAGTTGCTGCCCGGTTTGTCCGCGGGCGTAGAACGTTCGCTGTACCTGAACGCCCCCGAAGCTTCGGTTCACCAGCACCCCACCGTATTCCCGGGCGAAGGGCACTCCCTGCTGAGTAAAATGGTCGATTAATGGAGCCGATAGTTCCGCTAGCCGATAAACGTTTGCTTCCCGCGATCGGAAATCTCCCCCTTTGAGCGTATCGTAAAACATACGCCATACACTGTCGCCGTCGTGCTGATAGTTTTTAGCCGCATTGACTCCCCCCTGCGCGGCCACCGAATGCGCCCGACGAGCGGAATCCTGGTAGCAGAAACATTGTATCTCGTAGCCCAGCTCCGCCAGAGTAGCGGCTGCTCCCGCTCCCGCTAACCCTGAACCCACCACAATAATCTTCAGCTTCTTTTTGTTGGCTGGATTAATCAGACTACTCTTTGCTTGGTAGTTGCGCCACTTGTCTTCTAATCTTCCTTCCGGAACTTTTGCATTCAACCTCGTCATAGCTGTTTATTTGAAGTATACGATTAACGGAATGACCCCAAACCCAATGGATATGATCGCCGCGTAGACTAACGAAACCTTACTCAGCACCCGCAATCCCTTACGGTGGTAGAAACCGAGTGTCTTGAAAGCACTTTTCAGTCCGTGATGCAGATGTAACCCCAATGGAACCATCAATACAGTGTAAAACAGCACGTAATAAATATTTTGAAATAGGCTGTAGGTCACTTCGTACACATCTACGTTACCGTCAACATCAGTACCCACGCTTTCTCCCAGGCCCAGCTTGATTCGTGCCCAGAAGTTCGCCAGATGAATAACGATAAACAGCAGAATAAAAATACCAATAAGCCCCATATTCTGGGATGTCCACGTACTATTTTCCTGACTATGATTTACTGCGTACTTATCTGGCTTGGCCTGCCGGTTTTTAACAGTGACAATTACTGCATACACCACATGTAAAATGATAGACGCATACAAAGCGTAAGCGACAATCTTGATTAGCGGACTCTCCCGAAGGGTAGTTGAGTAGGCATTATATGCACTACGCGCAATATCTTCCGGTAGTAGCAAGATACAATTGGCTGATAGGTGTACTACCAGAAACAGACACAAAAATAATCCGGTGGCTGCAATAATTCCTTTTCGTAAGAACATAGTACCTAAGTTGAAACAGCAGTAGGTGCAAAGTTAAGTAGTGTCGCTATTATGATATTCTTCTCGGTTGAAAATCGTTACCAGCCTCTAAAGAATCAACACTTGTGATCGATAAAAATTCACCAAGTTTATGAATAAGCAACACGCAATAATAAAGCGGACTACCTTGCGAATAAATGACGAATGTTAGTATTTTAACTGGTAATTCTTAGTTTTCCTGAAATACTTGGTTACGCTTGGATGTACGCCCAAGGTGTAAAGAGATTTTAATCTAAAAAGAAAAAGCACCCACAGTATGCTGTAGGTGCTTAATTATAAAAATTCTATTGAACAGTGAACCCTGCTGGGCTCGAACCAGCGACCACCTGATTATGAGTGAGCAGACATATGACCTTTAATAAAATATAATTTTTCATAAATATCTAATAATCAGTTTTTTATGTAGCAACATGTAGTTATTAGAGTTCATTACATATCATTAGAAACCAAAAAAAGTGTTCAAAAAGTGTTCAAAACTTGCTTGCTACTGTAAAATAATCCGTCTACTTTAGATGCCAAACTACACAGAGCAACTATGGCTAAACTGACCCTCATGCCCGACCCTCGCTACACTGATCCCGACAAATCCCCCTTGGTCATTCGGGTATCCCACCGCCGAAAACCCAAGTATCTTAAAAACTGGATTTATTACCGGAACGAAACACTGGGATAATAAGCGAAAACAAATCAAAAGCTCTTTTCCTAATGCAGCACGTGCTAATGCGAAAGTACAAAAAAAGATGTCGCTGGCCCAAGATATTCTTTCCGATCATCACGCTGTTCTTAAGCAGCTAACCGTAGACGATCTTGTGGCATTGATCAAACAGCGGTTTGAGAAAGAAGATCAGAAAGCTCTCCCGGTTATTCCAACGCTGATTACTCAAGAAAGAAAAACTACCCTCTGGGATTATGGACATAAAGTTATCGCTCGTTACACAAAAGCGAAGCGTTTTGGAATGGCGGGTGCTTTTGAAGATGCCCTGAAAGCATTTGTAAAATTTCATGGCCATAAACAACTCCTTCTTTCCGACATTGATGAAACATTTCTGGAAGATCTCGAAGCTGATTACTTAGGAAAGGGGCTCAAGCTTAATGGAATGAGCAGTTATATGCGATCTATCCGCCGCATTTACAATTTAGCGATTCGCGATAAAGATACGGAACTAACCCCAGCACACTATCCTTTTGGCAAAAGTGGGTACTCGATCCGTACGGAAAAAGCCAAGAAACGCGCTGTCAAGCTAGATGTTATTCAAACAATCCGAGAATTAGACTACTCACCAAGCTCGTCCCTATGGCACCATCGTAACTATTTTCTATTTATGTTCAATATGCGAGGGATGAACTTCATTGATTTAGCCTTCCTACCTACTTCAGCTATTGAAGAGGGACGTTTGCGGTACAAACGGCGAAAAACCAAACGCGGAGCTAGTGTAAAAGAGTTCAATATCAAAATTTCTAAAGAAGCCCAGCAAATCCTAGATGCTTACGCTGACTCTGAAAATGACAAGGGACTTGCTTTTCCGATTATGCGGGATGTAATTGATACCGCCGACGAGGAGTATATCTATAAACTGTATCAGAATCGGCTCCGTAATCACAACCGCCGCTTAATCACTATCGGAAAATCCATTGGTGTAGAAGAAAACCTGACGACCTACGTGGCTCGCCATACCTTCGCCACGGCTGGATTACGTAAGGGAATATCCAAAGCGCAGATTGGGGATATGCTCGGCCATACCAACTACTATACCACCGAAGCCTACTTTGATGATTTTGAGCAGGAGGTACTCGATGATGCGGCGGATCAAATTTTAAGCTAGTTACTAGGTGTTCTGTTAGCCGGGTGCCGAACGCTAACCATTAAACTTCTCAACCAATTCAAAGCCGACAATATCAAAGCGCAGATGAAGCTATTTTAAGACGATTTCCTTCACCTCTCAAAAGCTCTTAGGCTTATCAAGTTTTTATAAGAATGCCCTGTTCCGTCAATCGAGCAATGTACTGTGGTTAACTGTCAAAGTTGCTCTACGGGAAACCGCTGCTACCCTTCTTTTCTCGGGTCTACAACAGTATCCCACTTCTAAGAAAATTTTTGAAGTATCGCTAGCCAGATAGCATGCTGGATACTCAGGTGGAAAACTCTTAACTAAGATTTCGGTAAGAAAGTACTATATGCGCAAGATAGTCCAAGAAATTACTCTCGCTACTAAGTTTCTTTACAGCAAAACATTACAAAAATGTATAGCTATGGTGCCTATCGTAAGAAACATTATTTCATCCCGGAACACTCAAAACGGTGTCAACCATACCAATCTATTTAGGTAAGCCATAGAGCAGTTCTACGAGTCGAGTAGGAACAGCTCCATTTTCAAGAAGGAGGAGTTGTTATAATTGACGCTTCCCTTCGCTGATTCTATTGTTAACCACATACTTCCAATCAGCTTTATCTACCTACCCTATAAACTTTCGTATCTTCTATGTATATCAAAAGGAATTTAAGTCTGGATCTACTCTTACGCTATTCCTGGCCTATATTGACCTTTGCCCTGCTCTGATCCTCCGCAGTCCTAATAGCTTACCAATCTTTGGAATGGACATTTCTGCGCTTTCGATTTGAACCTCTTACGGTTATTGGCATTGCTGTTTCGTTTCTGATTGGTTTCAAAAATAATCAAAGCTACGACCGCTTTTGGGAAGGACGTAAAATCTGGGGAGCTATTGTCAACTACAGTCGTACTTGGGCTAATCAAGTACTCCATCTAGTGCTTTGACAATTTAAATTCTTGACAAAAGGTACTATTTTTCCCAAAAGCATTTACAGCTATGGGAAGAACAAGTAAGCCGCTGCAACTGAGCACTACCGATCGGGAAGATTTAAAGGTCTACCTAAGCGTAGGCAAAAGGTCAGCCCGTGCCCTGAGAGGAGCAATGACCTTGAAATACTTAGATGAAGGACTGCCTATCGGGCGCATTGAACACCTGCTAGATATCAGTCGCCCTACCATCAGTCAGATTAGAAGGCGTTACCTGCGGGAAGGACTAGAAACAGCCCTTTGTGAAAAGCCTCGCCCCGGTCAGCCTTCCAAGATAGGTGAATCAGAAGAGGCCCATATAACTACGCTGGCCTGTAGCAATCCGCCGGAAGGGCGCAAACAATGGACTATTAGACTTCTACGAGATAAAGTAGTAGAGTTGGGGTATGTAGAGACGATCTCACGTGAATCGGTACGTAAGATTTTAAAAAAGTCTGCTCAAACCTTGGCTCAAGAAGCAATGGTGTATCGCTAAGGTTACTGGTGAATATATCGCTAGAATGGAAGACATCCTTGATTTGTATCAAGCCCCGATCGTGCCGGGTGTAGCTCGGCTTTGTTTTGACGAGCGTCCGTGCCAGTTATTAGGACACAGCATCAGTCCATTGCCAGTGAAACCTGGACAGGTGGAAAAACAAGATCATAGATATATCCGTCAGGGCACTTGTGTGCTGCTGCTAGCTTATGATATAGATCAAGGCCTTCGCTATCTACAAGTCAGAAAGCAAAGAACTAAACGAGACTATGCTGAATGCATCTACTGGCTTACTACCACTCACTATGCTCATGTGGATAAGATCAAATTAGTACAGGACAACTTAAATACTCATCAGTATGGTGCCTTCTACGAACGATATACCCCAGCCATTGCCCATGCTATGAAAAACAAGATAGAGTTTCACTTTACCCCTAAGCACGCTAGCTGGCTCAATAGCGCTGAGATAGAGTTCTCGGCTATTGCCCGACAAGCGATCAGTCAGAGAGTTGAATCAATACAGAAAATGAAGCACATCACTCATGCATGGCAGGAAGATAGAAACCAAAGGCGCACTAAGATTTCCTGGAGTTTTACCACCCTACAGGCCAGAACTAAAATGAAACAACAGTATCGTATCTGAATTTGTTAAATAACTAAATGGTCAAAACACTAGTGATAAAATAGTCAAACACGCTTTCCGGGATTGGTGAAACACTTTCTGCTTTTGGTTGTGCTTTACCGTAATACATAGCAACGAGGAAAACAGTAGAATAGACTACATGCTGAAGTGTAGCGATTTTCATAATGAGGGAAATGCGGGTTAATTCCATACCATTGTATTAGTCAAAATCTTGGATGCAGTGACTTAATATCCCAGATTCTGGTCATCAGCACTTATTTCCGAATTATTCTGAATTTCCTCGAAGGGAAGCGGGAACCGTAGGCGTACTGGGTTAAAGGTCAATTCTGGAAAAGCGGTTTCAATTGCCTGAGCGGTTGTGTTGGTACGGAGCAGGTCGTACCACCGCTTGGCTTCTCCAAAGAACTCATAACTTCTTTCCACCAATACTGAATCCCGAAAGCTACCTGCATAAGAACCCGCTGGTGGGTAGTCGATCGGGGACGCTTGTGCTGGGTCGTAGCCGTAAGCCCGACGGCGAACCTGGTTGAGGCTTTCTACTGCCTCGGCGATTTCTACTCCGCCGTTTTCCATTGCAGTAGCTTCGGCGTGAACGAGTAGCATATCGGGCAGTCGTAGCACTGGTATGTCGTTTCCAGCTTCTGTAATATTAGGAGCCGCATTGTCTTGCCACTTCCGAATATGAGCATGCTTTACCCCACGAGCGTCGAAACCGACTGAATCAACAGTACCGTCAGGCAACACGATCGTAAAGTACGTAGAGAACTCTTTGCGGAAATCGTCATCGCTCCAATTGACAACAATCGGATTGGTGTAATTGGCATTATGTCCATTCCAGCCCGCGTTGCCCACCGTGTACAGTCCGCCGTTAAAGCCATTGGCAAACTGCGCCTCCCAGTTTCCGATGCCATTAATAACATTGGAGTACTTAAAAGAAAAAATTTCTTCAGAATGGCGCACCACATCAGCCCCATAGATTTGCAGAAAATCATCGGGTTGGTTAACCATAACTAACGAAAACATGTCACTGTCAATTACTTCCTTCGCCAGGCGACGGGCTTCGGGCCAGTTTTCGGTTGTTAGATGCACTTCAGCCAGCAGCGCTTTTGCTGCCCATCGGGTAGCCCGGCCCATATTGCTATCATCCCATTCGTCTACACAATTTTGCTCGGCAAACTGTAAATCAGGAACGATAAGTTGGTCGTACACCTCGCTCTCGGGAGTACGGGCTACCCCTTCACTAGCTTCATCGGGAGTGGTGGTGGTGCCAGTACGAATGGGAACTGGGCCGTAAAGTCGAACCAAGTAGTAGTAACTAAGTGCCCGAACAAACCGCGCTTCCCCTAATAGAGCCGCTTTTTCCTCTTCCTGGCTGGGTAGCACCGCCATATTTTCTACTTGAGCCAGTACCGTATTGCAGATATTAATACTTTCGTAGCACCGTCGCCAAACGTTGTTGCTACGGCCAATATTAACCGAGTTGAGCGGTTGGTCAAAGTCTGAATTAGAGGCCCATGACCCTTTAGCCTGAATGAGGTCAGATTGGTTCTCTACTAAAGTAACAAGCGATCGATGCCCCCAACCTTTTTTTAGCTTATCGTAAGCACTGATCATGACGATAGAAGCCCCGTTGAGATCAGAGAATAGTACGTCAGGAGATAGCAATGCTTTTGGTTCTTCTTCTAGGAAATCTTCGCAGGAGGTGCTAAAGTTGACCACTAGTGCTAGCAGTACGACAAAATATCTTGATTTCATTGCAGTATTATTTTTATAAGTATTGTTAAAGGGTAATTTAGAATCCTATCCGAAAGCCACCAATGAAGCGGGTGCTATTGGGATAGGCTCCCAAATCTACTCCCTGGGCAATTCTCTGCTGTACGTTACCTCCAGGATTCTCGACCGTACTTACTTCGGGATCGAACCAAGGGTAGTTGGTAAAGGTCAGCAAGTTATCGGCGCTTACGTAAACCGAAGCGGAACGCAACCATTTAATAGGACCGGTAGGAATGTTGTAGGTCAACCGAATATTCTTCAGGCGTACGTAAGAGCCGTCCAACACAAAACGTTCGGTACCTACATCTACTAGATTACGGGTAAGCTCGTCCATGCGCGGCCATTCGGCATTCGGGTTCGGGTTCGGGTTTTCTGGAGTCCATCGGTTTTCATACATCTCCTGAGGCCGGTGACCTCGAAAAAATGGTTCGCGAGAAAGTTGAGCTACCGTACCGCTAATGATCTCGTTACCGCTCACCCCCTGAAACAAGAGCGAGAGCTCAAACCCCTTGTAGCGCAAGTTGGTCGTCAGACCGTAGTAGAAATCCGGATTCGGGGTTCCCTGAATAGTCCGGTCATCAAGGTTGATCACCCCGTCATTGTTAATGTCTTTAACCACGACCCGCCCCTCTTCATCTAATTGGTCTTCTTCTTCAAAAGCTAAGATAGAAGGAAATGGTAAGCCCTCCCGAACAACGTGCATTTGCCCCAACGGCTTAGCCAGTTCTGGGCCGAAGATATCCGAACCACCCGCCAGCTCCAGCACCTCATTGCGGTTGTAGGTTATGTTGGCATTCACGTCCCACTGAAAATCCCCGTCGAAGATCAGCGCGTAGGCATCAAACTCCCACCCACGATTCTGAATCTTACCAATGTTACTAATTACGGAGCTAAAGCCGGTGGACTGTGCCACCGGTACAAAGGCTAGTAAGTCGTCGGTGTTCTTTACGTAAAATTCAGTGGTAAATGTCAATCGTTGGTTCAAGAACCCAACATCGAGTCCAATATTGGTTGAGGTAGTTGTTTCCCATCGCAGTTCGCGGTTGGGCAAATTGGCCGGATTTGCCCCAATCACCGGTTGGTTGCCCATCGCTGTGGTTATGGTTTCTAGCTGAACAATTGATTGATAAGAAGCAAAGCTTTGGTTTCCCACTTGCCCCCATCCGGCCCGTAGCTTCAGGTTAGAAAATAGGCCAGCTTGCTGGATAAATTCTTCCTCCGAAACTTTCCACGCCGCCGCTGCTGAGGGGAAAATCCCCCACCGATTACCCGTTCCGAACCGGGAAGAGCCATCGGCCCGCATACTCGCGGTGAGCAAGTAGCGGTCGTTGAAGCTGTAGTTAACACGCCCCATGTAGGAGGCAATCTGGTACTCGGTATTGGTTTGGGTAGCCGGGTTCTGCGATTGGGCAATATTAATGTAGTTATAGCTGAGTTCATCGGTAAAGAATCCGGTAGCCGAATTATTGACCGACTCGCGCATCGATTGAGTCCACTCAAACACCCCGGTAGCTGTCAAGTTGTGCAGTCCGAAGTCCTGGTTCCAGGTCAGAATATTTTGGTTGGTATAGAACTGGCCGTTTCTTCGGGTGATAAAAGATCTTCCTGCCGGGTTATTAGGGAACCTGGAAGTCTGGTATGTAGAGAAGTTGTCAAACGAAACATCGGCTCCGAACACTAAGCGGTACGAGAGAGACGGAAATATCTCATAGTTCAATGCTACGTTTCCAATAATACGTGTGGTAATATTGTCTACATCCCGCTCCAGTAACTGAGGTAAGGGGTTAACCATTGAACTGGGGTAATTGGGAAGTGCAGTGGTAAAATCAGTGTAGTTGCCCTCCTCATCGTAGGGTGGAGTAAACGGCCATGCCGCAACTGATAATAATATACCACTTTCCTCCCCACCCTCAAAAATATTATTGCGGTTGGTACGAGAGAGATTGATATTCGTACTAAGCGTCAGTCGTTGGCTCACATCCGAATCGATACTCAGTTTGAGGTTACTTCGGTTAAACCCGGTATTGAGCATCACCCCTTCCTGATCGAAGTAGTTCCCCGACACGCTGTAGCGAGTGGTTTGGTTACCGCCGCTAATGCTTAACGTATAGTTTTGGATAGTCCCCGAACGTGTGGTCAGGTCAATCCAATCATATTCCGGCAACTGCTGGATTTCGCTTTCGGTAAAGAAAGGGGGAAGGTCGTCGTTGAGCGCTGCAGCATTAAGCAGTTCGGCGGACTGACGGGTGGTCATCAAGTCAAGGTCTAAGTTTTGCTCAGCCACACCCCAGTAGCTTTCAAAGTTAATGTTGGTCTGCCCGGCACGGCCTTTTTTGGTGGTCACCAAGATCACTCCGCCCGCTCCCCTAGCACCGTAGACGGCTTGTGCCGAAGCATCCTTAAGTACTTCAATGGACTCAATATCGGCAGGGTTAATACCTGAAATATCCCCGGCCAGTGGTACTCCGTCTACTACATACAGCGGATTATTGCCGGCGGCAATTGAGTTGGTTCCCCGAATGCGGATATTCAGCCCGCCCCCTGGTTGGGATGAGCGGCTGGATACAAATACTCCAGCGGATTGTCCCCGTAATCCTTCCGCTGCATTAGGCAGTACCTGGTTATTGATTTGTTCGGGGTCAACCGAACTTACTGCTCCGGTCAAGTCGCTTTTTTTCGCAACTCCGTATCCGACCACAACCACTTCAGATAGCGATTGAATATCGGGAGCCATAGTCAAATCAATGATACTCCGACCGTTAATCGGTACTTCTTCCTGCGTATACCCTACGGAGGAAAATACTAAAACCCCATCGGTTGGTGCTTCTAAACTGTAGTTTCCTTCCACATCGGTAACAGTTCCCACGGAAGTTCCTTGCAGTACCACATTCACTCCCGGTAGGCCTTCCCCCTCATCTAGGGTAGTCACTTTTCCTCGAATGGATGATTGAGCGAAAGTTAAGTGGGTTAGTCCCACCAGCCAGAACGAAAGGAGCACAAGACTGCGAACGTTCGTAATAGTTCTCATAAAGTATGCTGTTTAGTTGTGAATAGTAAATTGATAGTGTTGATGTAGGTATTCTGTTTTATTATAAATCTCGATTTGATCAAATAGTAGGTACGGATCATGGTACCGTTTTTCAAATGTCACAAGTTGGTTTGCCAAGTGTAGGCTATTTTTAAATTTGTCGTAATGTAAAACTACATTTTATTATTTAATTATCAAGGTGAGCAGGAAAATTTCTGACTAATCTGCGATACGCTACTCATTCAGCATAATTATCGCCCTCATCCGGTTCAAACTAATAAGAGTGACCATGACTAATAGCCTAGAAGAATAAAATTCACTATATTGTAAAACATTATTTAACATAGATAGGAATACCATGATTCAAGTAGTACACCGGGCGATTGACATTCTGGAGTTTATCCGTAAATCCCCCCAGCAAGCTGCGGGGTTAGCCGAGATTGCCGATAGCCTGAACCTCAATCGGGCTACTTGTTCCAATATTCTGAGAACCCTGACCGATCGTAATATGCTGGAGCAGAACGATAACCGGGAATACTGCTACGGCCCACTGATCTATCGACTTACTGATGGCTCTTTTTACGATACTGACCTGGTAGAGGCGGCGAAGGATGTAATGGAGGAGCTATCGGATCAGCTTAATGAAAACACCATTCTAGCGGTCATTCATAAGCACAAGCGGGTAACTATCTACGAGGTAGAGAGCGATCACGAGTTACACGTCAAGAACCGCATTACCAAGGAGGCGTACGAAACCGCTACCGGACGGCTACTGCTAGCCTTTCTTCCC
The DNA here is from genome assembly GCF_030506325.1 of Tunicatimonas pelagia. Taxonomy (NCBI): domain Bacteria; kingdom Pseudomonadati; phylum Bacteroidota; class Cytophagia; order Cytophagales; family Catalimonadaceae; genus Tunicatimonas; species Tunicatimonas pelagia. The sequence goes on along the minus strand of NZ_CP120683.1, from coordinate 6,421,440 downwards.
GAAAAAGAGCTAAAGTCATTCCTTCGGAAGAAAGGATTGCCTACCGAAGATAGCTGGCCGGAGGCGTGTCACTCCGACACTCTCTACCGTATATTAGAAGAAATCCGGGTCGAGAAAATGACTATTCAGGAATCTTTACAACACGTTGTTGGCTTTGCGGCTCCGGTATTTAACGGCGAGCTGGTGGTAGCTAGCCTAGGGGTGTTTTTACCCGCCGCCCGGCTATCGGAGGCTCATCGACGGAAAATAGTTTCACTGCTCGGAAGAGCAGCCACGGTCATCAGCCAGAACCTCACCGAAGGGATTAATCAGCCCTTGCTCGAGGCAGTTGAAAGCACTTAACAGAACGGATACCTTCAACTACAGAGCCAATCCCCCATCCACTAAATAGGTAGCTCCGGTAATGTAACGGGCATCGTCCGTGGCTAAAAAGGCTGCTAACTTAGCTACATCGTGCGGTTGCCCAATAAATCGAGCTGGAATTTTAGCGAGTACTTTTTGTTCGTAGGCTGGGTCGGATAGTACCTTCTTATTCATGTCAGTGCGAATAGCCCCGGGGGCAATATTATTAACCGTGATACCGTACTGAGAGAATTCGTGCGCCAGTTCCCGGGTCATCATCCGTAGGCCTGCCTTAGTCATACTGTAAATGCTACAAAATCCAGTCGGGATTTCTTCGTGCACCGAAGAAATGTTAATCACCCGTCCCCACTGTTGCCCCACCATGCTTTTTAGGGCCCGCTGCGCTAGAAAAAAAGCGGCCTTCAAATTTACCCGCATCATAGTATCATAGTCTTCTTCGGTAAAATCAAGGGAGGATTTGCGAGCCTCAACGGCGGCATTGTTCACCAAAATATTGACCTCACCCCAGGTTGCTGTTATCTTCTCGAAAGACGTTTTGACGAACGAGGTGTCGCTGATATCACCCGGTAAGGCCAATGCCTGCCCACCTTTAGCGATTATGGTGGCAACCGCCCCATCGGTTCGGTCAGCCGACAAATCGTTGATAACCACTTTGGCTCCCTGATTTGCCATTTCTTGGGCTATCGCTAACCCTATTCCCCGACTAGCGCCGGTCACAAAAGCAATTTTTCCACTGAGTTTCATAGTCACTTAGGTAGTTGTACGAATAAGTAAGATTAATTATTGACTCAAGACCGACGAAAAGGCGGCAACCCCTCAGCGGCATGGTTTACACTAAATAATAGTCCTTGGTCAGCATCCGTCACCAGAAGGCCGTGCTGCCCGCTGGTATCAAAAGCGCAACTGGTAGGCCGGGCGTAGGGCAAGCGAATTGTTTCAATGATTGTACCCTCGGGGCTAATTACTTCAATTTTGCTCTGATCGAACACGGTGACGTAAACATTACCCTGGCAGTCGAGGCACATACCATCTGGGCCAATGGGGCCGCCTACATCTACCCAAGGGACTTCGTGCTCAATGACGCACGCATTTGGGTTCCAGGTCGCTTTCCACACCCGGTGTTTATAAGTTTCTGAAAAGTACAGCGTGGTACCTAATGCGTCAAGGGCAATCCCGTTGGGAAAGTATTTTTTAGTACTCACTTTTTTTACCTCCCCAGCGAGAGTTTGTACCACCACGTAGCCATCGGGCGTAGTGCGGGCTTCGGCGTGGCAGGTTACTAGTAAGTTCCCCAGTTTATCAAAGCACAGATCATTAGGCCGATGAATGGTTTCCCCCTCGTTGGTCTTATCAAATAGGGGCTTCGCCTCACCCGTTTCTGCATTGGCCCAGCGAACAACATTTTCAGCCGAATCGGTTATGTAAAAGTCTCCTTGGGCATCTTCAATCATCCCGTTCGCTGTAGTGCCTACGGATAGCCGCCTCACAGCATTGGCATCTAAACAGGTAATGGCTCCGGCAAATAGTTCAGTACACCAAATGCGTCCTCGCTGGTCAATCAGCGGGGCTTCCGGAAAGTTGAGTCCGTCCATCAGTGTTTTTATTGTGTAAGGTGAATTCATAGAGATCGTTTAGTTGGAAAACTACGTCAATAAATAATCACGTAAAATCTATAGCTAGGGCTTCCATAATTCCCTTTAGGTACCCAATGCCAAACAGGTTGCCGTACATTCCGTACCCCGGCCGATGATTGGTCTCCCCGGCCATTGTGGGCACATGATCGGAGCGAACTGGCCCGTCGTAGCCAATTTCCTGATACAATGCTAGCCTACTTACCATGTCGGTGGGGCCGTTATCGTGAAATGTTTCGTGAAACCGGGCAGGTGAACCCACAACATCGCGTAGGTGCAAAAAGAAGATGCGAGGAATCCACTCTCGGACCAGTGCTGCAACATCCTCCTGCATAGTGGTATAAGTGCCCTGGCAAAAAGTGAGTCCGTGCGAGGGACTGCCCGAGACTGCTAGTGCCCGTCTGATCTCCGTCGCGTTGGTAAATGCCCGGCCAATGCCTTGTAAGGGGGAAACTGGAGGATCGTCGGGATGAAGCCCCATCTTTACCCCTGCTTGTTCGGCTACCGGCATGACCCGCTCGATGAAATAGTGGTAATTATCGAAGACCTGCTCCGCGGATATGGTCACCCCCAAAGGGTTCGGCGATTGCTGGGCTTGTTCGTAGTCGAAGGCCGTCACTAGTGCCCCACCGCGTTCCTGCTGATCTAATCGGGTGCGGTGCCAGCCGGTGACCATAAAGTTGTAGCAGAGTAGCCGGATATGGAGCTGTCCCATGTTTTCCAACATCTGACAATAATGGTCAATGTCCTCATCCCGCCCTGCTAATCCTAGTTTAATGCGGTGCATATCCATTTGATCGCCTTCTAGGCCAATGAGTTCCAGGCCATGTTCGGCAAAAGTATCCTGAGCTGTACGCAGCGAATCAATATCGTAGGGAGGAAGCTGGCCAGTGAGTTCGGGGGCCAACTTGGCAATCGCGTATTTAACCCCCATCTGGCGTACCAGTTGCCAAGTTACATCGGGTTGGTTAGAAAAAAACAAGTGAGAAAACTTCATTAGGCTAAAGGGGTTTTAATCTTATTCTGAAATTTGATCCTTACTAAAGGTATATCGAGTAGCCAGTGCCAGTAATATCCCAGCGATTATCTGAGCAATAGCCAAGCACTGGATCGCTAGTTCCAATCCAGCCTGCTGCTTGATCCACCCCAAAGCAACGGGTGCCAGGGCTCCCACAATAAACGCAAAGGAAATCATGATGCCCGTAGCCGAAGATCGATACTTAGGCTCAATGACCTCGTAAAGTGCGGCAAATAAATTGGAGTCGTACATTCCCCGAAACAGCCCGTAGCCTGCCAGTCCCAAATAGCACCACCACAGATCGGATACGCTGCCCATCATGAAGATAAAGGGTGCCCCTAGCAGCATACCCATCATTTTGATTTCTACCCGAAATTTTTTGCGCTGCTTGGCGATATGGTCTGACCACCTTCCGCCTAATAATACGCCCACAAATGCGAGTAGGTGATGGTAAAACATGGAGGAAAAGCCCGCTTCCGCCAGCGGTAGCCCGAACTTTTCGTGAAGAAAGGTAGGCATCCAAGTGAGGTACCCCAGTAAGGCAAACACCATTAATCCGAAAGCACTACTTAGCAGAATCAGCGTTTTTTTGGCCAAGGTGTACTGAATGGCCTCCCGAATTGTAATTTGATCGCGGGATACCCCCTGCTCCGTTATTTTATCACTTTTTACCCGCAAGGCAATGATCGCTGCCACTACGACTCCGGCTGCCCCAAACGCATAGAAGGACGAGCGCCAGCCAAACTGCTCACCGATGTAGCCCGCTAAGAAACCGCTAGCCACCACCCCTACGTAATTGGCCGTTTGATGGATAGAGATAGCCATCGCCCGGGTACGCTGGTGATGCTGAGCAATCAGGGTGTTGGCGGCTGGATAATAAAAGGCTTCACCCGCCCCGGTAGCTACACTGCGGTAGATAACCAAAAAAACAAACGTACTAGCTGTTCCGGTAAACAAAGTGCCAATACTGAATACCAGTAGGCTGGTAAAGACAATCCACTTACGTTGAAAAAGATCTCCCGCATAGCCCGCAAAAGGAACTAGCAGACCATACACCAAAAGGAAGATAGTCGCTACTAGGCCAATTTGTACGTCCGTCAGATTTAGGTCGGGCTTGATCAGCGGAATAACAGTGTTGTAGATTTGCCGATCCCCCTGATTAAGAAAAAATGCCAACCATAGCCAAAGGATCAACTCCCATCGATAGTACGCCTTTATTGGTTGCTGTATAATCAAATTATTTTTCAATATAAAATAAGTTTAAATATTGATAGTAAAGCTGTACAGTAGAAAAGTACATAAGTCAGTATTGCTATATCATCACCTTGATTTTTTTCGCCGTTCCCTGGTGATATATGGCAAAATCATATAGGAATCAAAAGTACAGATGTTTATTTCACTTAATTTGTAATTTAGGTTTTATTTCCTAAAATTAGCAATATAAAATATAAATCAATAATGTAAATTCTTATGAATGTTAATCAGTACAAGAAAGAAGTAGGAATGATGAACTTAGAGAAACTGATCCAGGAACGGGAAGGTATTCCGAATGGCCGGTTTCCTATTCCTGACAAAGAAATGCTGCTTCGGTTTGAGCAGTTGTATACTGGTGCGGTCAATGATGTCTTGCGGGAGTTCTGCCTATTGGAGCAAGCACTGCCTGGGCGTATTAAGCCGTTGCGGGAGTACCGAACTGTAGCGGGGTTTGCCTTTACTGTGAAAAGCGCGCCTAATGTGAAGATACAAGGCGAGATGGAATTTCGCACGCAGATGCTGGACGATATGCAGGAGGATGCTTTTGTACTCTGGGATACCAGTCGCGACCAAAAAGCGACGCTATGGGGCGGGGTGATGACGGCTACGGCGAAAGGAAAGAAACTGAAAGCCGCTTGCATTGACGGGGGTATCCGGGATACGCACCAAATTTTGGAAGCGGACTTTCCGGTATTCTATGAATACCGCATTTCTAACGGTAGCTTGGGCCGCTGCCTAATCACTCATTACCAAATCCCTATCAAGATTGGGGACGTAACGATCAAACCGGGCGACGTGGTACTAGGCGATATTGATGGAGTGCTGGTGGTTCCCCGACCCGTCGCTTACGACGTATTACTACGGGCTGAGGAAATTCGAGAAAATGAGAAAAAAATCTTTGGCTGGGTAGCTGAGGGACAGTCTATCCAAGATATTACCGACAAAGGGGGCTACTTCTAGAGGTTTCTCTTTCCACTACTTCTGTACCGCTCGCCGACAGAAAAGCATCCTGCTTATAATCAAATCTTAAAAATCGCCAACCCCTTGGAAGTAAAACAAATGTCGCAAACTCAATACGACACCAGTACCATTTTCGGTTTCATTTACTCGATAATCTTCTTTACTGTGAGCCTGGCTGCTTGCAGCAGTTCATCCGAATTTCACGCAATTACCCAGAACACCGATACTCTCCTCGCCTATGAAAAGCTAGAAATCAGCTTTGACCTTTCCCAAACCTACGATAATCCCTATGACTTCAAGGAGATTGATGTATTGGCCATTTTCGTCGATCCGGATGGGAAAGAAACCCAGGTACCTGGCTTTTGGTACGAAGGATATGCTATTGACGACCAAATCCAAGCCATCCGTAAAACTGAGCTAGCCCAATGGATGATACGGTTTACTCCCACTGTAGCCGGTACTTGGTCCTATCAGCTTCAGGCGAAGGATATGAATGGAACGAAGAATTCGGAAGCCATCGAGTTTATCGTAGCACCAGCCGCGCTTACCGAAAAAGGCTTTATTCGGATGCACCCAATCAATAAGCAATATTATCACTACGAGAACTCGGGCGGGACGTTCTTTGCCGCTGGGCTCAACGTTGATGTGAATGCCTTTTTGCGGCTAGCCGCTGCCGACTCAGCTAATAGGAATTGGGGTACAGGTTCTAACTACAAGCCACCGTGGACAGGTCTGCCTGGAACTGGCTTGACCGACAGCAATCTGTATACCGGATACAATTTTCAGAAAAATATGATCAACAGCCTGGGAGAGCACGGGGGGAATGCCGCCCGGTTCATCGCTGACATCTATTATCATCCCCTGGAAGCAAAAGCCGACGGAGAAGCGTACGGTAGTATACCCTTCGGGGACATGGGGTTTGCATTAGGAAAATATCATCCCGCGATGTGCTTCCTATTAGACCAGCTTTACGAAAATGCTGAGCAACACGACATTGGCATCATCCATACCGTTTGGGATGCCATCACTGACCAGCCCTATTCGGCCGGTACAGTCTACGCCGAAGAAAAAAATGAGAGCCTCATCAAACAAAGGCTCCGGTATACGTTGGCCCGGTGGGGCTACAGTCCCAGCTACTGGATGACGGAGTATTTCAACGAATATGACCGTCCCTACGATGACTACTGGCAAGATATTTCTACTTGGTTACGAACCGTTGATCCTTATCAGCATCCTATTACGTTTACTAGCGACGGTCACGGAGGCGAAACTGGCCCGGATGCCTACATCCTCCACACCTACGATGGTTCTTGCTGGACGATCAATGCTCCTACTGACATATCTGTCCCGGCTCTTATGGGCGAATTCGGCGGCAATGCCCGGATAGGCACGAAAGATCCTGCCACGTATGACCCGGAAGGAAACTGGGTACGTCAGACTCAATGGAACGCGCTGGTTTCGGGCTGGACCGGGGCTCTTACCTGGTGGACGCATCCGATCTACGGTGAGCGAGGATGCGATGCCTACGCAGATATTTATCCGGCACTCAGCAAGTTTTTGAAAAATGAAAACCTCACCGATAACGCTCCCTGGCAAGAATTGTCGCATGAGGGAAATACCGAGGGGTTAGAACACGTACGCTTGCTCACTAACCAGACGCAGCAACGAACCTTTTTATGGGCGGTACGAACGCCCCCACACGAAACAACCGACCGGGAAGCCCTTTCGGGAAGAGAGATTACTGTGACGTTACCCGAAGGTACGTATACCATCGAGTGGTGGGACAGTCAGAAGGGGGAAATTCTGGATACTTACAAAGAAGCCGTTACCCAGTCAGGTCTAAAAATTGATATTCCAAATAGCATTACGCGTGATATTGGGGCTAAGATAATAAAGGATGAATGAAACTCTATCCACCGAAAGACGCTCGTTGTTGTTAACTTAAGAAATGCATATATACCCCTCTGAATAAGCTACATAGTCGTCCCTGATAAAAGCTGACGAGGGTTTCAACTTTTTGATCTTCAAAATTTTAGACATTTGTTTTTTGCTCCAGAGGGCGATAAAACTACCAGAAAAGCAGTAAATTGGACAAAAACCTGGAAGAAAATGCTTGGCAGAACTACTCATACCGATCAACTGGATGCTTTCCGTCCCCGGCTCGATACGCTGCTTTCCAATCAGCACGAACTGGTTCGACTGACCCAAGAAATAGACTGGCGATGGATAGAAGATCAGCTAGCAGACCACTACGCCGAAGTGGGTCGTCCTTCGGTGCCTGTTCGTACGATGGTGGGTATGCTATTGCTCAAGCACCTCTTCAATGAGAGCGATGAATCAGTATTACAGCGGTGGGTGGAGAATCCTTATTGGCAGTATTTTACGGGTGAACAATTCTTCCAGCACCGCCCCCCTTTTGACAGTACCGACTTTCCCAAGTTCCGCCGCCGCATCGGTGAGCAGAGCATGGAAAAGGTGCTAGCTCTAACCGTTAAGCTACACCCGGGAGCTGAAAAGGAAGCCGAGCCGGGCCGCCGGGCGGTACAAATTGACCCTACTGTACAAGAGAAAGCTATCACTTTTCCTACCGATACTAAGCTACAGAAGAAGATCATTGAGAAGTGTAGGGCTATTGCCAAACAAGAGGGTATTCAACTGCGACAGTCTTACCGACGTACGCTGAAAGCTTTGATGCTGGCCCAGCGTAACAGTAAGCATCCTAAGCGAAGAAAGAAGGCCTCTGCCGCCCGGCGCAAGATCAAAACGATTGCCGGAAGATTGGTACGAGAACTCAACCGCAAACTGACGGCCCCGGTCAAAGCTTACTATCAAGAACAGTTGGCTCTCTTTGAGCGGGTACTGAACCAGAAACGGCATGATAAAAACAAAGTCTATTCGCTACATGCCCCCGAGGTATGCTGTATTGCTAAAGGCAAAGAACATAAGCCCTATGACCGCGGCGGCCGATTTGGCAGCAAAGTTTCGTTAGTACGGGGAGCCAGCAGCGGGATAATCACTGGCGTGACCAACCTCAATACCAATATTTACGACGGTCATACCTTGGAACCGGCTCTGACCCAAAGTGAGAGAATACGAACCACTATCGGGGGAAACCGTCCCAAAGTGGTAATCGTGGATCGAGGCTGCCGTGGGCAAAAGCATATTAACGGCACACAGGTTTTTATTCCAACTACCCCAAGCAAGAACGCTACGGCTTATCAGAAACGAAAAGCTAGAAAACGCTTCCGGCAGCGGGCGGGCGTTGAGCCGACTATTGGACATATCAATCGGACCGCCGACGCGGCACGATCACCGCATGATTCGCAACTTCTTGAAAGGAGAAGTGGGCGATGCCATCAATGCTCTGCTAGCGGCCAGCGCATTCAACATCAAAAAGCGGTACAACCAAATCAAAGCAACCCTGAAAGAAAAGTGCGTCTTATTTTTGAGCTGTTTTGCCATTGGCTCAACGCAAGCATAAATCAGCAACCAAATCTAGCAATACGAATTTGACCCTTTTTCAGGGGTGACTACGTAGATTAATACCTACTAAGAATTAAGACCAACGTTAGTACAACGATTAATGCAGTTATACATCTGGGTCAAGCGTGACGACAATTTTGCCAGGTACGTGTAGCTCACCTTGTTCGGCGGCTGTCACTGCCGCGATAACGTCAGAAAAAACGAAGGTTTTGCCAATCGTCGTTAGAAGCTTTTGCTGAGCCGCCCGTTCGGTCAGATCAAGGAGGTCTTCACGCTGTACAGTCACTCCCAGCACATCGTTTTTTTTGTTGCTCACCAAGTTATTGAAAAAACTACCGATGAACGCGGGTATTCCAGGTTGGGTATTAAGGTAGATACCGGGGCTGTTAAGCAGCAGCTTGGCCTCGGTGAAAGGGAGATGCTTCGACGTATCCAGAATTACGTCGTAGGTCTTGCCGTACTGCCGGATGTCATGCTGCGTATAATCCACTACATCGTCAACCCCCAATTGCTGAGCTGCTTCCCGGTGCTCACTTCGACAAGTACCCGTCACGATGGCTCCCTGTTGCTTGGCAATCTGTACCGCGTAGTGGCCTAGTCCGCCCGTGCACCCATTAATCAGTACGGTTTGTCCCGCTTTAAGCTTAGCTTCTCGGAGCAGAGCTTGACGGGCGGTAGCTCCTACCATGGGCAAACAGGCTGCTTCGGCAAAGGGAACGGATGCTGGCTTTTTGACTACGTTCTCGGCTTTTACTACAGCGTATTCAGCATAAGAACCAGCGTGTTTGAAATCAAGCCAGCCGACTACTTCGTCACCCTCCCGCAGGTCGTCTACCTGACTTCCGGCCTTTTCTACTACACCGGCCAGATCAGCCCCCATTCCCCGGGGAAAACTGAAGCCCGTCACAACGCGTAAGCTTCCACTGCGTACTTTCCAGTCAATTTCGTTGAGCGAAAAAGCTTTAACTGCGATCAAAACTTCATCATCAGCCATTTTTGGAAGAGGAGTATTATCTAACGTCATGACTTCAGCACCACCGTATTCTTGGTATTGCACTCGTTTCATAAGAATTTCCTTTGTTATAATTAGAACTGTTAGCGAAGAGGCTCACAAACCACCACACTAAGGATACCCCAGGGTGGGGTAGCGCCTAAGCCATTCGCTCTGCTCAATTTCCTTAAGTATAAAGTCAGCCACATCGGTACGATGAATTTTAAAGTTACCTCTTCCTACTTTCCGGTCGGCTACCAGATACGGCTTAGCACTACCGTTGAGTAGATAGGTAGGCCGAACAATGGTCCACGCTAGTTCCGATGGGGCTGCTTCCAGCAGTGTTTCCATCTTCATCATATCCATATAGGTATTCATCAGCCAAGGGCGGAAGAACTTTCTATAGTACCAGGGAGCCTGTGCATCGTAGTCCACCCCGCCTGAGCTAAGTACTAACAGACGAAGAATCCCGGTCTCCCGCATTGCCGAGAGAAGTATGCGAACCGAGGTACTGTACAATTCCGTAGGCTTAGCTGCTTCTGATCCCCCACCGGAGCCGATCGCTGAAATGACAATATCGGCTCCGGTAACTGCCCGTTGGACCGATAGAGGATCATCAAGGCTATATTCAACTACCTCTATCTGGTCACGATACTCCGACAGACTATCGGCGCGGCGTACTACCCCGCGTACTGCGTAGTTTTTCCGTAAGGCTTGCTTCACGATCTCTTGACCGGTTTGCCCGTTGGCTCCTAAAATACAGATGCTTTTCATCATCGAGTATATTTATTGGCTTTTAAGCGAAGTAAAACAGATGACGAAGCTTACTGAACATCAATTTGCTTTTTTCCTTGATGATGGGTATCCTCTTTCTCATATAACACTACACGAAGCACCCCCTGATCGTAGCGAGCCTCTATCCGATTGTCTTCTAAGTGGGAAGGTAGTGCAAACGAACGATGAAAGGACGTATGGGCAAACTCTTGGTGAGCGTACTTGCGACCGGCCGATGCTGCTTCTTCTTGATGATCCCCAGAAATGTGCAGTACATCGCGGTCTATGTGTATTTCGATATCTTCCTTATTCATACCAGGAACGGAAAGCTCAATTTCATAGCGATCTTCTTGCGTAATGATATTGGCAGGAGGCGAAATACGATCAGGGTGCATTTTTTTCCACATGGGATCGTGCAGTATTAGTTGATTAAATTGGTCGCCCCAGGTGGGTGAAATAGTGTTTCTTACAATAATTGCCATGCTATTAGATTTTGTTGGTAACGTTTACTTGCGAAATAAACTTTAAATAGACAGGTCTTTCTCGGACATTCTTGCGCGTATAGTACTTTCTTATCAAAAAGCTACCCTACACCTTAGTGAACAATTAAGTTTGTTGCTCATCCTAGATAAAATCGCTTTATCCAAATCACCTACCCGTGCCTCTTTATGATTAATTAGATAATATAAGAGTAACTACCCAATAGCGCCTACTGAAGAGCCCGTTGCGATATTACACTGTGCTTTTATGTTGAACACTAGGAATTTTAAAGCACGCTAAATACCGAGCTGATGGCTATTAGTTTCATTCTTAACATCCAGTTTTCTAAACTCTGTCGGACTAACTTTTTCGTACCTTTTAAAAAAGCGGTTCAAATGACTTACATCGGTAAAGCCCAACTCATCTACAATCTCATTAATTCGCAAATTACTTAACTGTAAGCGAGCCTTAACATGCTTTATTCGTAATTGATTAACATATTCCTGGTAGGTCTGTTGAGTGATCTTCTTGAAATATCTGCCAAAATAAGACTTAGATATTCCAAAATGCTCACTCAAATATTTCACTCTCAGCCTCTCAGGCAAACAGATATTCTCTTGAATGTAATGTAGAATGTCCAACGCTTTTTTGTCAGTTGCTTCACTGGTAGCCATAGGTAAATACTTGGCAATATTTCTGGCCACCAACACAATCATTGTATTGACAATTTGCTTGATTAAATCCTGGTTATAAATGTCACGGTTAACAGACTCTGAAATTGTGGCTTCTACTAAAGATTTGAAGAGGGGTTTGTCTGACAAGTTTTTTAGAATACATCCGGGTTGATGGCTGGCATTCTGTAAAATATACTCCAGCATCTTAATATCCTCTGCTTGAAAGCCTTTCGATTTGATATAGATATTGTTGAATCGCAAGAAGAAGAATTCGGTGGTCTCTTCTATTTGAAAAGAATGGCAATCATCTGGTGTAATTAAAAAGAGATGCCCGGGCTTATACGCAAAAGTGTTTTCGTTGATGCACTGCTTACCTGAGCCTGCAACGATATACACTAGCTCAAAGAATAGGTGCTTGTGATCTGTTTTGGGACATTCGTCTAACGTCTTGTAGACTATTTCAAAAGGTCTGTATAGTGCTTCGATATTCATAGTATAAATCTACCTAAATTAAGAAAAAATGTACACATCATAAGAGGTATAAGTGTATAATTTTACATAATACAATCTATTAAGGCATTTTATTTATGTTAAAAACAATTCTATTAGCATCCTACGCTATTGTTGCCTTCAATTTTTCTTTGCAGGCGCAAGGCTCTGCTCGGCAACAATATGTGCAAAAGCTCTACAACGGTGATCCTGTTCCTAAACTCTGGGTACCTTTACTAAGTCATTTTAAGGAAGACGGTGTAACGATCGACGTAAACCGAACCAAGAAACATCTCCAGAATATTGCACCCAACATTGGAGGAGTTTTGATACCAGGATCTACCGGGGAAGGTTGGGAAATGAGTCTGCTCGAGCAACTATCACTTCTCAAACAAGTTCTGCCATTGCTTAAAGAGAAGCGTCTTCTCGTATCTATCGGTATTTTACGGACTTCATCAGAGGGTGTATTAATTGATTTGGAAACTGTAGCGAAGGAACTAATGGCTTGGTCAGGGGAAGAGAACTTGGATCAAGCACTGGACTTTTACCATATCAAAGGGTTTACTATTTGCAACCCAAAAGGAAAATCTTTTTCGCAGCACCAACTGATTGCATATTGGGAGCAAGTTTTGGCACGTAACCTACCTACTATTTTTTATCAACTACCTCAAGTTACTGGAAATGAATTGAATAGAACTTCTTTGGTCTACCTGTCCGGTAAGTACCCCAACCTCTACATGGTAAAAGACACCAGTGGTGAAGATGAGCTAGCAAAGGCGCGGGAAAACTATGGTGACTTATTTTTTGTGAGAGGATATGAAGGGAAATACTACAAGCAACTCAAGAAAAACGGCGGATACTACGACGGATTACTGCTTGGAACAGCAAACGTGTTTAGCAAAGAGCTGAGTCAAGTTATAGAACTATCTGAAAACGAAGCGAAAAGAATATCTATTCGTTTGGATAAAATCATTCAGCCAACTTTTAACAAAGCAGGCAAGGTATCATATAGCAATGCTTTCACGATCACTAACAAAGCATTCGATCACTTCAAAGCCTATGGAATGCAATATCCGAAAGTTGAAATCCAAACACTTTATAATCAGAGAAGCATTCCTCTAGAAATAGTACTATCGGCCTACCATGCACTTGCTGAGGCCAAAATTCATCCTTCTGGCTACCTCAATAAATAATATCTGATACTTGTAAAAAACGAAATCATGAGAAAACTACTGTTTTTATTGCTGTTCATCCTCTCTTTCACCATAATCCACCAGACAAATGCTCAAAAAATAAATGAGATAAATCAAATAAAATGGGAAGAGCTCGAGTGGGAGCAATTAGCCGATAAACTATATCGAAAATATGTATATGGCTCTCAGGGCATGATTGCTATGTTTAAAATGGATAAAGGTGCAAAAGTTCCTATTCACAAACACCCCAATGAACAACTCACTTACATTGTTAAAGGATCGGTGAAAGTGACTATGGAAAATCAAGATTATATTGTTAAAGCGGGAGAGGTGTTAATCATTCCACCAAATGTACCGCATAAATTCATTTGCTTAGAAGATGGAACCATAGATATTGACTTTTTCACCCCTCTCAGAATGGATTGGCTTATGGGCACCGACAGTTACTTTAAAGAGGATTAACAACCTCGGTCAATATAGGTCACTGACGGCTAGCCAGGGAAGCTTCCCGTATCCAAGTAGGGATTTCAGGTACGGCGATTACTTCACCTGCTTGCCGTTCGGCGGACTGAAAGACGGTATGATAGGTGCGCTTGGTAAAAAACCAAAGGCCTTCTCTTTTAACCAATTCGTCCTCGTACATGGATAGATTGTTGTTTCCCCCTCCTCCTCTGGCATTGGCTACTTCGTGGACATAAAAGCGGGCGTAAGCTCTGGTGCTATGTATCTCCACAACGCCTCCGGAAACCATTTGGACGAAGAACTCCCAGCGGTTGAGCATGTGGACGAGTGAGGTTCCCATCTGCTCTCGGCCACTGAACGAAACGTTGATGGGCGGTCCAATCGCCCATTCGGCCTCTTGATGGTCCCAAAGGCACTGGAACATCTCGCCGTCTTTACGGTTGGCAGCATCGGCAAATTTGTAGGCCATCTGAAATACCTCAATCTTATCGAGGGTCTCTTCTAAGTTTTCCATGTATCAATAAATAATCGGTGATTGATAGTTGTCAAAGTAGCATTGGTTACTGCAACTAGTGCTATGCCTACCGAAAGAACTTAAATGGACCGCGAGATTGACCAAACGCATCTCGTTTAGAAGCAGGGTCGTATTCTACCCGGAATCTAAGTTCCACCACCCAGCCATTGGTTTGAAAAGCAGGACTATCTTCCAAATAGTAGGATGTATTACGTAGTTGCCATTTTTCGCTACTACTGATCTCGTAACCGGCACTTAGCCCAATAAAACTTCGAATACCGGACAGGATGACTTGGCGTTCTACTCCCGCGCCCAAGCCTCCGTTAATCATAAAACCAGTATTATATCGTTTAATGTCGGCATCTTCTGCGCTTAAGTTGTCCAGTCCACCCCGAAATGATGCTTCGTTAGATACTTCTGACACACTAAGAAACGCAATCCCGGTACCAATACTCAGATAAGGATACACCAGCCACTTCGGATTGGCGGTAATATCGTATTGCCCCGCAATAGATAAATCCCAGTAGTTGATCTGGCTATTCCGTAGATCATTGTAGCTATCATCCATCAGTGTCATGAAAGACAGCACTCCCGTCGAGTAGGAGTTCTGATCCCGGTGGCGCATAGCAGTACCTACCGAAAAACCGAACATAGTGGAGCGTAATTCGGATAGTTGCGCCTCTCTCAGTGTCGCATTTAGTCCTCCGACATCAATCAATTGTGTTGGAAAGCCGAAGTAAAAAGAGGGTTTCCAGGTGCTGGTAGAATCGTAGGCCTGAGCCGTGCTTTCGGACCACGCAATGGTCAGAAGTAACGCGAGATACATGAAGGTTTTCATAGTCGTTAGAATAAAAGTGAGTAATAAGGATAAAAATCAAGGTGCTGTAGTTTCTGTACTAATTCTGTCTTTGAAGAGCCGGTAGCTGTATTTCAAAACTTGTCCCCTGGTTGAGTTGGCTCGCTACCGAAATAGTGCCCCCATGCTGAGACACCAACTGGCGAAGGGTGTACAAACCTAGCCCTTGTGAAGGTTCGTTTCGTAAACCGGGACGGGACGCTACGGTAAACTGTAGGAACAGATAGCGTAGCATTGCCGGACTAATTCCTATACCCGTATCGCTCATCCGGAGGCACACTTGGTTGTTTCGCCGCTCAGTGGATAGCTCAAGATTGATACTCCCGCCCTCAGGCGTGAACTTCACCGCGTTAGAGAACAGGTTAAGTAGTATGCGGTCGAACTGTACCGAGTCCATGTTGACAATTAAAGCGCGATCAGGTAGCACGGATGAAAAACGCAGGCAGTGTTGGGCCGCGGTAGCCCGGAATAAGACAATCTTTTCCGCCAGGTAGGCGACCAAGTCATGGGGACGGAGCTCCAACTTGGTCGCCGGTGAGGGTAGTCGTACTTCATCGTTTTGCTGTTCCTCGCAGAAACAGTCCATCAGCTTTCGGGCTTGCTGGCACTGGCTACGAATCAGGTCCGGATAGTTAACGGATAAGCCAACTACCTTTCGTTTCACCTCCCGACTGTATAAGTCGCTCAGAGAAAGTATGCTCCCGATCACGTTCCGCAGATCGTGCATATACTGGTGCCCCTGGGTGTTGATATTTTGGTTGTGCTTCATATTGTCAACTCATCCTAGATACGAGCGAATCATCCAGGCCATTTTCTCATGCTGTTCCATCAGCCCCGTTACAAAATCGCTAGTACCCATATCCCGGTACTTATCCGCCTCCTCCACCAGGTTTTTCCGAAGAACCCGGATAATCGTCTCGTGATCTTGCAGAAGGTTCTGAAGCATTGTTTCGGCTGAACCGTCTTCGTGATTGGTTTCCAGTAGGCGCGTTATTTTCACGTAGTCCTTCATGGCGGCCGTAGCGTAATGACCGATGGCCCGGATGCGTTCGGCAACCTGGTCAATAATCTCTTCCAGCTCTTGATACTGAGTCTCAAAAAAGCGGTGTAGCGATTGGAAGTGCATTCCCTTCACATTCCAATGATAGTTGTGGGTTTTTAGGTAAAGCACATGCTCATCGGCCAATAGCATGTTCAGCAAGTAAGCGACGCTCTCACGGTTGGTATCCTGTATCCCAGTGTCGATTGTTTCCATAGTAATAGAGTTGTTCAGCTATTGATGATATTCAATAAAGGAAGGTATGCCTTACATGATGGCAACCTGGGGCTGTTGCCGAAGGCTAACATAATTTTTCCACAGCCATCGGACGGGAAAGTAGGCTACCACCAGACCCATCAAACTCATGACGATGGTCATAACGATGGGAATATCCATCGCACTAGCGATGACGAATGAAGAATAAACGAAGAAAAGACCAATGCCAACGAAAGCGGCTATCCCGAAGAGTGCTACCCCCTCCAGGACTTTTCGAGCCCAGAGTGACTTATCTATAGAGCGAACGGCCAAAAGAATGGATGTTCCTAATAGTAGCTTAAGGGCGGCGAAAGCCAGCGAGAACTCAATGTTGGAAAATACCCCGGCAAACAGGGCGGTGACCTCTTCAGGCATCGGGCGATTACCCATCATGCTAGTCATGGGCGATAGAAGCTCCTCCGGAGGAATATCGCTCAGTAAAGAAGCGACGATAGGTTGGGCTACCGAGGCTACCAGCAATACGATACCGATGACCGTCCAGTACTTAACGAGTTGCTCTTTTGAAAATGTTTGATTAACGGTTTTCATAGTGTAGGTGGTTTTTACATTTAGTAATTTATTCTCTTGATCCAGTTTTGTAGTCAATTCTGCTGTACGACCTGTCAAGTAGGAAGTACTCCGTGGTAAGCAAGCGTATCGTTGTACTTACCTGAGTAAAGAAGGCGATCTATTTACCGAGTTTATGAGACTATTTTGTTGAAGTAGGGATTTGTTGCGCTAAAGATTCGCATCCGCCTTCTTTAGCGATGTTGCTATTCTACGTTTGCAGTATCTTACGAAACCCCGAGGGAGTGATTCCCAAGTGTCGCTTGAATACCCGGGCGAAGTGTCCCGGATCATCGTACCCTACTTCCAGGCCAATCTGAATGATCTTCATATTGGTTTGGGTGAGCAGCTCCTTGGCCCGGTTCATTTTGTGGCGGGCGATAAACTGATGGGGCGTTTCCCCAGTCGACTGCCGAAACGTGCGGACGAAGTAATAGACGCTTGTACCCGCAATCTCCGCTAATTCGGCGATGCTAACGGGGGATGAAATATGGCTAAGGACATACTCCTCGATCTTACGAAGGCGAAAGGGGGCAATACCCCCGGTCTGGTTTTGTTGCCCTTGAAGCTTGAAATCCCGGTACTTCTTCATCAAATAACTCATCAGCGAGATAGCCATATGATGAACATGGTTAACATCGGCGTGCCCGTTGGCCCGAAGCTCTCTCACCAAGTGAATGGAGATCAGACAACTTAGGGTATCGGTGAGGCACCCCAGCTCCTTGAAAACCAAGGGTTGACCGGGTTGGCAAAAATACTCACCACAACTTCCGTTTTCGGTGCCCAGCAGCAATGGTTTGCTTCGGGGATGGTGGTCATAACGAAAGCGAAAGCAAAAGCTCTGTTGGGTACCTTGGTCTATATCGAAGTAAGTAATTACTAATAGTACGGGGTTTCGGTGAATGGGCACCTGCGAAGGGTGCTTGTAGATTTCTTCTACCAATGATATTTTTCCTAACTCATCCATAGCAAACGGCGATTGATTTACAATTAGTAGATCAACTGCGGTACCGATGAATACTTAAAATCAATGCTTGTTGATAAGTACCTGATGGTAAGCCACTTAAATACCATTCCATAACTATTCATCTAGTTTTAAGTTCTTGTATTATTCCCCAATAGTCGAGAATTCTTGAATTTGTAGCCCCTAATAATTGAGAAATAGTTATGCCACTAGAGTCAACCCTGGATGAGAAGGACACCTTGCTACGTCTTAGCACCCACTTAGTGAAAACCCGTACCCGAACTGATTTACTAAAAGCACTCTTCGAGGAAGTAAAAAGTATCTTCCCTTTTGAGCACGCCGGACTTTTCGTAGTTGATGCTAAAAAAGACATCTTTTATGAGTTGCTAGGCGAAGGCACACTAGATGAACTACAAGATAGAGCCGCTCAGTCTAACCTGTTAGGCCCCTGGCCCTATTCGGGCAATGACCCTCAGAGTTGGATCTACGCTACGCAGCCAACAATATTTGATGTTGAAGACCAATCGATGATCTATGCTAACCCGCAGTGGAAGGGAATAAAAGCAGAAGGGCTTCAACAATTTATAGGCGGGCCACTGATGTTCGGTGATCAAACCATTGGCTTACTGTGCTTTTTGCACAAAAGCAGCGACTATTATTCAGAAGACCACTTTCCCCTTTTCCAAGCCATTGCTGACCAGTTGGCCGTAGCGGTCAGTAACGTACTGGCCAATGAACAACTACTCGAAGAAAAAAACTTCAGCAATACCTTGCTTAAAATTACCGAGGCCGTAGCCTCGGTCAACAATACCCAACAACTCTACAGAACCATTTTCGATACCATTAAACCCGTATTTCCCTTTGATGAGCTAGGATTATTCGCACTTGATGATAACGGAGAAACGCACTACGAGCTCATTGATGAATCTGTCTTTGATCGTTCAGTATCGCAGAAACAAGTAGAAGAACATCTTGGTAAGCACGCACTATTTCCTCATAAGGGTTCTTCGGTAGATTGGTTAATGCAAAATGGGCCAATGTCCATTTCTATAGAGCAGCTCGATAAAAATGCGCCACATCCACATCACCGATATATGATGGAGGGAGGTCTCAAATCGCTCATTGGTGGCCCCCTCGTTTCTGGCGGGAAAGTCTTTGGTATGCTCTGTTTTACTTCTACCGAAGAAAATTTCTATACCAAAAAACACACCACGTTTTTTAAGTCAATCGCCGAGCAGATTTCCATTGCAGTAGCGAATATTTTAGCCAACGAGCAGGTGTTGTCAGAAAAACAGTTTAAGGAAACTCTGTTGGGAATCAGTGAGGCGGTTGCGCACGTTCAGGATAGAAATAAATTACTAAAACTCATTTTTGAAAAAATAAAATCAATCATTCCATTTTACGATGCTGGACTTATCATTATTAATGAACAAGAAGATTGGCTAGAAGACCTCATGGTGACCAATCCTGATATCAGCCCTTCTGAAGAAAATAAAGAATTAAACACAAATTTTAATACCAATCGAAAAATTGCATACCATGGTTCACCTATCAACTGGTTGATCGGTGAGCTCAAAAAGCAAGATGGGCTGTTGTTGATTCACTATCCTAAGGTTAAAGAGCAATTTCCCGAGTGGATTCATTTTAAATTAATTAGAGAATTCAAGCATGAGTATGGGCTATATGCACTATTAAAAATCGGAAATCAGGTTTTGGGTTCGGTAAATATCAATTCTATTGAAAAAAACACCTTTGATGCAAGAAACTTTGCTCTTTTTAGAGCCATTGCCGATCAGTTGGCCGTAGCAGTGAGCAATGTATTGGCCAATGAGCAAGTCTTAGAAGAAAAGCAAAAGACGGAAAACCTACTCAAGATCACCGAATCTATCGCTAATATCAATACCGGTCCGGAATTGGTGCGTGCTATCTTCGACCGTTTGCAACAAGTCTTTCCCTTTAGTGATGCTGGCTTATTTCACTTAGACCTAGATCGGCAAATGGAGCGTGACCTGGTGGTAGACTACAGTTACGATATTGGCATTAATGCCGCACTCAAGGAAGAAAGGCTTGGAGGTTGGATGCCTATCACTGGGGCAAGTAAGCATATCATAGATCATAAGCTTATCGTAATGGGAGCCGATATTTATGAAAAACTGGATCATCCCCATTTTCAAAACCCTGAGATACGTAATTTTAAAAGTGTCATCGGTGCGGCACTCAATCACGGGGGTCAGACTATCGGCTTGCTCTATTTCTGGAGTAAAACCGAATATTTTTTTGATCAATCCCTGCCTCAATTCAAATCCATCTGTGATCAGTTAAGCGTGGCGTTGAACAATATTATTGCCAACGAACAATTAGTTGAAGAAAAACAATTCAAGGAAACTTTGTTAGGCATTAGCGAAGCAGTCGCTGCCATAAAAGATCGCAAAGACCTGTTCAGAACCATTGTAAAAAGCATAAAACCTGTTTTTCCATTTGATGACCTCGGGGTATTTGTCTACGACGAAACCCAGCAGTACCAGCGTGATTTGGCAGTTGACGAGCGATTCGGAATTTTTCTGGACTATCACGTTGAGGGCTGGCTAGAGCGTAATGCAGGTGTAGATAATTTCATTGAGAAAGGTCCCTTGATAAAGTCGCTACACGCACTGATGGATGAGTATCCCGGCCATCCACATTATGCAAAACTAGAGAAAGAGGGACTCACGCACATCATAGGTGGTCCCTTGAAGCAGGGCGGAGAAGCTATTGGCATGTTGTGCTTCTGGTCTCAGCAAGAAGATTTTTACACTGAGAAAGATTTTTCGCTGTTCCAAGCCATTGCCGAACAACTATCGGTCGCCGTGAGTAATGTCCTGGCCAATGAAGAGATAGCGCAGCGCAACCTTGAGAAAAGTGTACAAATCTCGTTGATCGATAGCCTTAACAAAGAAACTAAGTGGGAGGCCCGCCAGCGTAAGTTTGCTCAAGCAATAGAAAAGCTATTTCCGGCAGATTTCATCGGGTTTTATTACGACAAAGAAGGAATGACCGAGATATCAACTGGCTTTGAAAAAATCGGGTTCAACGAATACCGGAAAGTCACCCTGCTGGACTTTTTACGGATGAGTCAGCTTGATCTTTCAGTCTTTAACCGAGTACTAAAAGAAGAGGAAGATCACCTTCCCTTTATCCTGGAAATCAGAAAAGAAGCCGAAGCAGGCCGCTACCTCAACCCCATTCGGAAAGGCTCTTTGGAAAAACTCCACCTTAACAGTGTACTTGCACTGTCCATGCGAGTGAAGGACCATCCGTTCTACATCTATCTTAATAGCAAAAAATCCGAGGTTTATCATTATAGTCACATTGAAATGTTCAAGCGCATTGCCCCATCGTTTGCCCAATCGCTGGAAAAATCGATGGATTACGAAGAACTGCTTTCGCTCAACAAGCTACTGAAAGAAGAAAAGGCGTACCTGACCGAAGAAGTGGCACAACAATACAATTTCTCGGAGATGATCGGCTCCAGTGCGGTCATGCAACAGGTGTTTGAAAAAGTGAAGATTGTGATGAACTCGGATACTACGGTGCTTATTCTGGGGGAAACCGGCACTGGCAAAGAGCTTATCGCCCGGGCGCTGCACAACGCTTCCGAACGCAAATCAAAACCATTAATTAAGGTAAACTGTGCTGCCCTGCCGCGTGAGTTGGTAGAATCTGAGCTGTTTGGTCACGAAAAAGGGGCCTTCACGGGAGCTACTAGTCGGCGCATTGGAAAATTTGAATTAGCCCACGAAGGAACGTTGTTCTTAGATGAGATCGGCGAGCTCCCCATAGAACTTCAGGCTAAGCTCCTCCGAGCCATCCAAGAGAAAGAATTTGAACGGCTGGGCGGCAACAAAACGATTCGCATTAATACCAGAATTATCGCTGCTACCAACCGCGATTTGGAGCATGAGGTAAAAGAGGGAAACTTTCGATCCGACCTGTTTTTCCGATTAAGTATTTTTCCGATTGAACTTCCACCACTACGGGAGCGCGGAGAAGATATTCCAGCCTTAGCGCGCTACTTTTTAGAGAAATACGAGAATAAAACCGGCAAGCGACTAACGGGCATGGCCAAAGCCGCTGAGAATCTGCTGAACAACTACCCTTGGCCCGGTAATGTACGTGAGCTGGAGCACGTCATTGAGCGATCCGTGCTTCTATCCCAAGCAGGTAAACCCTTACAATTAGCGCTGGAAAACGCCCGGCCAGCGAGCGCAAAAGATAAACGTACTTTTGAGTTCAAAACCTTGCAAGCTGCCGAGACCGAACTCATTTTTGAAACCCTGAAGCGGTGCCAAGGCAAGATCAGTGGCAAGCACGGCGCGGCAGAGATGCTCGGAATACCGCCCTCCACCCTCGAGTACCGCATGAGGCGGGCCGGCATTACGAAGCAAATGGTGATTGAAAAGCTTTGATTGATTGACAACCAGAGATATAGACCAAGCAAAAGGGGAAAGCGATCAGCAGTCGGCAATGCTTCTATTTCGCTTGTATCGGTTCTGTAACCCAACACATTCAGTCCTCAATCATAACCACAATATCTTCTACGTCCTGAGGATTTTCAATCATACACTTACTACGCTGGTAGATATCCTGAAAGGTCAACTGATTATCCTCTTGCTCGGTAATATCTATCAAAGTCTCGAAAAAGGCTGTATCACCTACGGCTTTTATGAGCTGGTAAAGAGCGATGGCTCCTTGCACATCGGCTATTTTTATACGTTGGTACAACCACTACTTCATGAGTTGAGAAGCCACCGAATGATAGATATAGGCTTTCTCAGGTAAACCGGTCGTGTCGGCGTACCAACCTTCCTTTTCGGAAATAGCAATAGTACCCGGAAAGCTGTAAAATGACTCCTGGTAGTAGGGGATTTCAACAATTCGGATTTGTTCGTACGGAAACTTCCCCAGCTTCGCTTGAATAAATTCCAACGCATGCTCAGCCACTTCTTCGTACAAAGCCACATTAAAGAAATGCCGGTGGTTATACCACAGTTGAACATCAATATTTTCATGCTTTGCGGGGTGGACCTCATAAGCAGCAGAACCCAGTGCGACAAGAAGTCGCAGTTAAAAATCTCAGTGAGCGATAGCAATCGCAATTCTGAGTCAGCGAGCTACCGCTGCAAGTCTACCCCAGTGTGCAAAAGAGTAATCTGATGTACGAAGCCTGGGGAATAATGGAGCATCAGGATGTAGCACTAGCTGAATGATGCGCTAGACTAGCGGTGCCCCGCCGGGATGAGTAAGACTAAAGGAAGTGAGCCATTGAACAACCATCGTAAAGAGCGATAGGCCAACTGGGTTCCGCTACATAAAGGGACGGGATTATCGGCACCCGACGCTCGGTAGGATTTTAAATTTTACTGTCACTTCGAACTTCTAATATTGACATCTCAGCACCATGGTAGGTAAGCTATTTTCAGCCTTCCGAATCCCAACAATAGCACTCAGGTTTTTCAGCTCAATTCCATTGCATCAGTCAACACATGATCCATGTTAAACCGTCTCAGCCACAAGAACCTTTCATTGTTAACAAGAGTCATTTTTCTTTTTTCAGCGTTTTTATATCAGCAATCAATTGATTAATAGAGGTCTTTTTCAAACCATTATAAATTCCTCTAATGTGTCTATCTTTATCAATCAATACAAAATTTTCGGTGTGCAAGAATTCGTCTTCTCCCTTGCTCAAGCCCAAATCTTCTTCAACGAAATAATCCTGCCTACCCAATTTATAGATTTCTCGTTGCGTTCCAGTAACTAAATGCCATTTGTGCGATAAAATGCCTTTATCTTCCGCGTAGCTTTTTAGAACAGGAACAGAATCCTTCTCAGGAATTACAGAATGTGATAATAACAATATTTCATCATCTTCTATAAATTCTTCTTGCAGTATCATCATGTTAGCAGTCATCTTAGGACAAATACCGGGGCAAATGGTAAAGAAAAAATCTACGACAAAAATTTTGCCCTCAAAGTCTTTTTCGGTAACGGTTTCCCCCTCTTGATTGATCAGGCGAAAAGGTGAAATACGATGAAATGTATCTAATACAGCATCGTTTGAAGTAATCCAATGGGGAGTAAAGGTAGCTTCATCATAAAAAGGAAGGGTTTCCACTCTGCTTTGGTTTTGCTGTGATTCTTGACAGGCCATGAAGCCAATCATCGCTAAAAAAAGGATACTACTATTTTTCATATTGTATGTTTTCATCTTCTAGTCCGTAGCAAAGCTTTGCTTTTTTTAGACCGAATATTCTACCGTTTTTCGCTTCGTAGTTGGCGTATAGCTCACCATTTTTCCTAAATGCCTGCTGAATGCCCTCTTCTCTACCCATATCTAAATTCAATTTTTTATAAAGCTCACCAGTCGGATACCACTGTTTTTGTTCTCCGTGCGCCTTTCCTAAATGGTAATCTAAGTGGGCAATTAAGATATGGCTTGAGTCTAAGAACCACATTTTTTTCTCTCCGTGTAGTTTTCCTTCATGATAATTTGCCACTTGTTTCAACTGCCCATCCGGATACCACCGAGTGGCTTGATTTTGTTTTTTTCCATTCAAGATGCCCATTTTTTCTTTTAGCGTACTGTCTTGATGAAAACTTACTATATAACCGGAATAAGGTTGGTCATTCAATGTCCATAGCGAGGTTTCATTTTTATAGTGTAGTAAAGATTTCTCAACAGTTCTATTCGGTATTTCTACCGAAGTGCCCGTCGAGATAGAGATAGGTAAAGTTTTCGTTTTGCTCTTTTCGGCACAACTTACCATCAGTACATTTACTAAAAACACGATTGGTGTGATAGACTTCATTGATTCCTTTTAGGTGAGAAATTACGGGATGTATTAAAATATCCTATTGGGTGTGCCTTGCAAATCACCCCCAAAAAGGACGATTAAGTTTCCTAGATAAAATTCATTAATGATGTGATAGTGGTAAAACTCCTCGCCGTTACTATGCTGAGTTACCCCAAAATGACCACCAGACTCGTCTAAATCCGTAGGGTACGATCCGTCCATCTCTCTTCTTCCGTATAATAAAAAGCCATCCGACATAATACCCACTAATTTTTCATCATCGTGAGAAAGCATAGTGTTTTCAGGAACATCCGCAGACTCAGCATGATAGTGATAGCCCGAAGGGCCATTATGAGCCCCTGCATAATCAAATGTTTCCGTAATCCCTTCTTCTATGGGTCTATTCTCTCCTTCGGTATCGTTGAAAATAGGAACGCCCGTGACCGAAATACCAATAGGACCTAGTCCTGTAGCGGTACTCGAAGAGGCTATTTCTGGTGCAGCAGGAACGGTAAGCACAAAGCTACGATTGCCACCAATACGACCGGGAGTAAAGCGTGTAGCCACCACAGGTTCAATATAAAGGGGTTCCGTCTCTTCCCAGTAGGGAGAAGTGTGGTTAGGCAAACCATTTGATTCAATGATAATTTCATCACCATCAAAAGAAATAGTAACCGCATCGGAGTTAAATTCGTCAAATGCGGAAAGTGGCGTATTGATACTACCGGTATCATTTGGGTCGGAATTATCTGTTACGTCATCATCTTCATCGCAGGAAGTGAAAAAATAAATGGATAACCCAAGAAGGATGATAGAAAGAGGGAAAACTGATTTTGTCATAAGAATATCTTTTAAGTTAATTTCCCTTTAGACCATTAACTATTCAAAATCCTTCGGGGGAGGTGTTTTTTTTCGTATCCATCAGTAAAGCACCAATCATTGTGTTTACAAATTCGGGTTCCGCTACATAAAAAGACGGAACCTGTCTGCTGATAGGCAAGATTCTTAATGGTGACTAGGGTGAATGTATTAAAGTATCCTATTAGGTGTGCCTTGCAAATCCACTCCAAAAAGGACGATTACAGATCCGAAATAAAATTCATTGATGATGTGATAATGGTAAAATTCCTCACCGTTACTGTGTTGTGTCGCTCCATAATGCCCTCCTGATTCATCTAAATCTGTAGGATAAGAACCATCCATTTCTCTTCTTCCATATAATAGAAAGCCATCTGACATGATTCCTATCAATTTTTCATCATCGTAAGAAAGCGCTGTATTTTCAGGAACATCCGAAGACTCGGAATGGTAGTGATAGCCTGAGGGGCCCCACGTGACCTCCCGCATAATCAAATGTTTCGGCAATCTCTTCCTCTATGGGTCGGTTGGGTCCTTCAGTATCATTGAAAATAGGGACACCCGTTACCGAGATGCCAATGGGCCCTAAACCTGTGGCTGAGCTCGAGGAGGCTATTTCAGGTGCGGCTGAAGCAGTAAGCGTAAAACTACGATCGCGAAAGCTACCAATACGACCAGGAGTCTGAGCGATAGCCACTACGGGTTCGATGTAAAGGGAGTCCGACTCTTCCCAGTATGGAGTAGTATGGTTGGGCCGACCATTTGATTCAATGATAATTTCATCACCATCAAAAGAAATAGTAACCGCATCGGAGTTAAATTCGTCAAATGCGGAAAGTGGCGTATTGATACTACCGGTATCATTTGGGTCGGAATTATCTGTTACGTCATCATCTTCATCGCAGGACGTGAAAAAATAAGTGGATAATCCAAGGATGATAGAAAGAGGGAAAACTGATTTTGTCATAAGAATATCTTTTAAGTTAATTTCCCTTTAGACCACCGTTTACTCAAAATCCTTCAGGCTGGGTGGATTTTTTTTCGTATTTGTCAGTCGCGTATTGATCAGCTTGTTCATAAACCTTCAAAACGAGATGGTTACTCTTTATTTAACAATAAACCATACTGTTGATCTGTATACTGTCCTAAAATTGATAAGGTCTTCTATATTACTCAACGGTGTATCGCACAATCACTTCGTTATCTAAGATGACGTTGGTTGACCAGATAAACTCGGCATCATCCTCAGTATCATCGAACACGTCCGTAAAACTCATATAGGATGGCTTGTTATTGACGACGATCGTTTCGTTGGTATAGGTAGTGGCATTGGGCCAATCGGCATCGTCAAAATCTTCGTTCATCCAGGTTTCCGGTATCTCCCAGTGTAAAGCGTAAAACGAGGATCCATCATTTTCACTATCCGTATCGCAGTTGGCCGAACTTCGGGTGGTGCCACTTTCCGAGGGGCAGCCTAAATCTTTAATGGGGGCGGTATAAAATGTTTGGGCTTTCCACTCGCTTCCGGTCGTGGCTATCGTATTTTGAGAGGCATCCTTAAATACGGCAACCATTCCTCCGTCACCCGGATAATAGTCACTACCTTGATTAGTTTCGGTGCCCAAGCCTAAGTTCTCTTCCCAGTCCACTAATTTCATGGCAATAGTAAAGGGCAAAGAAACCCTAAACTTTACGATGTGAGAATTAAATTCCGTGAAAGGAACGGCATCTTTCCCTACGGGTAGGCCATTGACATAGAGTTCGAAATAATTATCCGCGAAAATATACCCAGTAATCACTTCGCCATCGGCATCAACTTCCACAATGTTATTGTCATCAAAAGACGCTAATGCCTCAGCAGCAGTGGCATATTGCGTCCCGTAGGTATTGTGCAGATCAGGCGCGAAGGGGAACGAGCTGTTATCATAGTTCACCTCAGCGGGTACGGTCCAAACTGAGTTATCGTCCGCCGTAACGGTACCCACTCCCGCCACTCGTTGACCATCAGAAAATAAATTATCTACGGTGGTACTCGCCAGCCCCTGCGTCACTGAGGCCGTACCGGAGTAATCACCCGTAACAGGATTATCGTCATCGGGATCAGGGTCATTACCATTGGAGTCATCTTCACTACAATTTGAGCACGATAGGATGACGAAAAACAAAGCCATGATGTATACAATCTTATTATGTATCATTTTTAATCGTTTAAAGGGTTTAAGTTTTATCGCTGGTAGGTTTCAGTAGTCACATTACCTTCGCTGTCAACATATTCATAGGTATACAATCCATTTTCATCCCAGCTATAGTTGGTGTAATATACCTCGGTTCCAATCTGATATTCCAGCGAATACGCGTTGGTACCCGTGGATGTGAAGCTGACAATTTCGGCTCCCGGCAAAGGGGTTAGTGCGGGTCTCACCTCTCGGGTCATTGCTTGCGGTAGAATTTGATCTTCGGGGGCTGTGGTGTTGGGATCGAGGGTAACTTCACCCCGCATTCCGGCTATGAAATAAGGGTGCTCATTGGTAGTATGGTACTGATAGGAACCGTCTTCGTTAAATTTCCCCAGATACTCATCCAACTCATCGGCTGTTTCACCGTAAATCGGGAAGCCGTCCAACGCATAGGCAATCGGTTGATCAGCACCAACCGTAGATTTCAAGTGGGTAGGCGGAACATGATAGTGATAGTCGTCGGCTCTTCCGCAATGTCCGCCCCAATCGTCAAGTTCACCAATAGCCAGGGCATCTTCGCCCCGGTTGTTTAAGGGATTGAAAATGGGTATTCCATTGACTGCAATAGCAATAGCTCCCCGCATAAAGTGTTCGGAGGACAATAATGGCGTATCGGCTAGTACCGGTTGTATCGGGAAAGCCCAGCTATTAGCCCCGGAATAATCATGAGGAATGGGTACCTGTTGTTGCCAATTGGTGATACCGACCATCATATCGTGCTCAGGAATTCCAGTAGATGAAACATAAAAGTAGGTATCATCTGAGCTGGTCGTGACATTGGAAAATTGACCAAAGATGGATGCTAACGCAGCGACATCGTTTGCCGGAACCGAGGAAGGAGTATCCGGCGTATCAGTATCGGAAGTAGTGTCATCTTCGTCGCAGGCCAATAGCACCAGCAGCGATAGGAACAACAGGGTGTTAGCTATTCGTTGCTTTTTCCGCTTGAGAATAAAAAAGAGAAACGCAGAAATCACCAATAGCCCTGTCAGCACTTGGCTTTTTCTAGAAGATACATCTATCCAGGTATCATGGTTATGCAGGGCGACTTCAGTAGCACCTTGATTAAGTGCCTCAATGTAGGCTACTTTCTGGCGAATCCGTTGTTGGTCTTTTGCTGAGAAAGAGCCTAATTGGTGAATGGAAATTTCTCCTGATTTCGTTTCTAGAAACACTTTGCCTGCTACTAATTTCAAGAAAGTAGCCTCGATCGTATCGTTGTCAACGATCCATCGGGTCGTATGCTCATGCCCATGTCCGCCATCGTGCGCCGATACGCTAAGACTAAAAGTGAAAAAAGTGAATAGCAGAAATAATTTTGCCCATTGAAGTATAAGGTCAGGATCTACGTCCACGATGGTATCGGTGTCATCGCCAGAAGGTGACGTTTCGTCTTCTTGACAGGAAGAGACGAAAGGAGTGGACATGGCAAAGAAGAAGATGGAAGGGAAAAAAACGGAATATTTCATTAGCGTTGAATAGTTATTTTCCCTTTAGACTATCAACTACTCAAAATCCTTCGGGGGAGGTGGATTTTTTTTCGTATCAATGAGTAGCCTACCAATCAGCATATCAGCAAATTCCTCAAAATCAGCTAATTGTTCTTTGGTTAGCATTGATTTTAAATCTTGCAAATGTTGGTAGGTTACCTCGATCTTTTCTTTTTCTAATTGTTGGATTTGGCTCAATACGCCTTCCTGGTCTATTGTTATGGAAGAGTCGGTAAGACTTTCAAAGTAAGGCAAAAGCAATTGTTGCTGCTGACCTCTGATTGATCTCATTTTTTGATTGTGGGCATTCGCTAATTCTTTAAAAGTGGGTACTTGCTGGTCGGTTAAATCGAGCATATTGATTACTCTCGACTGAAAATTATCGGAGGGGGGACGACGGGGAGGCTTAGGTTTTGCGAGTAAAAAGAACGCTAGAACTGCTATATTCAGCAGGAGTAGCCCCCCGGTGGTATACTTATAAAGGGTAAGCTGACGCATTATTCGTAAATCTGGTACGAAGAGATTAACGGCTGACCGTAGCCATCCTCTGCTACCACCATACTATCACTAGACACTTCTTCCGGTTGATTATAATAAATTAAGGCAGTTGCGTTGACAAAGAGCACTGCTACGGCAGCGGCTACGTATCTCCAAGGATACAACGGTACAACCTTACTTTTTGAGTCTTCAATCTGGCTTTGAATTTTGGAAAATAATTCGGGACTTGGTGTTGCCCTTCGGCTGCCCTTCATACTCTGAAAAACCGCTTCCACCCATTTTTCTTGGTCATTGTTTGACATACGCTTTTTTCGGTTAGACAATTAATTCTTCGGATTCCTTCGGTGTGGATATACTTTTTCCAGTTCTGACCGCATGTTTTTTTTCGCTCGTTGCAAAAGCGATTCTACGGCCTTTAACGATACTTTCATAATATCGGCTACTTTTTGCCGGGGTAGCTCCTCAATAAAACTTAAGATAAAAGCCGTTTTTTGACTATCCGGTAAACAATCCATCGCTTTATAAAGGGCGAAGGCGTTCTCTTTGTTTTCTAACAGAACACCCGGATGCACAAAGTCAATGCTTTCGGAAGGCTTGGGGGGGCTGGTAAAAAATGAGAACCTGTTTCTTTTCTTTACATAGGTAAGCGACGTATTCACGACAATCCGGTAAATCCACGTAGTTAAAGAGGACTTACCCTCAAATGTTGCTGCCTTCCGAAAGATTTTTACAAAAACATCCTGGGTGATTTCTTCGGCATCTTCGGCATTTTTAGTATAGCTCAACGCAGTATTGTAGACTTTCTCGGAATAGCGTTCGTACAGCATGGCTAACGCGCGCTCCTTTCCGCTGGCAATGGCTTGGATGATGTCGGTTTCGCTTCTCAAAAATGATCATTTTAACGTGCTCTACCCACCGTTTTTCATCGTATACACCCACCAACTATGGGGCAGTAGAACGGCATTATATATCTTTTATGCCTCTTACAGTTTTCCCTCAATAAACTTTTCATAAAATTGCTCCCGGTAGGTTTCGCCCACGGGAATATTCTTCTCATGGACCATAATGCGGTTATTTCGTAGCGAGTCGATCTTATTCAGGGCAACAATATAAGAGCGGTGTACCCGAATAAACCCTTTACCAGATAACATACCTTCTACATCTTTCATACTTTTAATCGTGAGCAACGGCTTTTCGGTAGTGGTATAGACCTTGACGTAATCTTTATATCCTTCAATATATAAGATGTCGTTTAGGCTTACTTTGACGATATTATGTTCCACCCGTACCAGCATATAATCACTCGCCGAATCCGTCTGGGGGGCAGGCAGGGGCGTTTGATTACTACTGGCTTTTGCCGTTGAAGTTGTAAATTGATCGGGTTTCACTTTGTTGACCGCCTTTAAGAACCGTTCAAAAGAAAAGGGCTTTAGTAAGTAATCAACTACGTTGAGTTCATACCCTTCTAATGCGTACTGCTCGTAGGCGGTAGTAAAGATGACGGCGGGCGGATGGGACAAGGTTTTAACAAACTGAATACCGGATAAGTCAGGCATATTAATATCCAGTAGTATCAGATCAATCGGGTGGTCACTCAATAGATCCATCGCCTCGTAGGCACTTTCGCAGGCTTCTACCAGCGTTAAGAAAGGAACCTTCTCAATATAGCTTTGAACTAGATTGAGGGCTAGAGGCTCATCATCTACTGCGACGCATCGTATCATGCCACCTGATAGAGTTTTAGTTGTACCATATACTCTTTATTATTCGTAATCGTCTCAAACTCATGCGTATCAGGATACAGTAATTGTAATCGCTTTCTAATATTTTCTAATCCTATACCTGCGCTTTTACTATTTTGGCTACTTTCCAGATCAGGACTACTCAACGGTATGCTATTTTCAACGGTAAACTGAAGATCTCGGTCGCTAGTGTATAAATAAATAGCGACAAAGGATTTTTCTTTATAGGAGATACCGTGCTTGAAAGCATTCTCAAGGATGGGTAGAAATAGCATGGGTGCAACTTGAAAGTTATTGATCGCTCCAGAGATATCCAATGAGATCGTGATGTCTTTCTTCGCAGAAAAGCGGATCTGTTGCAAAGAGATATAGTTCTCGATAAACCGCACTTCTTTCGTTAATTCTATTTTATCGGTACCAGCTTCATATAGCACGTAGCGCATCATACTGGAGAGCATCAGAATAGCTTCTTCGGTATTGTCTGATTTAGCCGCCGCCAGCGCGTAAATGTTATTCAATGTGTTAAAAAAGAAATGGGGGTTGATCTGAGATTTTAAAAATGAAAGCTCAGTAGACGCTTTTTCCTTTTGGCTTTCCTGGTACCTTCTCTTTTGTTTTTCCCACTCCATAATCATCTCAAAGCAGACCCCCAGCAAGATCATAACCATAAAATGTAGGAAGAGAAAGAAGTTGCCAAAACCAGGGATGATGTCCGCTAACCACCCTCGAGGCGGAGGAGGGCCCGGTCTGGGTGGCCGCCTGGGTAAAGAGATTATTTCAGCATTGGTCAGCCCTTGAAATGCAGCATGCTGAACCAGTAGAAATAATAGGTAAGAGGCAAAAATGACGAAGGCGTACATACCATAGTTCCCCTTTTTCAAAAACAGAGGGACTAAGTAGTTTATATTGATAAAATAAAACGGGATCATGATCAGCACCAGATAGAATCCCCGGTCCAGCGTAAAGTTGCCTTCTCTTGTTAGGGCAGACATGACCATCAGCAAGATGATAAAAAGATGAAAAAGTACGTTAATGTATTTGTCCCTGATTAAGGCAAGCATCTCAATCTAATTTGGTCATTATTAGCTAACGTATTTCAACTAAACCTGAAATTTATAGCCTCCTTTGATTATCTTACTAGTACATGAACGTAAAATGACGCATATCATGCCTGAAAAAATATAAATCAGTCATCTTCATCATATTCTTCGTTCGGGAAGAACTCCCAGATATCATCGAAATAAGAGCTGCCGTTTTTGCCTAAAGCGACAAATGATCTCTCGCTCACTGTAAAGCCAATCAAATCGTCGCGAGCCGCACCTTCTAGTCCTGTCTTTTGCTCCCAAACATCTGAGCGAGGGTTATAGGCCCATACTGTGCTTAGAATACTACCTTGAGAACCGGCTATCA
Source organism: Tunicatimonas pelagia (assembly GCF_030506325.1). Lineage (NCBI taxonomy): Bacteria > Pseudomonadati > Bacteroidota > Cytophagia > Cytophagales > Catalimonadaceae > Tunicatimonas > Tunicatimonas pelagia. The sequence goes on along the minus strand of NZ_CP120683.1, from coordinate 6,388,408 downwards.
GATACCCAATACTGTTTAGGCTGAACGCGGTTGCCCCGGTACGGATTAGGTTATAATCATCCTCGGCATCCAGTTCTTCTTTCTCAACCCAGGGAAAGTTATCGGTACCTACTAAAGTCGCGTCTAGCTCCCAGAGATCAAACTCATAAGAACCATTATTGGTGCCGGTACCAACATATGCTTTGTCATCAATAACAAATGCCACAGCACTCTGCCGTTTGGAGCCACCCAAGCTAGGTATCTGCACCCAGATATCGGTAGCCGGGTTATACTGCCAAAAGTCTTTGGTATTGCTGCCATCGTAGCCGGTACCTATGTAGCCATGTCCATCCAAACTAAAACCCACCGCATTACGACGAGCCGTTCCTCCGAAATCTGCCTTCTGACTCCAAGTATTAGTCGCCGGATCATATTCCCAGAAGTCTTTCACTTCATCATCGCCATCAAAGCCAGTCCCCACATATCCTTTGCTACCAATACTAAACGCTACTGCGCTACTACGCCCCCCACCAGGAAAGGAAGTAATAGATTGCCAGAAATTTAATTGAGGGTCATAAACCCAAAAGTCATCGTAGTATTCATCGTCGCTGCCATTGTAACCACCACCTACAAATACTCTATCGCCAACGACAAAACACACTGAACTAGCCCGGGTACGCCCCTCAAAATCTGACCGCTCGATCCAGTTACCGAGAGTTACTTCTTCCGTATCATCAGACTCACAGGCCGAGTGCCCAATCAGGATAGTTAATAACATTAGCCGAGAAAAGAAATTGATTTTATTCATCATAAATCAGTTTTAAAATTTGATGTTTTGTGAACTTGCCGAAAAAACTAGGTTGGTACCAAAAATGTAATTTTACCATCACTGCCTTCGGAAGTTTTTGAGCAAGAAGAGTTCTAACAAAGTGGGCTCTTCGCTCAGTGCTCCTCCTACCACCATCCGATCAACAGTGGCGTGGTAAAACTCTTCCGGAAGTACGATTAGCAAGGCGTTTTCATTGTCTACATTAGTACTCAGTTGGTCGTTTAAGAAACCGGATACCGGAAGGGAATAATAGGTGTCTTCTTTAAACTCCTGATCGATATATAAGGTAAAAGCAGAATCGTAGGTACTTACAATGCGGTTAAGTCCATCTACCCGATAAACGGATAAATTAGTGGGCAATGGAGTACTTTCATCAAAAGTATCCTGAATTGGGTTGAGCTTAAGGAAAGCCTCGGTCACATATACCCCGTTACCAAGCGCAAGTAGCGATTTGAGATAGGGAAACTCTATACGAATCGCTGTTCCCACCCCTCCCTGTAAAAACGCCTGGTGACCGGTTTCCCCGGCAGAAAGTTCGTATCGCTGCTCCTGAAGTAGGGTAAATGCTGTCTGACCTCGATCGTGAAGTAATTGGGTGAAATAGATATGGTCATCAATAGGAAATACTATTTCCTGCTCTTCGCCACCCTGTTGGTAGTACAATTTGAGATGCGATGAGTTACTAAATCCTACAATAGCTGTATTGGCTAGGTCGGGTACCAGCACAAATCCCGGATACTGCCCCAGAAAATCACTTTCGGAGCTAAGTACGTCTGCCTGCTGCTGAGCAAGAGTAAAAAGAGCTTGCCCCAAAACATCACTTACCGACATTTCTATCGATCCGCCGGCCCGGTGGGGTCGGATATATTGACTGATCATCCCGATAGGGTTGATCGTATCGTAAGCAAACCCACTAGTATTATAAAGATTACCATCCTCCCGGTACGCTATATCTTCCGTAACTGAGTACAGGTAAAAGGTCTGAAGCTGGGTGGTATCGTAATAGGCGTAATCATCGTACTCTAATACCAGGGTGAAGCGGTCGTAGGTTGCATGATCTTCGTCAGGATATACGCTCAGTGAATCAAGGCCTACCTGAAAAAATGCTTGAGCAGCTATTGACCCAAAGGTTTCGCCGGTATGATACCCCGATAACAGCCGACCAGTACTACTAGTGTAAAGAGAATCAAAAAGCACCGTAGAGACACTAACGGTCGCAGTATCCAAAAAAACTGCGTCAAACTGAGCCTCTTCTACAAAATCCAGACCGATGGAATCGGAATACTCACAGGACGCAAAGAGTAAAACGAAAGTACAGATTAAGATGATAGCAATACGCATACGGATTAGCTCTCAATATTTTTCGCACGTCATAGAGCGTGTTTGAACTTTATCCTTTAGTTTTCTGATGGCTGTTTTCCGCCCATACTTCGCCTTTTTTTCGGACGATAGCTTAGGCTATCCTCCTCAAAAAGAGTCTCGTCTGTCCGAAAAACACCTCATAATAAATTCTAAAAATAAAATCCAAACACGCTCATATAGTAGGCAAATAAAGAAGAGATACCATCGCGTATAGCAACCAGTATCTCTTCACAACAATCGCCTACGATTGATCAAGTCAAAAGTGAGTAGAAAGCATTAAAGTAAAAAAAAATCTCTACCAACCCCCAGATTTTACCCCTTAAAGAAGTCAATTTGTCCACGAAGGGCGTAGCGTATAATAATTTTGGTTTATCGGTGAAGTTCTGTTATCGATCATCTTACTAAGCCGCCTGGTCTATAATTTTTGAAAGGTCTGCCAGATACTCCTTACTTACTCCCTTATAATAAAATTCAGAGGAGAGATCATACTGATAGATACATAAATACTATGGTTAGAGATTATAGGGTACTATTACTACTTTTTTGTAGTACAATTGGAGGTGAGGCTCTAGCTCAAACTCTAGCAGCCTCACCCTACTCCTACTTTGGTATCGGCAGCATCTACCGGAAAGGCTCTGCTCACAGTCGTTCGCTGGGTGGTACCGGTATTGGACTACGGGATGGGTACTCAATCAACACCACCAATCCGGCCTCATACACAGCAGTAACCCTTCCGTTTAGTCAGCTTACGGAAGTATCGCTGATGGTTACCGCCGGTGTACAGCAGGAGAATTCCGCTACTGGTAAAGAAGTTGACTTGGATTTTCCAGGAATGAGCCTCTGGTTTCGTTTGAGCGACAACTGGGCTAGCACGGTGGGACTAGCTCCGTATAGTAATGTGGATTATCATATTGTAGATGAAGCTAGCTTTATTGGCCTGAATAGCCAGTATATTACTGAATATACGGGGGTAGGTGGATTGAGCCAGGTTTACCTCGGATTAGCCCGCACTGTATTAAGAAACCTATCAGTGGGTGCTCATGTATCATATATATTTGGTCCTTTAACCGCCGAGCAATACATTACCTCTAACAGTACAGATAACTGGCAAATAAATCAGAATACGTATCTGCACACCTTAAATTTGGATGTAGGGGTTCAGTATGAACTCCAATGGGAAAAGTCTTCGCTTACGCTAGGGTCTACAGTCAATCTGGGTAGTAGGTTAAAAGGTAGTTACACCTACCAGATGTTGCAAGCTAGTGAAGTTATTGAGGAAGAAGAAGAGAGTGCTGATAATTATATTCTACCAGCTTCGGTTGGCTTCGGAATATCTTGGAATAGTATGCAAAAATGGCGGTTGAGTGCTGATGCCCTAATGGATGATTGGTCTAGTGCTACGTTTGAGCAGGGATATCAACTACGGAATGCCCAGCGAGTTTCTTTCGGGATGGAGCGACTACCCAATCTTAGATCACTATCATACCTTCAGCGAATTGGCTATAGTCTGGGCGTTTTTCACGAACAAAATTATCTAACGTTATCTGGAAGGGAAATAACGACGAATGGTATCACAGGTGGCATCAAGCTCCCAACTTCCGGATCATCTTTTGTCCAATTAGGAGTAGAACATTATGTAAATGGTCATCCCGACTTGATTTCACAAAACTATACCCAGCTTAGTTGCACCATCTCATTTTTTGATATTTGGTTTGTACGAAAAAAACTTGAATGACACATATCTACGAAAAGCCGGCCGATGCATAAGATTCATCCAATATTGTGCAGCGGGACAGTGCAGCGCGAGCAGCCCCGTCGGCCGCACAAATTATAATGACCACTAACCTATAATAAGATGAAAAAAAGAACACATCTGTTGTTTTCAGTTTTCAGCGTCCTGATACTATCTTCATTCTTTTCCTGTAGGCAGGAAGATGAGGAAGTAGTAGCACCCATTGTGGTAGAGGATACTGATCAAACCCTACAAAACATACTGATTACGGGTTGGGTATACGAGGTGATGAGAGAATATTACTACTGGAACGACTACGTAATGCCACCCAACTCCTACGAACAAGATCCAGAGGACTACTTTTATTCCCAGCTTAATGAGGCTGATCTTTTCTCCTTCATGACCAACGATTACCAAGGGTTGATGGAGGAGTTTAGTGGAGTGTATACCAGTATGGGCTATTCACCGTTTTTTGGTCGGCTCTCGAGCACCGATGAAATTTTTATTGCTGTGGAGTACGTGTATCCCAATTCTCCGGCTCAGCGAGCCGGATTGCAACGGGGCGATATTATTCTAGCTATTGATGGGCAGCGTCTAACCGAAGAAAACTACTATGACCTGTACACTCAAGATCAATATACGGCCACACTAGCTAATTATGGGGAAGATAGTGGCTTTATAGTCACTGACGAAACGCTCTCGCTAGCGGCTGAGGTTATTGTAGCCGATCCGGTGCTCCATAAAGAGGTCATCAGTACGGCTGACAAAACAGTAGGCTATTTAGTATACGCTGAGTTTATCTCGGGCGACAATCAGGCCTGGCTTACTAGTTTGGATATTGCGCTGGACGAGTTCGCTCAGGCGGGAGTCACTGATGTAGTGATAGACTTACGGTATAACCCCGGTGGAGAGATTGAGGTAGCGCAGTATCTGGCTAGTGCATTAGCCCCAACTTCGGCGGTAAGCGGTGAAGAAGTGTTGGTTCGTTATGATTATAATGAGCAACTAGCGTCTTCCATCATTTTTTACGAGGGAGAAAGTTCTGAAAACGTAGTCTCTACGTTTATCAATACCGGTCATCAGCTCAACCTTAACCAAATCTACTTTTTAACCTCTGGTAGCACCGCCTCAGCCAGTGAACTGCTCATCAGCGGGCTTGACCCCTACATGGATGTTATTGTCGTTGGTGAACCTACTCTTGGAAAGTTTTACGGATCTTGGGTTATCCCGGATCTAGTAGAACCAGCTCGCCACAATTGGGCAGCGATGCCAATCGTGCTTAAATATACTAATGCGGTAGGGGCCTCTGATTTTGCCGAAGGGCTTACTCCAGATTATGCAATGGAAGACGACTTGTTGTACGCTAGACCGTTCGGCGACCCCGCTGACCCTTTGCTTGGTACGGCATTAAGCTTAATCTCCAGTGAACAGAGTGCTCGAACCTTAATTGACCGTGGCCATAAGCCCTATACTGATCTGGAGAATCCAGTAAAAAGCCAAAAGAGTAAATTACTGCTTCCGAATTCGCAGATAAGTACTGAAGGCAAAACTGAATTTAATTTTTGAGATAGACTTCTTCAGAAAGACCAAAGGATTTTCAACTTTTTGCTGTCTAACAAATAAAGACCTTCAACCCATTAACATCTTACCATGAAAAACTATAAAATCAGTACCACGGTGAGCAGACCATTTTCATTGCTCGTACTACTACTAGTCCTCACATTTATCATTACAAGTCTCTTCATTTTAGCCTTGTGAAGTTGAGATTCTATTAGAAAAGTATCGCTAAAACAAGTAGTGATACTGCACAGCAAAACCCGAAACCTGAAAGTAAAAACAACATGAAAGCGAAACCTTCTTCTTCATTAGTAACTTCCGTAAAACAATTATCTACCATCCTGTTTTTCTTGTTTTTGATACGTTGTAGCAGTGATGATACGCTGAATGAGACTGGCGATGACGTACCCGATGAGGATACCACAGAGAGTACCTCTTTCTTTCTTGTCATCGACCAAGATAGTCAGGGAGTGTACCTCATTAACCACGACGGCACCGAGCTTTTTGATTGGCAAATGGACCGGGCACTAGGGAATGACGCTAATTTATTAGATGATGGTAGCTTAGTGGTGGCCCTAAAGGCAGATAATGCCCAAATTACCTTTGGTGGGTACGGAGGAGTGTTCCGAAAAATAAACGCCGATCAGTCCGTAGACTGGGAAGTGACCTATGCCTCTGGCGACGACTATATTGCCCACCATGATGTCGAATATCTGTCTAATGGCAATATTATTTTTCCCGTTTGGGAAAAGGTAAATATCACCGAGGCCGTGGCGATGGGTTTTTCGGACAGCCGTGACATTTATCCGGAAGCTATTGTAGAGATGAATCCCCTGACCCAAGAAATTGTCTGGGAGTGGCATGTAACCGATCATCTTATCCAAGACAATGATGCTTCTAAAGAAAACTACGGAGTGGTGGCGGACAATCCCAATAAAGTTGACCTGAACTACAATAGCACGCATGATGGCGGTAACCTTATGCACATTAACGGCCTTACTCTGGACGAAACGAACGACTTGCTATACCTAACGGTCAACTTCTACAGTGAGGTATGGGTGCTGGATCATAGCACCAGTACTGAGGAAGCAGCCTCTAGCTCTGGAGGAAATTATGGTGTCGGCGGCGGTCTGGTGTATCGCTTTGGCAATCCGGACGCTTATGATAATGTGGGAGAGATTACCCTGAACCGGGTTCACTATCCTAATCTACTGGAAAACGGCAATATGCTCGTTTACGGAAATAATGTCTATGGTAATCAATCAGCTATTATTGAGTACCAGTTGAATCCACCTTATCAGCTCGAGGCCGGACAGGACAATGAACCCTCGGTGGTGTGGAGCTTTACTGACCCTAATTTATATAGTTCGGGGCTGGGTAGTGCAGTGCGTACTGCGAATGGCACCACGCTCATCGCTGAAGGCAGAGACGGTACGCTATGGGAAGTCACGGATGAAGGAGAAGTAATTTGGCGAAATACAGATTATCAAACCATTTGGCGCGCCTATTCTTTTCCTGAAAATGACCCCGCCATCCAGGCTCTGGGACTTTAGGTTGAATTCATTGAATACACATTGCCAAGCTATTTCTTAAGAGTCTGGATAGTAGGTTTAATATCAGTCCATCTAGCCCATATTGAAAGAGAGTTTACAAGTGATGTGATATAAAAAAATTCACTTAAAGCGAAGGGTTTTATCAGATTCGGAATCTAAAAGATGAAAATTAATATGAAAACTATGATGAATTTACAAAATGCCCTACTTAGCATCTTGATGCTTGTTGCTTCTTTTACGTCAGTTATTGCCCAGCGTTCTGGCGGTGGCCGACCCGGTGGCGATCCGCAGGAAATGATTAGCCGGGAAAAGCAAGCACTTTATGAGCAGATCACTGATTTGAGCGATGCCCAAAAGGAGCTGCTTGACGGCATCTACGAAGAATTTGGTGTCACACTTCAGGAAACTTTTCAAGAACCACGGCAGAGTGGTGACCGGGAAGCCCGCCGAGAAAAGATGCAGGCTTTACTAGAAGAAAAAAATGAACTCATCGCGGACGTCCTCAGTGAAGATCAATACGCTATCTACACTGAACTAACTACCCGAAGAGGACGAAGAAAAGAGGCAGCAACTGAAGGTGATAGCCCCAATTAGTATGCAGCAGTCTCGTTCGCTTATTGCCCTCATGCTACTCATACTGATTGTTTTTTCGGCGCACGCCCAGGAAGAAGCCTGGAGCGTCCGAGGAAATGTCATTGATGCATCAGATACAACAGCCCTGGTAGGAGCTACCGTGCTAATGATTAACATTAAAGACTCTACCCGTACTCGGTTTGCCGTTACCGAGAACGACGGAAGTTTTGTTGTTAGCGATCTGGAACAAGCCTTTTATCGCCTTCAGATTTCTAGTGTGGGTTACAAAACTTACCGCCGCGTGATGAGGCTTACCGTTCCGGAAGCTACTTTGGGCACACTCTCGCTAGAGCAGTATGTAAAAGTACTGGATGAAATATCAGTGGAAGGTGAAGTAGTTCCGATGGAGCAACTTGGCGATACAACCCAATATAATGCTGATGCCTTTAAGACGAATCCGGATGCTAGTGCCACTGACTTAGTGAGCAAAATGCCGGGAATTGTGGTAGATGGCGACGGGGTGAGTGCCAATGGCGAAAGCATTGAACAAGTGCTGCTAGACGGAAAGCGTTTCTTCGGGCAAGATCCTTTACTATCCCTCAATACGATTCCAGCCGACATGGTGGATAAAATACAAGTGTACGACGAAGAAAGCGATCAAGCCCAGCTTACCGGTTTTGACGATGGCAATACCATTAAAACGATGAATGTGGTCACGAAAGAAGATCGCCGAAATGGGCAGTTTGGAAAGGCTTACGCTGGCTATGGTACTGAAAATTTATATGAGGCTGGGGTTACCATTAATTCATTCAATCAAGATCAGCGGATTACCCTCTTGGGTATGACTAACAACATCAACCAGCAAAATTTTGGTAGTGAAGACTTGGCGCAGGTGAGCGGCGGACGGGGTAGCTTCAGACGAGGGGGTGGAGATAATAATTTTATTACGGGAGTGCAGGACGGGATCACCCGCACTCATTCGCTGGGGATCAATTTTACTGACAGTTGGGGGGAGAAAGCTACCTTTGAAGGAAGCTACTTTTTCAACCAGACTAATAATAGTAGCGATCAATTGCTAAGCCGGGAGTCTTCATTAGCCACTGGTCAACAATTTTACGATCAAAATCAGCGGGCTACGACCAAAAACCTGAACCATCGCTTGAATACCCGGATAGACTACCAGATCAATGATAACAACAACCTGTTGCTACGATCTGCGATTAGCTATCAAAATAACCAGAGCAGTGAAAACACCTCGGGTCAGACTACCCTGGCTGATGGCGAACTGCTGAGTGAGACAGATAACAATTACTCGAGTCTGAACCAGGCATACAGCATCAGTAACGATCTGATTTATCAGCACAAATTCAGTAAAATAGGGCGAACGATTTCTTTAGAAGTTAATTCTCGGATAAGCCCTACTCGGCGGGAAAGCTACCTGGAAGACTTGGTGTTAGACTCACTCACCGAGTATCTTACCGATGAGGGGCAGTATACGCTCGGATCATCAGTAGTGTATACCGAACCAATCGGTACGTTAGCCCAATTGGCGATGAAGTACGAGGTGAGCCATACGTCCCGTCAATCAGATCGAGATACGTATACCTTACAGGAAGGCGATGCAGTTAAATCATTTAGTGAGGTATTGTCCAATGATTTTACTAGTGGGTATACTATCCACTCTCCCTCGGTACGCTACTCTATCCGTCAGTTTGGTAGTCACTTCAATGCTGAACTGGGTTTTCAGCGGGCTATTCTCAGCAATCGGCAGTTTCTACCCACGGAAGGTCAATCAACTCGACATTTTAACAGTCTGCTGCCGTCGATCACAAGTCGCTTCGAGCTATCCGATAATGCCAATCTGTTTGTTCGCTATGCTACCTCCACGACGGAACCATCCGTAAGCCAGTTGCAAGGCGTACTAGACAATAGCGACCCGCTTTTTCTATCAGTAGGAAACCCTAACTTGGATCAAACTTACTCGCACTCCCTCAGACTGCGGTTTCAGAAAAATAATGTTGATCGAAACACATCGCTGGCCAATTTCACGAATGTGACGGCCAGCTCTGATTACATCTCTAACAGCACCACAATTGTCAGTGAAGATTCGATATCAGCCGGAGGCATCGTTTTTCAGGAGGGTGCTCAACTCACTACCCCGGTCAACCTTGACGGATACTGGAATGTACAAAACAACACTACTTATGGAGTTCTGATTTCGCCACTGAAGAGTAATTTAAATGCCTCAATAGGGTTGGGGTACCAAAGGCTACCGGGTATGATTAACGATGAAGAAAACATTGCCAATGCCTACTCCGCCAATGCTCGAGTAGGACTCGCCAGTAACATCAGTGAAAAAATTGACTACAATATCTACTATCAAATCAACGGAAGTCGGGTGCTCAATTCGCTTCAGTCCGGTTCCAACAGTCAGTATTATACCCAAACCCTGGGGGCGAAGCTTAACCTGATCTTCGGAAAAGGCTTTGTTTTTAGAAATGAAACCTACTTTCAACGATATACGGGTGCCAATGATCAGTTTGATACTGACTACACGCTTTGGAATATGGGTATCGCCAAGAAGTTTCTCAAAGATGACCGTGGAGAGCTCGAGCTTTCGGTGTTTGATCTACTAGGTCAAAACCAAAGCTTTGATCAAACGGTGAGTGCCCAATACCTAGAAGAAACCCAGACTGAGGTTTTGCAACGCTACTTTATGCTCACGTTTACGTATCAATTGCGGCGTTTCGAGAAAGGCAGTAGCTAAGAGATGCTGTGTGTAGATGCAAGTCAGATTGCAGAATATTTCGTAGTTTAGATTACTCAAAGGAGGTTACTTTTCGTAATCATCCAGCGTAGGCAGGCACAGTATCCTGCCTACTATTTTGCTGAGTATTTCGTTGCATTAACTCAGGGTCATACGCTTGGTTTTTCTTAAACAAAGTATAGATCAATATGAGAATCTTTCGCTGCACCGCCACGATCCCTTTCATCCACCGTGGACGCGGCTTAATACGTGTCCTTGCGTAGACTCTTTCATAGAGTTGCTGAAAGCATTCATTGTAGCGGATTACTGATAAGGAGGGCAAGTGTAAAGCCCGGCGGATGTAACGATTACCTTTCTTAGATATGCGGGTTCTCCCCTTGATACTACTACCCGACTGTCGTTCCACGATGTCATACCCTGCGAAGCTAGTAAGCTGAGCCCGGTTCTTGAACAAGGCAAAGCCATTGGTTTCAGCAATGATCGTGATCACGGTAATGAAACTTAACCCTTTGATGGCCTCTATGTTGGCGATCCGTTCGGCCAGTTCCTGATCCTGTTCCACAAGCTGATGCAGCTCCTGTTCTACCTGACCTACTTGTTTTTCTAGTAGTTTGAGCCGTTGCTTCATCCGCTTGATCACTGCCCGGTTCGGCTGGGCGCAATGCTGTTCGGCGTGTAAGCGATTGGCTATCATGGTTTTCTCCTCTAACAACATCACTCGCTCACGACAGTGCCGTTTGATCTGGTACATCTGCTCACTAATCGGTTCCCATTGGGGCAGTTGCCGCTCTACCCCCATTTGCGCTAAGGCCTTGGCTTCCAGCTTCTCGGTCTTACTTTTCAGGTTCAAGCTGTCTATAAATGTCTTAGATTGATTGGGTAAGACCACACTTAGGTAGTGCCCTTGTTGGTGAAGAAAATACGCTAATGACTCATAGTATACCCCCGTGGCCTCCATTGTAAAGCGTACGGCGGTTTGACGGGCTTTTTTGGTAGCCCAACTTATCAACGCCGAAAAGCCTTTAGGTGAATTAGGAAACGTTCGGGTTCCCTTAATTTTCTGTACCTGCCCCGTTTCCAACGTCATAAAGCATACCTGTAATTCTTTCATACTGGCATCAATGCCTACGTTCTGTAATAATATTATCCTTGTGTAGTTTAGTGGGTGAAATAAATAGTTCTTTCATCGCCTTAACCGGGCGGCGGCCGCTCGTGTTTTATGCTAGCTCGTGGGACAACTGCTTACGGCTGTAAATGCTGTCGCTTCGGCGATCCGATCTGACTTGAAAGAACCTCCAGGTAGAGAGGCGATCTCTTAATCAACATCGCTGTAAATAGCAGCGTGTTTGCGTGTTTATCCTTCATCTGCCCAGTAATACTAAACTACTATATTCATCTGAATTAAGTAACTCTTACAAACATACGAGTATGTTTAGGAATTAGCGCGCTGGATTTTTGCTAAAATGATATTGATGAATGCTAATTGTATGAAATTGATGGCAGAGGCCACTGTTTTTTCATAATCTTTAGCTAGCCTTCGGTATGCGTTCAGCCAGCTAAAGCTACGCTCTACCCGCGCGGCGTCCGCTGCCAACGCCCTTTCTGAGGAACAACCCCCTCTGTGCTTTCTGGCTTTTGTTCAACATCTACCTGCCACCCATAGAGTTCGGCTGATTGAATAAACTCGCCCCGATACCCTTTGTCAGCACAAATAAGCTCTAACCGCTCAAGGGACTCTAATTTCCCTAACAACTCAATACCCTCCATGCCATCATGGCAATGAGCAGCACTAACCCCGATGGCTAGGGGCAGGCCTAGTTTATCGACCACCAAGTGGCGTTTGCTGCCATTGATTTGTTTGTTACCATCTATGCCTCGGTCTTTGTTGACAAAGGGAACGGACTTTACGCTTTGGCTATCAATGGCCACTCGGGAAGGGCTATTAGCTTGTCCTGCTTTATGCCGGGCAACTTGCACGAGAGTTTGTATCACCTGCTCCCAAATGTCTTGTCTCTGCCATGTATAGAAATACTATTGAATAATAGGCAGCTTATTTCGGTACTTGCTATCCATATTCCGCCATTGTGTACCGGTACGATTGAACAACAAAAGAGCATTTACCACCATACGAAGGCCGGTTTTTCGTTTCCGACCATTATCAACGATATTTTTAATATATTCCCACTGGAAATCGGCCGCCGGGGCCCGGTTAGGTCTTCTTGTGAAGTCTGCATAATCTGAATGTTTTGGTTAACTTCAAGATGAGCCGATTTCCTTCTTTGATCCTACTTTGCTATTACTATAATATCCAATACATAGAATCCTAAACACTTTCTCAGCCTTTTTTGGTGATTGATAAAAAAGCCATCGTCAAAAGCGGTGAGAATGTAGCAATGAACTTCGCTAAAGGACAGCAGCACGAAAAAATCCGTGACTTTACCGAGGATATGCACGCTCACTACTTTGCGATAGAAATTCTGCAACAGCAGGTGCTGAATGACTGGAAACAAGCCGAATCGGTCCGGGATCTACACTGAGCCGATTTGTCCCGCTCACTGTACTTGGCTACCGAACTGGTGAAGGGGGCTGTACAACCCGGTATAGAGATTGATTTCGTAGTAGAACATCCGCTGTTTCAGCGTAGTCCAGACGATACCTTTCGCGATTTGTTTATTGCCGGAGCAGCCGATGCGCTACCGACGGACCTGACTTCTATTCAGCAGGCACAGCAAACTGCCCAGTCGCTCACCGGGAGCTTTCACCAACTTGCCGCCGAGCGGAAGGCCTACGGTGCAGTCGCCTTTCAGTACCTAGCAGAAGACCTGATCATTAAATCCACCGAAATGAATGAGGTACTCAAGCAGCCTGAGCGTTTCGCAATGACCGAGGCTGAACGGATACGGCTGCAAGCTTTTTCGGAAAAATACTTAGTGTTAGCCAATCGAATGCTGGAACGCTCCGATCAGCTATTGTTAGATGTGGCCACTGCGAAAGCATACCGACCAAACCCATCACCAACTCGTGCGTTCCGCCGCCGCCCGTACTCTATTGTTTAACCATTAAACCTCATCACGATGCAAAATATTTGTAAACTTCTTCGCCTATTAGGACTGCTGTTCCTAGTTAAACGCTTGTCAGTCCGACGAAGAAGCCCGCCTGGAAGATCGTTTAAAAATCCTACTACACCAGCAGCGATGGCAGGTGGTGGCGGTGACGGCTACTTCGACAGATAGTAGCCTAACGCAGGACTGGTACGTTAATCTTCCGGATTGTGTGCGGGATAACGTATTCATCACTGAAGCTCCCGGTACCGTAGGGGAATTACACGCGGAGGAAAATTCGCTCGTCTGCCAGACAAATGACTTAGCCTACCATCACCATATCGCAGGATGGAAGTTGAATGATACCCACGATATTTTTTCGGTAGACTTGTTTGATACCAGTCACCAAATGCTCTACGGCTATGAGCTAAATGCTTCCTATCATACCGAAAACTGGCGGGTAGATATTCTGAATGATCAGATTTGGCAAGTGCAGGTTCGTAAAGTGCGTGATAGCACCGAATATCAAGTTGCTCTTCGTTTTCAGCGTATTCCTTAACCTTAGCACCATGCAACCCATTCTCTGGCACGACCAACCTTCCCAGCTTCAGCATCTACTACTCTACCTGTCTTGTGTGCTGGTACTACCCCTTCCGTGGGCATTATGGCAATACCTGCGAACCCGAACGACGCAGTATACACTCACCCCAGACCGGTTGATTATGTCCACCGGAATACTGCACCGACAGCAGGATGAAGTAGAACTTTACCGGGTGAAGGATTATTCGGTAGCGACTCCCTGGCTCTACCGCGGACTAGGGATCGCCAATATCTACCTGCTTACTTCGGACAAAACGCATCCTGAACTGGAACTACACGGTATCCGAAACGCCGGCCGGGTCAAAGAACTCATTCGCACTCAGGTAGAACTGCTGCGAACTCAGAAGGGAGTGCGGGAGATTGATTAACTTTTTTATTCACTACTAACTTTTTAGACGATGGAACAAGAGAAAACGGGCAATGCCGTTTCTGAAAAGGAGCTGCAATCGGTAGGCAATCAGGCGGCCGAAGCCCTGCGGGGTTATGGCTATCCGGACTTGGCCCAGGAGTACGAACGGGCCCTGCATCGCTCGGTACTATATCCAAAAGATGCGTTGGCCCACAGTCGCATGGTCAATGTTGCCCTGAAAGAACTCAATACTCTTTCGGAAGAGCGACAGGGGCGACACCTCGCCCTGAATCGTAATATTGAGATTCAAGAGCGGCTGGAAAATACGCTATGGAAAGTTCAACAAAAAGATCAGGGTTATCCTATGCCTACGCTGTCGCATCAGGGCAAAGAATACCTGAAGGGAAACAGTCAGCCACTCGTCAATGCCGCTCATGAGGTATCTCACTACCTACGGGACAAGCGAGTGTATAGTCAGCCAGAGACTGCAATAACACCGTTAGAGCGGCGACTGGATGAGGGCTTGGATCATCATCGGCAGCATCCTTCCACTACGACAATGGCGGAGCTAGAAAAGCACACCCGAACGGGCCTCAACGAAATGAAAGAAGATTTTTTACAAACTAAAGAAGCCTTCCGACAGGAGAACGAACGCTACATTGCCAAGCGGGACTTTCTCTCCGAGGCAGGAAAAGAAACGATCCGGCGGGAAGCCGATCAGGGGATCTTCATGATGCCCAACCGCCAGCGGGGCCACAGCGTTATGATGACTATTGGCCGGGTGGAAGAACACCTTAATGAATTTAGCCAAGCTAAAAAACAGGCAATGGAAATGGATCAGCCTAATAAAGGCACTTTTGGCGTATCCCGCTCGAGTAACTCAATATCCTTGCCTGAGCTTCATCATAATGAAAATCAGTCAATACAAAGTATCCACCCGGCTAGCCCTAACCAGACCAGCCAGCGCTTCAAGGAGTCGCGTTACTGAAGCAAGAGCGGGATAATGAATTAGAGATGTAGTGCGAGAATAAGCTGGTTTACGAAGGTTAGTTAGTTTGAGTTCATAATAAATCATTCTAGACTACGAAAAGTGTTCAGCACTCGAAGAGGTGGTAAAAAGAGGATTAGTGCAAAAATGAAACCCCTGTAAATCGATAATTTACAGGGGTTTATAGAAGTGGGCCCTGCTGGGCTCGAACCAGCGACCACCTGATTCCCCTTCCGAAAGTTTCCTTTACGGGGGTGGACTATCTCATCACCCTTCCTCAATTTTCAGGAGTGGGGTGCCGGGCGCTCATGGAGTGATTATCGGTAAGATTCCTCACACTCTAGTCTCTGCACCTTTCCAGCTACTCTTATATCTATTCACTGGACTTGGCTCAGGATTGCCATACTCCGATTAGTGATCGGAACGTAGGGTTCCCTGAATTCACCCGGTTTGCTATCTGGATTACTCCGGAAAGTCACCATATTTAATGAGTCAGGTGCTCTAACCAACTGAGCTAAGGGCCCAAAAACACTAAATTAGAACACAAAAGTGTTCAAAAAGTGTTCAAACTATCAATATTTTAAAGAACGAAAGCATCTAATCCTTTGACTTTCAGCTATTTATGAACCCAAAGTTTACTGATTATGAGTCAGGTGCTCTAACCAACTGAGCTAAGGGCCCTTCGCTTTGCGCGAATAGAATCGCAAATCTATCAAATCTACAGAAGGTGTACAAATTATTTGTAAAGAGTCTATCAATGAACAATAAATAATGGAGACCGGAGACCGGAATTTAAAATCGATCATTGAAGGAACCAACCAGCTGATGAATTGGCGTGGGACACTGTGCAGTAGACAAGGAGCAATGGGTACAGCTAACCCCCGTACATCAAACTACGCTAACACCATAACACTTTAACACCTGAATACTTTAACTTTCTAACTCGTGCGACAGCCGCCTGTAACTCAATGCCCGTAGACTATCATCTGTGGACTGTGGACTGTGGACTGTGGACTGTGGACTGTGGACTGTGGACTGTGGACTAAAAATCAGAGTATTGTTTAATGTAAGAAATACATTTTTTTACTATTCTTTACCTACTGAAAATATCACAAATGGCTAGTCTAACAGAGGTATGTCTTCAAAATTCCGCGTTTTTCCGCTAAAATACATCATTTTTCCACTTTTTTAGTAGATATTTATAATTATATAAAAAAATATTCATATTATTGTAAATAAGTACGCATGTAAGATTTATACCTAAACCGATCTAACTATGAGAAAATATACATTACTAATCGGATTTTTATTTACAATAACTAGCTTCCTACACGCCCAAGCACCCCTTCCGGGAAATCTTAAGCTGAATAATCAAAGTCAGGTAGATGGTGTGGTTGACATTAACTCATTTATCAACTCAGCTATTGTAACAACCCTCGACGAACGGCAACTTACCTACCATGCTTCCATGATTGAGGAGATTACCACCATTGACGAATGCGATCGCCAACGCACTTTTCGCTCTTTTGATTATCGTTCCAACCGATTCTTTGATCGTATGGAGAAGAAACTGTTTCAAGTAGTGAGTGATGGCTCGATAACGCTACTACGACGAGTATTCGAGTACGATATTTTCGATGCTGATGACGAATACGCCGTAGAAGAATGGTATTACGTAGAAAATGGAAAGGTAGAACGAATTCGTAATTTCCGTCGGCAGGTATTACCCCTTATGGTTGATTACGAGGAAAAAATGCAAGAATTTCGTAAGCTCAATAAACTTCGTAACCTAAATAACGACTTGAGCATGTATCTAATGGTGTCTTACTACAACCGACTTCGGAGTCTGGAGGAGCAGTCTCTGTTGAGTCAAAGATAATGTGTTAGAATGTTCTGATGTCTGAGTATTCATCAATAATTGTAACCATCATTCCACAACGGTTCAAACACCATAGTGCTCCACACTATAACAACAAGTACTACAATACCTCGCACCTAAACACTATCTCCGCAGCAACAGTGAAGAATCACCGTAGCTAAGAAAGCGGTATTCATTACCCAAGGCATGTTGGTAAATTTTTCGCCAGTCTTCGCCTACAAATGCTGCAATCAGCAGAATCAGTGTCGATTTTGGCAGATGAAAGTTTGTAATCAGCCCTTGGCAGAGACGGAACTGATAACCCGGGAAAATAAAAATTTCGGTTTCTCCCACCAGCGTATCAGTTTTTAACCGATCTATTCGGTTAAGAATATTTTGGAGAGAATCGGCCAGAGAAAGCTGTTTCGGAGTATCATCCTCGTAAGGGTAAAGCTTACTAATCTGAAAATCAGCACTCGGCT
Source organism: Tunicatimonas pelagia (assembly GCF_030506325.1). NCBI lineage: Bacteria > Pseudomonadati > Bacteroidota > Cytophagia > Cytophagales > Catalimonadaceae > Tunicatimonas > Tunicatimonas pelagia. The sequence goes on along the minus strand of NZ_CP120683.1, from coordinate 6,370,738 downwards.
CCTTACTGAGCTTAACTCCGTACCAATACAAGCTCTCTAATGTACGCATAGAAGTAGTTCCTACCGCCACAATAGTTTGTTCAGCGTTAAGTAATTTTTCAACATTCTCTCGCGTAACTACCATTTGCTCCGCATGCATATTGTGCTGCTTAATGTCATTCTCCTTAATCGGTTGAAAGGTTCCAGCCCCTACATGAAGCGTCAGCTCGTTGAAGTTTATGCCTCTTTGCATTAGTTGATTCAATACCTGATCCGTAAAGTGCAGCCCAGCAGTAGGAGCTGCTACCGCACCTGGATTTTGGGCGTATACGGTTTGATACCGCTGCCGGTCTTCCGCCGTATTTTTCCGATTTAGGTAGGGAGGAAGAGGCACTTTGCCAGCAGCTCCTACTACTTCGGCAAAGGAGATGCCTGCATTCCAATTAAGTCGTACTAATTTCTGATTGCTATCGATTAACTCAGCTTCTAGCGTAACTTCTTGGTCAGCTATAATTAGTTTTTGTACCAGCACTTGTGCCGACTTCCATTTCTTCAGGTTTCCAACCATACACTCCCAAGTTACGGAATGCTGCGTGCTCATGGCTTCACTCATTACAGAACTTGGTTCAAGCGGATGAAGCAGCAAAATTTCAATGAGAGCCCCCGCGCCCTGCTCGGTAGCGGGTTTGCGGAAAAATAGCCGAGCAGGAATCACTTGGGTATTGTTGAAACAGAGGCAGCTATTGTCCGGAAGTAGCATGGGAAGATCGTAAAAGTGACGATCCTCAACAGTGCCTGCCTGATAGACCAGCAGTTTAGACTGATCACGCTTAGCGAGAGGATGCTTAGCAATCCGCCCTTTCGGAAGGTCATAATCGTAAAAATCCAGGCGTAGAGAATTTTCTTTCATAGAAATACCTATTTCAGTGGTAAAAGTACGGGAAATTTCACGTAGGCAATGGATTTCCCGACCGCCTGTTGTAATTTAGTAAGCCGTAAAAACTTAACTTATGAATCAAATTACTTACTACCTTATTTGCTGCTTTATTTTATTCACGCCAACTCTTCAGGCGCAGCCCAACCCTACGCAGTACGACTTAGCGGATTTACAAGCGTTGGAGTACCGTCTGGTTGGCCCTTTCCGGGGCGGACGCTGTACTGCAGTGGCGGGCATTCCGAGTAAACCGCTCACTTTTTTTATGGGCACTACCGGGGGCGGCGTTTGGAAAACTGAAGATGGTGGCGGCTCCTGGCAGAACGTTTCCGACGGCTTTCTCAATGTTGGCTCCATCGGCTCTATTGAAGTTTCATTGTCTGACCCCAACGTTATTTACGTAGGTACCGGTTCAGCTCCACCCCGGGGCAATGTATCGGCTGGTAGAGGCATTTATAAATCTACTGACGGCGGTAAAACTTGGAAGAAGACCGGATTAGAGCAAGCCGGACAGCTTGGAAAAATTCAGATTCACCCGAACAACCCCGATTTGCTTTATGTAGCAGCCCTGGGCAATATTTTTGGCCCTAACTCCGAACGAGGAGTATTCCGTAGTGAAGACGGAGGAGAGAATTGGGTAAAAGCACTGTACATTAACGATAGCACCGGCGTGGTTGATCTGGTTTTAGATCCTACCAATCCTCGAGTCTTATACGCCGGAGCCTGGCAAGTAGAACGCAAACCCTGGACACTAATTGACGGCGGAAAAGGGAGTGGCCTATTTAAATCTACTGACGGAGGCGATACCTGGAAGAAAGTAGAGAATGGTTTACCCACTGGCGTAGTCGGACGAGTAGGAGTAACAGTATCTCCAGTCAACTCGCAACGAGTTTGGGCCATTATGGAGCATGTGGACGAAGACAAAGGGGGAATTTACCTTTCGGAAGATGCCGGAAATAGCTGGCATAGAATTAATCGTAAGCGGGAGTACCGACAGCGAGCCTGGTACTACTCCCGTCTGTTCGCGGATCCACAGCAAGAGCACACCGTTTATGTGCTGAACACTGGTTTTTACAAATCGTTGAACGACGGAGCTAATTTTGAGCGGATTTCGGTGCCCCACGGCGATAACCACAACCTTTGGATTAATCCGAACGACCCCAAAGTCATGATTCAGAGTAACGATGGTGGGGCTAACATTTCGTTTAACGGTGGCAAAACTTGGTCTACTCAGCACAATCAGCCTACAGCAGAGCTTTACCGGGTCTCAGTGGATAACCAGTTTCCCTACCGGGTGTACGGTGCTCAGCAAGACAACACCACTATTTCGGTACCCAGTCAGGGCACCGCCAATATCGATCCAATACAAGATTGGTACACCGTGGGTGGTGGTGAAAGCGGACATATTGCCGTGCATCCCGACAACCCTGATTTGGTGTACGCCGGAAACTATATTGGTATTATGACCAAACTCAACCGGGCTCAAGGACACATCCGCAGTGTGGAAGTGTACCCGGAGTTAAACGACGGAGTAGAAGGGCGTGATCTGAAGTATCGCTTTCAGTGGAATGCACCTATCCGATTTTCTCCGCATAATGCTGAAGTGCTGTACTACACTTCCAACTACGTGCATAAATCTATCGACGGCGGACAATCGTGGGAGGTGGTCAGCCCTGACCTGACCCAAAATATCGACAAGTACCTGAACATTCCGGGAGGACCTATCCAGCACGATAATACGGGAGTGGAACTGTACTGTACCATTTTTGCTTTTGAAGAATCGCCTCTGGAAGCAGGAGTACTCTGGGCCGGAAGTGACGATGGTTTAATTCATATTTCCCGCGATGGCGGTGAAAACTGGGAAAACGTTACTCCCAAGAATATGCCAACGGAGGGCACGGTGAACACCATCGATCCGTCGCCTCACCAAGCCGGGAAAGCCTACGCCTCGGTGTATAAATACCGGGATAATAATTTTAAGCCTTACGTGTATCTGACCGAGGACTATGGTAAGTCGTGGAAATTACTGACAGATGGCGAAAATGGAATTCCAAATGATCACTTTGTGCGCGTAGTGCGGGAAGACCCCGACCGCGCCGGATTACTGTACGCCGGAACGGAATTTGGCATGTATGTTTCATTTAACGATGGCACCAACTGGCAACCGCTACAACTGAACTTACCTGTCACGCCAATTACGGATTTGAAAGTGCATCAACAAGATTTGGTAGTAGCTACCCAAGGACGCTCGTTCTGGATACTAGATGACCTGACTCCCTTACACCAACTGAGCTCCGAAACGGCTCAGGCCGATGCCCATCTGTTCAAACCCAGCCGAGCCTACCGAACCCAAATTCGGGGCTACCGTGGCGAGAATGTACCAGAGAGTAAACCAAAGGGAACGGTTATCTATTATTCGCTGGATGCCGATGCTGATAGCCTGACCCTATCCGTTTTAGATAGCCAAGGTCAAGATGTTTGTTCTTTTTCTAGTGTGGAAGAAAACGATGAACTATCGGCTAAGGCTGGCCTACAGAAGTTTGTGTGGGACCTGAAGTACCCTGAGCCGGACCTCATCGACGGAGCCGTGATGTCGCTCAGCTACACCGGAGGGCCAATGGCCGTACCCGGAACCTATCAGGTAAAATTGATTGCCGATGGCAAAGAAGCCACCCAGCCGTTAGAGCTAAAGGCCGATCCGCGCTGGGCCAGTACTACCGAGGATTTACAAGCCCAGTTTGATTTAGCCGTTGCGGTGCGAGATACACTAACTGCCGTGCACGATCTGATTCGTACTATTCGTAGCGCTCGTACTCAGATTAATGAAATTGCTCAACGAAGCAAAATGGCTGAGTATCAGATCAAACTCGGTAATGAATCGGCAGAGTTGTCGGAAAAACTTACTGCTTTAGAAGAAGAATTAATTCAAACCCGTAGCGAGAGTTCGCAAGATCCAATTAATTATCCGGTGAAATTGGATAATCAGTACAGCTATTTATACACCGTTGTGCATTCGCAAGATGCGTACCCTACGAAGGGTTGCTACGAACGCTTCGATGATCTAAATGGGAAGCTAGCGCAATATCGTCAGCAGTTTAACGAGCTACTGCAAACGGATATTCAGGCTTTTGAGGAGACGGTAGAAAACGCTGGTATTCCGAGACTGATTCTGGATACATCTTCTCGGTAGGATCAGGAAAACTATTCGGCGCAACCTCTTTTCCGACGAGTATCAGTAATTTGAATAATCTTCCAGCCTTGTTGGCCACGATAAAGCTGGAAGGCATTCACCCCGCAGTGACTAAACGTACTGCCCCGATAAAAACGATAGGGAGTCCAGGCAGTAGCCAGAGCATCGTCTACCCTGATGTGATAATCCTGCACCCGTTCATCCCAAACCTCATCGTGCGGACTACCCACAGCTTGTAGAAATCGGTCGACGGAAGTTTCCTGCAAATGAGTAAGGCTACTGGTATTTACCACCGTAATCAGCCGGACTTCTGATGCTAACGTCGATCGCACCTGAGCACTGTCGGCAGTACGCATTCCGGCAAATAGTTGCTCAATAGTATTTTTAATAGAATCTTCTGCCGTCTGCGCTAGAGCCAGTGAAGAGTAGGCTCCCAAGAAAATAGTCAAGAGCAAGACCTTTTGGGCTACTAATGGTTGGTTTTGTTGCACTTTCATAAAGTGAAAATAGATTTTAGTAAGAATAGAGCTAAGTGGCATGAATCAAAATGTCCAGATGGACGTTATACAATTACGATAAAATTCCAGCAATAATTTCGGTTTTGCGTGGTTATTGCCTAAAGTTATAATCATATTCAAACGAATACTGTATGCTCAAATCTAAATATAACTGGTTACTAACGCTCCTGATACTGCCACTGCTGTGGAGCTGTCAGGAAGACGAAGAGGCAACCGCTCTCCCTACGGAAATAACCTTAATTGATACTACCTTCCAGACAATGAAGGATTGGTATCTTTGGAACGCTGAAATGCCCAATATTAATCCCGACGATTACGAAACGGCTGATGCTCTAATCAATGCTCTTCGTAATCCGCTTGATAAATGGTCGTATATTGAAGAAGAAGAGGCTTACGATGATTTTTTTAATAATGCCCAGTACGAAGGCTACGGTTTTCGGTGGGCTTTCGACGAAGAAGACAAACTACGTATTGCTTTTGCCTACGGCGATTCCCCTTTCGGAAGGCTAGGTGTTGACCGCAGTTGGACGATTAATAAGGTGAATGGAAGAGATGTCGCTTCTATTATGGCGACTAGCAGTGTGAATCAGGCTATTGCTGAACCTACTAACACGTTTGAGTTTACGGATGATGAGGGCAATATTATTACCGAAACCCTAACCAAGGAAACCATTGGAATTAATACCGTACTACACCATCAGATTTTTGATTTGGATGGTACTAAAGTAGGTTACCTGGTTTTTAACAGTTTTTTAGCTACCTCTATTGATGAGCTAAAACCGGTGTTTCAGGAATTTAATCAGGCCGGAATTGATGAATTGATTCTAGATTTACGCTATAACGGTGGTGGCCGGGTAAATGTGGCAGAGTATATGGCAGCCAATATTGCGGGAAACAAAGTAAACGGACGTAACTTCATTGAGTATATATTTAATGAACAACAATTAAAACAAAACCAAGAGGTAACGTTTAATCAACCCGATTATCCCCTGAACCTCGACCGACTAGTTACAATTACTTCCAAAAGTACTGCTTCGGCCAGTGAATTAGTGATTAACGGATTGGCTCCATTTATGGACGTGGTGGTGATTGGTGAAAATACCCACGGTAAGCCAGTAGGTAGCTTTCCTTTTAGGTTTGGCGGATACGCTATCAACCCTATTAGCTTCAAAATTGCGAACGATAATGGCGAAGGAGAATACTTCCAAGGCTTCGCTCCAGATGCGTTTGTTCCCGACGATCTAACCCACAAATTTGGCGATCCGCAGGAAAGTCGCTTGCAAGAAGCTTTGTACTATATTGAAAATGGATTATTCCTGAACGGAACCGCCCGACTGCAACCTTCCACCTCGAAGTACCAAATTGAGTGGAGTGGCTTTCGGCAAGAAATCGGAGCTTACTAAAAACTTCAACTAGATTGCATCGCCAAGGCGGTGCTTTTTATTTTTGTACCATGCTAAGAATATTCAACTCGGTTAGCTCTTTTTTTGTCGGGCTAATGTTTCTTCTCATAGTCGCTTCTTGCCAAACAGAAGATGATGAGCCAGTAATAGTTAACGAGTATCTGGTTGATTACGAAGAAGTTGCTTCATTTTCGGGGCAAGAGCTGAGGGTACTGGCGGCTTTTACGGGCTTCGGGCAGTACCAAGATTTAATTGAGTACGGGCTTACACTCTACAAGCTTAACTACTTCACTGAATTTCAGGGCGAGCGAGTGGAAGCCTCAGGGGTTGTGGCATTGCCTCAGGGAACAGAGCAATTTCCGCTATTGCTGGGGGCTCGCGGTACCATTACCAACAATCAACGGGCACCTTCTAACCTTAACTTTAGCCAGAACAGTAGCTCAGGGTTTGAGCTATTTGCATCTTTTGGTTTTTTCAGCGTTGTTCCTGATTACATAGGGTTCGGTGCGTCTAGTGGTTTGGTGCACCCCTATTTTGATTATGCATCCTCAGCCCGGTCTTCAGTAGACATGCTAAAGGCTACCCGGGAGTTTTTAACTGAGCAAGAAATCGCTTTTAGTGATAATTTATTCCTAACAGGCTACTCACAAGGTGGCTACATAGCGGTGGCTACATTGAAATATTTAGATGAAAACCCAGGTGAGCTACCGAATACGCAAGTAGTAGCTACCGCCGCCGGAGCCGGAGGCTATAATATTCGGCAGACAATGGAAATGATTCTTCAGGAGACTATGTATCCGGCTCCAGTGAACTTAGCTTTTTTGGTATATGCCTACCAGCAAACGAACAATTGGAACCGACCGTTGACTGATTTCTTCCAGGAGCCATTTGCCTCTCAAATTCCTAGCCTGTTTGATGGTAACAACAGCACCGGGTTTATTAACACTCAATTACCAAATACCTTAAACGACTTATTCCAGCCGGATTTTATTACTAATGTACGGAACGGAACGGAAAGTGAGTTTCTGGCGGCTTTAGAAGAAAATAGTGTTCACGGTTGGGCACCGCAAACCCCGTTACGGCTGTTTCACGACATTAAAGATGAGGTAGTTCCGGCGGAGGTATCGGAGAGTACGTTTGAAGTAATGCAACAGAATGGAGCCGCCGAGGTATTGTATTTCCCTTACGATCTGGCTCCCACCCACCAGGAAGCAGCCCAGCCCATGTATCTGCAAACGATTCCTTGGTTTAATTCACTAAGGGAATTTTAGCTAACGCTCCGATACTGTTGCTTGAGTTGGCATCAGAAACATGCTCTGATCGGGCGGAATTTCATCAAAAGCAACATTCCGGTATTCGGTGACTCCCCGCTGCTCGCCCAGCAAATCATTTTCGTACCGATAGGAAGTAACCTGCAAAGGAACCGTTAATCCATTAACAGTCTGCCACTCATCGTAAACCCGAGCACTGTAACGCTCAACCGGCGATTGGGAGAAGTAAGTGACGGTGTACAACAGCACCCGAAGTTGATGAGTATCTTGATCGAAGTAAGCTTGGTACTCGTCATCGGCCGCATCCCCCACATCAGGTTGATAAGTAATTCGTAAGCCATCGTGCATTTTTCCCTGAAACTCCCGAGCTTCCAATGGCTCGTAACTAATGCCAGGGTCAGCTAGAACAAATGGCAGAGCGAAGAAATAGAACTGCAAATTATGGTAGAACCGAGCCGATGAGCCGGGATAGGCCGACGTATCGGGACTAACCCACACCTGCTGACCATCAAAACCAATCGTGTATTGGTCATTATTTAAAAGTACTTTTCGGGTATCGAGTGCAATTAGTTGGTGATCTATCAACTCTTCGCCTCGGTACACATCATATTCCAATTTCTCAAAAGATTTCCAGCGATCGAGACCACCGTGGGCTGCTAGTGCCTGCTGCAAAGTAGCCGGATATTCGGCCACAGCATCGGAGGTATTGGAGGAAAGCTCGGATTCTGTATTTGTCGTATTTTGCTCTGGTGAATTACACCCCAAGGTAAAATACGTTGAGATAATGGTAAGAATAAAAATTCGAGGAAGATGCATAAAGCAAAATTAGATGTTTACAAAAATGAAAAAGTAGAAACTAGGATTAGCTGCTCGTATAGTCTCTGACAATAACCCACTAACCGTCAATATTACGAAACAAAAGGGTAAAGTGACCACCTATTTCTCCCAAATCTCGATCTAGTGTCCATTGACCGACTATGTGGTACGCATCCGAAGCTATTTGGGCTAAGTTGATAATCTGGAAAGTAAGTTTTCCCATTGCTGCTCGGTCAGGGTACTTTGTCTGATAGCGCTGATATGTACTATCAAATCCGTAAGTAATACCGCTGCCGCTAATAAACATCAACGAATTAGACTGCCAGTAACTCTTCATGAAACAGTCGATATCACCTTCATTTCAACAGTTGACTTGCTGATCCATAACAGCTTGGATAGTCTGCGTCCCTTCTTGCTCACTATCTGAAGCGCAAGCCAGTATAGTTCCGGTTAGCACCAAAATAAGTAGTCGTAAAATCATAGGGTGTATCAGGTTTATAACCGTCGGATACGAATGTTTTTGAACCAAACCGGATCACCATGATCTTGGAGAGCAATATGCCCTTCTTTGAATTGACCGTAGCCGGGCATATCCTTAAACTTGGTTTCGGCCACCCGGGCTTTCCATTCATCGGTCCACAGATTGTACTCCACTACTTTCTGCCCGTTTAGCCAATGCTCCACATGGCCTTCATTTACGATAATCTTAGCTTGGTTGTATTCGCCCAGAGGTTTTAGTTGAACACTTTGAGGCTCATCTAGTGCGTAGTTGGATCCTGACATCTGATTTTTTTCCAAAGTGATATTATGGACAGTACCGTAGCTTTCATCATCAATGATCTGATATTCGGGACCAGTTTCGTAGGTGCTGTTGTATTCCTCCCCTTCCTGAGCTAAATAAATCACTCCGCTGTTACCACCTTCGGTGATACGCCAGTCAAACTCCAACTCAAAATTTCCAAAGGTCTCGTTAGTAATCAGATCGCCCGATCCGCCAGTGGTGTTCAGGGTACCGTCTTCTATTCGCCAAGCCGAAGTATCACTTTTGAAGTTCCGCCAAGCGTTCATGGTAGAGCCATCAAACAATACTGTCCATTCACTTTCCCCAGCAGGAGCCATAGTTTCCGCTGAGGTAACTTCCCCTTCAGTAGTCGACTCATCGTTTGAAGAAGACGTGCAGCTGAAAATAAAAACAGCGCAAAAAATAAATAGAAATGATAATCGAAGCATCGGGTACGGTTGAGTTAAGCGGCGATTGGATTGCGCTAGCAATTACGGTAAAAATGGCTGTTTCCACAATTACTTTACCTCCATTGTTAATTGCTGATCGTCTCTCAATGGCTAAATTGTTCGATTATCAAATTGTTCATTAGTTCATGGTCAATAGTCAACAGTCCATCGCCGATAGTCCACGGGCATTGAGTTACAGGCTGCTGTCGTGCGGGTTAGAAAGTTGAAGTGTTCAGGTGTTAAAGTGTTATGGTGTTAGCGTAGTTTGATGTACGGGGTTTAGCTGCACCCATTGCTCCTTGTCTACTGCACAGTACCCCACGCCAATTCATCATGATTCATGATTCATCAGCTGGTTGGTTCCATCAACGATCAATTTTAAATTCCGGTCTCCCACCGGACAAGTTCCGGAGCCTCAGTCTCCGGTCTCCATTGCACATTGTTCACTTAGATTTAGTATCTTGGTATTTTCATTTGCAACCCTACCTATTATGAGTCAATACACCCGCAGTAGCGATAGTCGACTAATCATCGGCTTACTCTTCTTAGTGCTGGGAGTCTACTTCCTGCTCAACAACTTCAATCTAATCCCATTTGCGATTCCTCATTATCTTATATCCTGGCAGACGCTACTTATTGCTATTGGCATATTGATTATTGTAACTAGCGATAAAAAAAGTGGAGGATTTGTGTTGGTAGCTGTCGGAGGCTTGTTTTTGATTTCTGATATATTTTATATTTCTATTTGGGACATTATTCGGCAGTTTTGGCCAGTGGCATTTGTGCTAATCGGCATAAGTTTGCTCCTTCGGCGTCGACAAGAAAAAAGGAGATTGGGAGAAGCCTCATCGCTAGAAGTGATTGACGAGTCAGCTATTTTGGGCAGTAATGAAAATATCGTGACCTCGAACTGGTTTCGGGGCGGGCGCATCACCTCAATTTTTGGCGGTAACGAGATTAATCTTACCGGTTGCCAACTAGCCGAAGGAGTACAGGTGATTGACGTATTTGTTCTGTTCGGAAGCGCCGAAATTACGGTGCCGAGCAACTGGAACGTGAAGGTAAATGTAACGCCTATTTTGGGTGGATTTGAAGATAAGCGACAGTTTCACCAATCGTACTCATCAGAGGCAAGTCAGCAAGTAGTTATCCGAGGGCAGGTTATTCTCGGAGGCGGCGAGATTCGGTCAGCCTGATATTAGCTGGTAGACCTGAATCAGAATTACGGATAACGTGAGCCAATCAGTAAGTCACTTTCCTCAGATTGATAGTAATGCAGCAAAACAGTATCGTAGATTTCTTCGGGATAGCGATTAGCTGCCACTTTCAGTACGGGCAACAACCTATACCGATTCATTGCTTTAACTTGAGGGTAGTTCCAGCTGCTTTCCTCGCTTACGTAAGGCAACAGAAAATCTAGTGCTTTCTTAATTTTTTGTTCCTGATAATCCCAAATGGGTTGACCTAACTTTTCCGATAAGATCGCAAAATAGTAAATGGCTCACAAGTTCATGGCACTGTAATTCCACGAGCGAGTAGGCTGGGTGCCATCAGCCTCTATTTACCGATCCACAATAAGCTCTACTCCTTTTTGCTGTAGTTCGCGCGCCAAAGAATCCTGACCAATAAACAGTACCATTGCGATGGTTTATACAAAGTACCACGTGGTGTGATTGTATTCCGTTTACCGCTTCATCTTTCCCGTGTTCACTGTTAATCAGCCAATCTAGGTAGTCGCTTATCTATTGCTTCATTTGCATTTGGTGCTGCGCTATACAAGCCTCAGATTGAGCAATAAGACTGATTCCGCCAACTAGGTAATCAACGATCAAACAGATGAAACTAGAAAAATGTGGTAATAGCACCTAATTCGCCTCAGATACTTTCGTCGAGGTATTTTCCTCCTGATAAAAACTAGTAATATGATAGCGAAGCTGTGAATACTCTAGTAAAAAGCCATCGTGCCCATAATCCGAATAGATTACGGCTAATTGACTTCCGGCAATGTGTTGAGCTAGAAATTGCTGTTCATTGGGTGGAAACAAAACGTCCGTTCCTATTCCAACTTGCAATGTTCTGGCTTTTACTCGCTTGAGAGCCGAAATTACACTATCGCGCCCACGCCCCACGTGGTGAGAGTCCATAGCACGGGAGAGAACCCAGTACGAAAAAGCGTTGAATCGTCGCGCCAGCTTTTCACCTTGGTAACGCTGGTAAGAAGATGCCCGGTAATTGGTGAGCTGATCTGAGGTAGCATCTTGCTGGGTTTTCTGGTAAGTACGGTAGTGCCGATACGATAGCAATGCGATAGATCGAGCGGTACGCATACCGTCCAGACCAGCATCGGGCCGATTTTCTAACCAACTAGCATCACTCTCAATAGCCATCCGCTGCGATTCATTGAAGGCAATGCCCCAAGGTGAGTGCTGGGCATTGGAAGCAATTTGAATAAGATTTCGTACCACGTCTGGCTGCATAATGCTCCATTCCAACGCTTGTTGCCCACCCATAGAACCACCAATGAGCGTATGAATTTGACCGATCTCTAGCTCTTGCCGTAGCAGATCAAACGCTTGCACCACATCGCGGTTGGTAATAGCGGGAAAAGAGTGAAAAAAGGGCTGGTTAGTTTGGGGATTAACTGATAACGGCCCCGTGGAACCATAGCACGAGCCTAACATGTTGGCACAAATCACAAAATAATCTGCCGGGTTGTATAGTTTATCTTCTCCAAATAAACCAGACCACCAATCTAGCAAGTTAGCGTTGCCTGTTAGGGCATGACAAACCCAAATAACGTTATCCCGACGCACGTTTAAAGTGCCGAAAGTAGTGTAAAACAGCTGGAAGCCGGGCAATGATTCGCCCGACTCCAGCGGAAATGATTCTGAATGCTGAAACGTATGCTCTGCTAACATGTTTACGCGGTCACCGGCTCAGCCACCTGCTGAAATGCCTGCTCAAAATCAGCCTTTAAATCGTCAATATGCTCAATCCCCACCGAGATTCTCAACTGAGTAGGATGTACTCCTGACTGTAGCTGCTCATCTTCGCTCAACTGCTGATGGGTAGTAGAAGCCGGATGGATAATCAGCGTTTTAGCATCGCCCACGTTGGCCAGGTGACTTACTAGCTTCAAGCTATTCACAAACATTTTAGCCTGTTCCAGATCACCTTTCAGCTTAAAGGTAAATACTCCTCCGAAGCCACGTTTCAGATATTTCTTGGCTAAATCGTGGTATTTACTAGAAGCTAATCCGGGATAGTTCACGCTCTCTACCTCATCCCGCTGTTCTAACCAACTAGCTAAATCCAGTGCATTGCTTACGGTACGCTCTACTCTTAATGATAAGGTTTCTAGCCCCTGTATCAGTAAGAACGAATTAAACGGACTGATAGCCGGGCCAAAATCGCGCAAGCCTTCTACCCTCGCCCGAATAGCAAAAGCAATGTTTGGTAAGCCCAATGGATTATTAACTCCGAACACCTCCGAGAATACCATTCCATGATAACCGTCAGATGGTTCACTGAATTGCGGGAACTTACCACTTCCCCAATCAAAGGTGCCCCCATCGATAATCACTCCGCCAATGGATGTTCCGTGACCACCAATCCACTTGGTAGCAGAAGCCGTCACGATAGATGCGCCGTGCTCTAACGGACGAAATAAATAACCACCTGCTCCGAAGGTGTTGTCTACAATCAGCGGAATGCCGTGCTTCTTAGCTAAGTCACCAATAGTTTCAAAATCGGGTACATTAAATCCAGGATTACCAATAGTTTCTAGGTAGATCGCTTTGGTGTTTTCATCAATATGCGATTCATACGCTGCCGGATCTTCTCCTTCCACAAAGCGAACATCTACTCCAATACGTTTAAACGCCACCTTAAATTGGTTGTAGGTACCTCCGTATAGGTATCGGGTAGAAACAATGTTATCACCAGCTTGGCAGATGTTGTTAAGTGCCAGGAACTGAGCCGCTTGTCCCGACGATGTAGCCACCGCTGCTACTCCACCCTCCAGCGCAGCAACCCGCTTTTCAAACACATCAGTGGTCGGGTTCATAATCCGCGTATAAATGTTTCCAAACTCCTTAAGAGCAAACAAATTGGCTCCGTGATCCGCGTCTTTAAATGTATAAGAAGTAGTTTGGTAGATAGGTACAGCGCGCGATTGTGTGGTGGCATCTACCTCTTGACCAGCGTGTAGCTGAAGCGTTTCAAATTTTAGTGATTCTGACATAAAATATAAAGTTAGATTAGTGATTGGTCTTGAGAGAGCGCACCCCGGGAAGGAGTCCGCCAAATTAGCAGCAACAACAGCCCATAGCTGACATACCCATAAAGTACATCGGCAGTAAACCGTGAGGAAGAAAACGCGAAAGTGATCGTAATTGCTGCATAAAATTAACTTATATTCTTCGCCTTGGCGAATCAGGATTTAGCACCTTTCCCGATTGCGAGAGGTTGCTAGTGCTTCGTAGAGCCTGTCTCTCCGCACTTCTTTATAAATCAACGACCTTCTGGTAAGGATAAATTGACTTGTAAATACAATAATAGGGGTTGTCGGCGTAAATAGCAAACTGAGGCTTGATTCCCACTTGACTTTAAAGATCAGTATATCCTCAAACTTACAATCAACTATTGCCAAATAAGTAAACAATACTATTTTTGCAATTGTAACCGATTGAAAAATGAAACCATTCCTGAACGAGAACTTTTTGCTACAGTCACCTACCGCTGAAAAGCTCTACCATGACTTCGCCAAAGACATGCCGATTATTGACTATCACTGTCACCTCTCACCTCAGGAAATCGCGCAAGATCAATCTTTTGAAAACCTCACCAAAATTTGGTTGTACGGCGACCACTACAAGTGGCGAGCTATGCGGGCCAACGGCATTAATGAACAGTTTTGCACCGGCGATACCAGCGATTACGATAAGTTTATGGCTTACGCCCAAACGGTGCCTTACACCCTACGCAACCCACTGTATCATTGGACCCACCTAGAGCTGCAACGCTACTTTTCTATTAAAGAACTACTCAATGCCGAATCGGCACCCGCCATTTGGGCACAGGCCAATCAGCTATTGGCTTCTCCCGAAATGAGCAGCCAAGGTTTACTGCAAAAAATGAAAGTAGAAGTTGTCTGCACCACAGATGATCCTACCGATTCGCTAGAATTTCATCAGCAGATGAGTGAAGGGGAGTTTAATGTACTGATGCTACCTACGTTTCGGGCTGATAAAGCCATGGCGGTAGACGATCCAGCAAGCTACAATAGCTACTTAGCCAAGCTAGAGCAAGCGGCTAATACCTCTATTGGTAGTTACCGTAACCTTCGGGAGGCTCTTCAAGTACGACATAATTATTTTGCTTCATTGGGTTGCCAATTATCCGATCACGGACTAGAACAGGTGTATGCTGATGACTACACCGATCAAGAAGTAGAACAATATTTTCAAAAGGTTCGCAAAGGTCAATCACTTACTCCTGTAGAAATTAGTAAGCTGAAGTCAGCCATCTTGTATGAACTAGCGCTGATGGATCATCAGAAAGGCTGGACGCAACAGTTTCATTTAGGAGCACTGCGTAATAACAATACCCGAATGCTGAAAACAATCGGCCCCGACACCGGCTTTGACTCAATCGGGGATTTTTCTCAAGCTCAGGCTTTGTCCCGCTTTTTTGATCGCTTAGATCGGACGGATCAGCTCGCTAAAACAATTATCTATAATCTGAATCCTCGTGATAATTATCTGATCGGAACCATGATCGGAAATTTTAACGATGGTTCCGTCCCCGGCAAAATCCAGTTTGGTTCAGGATGGTGGTTCTTAGATCAGAAAGAGGGTATGGAATGGCAAATGAATGCATTGTCTAACCTAGGATTACTGAGCCGTTTTGTAGGAATGCTCACTGACTCTCGCAGCTTACTCTCCTACCCTCGTCATGAGTATTTTCGCAGAATACTGTGTAATCTTTTTGGTACTGATATTGAGAATGGCGAACTTCCCCACGATCTGAAACTGATTGGCGAAACCATTCAAAATATTTGTTATCACAATGCTAAACGTTTTTTTCAGTTTCACTAAATCAAACTACCTAACATCATGAACAACAATATTGTCACCTTTGGCGAAATTATGCTTCGCCTGGCAACCCCAAACTTTCAACGATTTATTCAAGCCAATCAATTTGATGCTATCTACGGCGGTGGTGAAGCTAACGTAGCTGCTTCTCTAGCTAACTACGGACTCAATGCTCAATTTGTCACGCGTTTGCCCGATAATGATATTGGAAAGTGTGCCTTAGCCACGCTTCGTAAGCATAATATCGGTACTGATCACATCATTTACGGAGGCGATCGTCTGGGTATTTATTTTCTTGAGTATGGTGCAGTCAGCCGAGGAAGTAAAGTAGTATACGACCGAGCGCATTCGGCTCTTTCGGAAATCGAAAAAGGAATGATCGACTGGGATAAAGCCCTGGAAGGAGCCACTTGGCTTCACTGGACAGGCATTACTCCGGCAATCTCCCAAGGGGCTGCCGATGCTTGCTTGGAAGGGGTGAAAGCCGCCAGCGCCAAAGGCATTACCGTTTCTTGCGACCTCAACTACCGAAAAAACCTCTGGAAATACGGCAAGCAACCGGCTGATATTATGCCTGACTTGGTAGCGGAGTGCGATGTAATCTTGGGCAATGAGGAAGATGCCGAGAAAGTTTTTGGTATTCACCCCGAGGGCGTTGATGTTACGCAAGGGCATGTAGAAGCTGAAGCTTACGAATCGGTTTGTACCCAATTGATGGAACGGTTTCCTAAAGCTAGTAAAGCAATTATTACTTTGCGAGGGTCTTTAAGTGCTAGTCATAATACTTGGTCGGGCGTGCTGTACGACGGCAACAAACTCTACGAAGCCCCTACTTATCAGATTACGCATATCGTTGATCGTGTAGGCGGTGGCGACTCATTTATGGGTGGGCTGATTTACGGACTGATTACTTACGGAGACGATCTGCAAAAAGCCCTCAACTTTGCCGTAGCAGCTTCTTGCCTGAAACATACCATTCACGGTGATTTCAATATGGTAACCGTACCCGAAGTAGAAAAGCTCATGAGCGGTGATGCTTCCGGGCGAGTCTCTCGCTAAACGTGAAATAAGAGATGTGAAAGCAAGAAGATGGCAGGCGGAAGGTTGATCATAAGGGTAGAAGGTGCAGAGCATAAAAACTGCGCTCTTCATCGTTACCTTCTCAAACTAACGACTGCTGACCGTAGACAGTAGACTAATAACAAGTGACAATTTAATAATCATTTATCAAATTAATGGCACGATTTACCCGTATTCAGGTGCTTAGTCAAATGCACGCCACCGGTATGGTTCCGGTTTTTTTTCATAAAGATATTGAAGTTGCCAAGAAGGTGCTTAAAGCCTGCTACGATGGCGGCGTTCGAGTGTTTGAATTTACCAACCGCGGTGACTACGCCCACGAAGTATTCGGGGAGCTTAACAAATATGCCGAGCAAGCTCTGCCTGAGATGATTTTAGGGGTAGGCTCAGTGGTAGATGCTGGTACTGCTTCACTATATATTCAGCTGGGAAGTAACTTCATTGTATCCCCAATTTTGAGTGCCGATATGGCAAAAGTCTGCAATCGCCGGAAGATTTCTTGGTCGCCCGGCTGTGGTTCTCTGTCAGAAATTTCTTACGCTGAAGAACTCGGAGCCGATATTGTTAAAATATTTCCTGCTACCCAAGTTGGCGGCCCAGCATTTATTAAGGGAGTAACCGCCCCCTGCCCTTGGACAAGTATTATGCCTACTGGCGGAGTGTCCCCTACCGAAGAAAACCTCAGCGCCTGGATTGGAGCTGGAGCCGCCTGCGTGGGTATGGGCTCGCAGCTAATTACCAAAGACATTATCAAAGAAGGAAATTATACCCTTCTGACCGAACGAACTCAGTCCGCAATGGATATCATCCAACGTTTGAAGAGTGAAAAGAAGTAGCCCAATGTCACTCACTTAGTGGTTCAATTGCATCTGAGGTATAGCAGAAATTCAAACAAAGTTGACTAGAAGCTGCTTTGAGTAGCAATCATAGATGATTGTATATAAAGTGACATTATTATGATTACACAAAGCTTCCCTCTTCAGGAAAACCCCGAACAAGCACAAAAAGCTAATCCGATTACTTAGGTCGATCCCTCCGATCTGCCAGTACTAATTATCCACGATAAAAAGGATATGTCAGTACCCTACTCAATCAGAACTATTTTACGAGGCTTTAGAGCAAGCGAGGGTTACAGCTCCGTTAGTTCCGGTGTGCCGGACTCGGATTTAAACCTAAGTCTAACGACGCGACTATTAGTCCGAGCCGGGCGGAGGTTGAGGCGATGCAGATCGTTTGGGTTAAAAAATACCTGTCGGATAGCCAGAAATAGACTAAAAAATAACTAGCCCCCAGTAGCCAATCTCAGAAAAGAAGAGCCTCCCTTTTTCAATACTATACGCCTTTTTACCGTTTTAAAGATGAAGGTCGTTGGCGACCACGACATTCTGCCCAAAAATTGTCTCAGATCAGTATTCTTATAAATTACCTATGTAAGATTTTTCAATAAAAATAAGTTTTTTGGTGCTTAAATCGCTTATTTAGCACTTTTTCAGGGTATTATTATTAATAATAGGTAAAAAAATTTGTGTAAGATTATTTTGGATAACTAAATTTTTTTGTACTTTTAAAAGGTCGTTTATTAAAAAGCACTCTAAACTATGCATGAACTACATGATCTTATTAGGATAATCCGTAAGAAAGGACAGCGAAGTCTACAACTTGTAAACTTCAATTTCAGAAAAAAAGAGACATCCAAAGATAACCTACTGTATCAGGGAATCATCAATGAGACCTTTCAATCTGATACCGATGCTTCGGAAAAGTTATTTGGTGCCGACCCTGGTAACCGCAATTACCGGAATGCCAAATCGCGTCTCAAGCAGAAATTGCTTAACCACCTGTTTTTTCTAGACTACGATAAAGATAGCTACACGCTTTACCAACAATCTCGCTACGAAAGTGAGCATACGTTACTCCAAGCGAAGATTCTGTCTACCGAAGAAGCGGATGAGATTGCTCAAAAGATTCTTCCCGCCCTTATTCGTACTACTACTGAGTTTGAACTTTATGATATTCTGGTTCCAGCACTTGAGTTAGTGAAAAACTACCACTCTCGGCAGGGCAAGATTACCCCATTTTTAGAAGTGAGGGAAGAATTAGCCAAGTATCGATTAAAGCACCGAGCGTTTCAGGCTAGTGAGGATTTATACTACGATACCCTGGTTCATATTCATAAGTCGGTTAGTGCCCAGAAAAGGGTGCTAGATTCCATTCCGAATACCATCAGCCAGATTTATCATATTGCCGATCGGGTAGAAAGTGAAGCAATAAAAATTATTGGTCACAAACTATCTATTTTATACTACCACCTCAACTGGGATTACGATAAATCACTCAAGCTTTGTACTCAACTAGAAGAGGAATACCTCAATCGGCCCAATAGCGAAATTAAGGTAAACCTCAACCAGAAGCGTATTGTGTTTACCAAACTTTACGCCTACATCTACACTGAGGAAGTGATAGAAGGGATTCCTTACGCTAAACGTAAGCAGGCACTATTCAAACCTAGCCACGACGATTGGTTTACGTTTATGGAATATTATATTTTGCTGCTGCTCAAGGCTGAACAATACAAAGAGGCAACCAAAATATTCCGGAAGGTACGCACCAATAAGAACTTCAATAACCAGCCTGAGCACGTGAAAGAGCGTTGGGCAATGTACCGCGTAAACCTCATCTTCTTTAACGAGGCTAAAATTCTGAGCTGGGGATTCAATCTGGAAGAATTTTTACAAGAACGCCCGAATTTTGCTAAAGATTACGAATACCTAAACATTGCCTACCTTACTATTCAATGCATGTTTCTGCTGCGTGAAGGTGACGTTCAACGGTTTAAGGAAAGTGTGAAGTGGATTACAGATTATAAATCGCCCCACTTAGACAAAAGGAATAACTACCGCAGCAGCGTATTTATTCGCTTACTGGAAATTGTTATTGAAAAGAATTTTGATTTTGATCTTATTCAGGAGAAAGGTACACTTTATTATCAGAAGCTTACCGATACCAAAATCCCCGTAGATCTAGAAACCGAAATGGAGGTAGTCCCTTACGAACGGCTTTGGTTGCATATTCTACGCATTCTTAAAACCAATAAGGCCTACGTTCACTATCAGTTCTACAATGCTCAGGCTATCTGAGCGTTTGCTTAAACTTTTACAGCAACGTTTTCATTCAAGGGTACGATGAACGCTCACACCCTTGAATGAATACGTTGCTAAATCTCGCGAGTGTAAATTTGCACATCCGTAATCAGACGGCGAGGGAACGAATACGACAGTCCTTTTCCGGTGTATGATTTCTCGGGTACACTGGCATTAAACGTGCCCGAATTGGGTACTCTCAGTCCCCAAGAACCAGAGGGTGCCATATCACCAGGTAAAATATAGGCTATCTGACCCAGTTGCTCTTCATTCAAATAAACAGCGATCACCGCTCTCTTCCTATTAGCTAGCTTCTGCGCTTTCTCCAGCGTAGACTGCTCATACCCTTTTCCTAGTAATTTCCAATGAGAATCGTTTTCTAAGAAATCATAAATTTCACTTACTGTCATATAACGATTTTTGCTCTTATCATAAAAGTCGTTTAATCGGTACATTGAATACAAAGCTTTCCCTATTTGCTGAAAGCACTTAACATTTTGATCGTTAGCACTTTTACAGGCTTGAAAATCTTCTATTTGAGTTTGAAGACTACTTTGCCAGTTACCTGAAAGATACTGGCCATAAGAGAGAGAACTCAACGCTAGCAAAACAACTAATATAATATATCTCATATTGGTGAAAATTTGATCTAAACAAATTTCTGATAAAAGGAAAAAAAATCATATCGGTAAATATTAATTTTATTACATAACTACTTAAAATAAATCAATTTGATTTTCGTGTGGAATGGCTGAGTTTCCGAAAAAAAATCACCATCAAAAAGCAGCGCGTTTAGTTAAAGAAACCCGATTTACTTAACTTCAAGCCTCAATAAAATTTGCAACCATATGAAAATTGGGATCATAGTATTTCCCGGCTCAAACTGTGATGAAGACATTTACTACGTTTTCAAACATATTCTTCAGCAAAATACAGTTAAACTCTGGCACAAAAGTGCTAATACTGAAAACTGCGACTTATTGGTAGTACCCGGTGGATTTTCGTACGGTGATTATCTTCGGGCGGGAGCTATTGCTCGCTTCTCCCCTATTATGGATTCAGTCATAAAACATGCAAACCAGGGTGGCTATGTACTCGGTATCTGCAACGGATTCCAAATTCTAACTGAAGCCCGCTTGCTGCCTGGGGTTTTACTACCAAATGTAAATCAGCAGTTCATCTGTAAAAATATTTACCTTAAGGCAGCTTCTGATACTAATATTATGACGGCCTCGCTTGACCCAAACAAAGCCTACAAAGTACCGATAGCCCACGCCGAAGGGAGATTCTACGCTTCTGAAGATGAGTTGAAAGCGATGCAAGACCAGGAGCAGATTATGTTTTATTATGTAAATGAGAGCGGAGAAGTTGATGAAACCAGCAACTGTAATGGTTCTATTAATAGTATTGCTGGGGTAACAAATCAGAATAAAAATGTAATGGGACTTATGCCCCACCCCGAACGAGCGGCCGATGAGGCACTCCACAATACCGATGGCCGTGAACTATTGGCTTCAGTACTGAAACTTGAAGAATCGCTTCCTTAGCCCAAGTAAGGAGAGTGAGTAGGCTTCCAAAAATACCCTACTAAGTACAATTAACGATCTAACACTACATCCCATTATGAGAACCTCAAGAATTGTTGGCGTAGGGCGCTACCTGCCCGAAAGAATTGTTACTAACCATGATCTAGCGCAAATTATGGACACTTCTGATGAGTGGATACAAGAGCGCACCGGTATCCGTGAGCGGCGATTTTTTGAACTGGGAAAAGATACCACCGCTAATATGGGAACCCGCGCTGCCCGCATGGCACTGGAAAATGCGGGGCTTACCCCACAAGACGTAGATTTTATTGTATTTGCCACGTTAAGTCCTGATTATGACTTTCCAGGTTCGGGAGTACTAGTACAGCGAGAATTAGAGGTGCCTACCATTGGTGCCCTCGATATTCGTACCCAATGTACCGGATTTGTTTATGGCCTATCTATTGCCGACCAATTTATTAAAACCGGAATGTACAATACGGTACTAGTTATTGGATCGGAGATTCACAGTAGTGGGTTGGATATGACCACTCGGGGGCGCGGGGTATCAGTACTGTTTGGTGATGGTGCGGGAGCAGCGGTACTACAAGCCACGGATGAACCCAACCGTGGCATTTTATCTACGCATCTGCATTCGGAAGGAAAGTATGCTGAAGAGTTGGCGGTTATTGATCCCGGAAGTTCAAGGGCTGTTCCTCGTACCCAAACTCGTATGATTGAAGAAGGAACAATATTTCCGGTGATGAACGGAAACCATGTGTTCAAACATGCCTCTACTCGTTTTCCCGAAGTAATCAAAGAAGCTCTTGCTGCCAATAACCAGCAGCCTACCGATATAGATTTATTAATTCCTCACCAAGCGAACTTGAGAATTAGCCAGATGGTGCAAAAGCTGTTGGGACTGAAAAGCGATCAAGTATTTAATAATATTCAGCGATACGGCAACACGACAGCAGCATCCATTCCTATTGCAATGAGTGAAGCCTGGGAGCAGGGTAAAATCAAAGAAAATGATCTGGTATGCCTAGCTGCCTTTGGGAGTGGATTTACTTGGGCGTCAGCCCTAATTCGCTGGTAATCAAACTCATTGTTTCTTTAAAATACAAAGTTCTGCTAGGTGCAGCGTGTTCGTCGGTATGCGTGCAGAATAACTCTGAAACCGGAGTTTGGTAATCGCAACTCATATATACCAATACGGCCGAGAGTAACACCAATGATCCGAGAATAATCCAAGTAGAAAACTTAGGTTCGTGGTAAAAGAAGCTAAATCGATGTCGATATTTGCTAGGTTCGTTGTTCATACGTAAGGGCAGTTTGGGCTGGTTATCTTTTTTTGAAACGTCACAACAATCATTCTATTGTAGGAAAATTGCTAATTGAAGAACCAGAAAGACGCCTCTATTCAACCTTTAGCCATGAGAACTTCGTAGTTAATCTTCTTTAAAAGCCTGATTAAGATCTTCTTCCGTAGCCCTAAGGCGACTTTTACAAAACTGTACTAACGCAAGGGCGTGCTTTACTTTCTCCGATAACGTATCTACATCTAGCTCCTGGTTTTCTACCGCATCAACAATTTCTTGTAACTCTTGCATGGCTGCCTGATAACTCTCAGGGGCGGCTGATTTCTTCTTCGGCATTTTCTGATTGGGTCACTTTTTCTAAATTACTAAGGTATACAGCCCGATGCGTTTTTGTAATTAATTTAGCCCCTACTTCCGGCTGGGTCACTGCTTGTAAAGGAACACCATCAATATACGTCACACTAAACCCCCGTTGTAAAATTGCATCTGGGTGGAGTAGTTGCAACAATTTTTCGGTAGACTCTAGATCACGATACTGCTCCTGCATCACTTTTCGTGTGCTTCGCTCCAGCCGTTCATTTAGTTGACTGGTGTACTCTAACTGACGAGTAAGCACGGTAGATGAAGTACTCTTTAAGCCATCGGTCAATCGTGCTAGTTGATGCGACTGGTTAAGTAAGTGCGATGTGACCGACAGCTTTAACGTTGAGGCTAGCTTTTCCAGACGGTAGTTTTGCTCAGCTATTATACTTTCCGCTAGTTGCATCAGTACTCGCATTTGCTCATCCAGTTTTACCTCAAACGCATAAAGCTGCTCAATCAAAAATTCAGCGACCGCCGTAGGGGTTTTCTTACGGGTATGAGCAATCAGGTCGATAACCGTTTCGTCCCGCTCGTGTCCAATGCCCGTAATTACCGGAATGGGAAACTGAGCTACGTGTGCGGCCAGATCGTAACTATCAAAACAGTCAAGATCAACCTGTGCCCCTCCCCCTCTAATGATAATTACACAGTCGTAACTACTGGCCTTCTGTTGATCGTGTAGGCCGAAAATACGGTGCAGTGCCTGAATTATGCTCTCGGCTGCTTCGTTGCCCTGCATTTTCGCTTTGAATAGTTCTACAGAAAAACCGTAGCCAAACCGGTTCTCCTGAAGCTGATCCATAAAATCTCCTAACCCCGCTGCGGTGGGAGAGCTAATTACTGCCAACTTTTGCGGGGTCTCCGTGAGGGTCAGCCCTTTGTTCATATCAAACACACCGTCCTCAACCAACTGATTGATAACTTCTTGTCGCTTTAGCGCACGTTCGCCCAGTGTAAATTGAGCGTCAATATCTTTTACGTTCAGGCTTAACCCGTACAGGTGGTGGAAACTCACCTCCACTTGCGCCAGAATTTTTAAGCCTGGTCGCAAAGCTTCCCCAGTAATAGATTCAAACCAACCGCCCAGTCCCCGGTAAGTATTGCACCAAATTGTGGCTCTAGTCTTTGCATACAGGTAGTTGTCGTTTTTTTCTACTAGGTCTAAGTAGCAATGTCCGTTCTGCCCTACTCGCATCTCACCTATCTCAGCCACAACCCAATACTTTGGTTCTAGCTCAGCCGATAAAGCCGATTTAATCTTCTGGTTTAATTCATATAAGCTGAAGTACTGCATACCAAATAAAGATGCTTATCAATGAGGCTAAGGCTTATTTGGTTTCCAGGGAATCTCTTCTACCCCTAGTTCTTTACCCAGATACCGAGCGAGTACAAACAAATAGTCAGAGAGCCGATTAAGAAAAGTAGTTAGCAGCGGGTCTACCGAATCGTTTTCGGATAATCTTACCACACAACGTTCTGCACGTCGGCACACGCAACGGGCTACGTGGGCTTGAGAAACTACCGGATGGCCGCCCGGCAAAATAAAAAATCGCATGGGGGCAAGTTCGCTGTCCATCTGATCAATCTCCCGCTCAAGCCACGAGGTGCTATCCGCCGACAATTCCGGTACGCTAGATTGATCAACTTGGCTGGCCATAATGGCGCCCACCACAAAAAGATTATCCTGTATCCACTGAAATTTATCCTGACGGGAAGCATTGATAGGCTGGTCTCGGAGTAGTCCAATTTGAGCGTTTAGCTCATCGACTGTGCCAATGGCTTCTATTCGCAGATCAGCTTTAGAAACCCGGCTTCCTCCGTACAATGAAGTCTCTCCTTTGTCCCCAGTTTTAGTATATATTTTCATGAATCACTCAATAGGTTCAATAGATGAATAGTGAAGCAAGTTGCCGTAAATCGGGCTAAAAAGCAACCGCTTGCTCATCTTTGACCTGCTGATAGCGTTGCATAAATTGCTGATACTGTCGGGAACTTGATAGCTGCTCCAAATCAGCTAAACTTTCCTCTGCGTAGTTCTCCAAACCAACCCGAACTGCCGACAAAATATATTCCTCTAACAGTACGGCCGAATACGGATTCGTCTGAATGGCATCCAGAAAATATTGGTATATTACTTCTGGCTGGTCGGCATAAAAATAGCGTAATGCCCCAATCAACCCCGGTTCAAAAAATGGGTTACCCAATAAGGAAGCAAGTCGTTCTCGCGCCTTATCTTCCTCACCCAGTGAATGAGCCAGTAGTGCTTGCCAATACGCCTTTTGGTACTGCTGTTGCTTAGTAAGAGGCACTAGCATATCGACGCGGTTCTTCCAATCGCTCACATTAGTATCGGTAATGGTAGCCAAAGCCCACGCCCACTCCAGATAAATGGTTCCTTGGTAGTTTAATGACGATTCATTTTCCCGTAAACGCTGAATTACTGGTGCTAGCATCTCCCGATAAGCCTTCTGGTCTTTTTGCAGCAGATCATAAGCGGCTACAGCAGCGTAACTCTGGTCTTCAAATAATGTAAACGCTAATTGTATTTGCTCTTCGGTCAGTTCTTGCCCTCGGTAACGAAGCCACTGGTACCGTTCGGTATCCGTCTCCATCTGAGCAATGGGTACTGACAAAATTTGGAGCTGCTGACTGGCCATGTCATGAAACGTGGTTTGGGTAGAGTCGCTCAGCACCTCCTGCCAAGCTCGCTGAACTACCTCTAGGGCAACGTCAGGCGCTGAGAGTGATTCGGTAAGGCTTACCGCAAACTTGAGCCGAGCATCTTGATAACCCTGATCCGCTAACTGGGCGAAATACCGAGTAGCCACCCGGGGGGTACTTTGTTCCAACGCCCATAATCCGATAATATTCAGGTAGTAGTTTCGCTTAAAAACATTAACTGATTGCAAACGATCAAGTTTACGAAGAGCGTTTACTACTTTATTTTGTTGGTACTCAGCAATTGCGATAGCCAGGATTAGTTCTTCGGTATACGGAAAGTTCTCGGCTAAATCAGCCAGCGTTTGAACTGTACTAAGTAAGGCGGTATCTACCGGAGAAGCTTGCAGCAAATAGTTTTTTAGCTGGGCAAAGGAGAAAGCATTAAGGGCTGAATCAGTCGGCAAGGCTTGCTCAGTAAGAAAGTTAAGTGAGTCTGACCGCGATTGTTCCTGCAACAGTAATGTATTAATAAGTGTAGGCGCATAGTCCTGAACCGTAACAAAATCTGCTATGATAGAATCCGTTGAGATGTTGAGTTGGGTTCTTTGCTGACCGATTAACCCTACAATATTAGCCTCGGCAGCCGCTTGCGTTTCTGTATTTTCTGAAGCATTTGTTAGCCAATACAGTGCCGAGTCTAGCACTTTAGTTCTGCCGTACAGCATTGCCAGATTGTTCTCCAAATATGCGTTATCAGGAAAAGCAGCTACCCCTTCTTTCAAGGTAAACAAGGCATCAAAGTACTGATTGGTACCTACGTAAGCCGCTGCCGAATTGGCGTAGGCTAGCGGACTAGGTTTTTTCTGAAGTGCTTCTTGAAAATAGTAGGCGTTGAGCACCGGGTCATCTTGCTGCCGAGCCAGCGCACCTAATGAATAGTTAGCTCGGTGATTGTTGTTCGCGTACTGATCGCTAAGTTTGTAGTACTGCTCCGCCACAAATAGCTCTTCTTTCATCCAATGTAAGTCCCCAATTCCAATATTGTAGCCAGACAATAGTTGAGAATAAGAGAAAAAGCCACCTCGTGCGAAAAATGCTAGCGTTACAATCGTTCCTACAATTAAAACCGTGCCGTAGGGAAAATTAATGGGACGGTACAGCACGGTGAATACTCGCTGATTTTTTAGTAGCGGTTGAATAAAATTGGCAATCAGGTAAATCAAAAAAATAGCACTAAAGCCAATCTGGGTATAGGCTATAGTGTCTTCCAAGCTCTCCAACAACGGGTCATTGCCTTGCCAGGATAAAAACGCTACAGTAGCCAGCGTGATAGTACCCAGTGTCAGATAGAAAAGAGCCCCAAGTGGCGCAAACGGGAACAGGAACTTATACTGAACTTCTCGCTGCTTAAACCCCCAAATACCAATGATGCTTAAAATAGCCAGTAGCCAAAAAGTATCAATGTAAATGATATCCCAATCAATTGTGCCAATGTTTTTGAGCACTAAAAGCGAGAGGTTAAGCAGATAGATGGCTGAGAGCACAAAAATATGCAACAGACTGTTAGAGCTCTGGGGAGTATTGTTCTGGGTAATGAGTTGCACCACCAAGCTTATCAGTTCGTGGCCCACAATAATAATAAATAACACGCTAAGGATAATGGGTACCCAAAGGCTGTGATACGCTAATGTTAAGAATGGATACGCAACTTCAGCAAACAGAAAAATGAGTCCGGCAAAAAGTGCGGTGACACTACTAAACGTCAGTAAGCGGACTGATAATCTGGCGTTGGGATTTATTAGTTGAAAGTACGCAGTAGGTAGTAAAAACAGCCCAAAGGCTAGTACTACCCCAAACTTCTGAGTTTGACCAAACCAAAGTAATTGCTCTAGCTGTAACAAAAGAATAAGTCCTAGCAAAATTAGCACGCCGACGTAGTACCAAAACCTATCCAGGGCGGAAAAAATGGTAAGCAAGATAATCCAGCCCAACGCAACTACCCCCAGCAACAAATAAGCTCCAACTGACGAATGATTCACGCTACTACCTACAAATGTTTCTAGCACCACGCTGAAGTTGAGATCGTATGAAAAAGAGAACAAGCCTACCGAAATGGGGTCTTGAGCCACTGGCACTTCTTGCAGCGTAGAGATTCGTTCCCAGGCAACCATATTAAGCATTCCTTTAGGATAAAAAGTAACGAACGCCACGATTACTAGTAGAAACACCGTCAGAAGAAATAAATATACGCTTCGGCTGGTGGGGTGCCAATCTTGCCAAAACTTCAAATTATTCATACCCAAGTATTTTGCCCAAAGCTGCAATTTTTTTCCGCATTCTAAGATAGCATGTATGGTATTATACCAAATTCTATTCAAAGAAAATATTACCAAGGCGATAACTTCGTAACAGTGCTTTAATACCTAACTAATTTATTTAACATAAATTAAGTTATTAAACATTCTAGATCGTCCTAAAAAATGTCCACAGGGGTTATCAGAACCATTCAAAATCAATTCCTTATGAAAAACAGTCAAAGAAATATCATCGATCCTGCTTCCGACGAAAAATCGTTCCGGAAATGTTCTACAGGCTTCTTGGTATTTCTATACGAAACTGCTGAACGCTAGCGAATTTCAAACACAGCTCTTACCTCGTAGCGTAGCTTAATCTTTTGGAATTCAATAGATGGGTCTTGACTAGATTCGGCCTCAGCCATATCCATTCGGGCGTAAGACATCTCACGATAGTAAGTAGGCGACTGATTCCCCGTATTGATTTCAGTCACTTCAAGCACCCCTCCTAGGTTTTCATCAATGCCGTTTAGAAGGTACTTGGCTTTTTCTTTAGCGTTTTGTAGAGCCTTAATTTTTAGATCGCGCTCAAATTCGTCGCGACGGGAGTGATCGTAACGATCAATATCGGTGCTTTGAATTCCCTTAGCGTCTAAGTAGGCAAACAAGTCGTTAACTTCATCCAACTTCTCAAATTTAATTGTGTACTTTTTGCTTGCTAAAAATTCTTCGCGCTGCGGACGATTGCGACGGTACCAATTGTAATTATAGCTCTGAATATCTTCCACGCGAAGGTCTTCTTCAGCTACGCCTACTTTACGCACGGCTTGGTAAAGCTCTCGCTCTAATTTATCAATCACTACCTTCTTTTTATTATCACCCAGATATTCTTTCAGGGTAATAGCGAAATAGATTTCATCGGGAACAACTTCTTCTTCAGCCTGACCAGTTACTTCAATTTTTTTTACCATCGGTTCTTCTTCGGATTGGGCAAAGCTAGTGAGCGAAACACAAAATAGTAAGATGATTGCGGATAAGTAGTGTAACATAATTAGTGTAACAACATTTAGGTGAGTGAGAAGTTGATTTGAAACTCGGTTCCAAACTGTCTCAGGATATTGAAGATCGCTTGCTGTAGCTGTTCTTTGGAGCTATAGGCTTCAGGCTTTAGCCACTCATACTTGATCTTTCGCCATAGTATCTCAATGGGGTTCAGGTGCGGACTATACGTAGGCAAATAAAACAGAAAAAGCCCTTGCTCTTGCCATGCTTCTCTTCTAGCTTGAATAGCTCGGGCCGTATGCCATGAAGCGTTGTCTAGTACCACAACTGTCAGTTGGGGGATTGTGGTGCAGAAATTGTCTAGGCACTGAATGATAAATTCTGCATTGATATGCCCTTGGGTAGGATAGCTGCTCAATTGCTGGCGCCTGTTCATCAGACCAAACACATTGGTGACCCGCTCACTGTCGGAACGGATCGCCCGTTGGCTTCCTACTGGCAGCCAACCATAAGGAACGGAGGGAGCCATGGAAAAGCCAGTTTCATCGCCAAATCGCAAATCAATATAGCCCAAGGCAGCTAACGTGTGTAATATCACGAGTTGTTGACACTTCTGTTCATATATTTTCTGATCGGGTTGGCCTAACGGACTTCTTCGGAACCGCTTCCATTTCCGTCCAATCTTTTTAAAAATCGCTGCAACGTTCGCTTAGATAGCACCTTCCCTTGTTGACTCAAAGCAACTAAGACCGGCCGAAGTGTTTGTGGATGCCGATCAACCAACTGTTCAACCTGCTGGACTTCTACCGCATTGTCAATACGTAAAATAGGCCGTCTACCTCTACCTTGTATTGTATGCAAAGCCGTAATGCCTCCTTGCTCGTAGCGTGTGAACCAGTTCGCCACGCTTTGCCGACTTAGTTGATATAGCTCGGCAATCTGCTGGACACCATGCCCCTGATCACTGAGCAGAATCAAATGGCAACGCATTCTGAAGACGGGTTTTTTGCCAGTTTTGAAGCCCGCCAGTAATTCTTTGCGTTGCTTCTCATCCAAAGTAATATATCTTTTCTTACCTTTCATAGTGTAAAGATATATCTTGTTAAATTAATTTTGTCATATTACTTAGTGAGCTTTTATGTAACATGAACTTTTGTAATGAAAATGCTTCTAAACTTTCATAAATGATGTCTGTTTGTATTAACGGAAAATTCGCCTTTTCGATATTATCTCCGACTTCATTACTCAAATAGTTGAATTGGAGTTGTTCATCTGTTTAAATTTCTAACGATGGCTAGCTTTTACCGTTATAGTGGATACGGCAACCTAGCTAAATAACATGCAACTACCTATTACTCATCATTCGTTGGAAAGTATGGCCTCGGCCGAGAGCTTTGCTCGGGGAGAAGACTACTACCATTATAATTCAGTAGAAAATATAGTTTTTGACGGTCAGCGATTCTCCGCCAAAGTGCAAGGCACGTATCCGTATCAGGTTGAGATTAGCGGCTCCCCTACCGATACATATACGCACTGTAGTTGCCCTTACGATTGGGGCGGCATCTGCAAGCACATTGTAGCCGTAGGATTAGCTATTCTTGATGGTAAATTTGAAGACGAATCGGATGAGTACGATGATGCTGAAGTAGCAGAGACCGAAACCATATCGCTAAAAAATTTTACTGCGCTGTTTGATCGCACCGAAGATATTACGAAGCTCAGCTTTCTCCAGCAACTTCTATCCCAAAATACCCAACTCAAAACCCAATTCGTAAAATACGTAGCTGCTCAACAGCAACGTCCGGTAGAGTCACTATTAGACGATCGGGTGCTCCAGATTGAGAAGGTAAAAGAAGAGGTCTCCGTTGTGCTAGAATCGTTAACTTTTGATGAAGAAGACCTTTTTCCGCCGGGGTATTACGAAAACGGTGGTTACTACGACGAATGGAGCGATGCCGAAGAAGGAGGAGATAAAATCATTCAAAAGGGATTGGCTTCTTATCTTAAGCAGGCTAAATATTACTTTCAGCAGGGAGAACTCGCTCAAGGACTCAGCATAGTTTTGGGTATTTACGAGAGTGTTTTCTCGATCACCTCCCCTAGTAGTGACCCATTAAGCATAGTAGAAGATTATCCGGAACGGATTAAAGAGGTGCTAAACGAACAGCTAACTCCCCTGTTTCAATCTTTACAAACCACAGTAAAAGCTGAGCTTGAAATTGAGGCTGCGGTAGATTTGTTATTTTCCCGTTATCAGTACTACGAAGTGAACCCGGCACCTTCCAAAAACGGAACAGAAGGAATTTACTATCTCAAAGACTTTGAAGCTTTTTTACTGGCCATGATTGTTGATCCGTCTATGGCTCGCTTCCTTCTTCAGCGAATGCGGGAAGAAGATGTAGTAGATGTAGATACCGCACACGTAGTGTTGCGCGTTGCTGAAACGCTTCAAGATGATACGCTGTGGATTAAAACTGCTCAGGAGTTTCTGGATTTTGATAATACCTTAGCCCAACCATTGCTAGAAAAATATCATCAGCTAGATAAAACCGAAGATTTTCTGCAAACCGCTCAACGAGCATTTCAGCAATTTCCTGAGCAAACTGCTCGCTATTTGGCCGAAAAACTGAGTCCTGAGCTAAGCCTGGATTTTTACAAAAAAGTATATTCCTACCTTGTGAAGCAAGGCGGTCAGGTTGAGTATTACCAATCTGTTCGCCCTCACCTTAGCGAAAGCGAAAAAAACAGGCTCATCCAGGCTGTGAAGACGAACGATGTTTATTACGTTCAGCTACTAGCACTGGAAGAACAGCACGAAGAAATTCTTCGGCACGTACAGAACCGTACCGGGCTAGATTATGGCTTTGAAAAACTTATTGAGCCTATTCTCTCGGTATATCCGGCGCGTTGTTTTGTGATTTTAGAAAAAAAGTGCTGGCAAGCAATTGAATTGCGCGGACGCTCAGTGTACCGCATGATTGCCCGATGGCTACAACTCATGCAGCAGATTCCGGGTCACCGCGACGAAGCTGAGGCATTGGCTAGCCAGTTTTACCATCACAAGCCCAACTTACCAGCTCTTCGCGACGAGATGCGAAAAGCCGGCGTTGCTACTTCGGCTAGTTATCGCTAATATTCCGTTCGGCGCGTTCGGCCTTCTGCTTAGCTGTTTCGGCCAGTTCTTCGGCCTTTTCGGAAGCTTGCTCAATAGCGGATTCTTCGTTGTGTCCATTACCAAACATCCCTGAGATACGCCCCCGAAACTCGTTGCCCGACTGCGGTGCTACCAGCAGGGCAGCCACTGCTCCTGCAACGATACCGCCCAATAAGCCCGCCATAATTAACAAAGCGTTCTGTTGCTTTTTCTCCTCGCGGCGGCTTCTGAACAGATCATAACGCTGCTCGTTCAGCTTGGCCTTAACGGCCTTGTTTAAAGCTAGTATTACACCAGTCACCACACTTACATCTTTAAGCGCATCTAATGATAAATAGGCTGGTGCCTTCTTCTTTTTACGGGTAAAAATACTTGAAATTTCCATGTTAGTTTGAGATTAAAAAGTTTATACTCAAAATCTTATACGTAATCTACCAAAAGTCGATTACCAATTCTACAATCTTACAAAATAATTACGACCCCAACAAGTTGCCAACCGTCACCGATCGCTATCTCTCGAGTTATTCGGTATTCCAAAACACTCTTTCTAATCAGCTGGATAAAGCACCGCAGCTAGCGTGCTTGACTTTGCGTCGACTTGATTTTTATCATTCCGCCCGAAAGCAGTAAAGTTGAAGGTGCTAAGTTCAACCACATGGTTTTCTGCCTCATGGGCTAAATTTCGTGGTTTAAACCGCTGTTATAATTAAGCTATATTCTTGTGATAAACTTGTTATAATTTTTCCCCAACCCCCAGCAGTCAACGGCGTAAATACGATCAAATCATTCTTAAAAATCTTTTTATTACACCTTTTCAAACTATTTTATTATGTTGTTTAAGAACTTATTTCTCTCTGCCTTTATGATTGTTGGAATGCTAGCGATGGTAAGCTGCGAAGACGATACCGAAACAGTTACCGAAACCATTGACTCCTCGGTACCTACTGGTGACTTGATGGTTCAGCGCCAGGGCACTTTTGTTGACCAAAATAATAAATCAACCGCTGGGATGGTTCAAGTTGGTACCGATCAGGATGGAGAATCTTTTCTGCGCTTTGGTAATGATTTTACTACTGATTTGGCTACTGGCACAGTAACTATCTACTTTTCTACTTCTGATGAGCTAATAAGAGATGCCGGTGCCGGAAACCCTAATGTAAAACTGGTAGGTGCAGTCCAAGGTACGGGTGAAGACTTTTTTAAGTTATCCAGCGCTCCTGAGAATAGGTTTACACACGTAATTCTGTGGTGCGAATCGGTGGGAATACCGTTTGGAAATGCCCAACTACAGTAACAAGAAGAAGTAAACAGATAAGAGCAGAAGTTTGCCTTGGGATCGATTTAGTAGAGAACGAATAAGGCCACTTCTGCTTTTTTTATGCCTACTACAATGAAATATATACTTACGCCAATAGTAATACTATCACTAATTCAAAGCAGTGTTTTGGCCCAGAGTGGTTGGACCCGAGGAGAAGGAGAAACATTTATTCAAACTACTGTTAGCACATTTAGCTCCAATGAATTTTATGCTTTAGACGGAGAGTTGTTTGACCAAGGTAATCGTTTTCAGAGCCAAGCATTAACGCTGTACGGCGAATACGGAATTACCCGCCGGGTGACCGCTTTGTTGAATGCTCCGTTGTATCGATCTAATCGTTTTTCTAATACCGAACGGATTGGTGGTGTAGGTGATATTCGGGTTGGAGCCAAATACGCCATTTCTCAGAAGCTGCCGATTTCGTTTTCTGTTGAAGCTGAAATCCCCACTGGCAATGGAGTTAATTTTGCCAGCGTTACTGAAAATCCGGTAGTGGCGGGCGAGCGAATTAATCTTCCGGTGACGGATGGTGAATTTAATATATGGTCAACGTTAGCGATTTCTAAAAGCTTACCAACGGGCAAAACGTACGGCAGCCTTTACGGCCAATACAACGTACGCACCGAAGGTTTTACCGATCAGTACCGAGTAGGTTTAGAGCTAGGTCAGTGCTTTATTGACCGGGTTTGGCTCATTGGCCGACTAGGTATTCAAGAAAGTACATCAGATGGACAAGCAGTATCCACATTTTTGTACGGCGAAGGAACCACTTACACTACCTACGGATTAATCGCAATGGCCGACCTTACTAAAGTTGTCAGGCTCACCGCTTCTTACAGCGACTACGTCGGATTTATCGCCGAACAACAGAACATTTACGGCGGAGCCATTTGGTCTTTAGGAGTCGCCTGGGAATTGAATATTCTTGAGTAAACAATAATCTATCTGTAGCTAAGCATATTAAAACTGTTTTTTACGCACAAACCTGACTTTTATCATATTTTTCGGTTACTTTGGAATGTATTTTTGCTAAAAATCATTTTGACTGTATGAAAAAAGAAGTAGCCGTAGCATCAACATTAGAAAAGCCCTCATTCTTACAGAAGTTACAGAGCAAATGGAAGTTAGAAAGTATCGGACAGGTTATTTTAGTTCTTATTGTATTCTCATTAACTGGTACCACGGTGGTAATGCTTCGCAAGGCCTTCTTTGGTTGGATTGGATTTGATGAGTTTACTCCCTTCTGGGTAAAAACCGTGACTTACATACTATTTGTAATGCCTGCTTACCAAGTTTTGTTGCTGGCCTACGGCGCATTAGTAGGGCAATTTCAGTTCTTTTGGGAGAAAGAGAAAAAGATGGCGCGAGGAATCAAGCGGCTTTTTTCTCGGTAGTTGCGCTTAGTAAAATATCTTCGCAATCTCTTTGATCATTTCGTCGATCTCCTCCCCAGCCAGACGGACTTTTTCAATAATGCTTCGTTGCTCATTATCAGAGACAAGGTCTTCCTGCAATAAGTGAGTAAGCCCCAGTAAGCGACTCAATGGTGCTCGCACCTTATGGGAGTTAAAGAAAGAATATTCCGCAATTTGCTGGTTCCGAATCAGTAGGCTTTCTTCTGCCAACACCCGATCGGTAATGTCGACCATCCCGCCTATCATGCGAATGACTCGGTGGTTCTCATCTTGAAGAATACTACCCTTATCGTACACATACGCATAAGAGTTATCGCTACGTAGGAAACGGTACTTATCAAACCATTGCTCTTGCTTTTTCTCAATAAAATAACGGATACGGTTCATTACCCGTTGCTGATCTTCCGGATGAATATGTTGCTCCCACCACTGTATTTTCGGTTCTATCTGCTCCGGTTTGTACCCAAAGATGCGCTCCATTCCTCCATTCCAGGTGAGCGTATCACTCGTCAAATTCCAGTCCCAAACCGCATCGTTTGTTGCCCGATTGATTATTTTCAATTGTTCTTCCCGCTCCCGAAGAACTCGCTCAACGGCTTTTTGCTGACGTAAGTCACGTACGACACTAATCAAGCAGTCTTCCCCGTTAATTGTGATAATACGAGCGTTAATTTGTCCTTCCGCTAACTCTCCACCTTTAATGCGGTAGCTAGCTTCCATGAAGCTTTTTCCGTTGTTTAATAGATCATTGGTTAGCTTTTCCCGCTCTGGCAGCACGTTCCACAAACCAATATTTAGTACAGTATTACCAATCAACTCTTCTCGCTGGTATCCCGTAAGTTGCACAAAGCCTTCGTTCACATCGATAAACAGCCCATCAGCAACTCGAGTAATGCTAATAGCATCGGGGCTCAAGTGAAACACTTTATAAAACTTCTCTTCCGCTACGCGATAGGTTTCTACCTCATTACCATTGCCCACAATTGGACTAAGCACCAAAAAGTAAGCCGGTTCATTTTGGTGAGCATCCGTATCAGCTGAAAGTGAGAAAAGATAAGTGGTGGTATTTGAGCCGAGAGAGTATGTTACAATCTTCGGCAAAAGCGATAGGTTATTAATAAGATACTCCCAATCGAAATGCTTGCCCTCTAAGCCTAGTAACTTTAAGCTGGAAAAAGAGTTAGCTCCGTACTTTTCTAGTTTGAATAGCTGCTCAGCCACCCGATTGGCATTTTGTATTACTCCGTGTTGATTAAGCTCAACCATAGGCTCGCGACTATGATAAGCAACCTGTTTCAGAAATTTAGTAGATCGTGTCAAAATAGCAGTTTATAGTTAATATGTTCAATTTACGAAAGATAGACAAGAAAAAAAGCACTCACTATTGCGGTTTCAACTCGCTATTGAGCTGCCCACATAACCAATAAGAAGCAAAGAATTAGTTGTTTTTCTCATCTAGTGTTTTTAAAATGCTTATCAGAATAAACTCCAACCTAAACTTGTCGCCGTATGGATAAGAAGCGTATCGTTAAAGACTACGAGCACCTGCCGGAAGAAATTATCGAGCGGGTGAAAGCAGAATACCCCTATGGCTTTGAGGATAACCTAATCACCTTCACTAACCGGGAAGGAAAAAGGGTTTCGGCACTTCCGTTTGAGACCGAAGAAATTTACTATCTCATCCGCATGACGGTACTAGAAGCCCGTCAGATTATCGAAGACGATGATGATTACGATGACGATGGCACGTTGCGTAGCGATTTCTCGGTAGACAGAGATTTTGAAGGAGATGACGACGAGAAAGATACGGATAATAACAGCTCTTACTAACCTGAAGTATTAATGAAAATAAGCGCACTCTTGTTACTTAGCTTGTATCTACAGGCTAGCACTTTTGCTCAAACGTTATCTTCCGACAAAATTACGACCCTCGCTCATCAGCAACTCCCAACTGCCTGGAGTGATTTCCGCTCATTACTTAGCCTTCCCAACGATGCTCATTACCCGAAGGATATTGAACCCAATATTGCGTGGCTGGATAGTGCATTTCAAACTCGCCAATTTCAAACGCAACGACTTTCCACCAAAGGTGAAATTCCACTGCTGTTAGCTGAACGCCAATTTGCCCCTTCGGGAAAAACGGTTTTAATCTATCTGCAAGCGGATGGGCAGCCCGTAGATCCTACCCGCTGGAATCAACCCCACCCTTTTACCCCAGTACTCAAAGCCCAAACCGAGGATGGTAGCTGGCAGGAACTGGATTGGCAACAGCTAGCTCCCGAAGCTGATTACGAAGACTGGCGCGTGTTTGCCCGATCGGCATCGGATGCCAAGGGACCGATCATTATGTTTCTGGCGGCACTAGATGCTATGCAGCAAGCAGGGTTTACTCCTAATTATAATATTAAGGTAGTTATTGATTTTGAAGAAGAATTAGGTTCGCCTCATCTGCCGGCGGCAGTAAAAGTACATCAAGAAGTCCTGGCGGCCGATATGCTGATTATTTACGACGGCCCGCCCCATATTTCTAATCAACCTACGTTGAAGTTTGGTGCCCGGGGCATTGCGACTATCACGCTGACGGTCTACGGCCCAAGGGTTCCGCAGCACAGTGGGCACTACGGAAACTACGCTCCCAATCCGGGCTTTCGGCTTAGTCATCTGCTGGCATCTATGAAAAACGAGGATGGCCGGGTAACTATTCCGGGTTTTTACGATGGAATTGACCTTAGTGCAGACACCAAAAGCACACTTCAGCAGGTACCCGACGATGAAGCCGCGATTCAGCAAAAATTAGGTATTGCTGAAACTGATAAAGTGGGCGCAACCTATCAGGAAGCTTTGCAGTATCCGTCACTCAATATTCGGGGACTATCTTCGGGCTGGGTAGCCCAGCGGGTACGAACGATTGTTCCTAGCACAGCCACTGCCGAGATCGATATTCGCCTAGTGATGGAAAGTGACCCCGAACGCTTGATCCGTCTGGTGAGAGAGCATGTTGAGCAACAGGGCTACTATTTAGTAGATAGTTTACCTACTGACGATGAGCGGATGAAGTATCCCAAAATTGCGTTCTTTCGCTCTCAAATTTCCTATCCGGCCTTTCGCACCAAGCTAGATAGTGAGGTAGGAAATTGGCTCTCGGCAGCCCTAGCGCATCACTTCGGTGAAAACCCAATTAAAATTCGTACTACGGGCGGTTCAGTACCTATTGCTCCCTTTGTCAATACGCTGGGCATTCCAGCGGTGATTGTGCCTACCGTTAATCCCGATAACAATCAGCACAGCCCTAACGAAAACCTGCGCTTAGGTAATCTGACTCGAGGTATTGAAACCTATCTGGCTATTTTGGCCCAGCCATTGCCCTAACGTATTAAGGGTTTCATTGGATTATCTATGCACAAGCGACTGCAAGCGTTTTTAAGTGTTTAACCGAAGAAAACCGAGCACCGAAGCATTTTCCGATAAAATGATAATCGGAATCAATTCTATTATATTTCACCCAAAATTTGACCTAGCTTGATGTAGGCATCCAGAAGTTATGTGCAAGTTCAACAAACACCCGTACTAAATTTTACTGAAACGGTAATTTCCATCCAAGGCATCTTTTAATATCCCTAATACATTTTCATTTGCTTTGTACATTGTTTCTAAAGATGTAGCTGATTTCCATTCCAAAAGCCTATCGTAATTATAAAATTGGTATTCAGATAATTTAGAGTGCATCAATTCCATAAGTAGTATATTCATCTTTGGGTCTTCCGCTGAACGAATATCTGCTTTAGCCTTTAAAACTGTGTACTCTCTAAGTTGTGAGTTTATCCTTTTGACCCATTGTGGATGTTCAAGGACAGTATTATTTCCTTCAAAAATTTCAGTTAAAACCATTCCAGTTCCACCATTGCTAAAGTTCATTTTTACATTCATAGCTTTTGCTATAGTTGGAATTACATCAATATTTTCAGCATATTTTACTTTATATCCATTTTTGATATTTGAGCCATAAAAAACAATTGGTGTCAACGATGCTTCTTCATCCATATAGGTATGCCAACCAGTAGGTGCTTGACCATCACCCATAAACACAATTAACGTTGAATCGAGCAAATCAGACTCTCTTAAAAAGTCAATGAGTCGACCAATCTGTTTATCAGTTTCTATAAGTTTTTTGGAATATGGACTATTTTCCGCCCAAATGTTCTGCGCCCAAGGGTCATTACTTAAATTCTTCCCAGATTCAACCCTACCAGCACCACCAAGTTCTTGCAAATGGATTCTTGAAAACTGTAAATCGCCTTCTTCCTTGTAGGTAACAATAAAAAAATCAATCAATTCTGAATCTTTCAATCCAGATTCGGTAAGATGAAAGTCAAAAGCGACATTTAATGACCTGTAAGAATTGCTTCCTGCCGAATGAAGAGTTTTATCCGTATCAGCCAAATCATCTGGAAAAAAGTGCTGTTTCTCATCAAGAAACAAAGTTCCGGCTAAAGTCGAAATATTTGGAAAAGAAGTCGTGTGGTATTGTCCATAAGGCCAGATGGTGGGATGTATGGGAAATGCCATCACGCCTTCTTCAACTTCGGTGCCACCATCTATTAACTCTTGGATATTGGGTAGTTTATACTTTTTGGTTGCATCAGGATGAAATCCATCTACATATAATAGAATAGCTCGTTTTGATGTTTGGGCGTTAAGCGTCAAAGTTGTGACGATTATTGCAAAAATTAAAGTGAATACTTTCATAGTAAATTATTTTGAAATAAAATTACTATACCTTTAATACCTGTAAAAACTATAATCAATACTATATAGGTATGGTAAATTCTAATGCAATCTCGTATTTCAAGGCTCTTGCCCAGAAACTAAATTTTACCGAAACAGCTCAATATCTTGGTATAACACAGCCACCACTTACCAGAGCCATTCAAAAACTGGAGGAAGATTTGGGCTTTAACCTTTTTACAAGAACCAATCGCAAGGTGGAATTGACACAGGCAGGTGCTGTCCTTTATGAGTATGTTATTAGATCTGAAAAACTATTCAATGATGGAATCGAACACTCAAAAGCTGTTTCAAAAGGAAAAGTGGGATTATTGAAAATCTCTTATGTTGGTTCTTCAATGCAGTCCATTTTGCCTGCAACTTTACAGAACTTAGTAAAAGCCTATCCTAACGTGAATTTAAAGCTATATGAGCAGACTTCTGCTCAAACAATAAGTCAAGTACTTTCTGGCTCAATTGATTTAGGTATAATCAGAGGCTCAATCCATGACAACAGACTGGTTAAAAAATCTATCTTTTCAGAAAGATATGCTTTGCTAACCCCAATCAGAACGAAAATAACCAAGATTGAAGAGATAGATAAAATAATAGGCAAAGAGCCAAATTTTGTAAGCTTTGAGAGACCGCAAGGACAAGAATTGTATTCAGACATTGCCCTTTTGTTCGAAAGGCTCAATATCCAACCGAAAATTCAGCATAGGGCAAATCACCTACATTCGATTGTGAAACTGGTTGAAATTGGTTTGGGAAGTGCAGTCATCCCTAAATCGGCAATTGATAATTTGAATGTAAAGGTAAATATTTTTGAAATTGATGAAAGCTTCGGTAAATCAATATTAAATCTTGTGGCACTAAAACATCCGAAGAAACTTACGCAGGTTGGTTGGGAGTTTTTCAAAAACATAGGTGGAACATAACCTGCACATAACAATGTATAAACGCAATAGCGGTTTAGGTGCAAACCCAAACCATTTTTGTTTTTATTTAAGTATCTTTTCGACCGAAAAGCAGTTGCCTAAAGCCCGCTACTGCGCTTATACGAGACCGCGATAAGTAAGAGTTGTTACCTAAGTAAAACAACCAATGAAGACCGAATTGAATAGATATCTAAAAGCGTTAGATAAGAAAGAGCTGGAGAAAGAAGTAAAGATGCTCTACGCTAAATTCAAAGAGGTGAAGAAATATTACGAGCTTGAATTTAGTCAGGATACTACCGCTGTTCTGAATGAGTTCAAAGCCAAGATCAAAAAGGAATATTTCCCAAAGAGAGGCTTTGGTAGAGCCAGCAACCAAGCCAGCCGAAGAGTAGTCGGTGATTTCAAGAAAATATCAATCTTCAAGAAAGATGTAATTGAGCTGCTGCTGTACCGCGTGGAAATAATGATCGCATACACCAAAGCTTACGGGGATATAGATGAACCATTTTACAACTCACTGGAAAGCTCGTTTGAAGAAGCCTGCAAACTAATCGAAGAAGAAAAGTTAAAGGAAGAATACAGTAGTAGATGTCGTGAAATAATAGACGAAACGTATCCTTTCGGTTGGGGATTGTACGATGGATTAAAGTATAGTTTTGACAACCATTTGGGTGATTAAGAAACGGTTTAAAACTCCCGTACATCCAGTCGTACCTCGGTGAATTTTTCAGGATGGTTAATCAGGTAAAAGTATTTTTCAGCGGTTTGCTGGGGGTTGTCTAAAGCTCCGTCGGCTTTATAGTTTTTGAAGTTTTGCAGACGACTAAAGTTTTGCTCATCGGTTTCACGTATGTCGGTTTGCATCTGCGTATCTACAATGCCGGGGGCTACAGAGTACACTCGGAAGTTTTGGACGTTTTGCTTTTCTAGTTCCAAGGCGGCTACTTCAGTCAGCATATCCAGGGCTGCTTTAGAAGCGCAGTAGCCCGACCAGCCGTCTACCGCATACTTAGACACCCCCGAAGAAACATTGATAATAACTCGTTCGGCGGCCGCATCCCGGTACTGGCGAATGAAGTGATTCATTAGAATAGCCGGGGCAGTTATGTTCAGTGAAAAAAGCTGCTCAATCTTCGCATCAGCTATCGAGCCAAAGTATTTTACATCACCCAGCGTTCCGGCATTATTGATAAGCACAATTTGTTTAGCATCCGATAACTCTAAAAAAATTGAAGCAATCTGCTCGGAAAGATTATCAATATCAGATAAATCTATTGAATGGTGAGTATAGCGATCGTGCTGAATATTTTGCTGGCGGGAAAACCCAATTACTTGAGTATTGTCTTCCTGCAAAGCCCGCTCAGCTAAAGCTCGACCAATTCCTCGGCTGGTTCCGGTAATGAAGTAGTAATTCACAGGTTATAGTTGATAATTGAAAATGGGTAGTTGATAAAACTGTCCGGACTCAAGATTTGGCTCTCACGTTTCCGTAAAATTATTCTCCTGGGGCAGCGTCTTGTATTTCAGTATCTTCCTCCACTACAATAACAATGTCTTCTTTATACTTTTGCTCATCGTAGTATACATTATGAAACGCCAGCATATACGCCACTCCTATTGCCCAGATCAGTCTGCGCGTTGTCCGCCAAGCTGCTTTCAAAATTCGCTTCATCTGCAACAGTAAACTAAGGTTCGTCTTCCGTCTACAAAATAAATTGACTCAGGTCTTTATTCTGTACCAGCCCCGACAGGCTTTCTTCTACCATTTCTTTCGTAATGACTAAGTGAGCATTTGCCCCGATTTTATCTGGCACATCAAATAAAAAGTCGTTGAGAAGATGACTCATCACCGTATGTAGGCGACGCGCCCCAATGTTTTCAATCTCCGAGTTAATCTGAAAAGCAATATCGGCTAATGCTTCCAGCGCGTCCCCCTGAAATTCTAGCGTTACCTCTTCCGCACCAAACAAGGCTTGGTACTGCTTGGTGAGCGCATTTTTGGGTTCCTGTAAAATACGTATAAAGTCCTCGTTCGTCAGATCGTTCAACTCTACCCGGATCGGGAAGCGACCCTGTAGTTCGGGAATCAGGTCGGAGGGTTTAGAAACATGGAAGGCTCCGGCCGCTACAAACAAAATATGATCGGTGTGAATGATTCCGTACTTGGTATTCACCGCACTTCCTTCCACAATTGGCAGCAGGTCACGCTGCACCCCTTCCCTACTTACATCCGGGCCACCCTTACGGTCAGAACCCGTGGCTACTTTATCAATCTCATCAATAAAGATGATTCCGGTGTTTTCGGCTTTCTTAATGGCTTCCTCCTTTACTTCGTCCATATCAATCAGCTTGGCCGCTTCTTCTTCCAGCAAAATTCGTTTGGCATCGCCGATACTTACTTTGCGCTTTTTGTTTTTCTTCGGCATCATATTGCCGATCATCTCCTGCAAGTTCATCATCGAGCTTTCGTC
Organism: Tunicatimonas pelagia; assembly: GCF_030506325.1. Taxonomy (NCBI): domain Bacteria; kingdom Pseudomonadati; phylum Bacteroidota; class Cytophagia; order Cytophagales; family Catalimonadaceae; genus Tunicatimonas; species Tunicatimonas pelagia. The sequence continues at coordinate 6,327,854 of NZ_CP120683.1, read as the reverse complement.
TACCATTCCTCCACCAATCATACCAATCCCCGGATTGCTAGGCTGCTTCACATTAATATCTATCTTACGATCATCAATCTCTCCGTTCCTAATCTTCTCCCGAAAGCGTTCGCGCGTCCGCTGATTTAGTTCTTCATCGGTAGTAGGCTCGCTGTTGGTTTCAAACCCGACGGTAGAAGACTGGCTTCGCGCAGGTGTGCTCTTAATCGGCGGAATCAATGCATCCAGAATAATTTCTTCTACTATATCAGCCGCTTTTTCCTTTACTTCTTCTTGCTTACGCTCCTTCACCAAGTTAACCGACTGCTCTACCAAGTCGCGCACCATGCTTTCTACATCACGACCTACGTAACCTACCTCGGTAAATTTAGAGGCTTCTACTTTGGTAAATGGGGCATCAGCGAGATTAGCTAGCCGACGGGCAATCTCAGTTTTCCCCACCCCGGTAGCCCCAATCATTAAGATATTGTTGGGAATGATTTCGTTTTGTATCTCGGTAGGCACGTGCATTCGGCGCCAGCGGTTTCGTAGGGCAATGGCTACATTCTTCTTGGCATCGTTTTGCCCAATAATATATTTATCTAACTCAGCAACAATCTGGCGAGGGGTCAAATACTGCTTATCTTCTAACATAGTATTTTGTCTTGATTATTAAATTCAGTAGGATTTGATAACTGCACTATCGCAATTATAGTTTAAGACGGATAGAAAGTAGATTTTATGCTAAAGCTTCTTGAGAAATATTTGATCTAAGTTCAGCGACAGTCCAACTTGATTAAAGGCACCAGCCGCGTGCAGTGTAGCCCGGCTGTAATCGACCCGAAAGGTGTTCGTTCTAAACATGAGTCCGAAAGTAAGTCCGGCCCCACCCGCCGTTTGTGGTAATTGTAACGTGCTTCGGGTTAAATGGTTATAGCCCACCCGTAGCTGAAAATTAGGGGTTAATAACAGTTCTGAACCAAATGATAAATGACGAAGTATTTGCCCGCCTATGCCTAGTTCTTCCCCATCTTCTTCCCGGTAGTCGTAGCCATTAATGAGACGATAAGCCGTAAAGTGAAAACGAAAGGGCATAAACTGAGGTTTTACCGAAACGCCAATCTTCACATCGCTGGGCAATTCCCGAATGCCCGCCGAAAGTTCATCCCGTAGCAGAATGCCAAAATTGCTGAACACCAACGCCACCGTTAAATCTTGGGTAGGATGCCGAAACACGCCCGAAACATCAGCCAACAATCCGGTAGCCGCATAGCCTGAGATTTGACTGTTTACCCACTTCAAATTCCCCCCCAACCGAAACGGGCGCATCTCGTGGCTGTAGTTCAGCACAACCGCAAAATCTTGGGCTGAGAAATCTCCCGCAGGCAAGCCAGTTGCATCAAAACTTTCCAATGAGCCGTAATTCAAGTACTGAAGGGCTACGCCAAATGTACCGACCGCTTCCCGATGATGAGAATAACCTAAAGACACTTGGGCAATGTCAGCATAGTAGGGAGTGTAGTGAATAGAGACTTGCTGATGAAGCCCCGGCTGATTGAGTGCTGGATTGAACATGAACTGAGTAACTTCCTGCACCCGGCTAGAATCGTACCCCAAAGCTACTTGCTGACGACCCAGCGCGGTTATCTGAGCAGTAGAGCTGATCTCTAGAAACTCAAATACCCGTTGCCCGCCCACCTGCGCATACAAATGCTGAGCACTCAGTGTGGCAATTGTTATTCCCAGTAAAAGGATAAATCGTTGCATGTTTGCGAGAAATGATGCAAGTTAGAAATGATTGTAAAACTGCCAACGCAAATAACGTAATAACAACGGGGTGACGTCAGTTACCGTATTGATTTGTATGAAATTTGGAAAGCTCGCTGATATATCAAAAGTTAACTTTACCCTTCCTCCTGACCATCCGGCTACGCAACCAGTTCTTGAAAACCACGGTGGCTCTGCCAATCCGCGAGTGTTCGTTGGCTCGGCTCGTTGGGGAGAGCGTGATCTGATTGGAAAGATTTATCCGCCCAAAACTCCTGCTAAAGATTATCTTACGCATTATTCCCGCCACTTTTCTACCATTGAACTAAATAGCACGCACTATCAACTTCCTAGCGTGAATCAAGTTACTCAGTGGAAACAGAAAGCCGAAGAATCATTTACCTTCTGTCCTAAACTACCCCAATCAATTAGCCACCAGACAGATTTCGGTCAGGGTATTTACGCCACTGAACAACTAGCCCCAGCGTTACGCGCCTTTGGCAACCAGCTAGGGATGCCTTTTATGCAACTACCGCCTACGTTTCATCCGCAAAAGGGAAAGTTATTATTCAATTACCTAGAACAGTGGCCTCAGGATATTCCGCTGGCGATAGAGTTTCGCCATCCTGATTGGTTTAGTCAACCGCGCCTTCGCGACCGGGCGTTTCAACTGCTGGAAGAAATGAATGTAAGTACGGTGATTACCGATACTGCCGGACGGCGCGATGTTGTGCATATGCGACTAACGACTTCTAGCGTGATGGTTCGTTTTGTCGGTAACCGTCTACATCACACTGATTACCTACGGATTGATACCTGGGTACAGCGAATTAAAAAGTGGCTGAAGCTCGGTCTTCAAGAGATGTACTTCATTGTGCATCAGCCCGAAGAAGCACTTTGCGTTGACCTTAGCACCTACTTAGTGCAACAACTAAATCAGGAATGTGGATTGAGACTGTCGGCACCTCAACCGCTCAGCATCGGTCAGCAGCAGGAGTTATTTTAGATATTGCTTTCCGATCACACCGGAACAAGTATTACCCATTGAACAGTATGTTGCTCAAATCTGTTGTTTTCATAGTTGTTAAGGACAATATCGCTATGAAAAACACCACTACCTCTACCCTATTAATTACGCTGTTTGCCCTCAATATCTTTTCCTGTCAAAATCGGGAAACACTAGAAGTTACTGCTACTGCCTATAATTCAGTAGAAGCCCAAACCAAAAAGGGCGATCCTACTACGGCTGCTTGGGGCGATAAGCTTGAACCCGGCATGAAGGTTATTGCAGTCTCTCGCGACCTGCTTCACGAGCATGGCTTAGACCGGCATACCAAAGTGAAAATTAAGGGCCTACCGGGAACGTATCGGGTGCTAGACAAGATGAACAAGCGCTGGAAGAAGCGAATCGATATTTATATGGGCACCGATATTCAAAAAGCCCGGGAATGGGGCAAGCAGCAAGTAGAAATCTCCTGGATGGCCGGTAGCTAAACCGGGAAATTATACCGTCGCCCGTGCAAATCCTCAACGTACTTAAAATACCAAAACAGTTGATAATTTAGCTCAATACCGTAATCCTCCGAATAATCGTAGTTAATTATATTCTGAAAGGGTGAATTTCCGCCGAACCGTCCTACCTTCTCGTTCCAAGCAGCTACGTACTGCCGATTCTTCTGCGCGTAGTACTGCGGAGAGTAAAAACCTACCGGACGACTGTTCGTTTGCATCCAGCGATCAAAATTATTATCAAAGATCAGCACTTCGTATTCTTCCTCGTCGTCCGGTTGAACAATGTTGGGTTGGGTGCGGTCGCGGGTGCTTCCTCCCAAGTACGCCGGTGAACATGCAACACTGATGAATAAAAATATGGCGGTGTAGACCAAACTTTTCATGGTAATGATACTTTTGTGTAGTATTCTTTACTGTATAACTATTCGGAGTTAAAAAAGATTGTCTTCTTCCCTACCTTCGCTAATTAGCACAACAAAACTATGTTCAAACACCTACTCTTTTTTTCAGCTATTTTTTTGATTTCTTATTCCGCGTTGGCGCAAGTCGGCAGCGATTCTTCCTATGTTCGAACCGAAACCCTGGATGAAATTACCATAATTGGCTACGATACCGAGCAAAAATTGTTAGAAACTCCAATTGCAGTTTCCGTACTACCTTCTCAGGAGATTCGGGCGTACGATGAAACTTCGCTGGTTCCGGCCATGAACACACTGCCGGGCGTGCGAATGGAGCAGCGCTCACCAGGTAGTTACCGCATTGCTATCCGAGGAAGTGCGCTGCGGGCACCCTTCGGAGTACGAAATGTAAAAGTATATTGGAACGATATTCCCTTTACCGCCCCCAGTGGCAGTACGGACTTAAACCTACTGGATATCAGCAACTTTGGGTCAGTAGAAGTTATTAAAGGTCCGGCGGGAAGTATCTACGGAGCGGGTACCGGTGGTGTGGTTAACATCCGTAGCTTACCGCGCCAGCAAAACGGAACAATTGCGGAAGTGGGTGCAACCTGGGGTTCGTTTGGTCTGCAACGTTATACTGCCTCAATCAAACAATTCAATGAGCAAAATCGCTGGGCGGTTCGGTACGCCCATCAGCAAGCCGAAGGCTACCGTAATCAAACTGCCATGAACCGCGATGTGCTGGAGTTACGTGGGGAGTTTGATGTATCCGATCAGCACACGGTCTCTACCAGCTTTTTATATTCTGACCTGTTTTACGAGATTCCGGGTGGATTGGATTCGGCACAATTTGCTGAAAACCCCCGGCAAGCCCGTCAGGCAAACCGCTTCGCACCCGGTAGCGAAGAGGCAAACACCAGAACTGAGCATGAATATGTATTGATTGGGCTAACTAACGAATACCGCTGGGGTGATAACCTAAAAAACCAGACTACCATTTACGGCAACTTCAGTGCTTTTGAAAATTCATTCAACACCAATTACGAACGAGACGGTCGCCAGGGTGGTGGGGGCCGAACCCGCTTTTACTACGATCATAGTTTTGGTTCGGTAGAAGCCCGATATGTAGTAGGAGCCGAATTTCAGTCAGCAATGAACGTAGTCCGCACCTTTGAGAATAATATGGGAGTAGCGGGGGCGCTCCGGTTTGATGACGAGCTCCGTAGCGAACAAGCCATTTTTTTCGCCAAAGCCGACTTCGCGCTGCCTAATGATTTTTTTGTAACTACCGGATTAAGTCATAACCGCCTAAACTACGATATTTACCGGCTGGTAGATAACGATTTGGATAGCTCCTACCAAGCCAACGTATCGTATGACCCGGTATGGGTTCCTCATATTGGAATCAGTAAACAGATCACGAACCTGATAACTGCTCGGGGCAGCGTAAGCTTAGGCTTCTCTCCCCCCACTATTGAAGAAGTACGCACCAGCGAAGGCACGATCAATCGGGAACTGCAACCCGAACGAGGGGTTAACTATGAATTAGGCTTGCGAGGACTCGTCTTCAATAATAAACTTCAGTTTGATGTAGCGGCCTTTTACTTTCAACTGAGTGAAACCATTGTGCAACGACAATCAGAGGAGATTACCGTTTTATTCTCTAACGCCGGTAGTACTGACCAAGCCGGATTTGAACTGGCCGCCACTTGGTTTGCCATTCAAGCTCCCCAACAAACCATCAGTTCGTTGGAAGTTCAAACCGCTTACACACATCATAATTTTGCTTTTAACGAGTACCAAAAAGAGGGTGAAGACTTTTCGGGTAACGACCTGACGGGAGTAGCTCCGAATGTGTGGGTAACTACCCTACGTTTACAAACCCGCCCTGGTTTTTACGCTAACCTTACCTACAACTTTACCGATGAGATTCCGCTCAATGATGCTAATACCGTATTTGCTGATGCCTATCATTTGGTGCAAGGAAGACTAGGTTACCGAAAAGAATTGAACAGTGGTTGGCAGCTAGAACTATTTACCGGAGCAGATAATTTGTTGAATCAAAAATACAGTTTAGGCAATGATATTAACGCCTTCGGCCGACGATACTACCAACCCGCCGCCACTCGTAACTATTACGCTGGCCTGAAAATTGGGAAGCGATAAGCCAGTTTGATTTTTTAACTTACATGTAGGATTTCCACGTTTACAGTAGCAACTAAAAAAACGGCGAAAAACGAACGAGGTATGGAAGACCGAATCATTGAGCGATTACTTTCTGAAAGGCTAGTCAAGCAAGATCGTCAAAGTGAACTACTAGAAAAATCGGTAGATGACCAGGTCGGAATGCGAAAAGACATTAACGATATGCGCCAGGATATTAGCGGGCTTACCGCCGTAGTGAAAGAAAGCTTTGAAAGCATCAAACATAATTTTGATGTGCTTACTGAAGAGGTAACAAAGACGCGCCAGTTGGATGAGCGCGTTACCCGCATCGAAAAACATCTGTTTAAAGGTTCGTTACGTCACGAACCTCGGGGGTAAATAATTATCAGAATAAGGTTTAATTAGTCCCCACTTTTTAACCGAAGGTCTAGGCCGTGTTGACATATGATTATAACGTTAAGATGACACAACTAGCTATGTGCCAGAAGGCCAGAAAGTTACGTGCTGTCTTTTCATATCGCGTAGCTAATCGCCGATAGTGTTTCGCTTTATTGTAAAAGCGTTCCACTTTATTGCGGTCAGCATACAAATTTTCGTCATATTCTCGCTGGTCAACCCGATTCGCTTTGGGCGGAATCACCGCCTCAGCTCCCATTTGAGCAATTAACGCTAGAAAATCGTTGCTGTCATAAGCCTTGTCTGCGATCACCGCCTCGACATGCTCCCCTTCAATCAAATCAGGCCCAGTGCATACGTCTGCTGCTTGCCCTGGTGTCAAGATGAGTCGCCGGGGGTTGCCTAATGCATCTACGCTAGCGTGTACTTTCGTGCTTTTCCCCCCTTTACTCTTACCTATGGCTTCTTCGGCTTGTTTGTTACTTTTTTTGCCCTGCTGAGTGCTGGTGGGCACGCACTACCGTACTGTCCGTCATTATCCATTCTAAATCAGGCTCTTGCAATGCTTCAAACACTCGCTTCCACACACCCTTTTCAGCCCATCGGTTAAAGCGAACATACACGCTATTCCATTTTCCAAAACGCTCTGGTAGATCCCGCCACGGTGCGCCACTTCGGGCAATCCAAAGCACCGCATGAACAAACAGACGGTTGTCGGCCGTTCTACCCCGATCCAAGGTTGTACCTGGTAGTAGAGGGGCAATATTCTGCCATTGATCCTCTCGTAATTCGTATCTACGCATATTCTTTTACATCAAAGATCCCAAGATTACCATTATATGTCAACACGCCCTAGAATTATTACTCATCAGTTACTATTAATTCATCATCAATCATTACTCATTCCTTCAAAAACTCCCACGGACTGCCACAATTGCATTGATACCCGGTGCACTAATGCCGGATGCGTACGGGCGGTAGTGTTTGTCCAGAATATTTTCCAATCCTAACTGTAGGCGTAGCTTCGGAAGAATTTCGTAGGAACTAATCAGATTGAGGGTAAACCAAGCGAGTGAACCTTCTTCGGTATACAGGTGGGGCTTATTCTGTTCCGAAGGGGCTAAATCTTCCAAAGCGACCGAGCCGTTGTAACGCAAAAAAAACTCTCCCTGCCACTTGTTTCGCTTATAGCTTACCGAAGTGCGGCCAAACCAAGGAGTCACGTGCCGTAGTGGCTGGTTTTCTTCGGTATCCCGCCCGGTATTATCCGAAAAGGTAGCCCGTAGTTTCCAGTACGGCGATAAATCCCCTTCTAGCTGTAAGCTATAGCCCCAAATATACGCTTGCCCGGTATTAGTAATTGCCTGCACATTGCTCAGCACTCCGTCGTAGAGTATGCTATCTTGACCACTGAACGTAAAATCACGTCGTACCATCGCATTCCGCAGTAGCGAACCATAGAGCACCCCATTAATTTTCCATTGGTCGGAAAAATGAAATGTGCCCCCTACCTCAGCATTGTAAGAATATTCCGGCGATAAATTCGGATTAGGTACTACAACATTGCCCGGTTCAGAATCAAAAACTTTTCCAATATCGTCAATATTTGGGGCTCGAAAACCAGAGGAAGCTACCGTGCTAAACTGCCAGCGTTCATCCGGACGGTAGGTTAGCCCCAAACTACCACTCAATGCTCCGGTTCCCAGATCAATCCGATTGTAGGGAAAATTAAAAAAGGATGTATCGGCAAATTCAGAAGTCAACCAAACGTAGCTGTAGCGTATGCCGGCAGAGAGCGTTGTCTTAGGATTGGGGTTCCACTGATAACTGGAGTACAAGGCTGCGCTTTGGTAACGGCTACCCCCATCAGGATAGCGCGTACTGGAAGGTTCCTGCTCACCGCTCTCAATATCCTGCTGAAAAGCCGATGATTGCACATCATTAAAAACGTACTCCCCGCCGTAAAACAACTGATGTTTGGCATTCCACTGACGATCAGCATCCAGATTGATAGTCCACATACCGACATCTTCCGTTCGGCTTCGTAGCAAATTACGCTGAAACCGACGGTCATTACGGCTTTCCTGCACCTGCTGGTACCCAATCGTAATTTTTGCTGCATCATACCAGCGGTTAGCATTATAAAAATCTGCTTTCAGGTAGTTCATCATCCAGCGCTGCGGCCCGTAGTACCATTCGGCATTCCGAGGCAATTCACGCTCACTTTCTTCTATTAAGCGATCGTAGCGGGGAATATCCGACGTAGTGCTAAACAAAAAGCCGTAGGTGAGATCAGCATAGTCAGTAAGGCGATAACGAAATTTTTGCATCATATTCCATTGGCGATAGCCTGAAGGGACCTGACGATTAACATCAGTATTCTGAACCAAAGTATCTTGCCCATTTCGTTGCACTACGTACTGCGGGCGTTTTCCAAAGTCAGGAAAACTCGCTGGACGCCCGTTTCCTGCTCTCAGATCGCCGAAGCTGCTGTACGTAAAGTTCGTGAGCGAAGCCCAGCGTTTTCCGGCCAGATCGAACCGGATATTCCCCGTTTTTTCGTGGGCAGCACTGCTGTAACGAATAAAGCTCTGCCCTTTTATCTCCAGGTTGGCAGAAAGGCTGTAGGAAGGCTTAAACGTATGAAAATCCATTACCCCACCCAGGGCATCACTGCCGTAAATCACCGAACTTGGCCCAAAGACTACTTCTGCTTCGCCAATCAAGTTGGGGTCGATGCTGATGACGTTTTGCAGGTTACCACTACGGAAAATAGCGTTATTCATGCGGATTCCATCTACTACAATCAGCACCGAGTTGGCGGCGAAGCCCCGGATCATCGGACTACCTCCCCCCAATTGACTACGCTGCACGAATACTTCTCCGGTTTGCTCCAAAGCATCGGCGGCAGTTCCCGGGTTACGCAATGCAATAGCCGACGGGCTAATTGATGTAATTTGTTGAGGTATTTCTTCTGGTTGCTGTTCCCAGCGATTTACCAATACCACCGTTTCATCTAGCTGAACTACGTTTTCTTCCAGAACCATTTTCCAGTTACGAGATGCCAACTTCTCCGATGTAGTTTTATCGGGGCGATAAGCCGGGTGCTGAAAGTAGATGGTATCACTATTTGAAAACATTTCCAACGTGACATTTCCTGCCTCATCCGTCTGGGAAAATACGGTTCGATCACTCCCTACAACCATTACGCCTGCAATCGGTTGTAACTTTTTGTTCAAAACTTGAATATTTTGACAACAGACCCAATGTGAGATAGCTGACAAAAACAAAAAAACACCAAATCTACCTTTCATAGCGTTACAAAATTAGCTACCTTCACCGTAATATCTTGAGAAGATTGCAAGAAAATTAATTTTTCTTAAACCTTTTTTCAAAATAGCGAGTGTAATATTAGTGATTTGATTGTCTTGCTAAAGCGAAGAAATATTAACTTTTTTACATTCGAAGTTACGCTGGGAGCTGGAATGCAAAAAACATCCCCCTTTAATTATATTTTTGCTTATTGACAAGGTTTTCATTTATACTATCGCTCTAACACGAATGTCGCTCAAATTTTTGCTTGCTTTTCTTTCTATTTATTTACTAACACTTCCTTTTGCTTTATCAGCCGATACTCCTCAAAAGAATCTTTTCGCTACCCGCATTACTGCCCCTCCCAAAATTGATGGAATACTGGATGAAGAAATTTGGCTGAAGACCCGCTGCTCGGCCATGAACTTTGTGCAGCGAAGTCCTAACCCAGGCGGTGAGCCTTCGGTACCTACGGAAGTAAAAGTACTGTACGACAATCATTCAATCTACATAGGTGCTTACCTATACGACGTATCAGCAGACAGCATTATGCGGGAGTTCACGAAGCGGGATGACTTTGGTTTTTCCGATGTTTTCAGTGTATATTTTGATACGTACGATGACGATATTAACGCCTTTGAATTTTCGATTTCGGCCGCTGGAGTGCAGATTGACCGCCGGTGGACCGCCATGGGCCGGGATGAAAGCTGGAATGCTGCCTGGATTAGCGAAGTTACCATAGATGGTTCCAATTGGTACGTAGAAATGGAGGTACCCTTCTCGGCTCTTCGATTTCCTAAAACCCCCGTTCAAGAGTGGGGCGTTAACTTTCGTCGCGCAGTACGGCGAAACAATGAAAGCAATTACTGGAATGAAATTGATCCCCAAGTTAATGGATTTGTCAATCAGTTCGGTCGTATGGCGGGCGTTATCAACGTAAAATCTCCCGTTCGCCTTTCTATATCCCCCTACGTTTCGGCTTATCATGATACGTATTCCGGCGACCTCGAAAATCCCGCTTCCACCAGTTCACAGTTTAACGGCGGAATGGACATTCGTTACGGAATTAACGATGCATTCACGCTGGATATGATCCTCGTACCCGATTTTGGTCAGGTAGTTTCCGATAATCAGGTGCTAAACCTCACCCCTTTTGAGGTTCAGTTTGATGAAAATCGCCAATTCTTTAAGGAAGGTACCGATCTATTTAACAAAGGCGATTTCTTTTACTCCCGCCGGGTGGGTGGGAGACCGCTACTGTACGGCGACGTAGACGATCAGCTTTCCGATACCGAGGAAATTTTATCTAACCCACAAGAGAGTGGCCTGATCAATGCTACCAAATTATCGGGACGAACCACCAAAGGCTTCGGAATGGGAGTGTTTAATGCCATGACGAGTAGCACCTTTGCCCGAGTACAAGACACTGAAACGGGCGAAGTACGCGAAGTACTTACCGATCCTTTTACAAATTACAATGTACTGGCCTTCGACCAGAGTTTACCTAATAATTCCTACGTTAGTTTGGTTAACACCAATGTGCTTCGCCAGGGGCATCACTACGATGCGAACCTAACTGGGACTACTTTTCGCTTAGCCAATCAGGGCAATCAGTACGCAATATCTGGCCGGGGGGCAGTATCTCAAAAATACGGTTTAGCCGATGGTAATGAGTACGGCTTTATGTCATCGGCCACTTTAGCCAAAGTGGGAGGTAACTTCCGAGCTTCATTTACCAATTATATTGAAAGCGATACGTACGACCCCAACGATATGGGTTTCTTACGAGCCAATAATGAGGTACGAACTTCGGCTAATGTCGGGTACAACATCTACAAGCCTTTTTGGAAGTTATTAAACCTCTCTACGGATTTAGACTTTCGCTACCAACGCTTGTATGCCCCTTCGGTATTCACCCAGTTCAACGTGTCTGCTTCAGCGCGGGGTACGTTTCGTAATTTTCTATCCATGAGCCTGCGCTACGAATCGGCTCCGGTGCATCGTTACGATTACTTTGAACCTCGGGTAGAGGGTCGATATGTGGTTGAACCCGCTTACCATAATTTCGGAGTGTCTATGCGTACCGATAATCGCAATCAGCTATCACTCGGAGGGTACGTGGGCTACACCGATTTTGATTTTGAAGATCAAGAAGGATTATATCTGAGCTTTGACCCTCGTTTTCGGGTAAATAATAAGCTTACCTTCTCCAGTAGTTTAGTTTATCAGGCTAGGGCTAATGATATTGGCTTTGCTGAAAAGGAAAAGATTGATGATGCTCATCTAATAACCTTCGGGCGACGAGATATTAATACCATTAGCAATATTTTCCGAACTAAGTACACCTTCAATAATCGGATGGATCTTTCCTTCCGAATGCGACACTACTGGTCGGAGGCAGACTATCAGGAATTCTACACCTTAGGCGACCAAGGCGAATTGCTCGATAGCGATTACGATGGTAATGAGAATCGTAATTACAATACCTTCAACATTGACATGGTATATACCTATGCTTTTGCTCCTGCCAGTGAGATTAGCGTAGTTTGGAAGAATAATATTGTACGCGACGAAGATGTGCTGCAAAATGACTACATCACAAACTTAGAGAATACCTTCGCATCTCCTCAGAGCAACAGTGTGTCTGTAAGGGTACTTTATTTCATTGACTACTCCATGATGATGAAACGGATTGGGCGTAATAACCTGTAGTTTTGCTCCGATTATCTTCCCTCATTCTTCTTTTCTTTCTTACGATCCATTACCTCGCTGCCCAGCGGATCTCGGTGCGAGAGATGGGACTTGAGATTGGCGTAGTACCTACCGGACCCAAAAATGCTATTATCGACGTAGCCGGAGTTGCAGTGGGGCATACCACACTTGTTGCGGGCGATAGCCTTCGCACAGGGGTTACCGCCATTTTACCTCACAACGGCAATCTGTTTCAGGAAAAAGTATCCGCAGCTATTTACGTAGGCAACGGCTTCGGAAAGCTGACGGGTGCCACTCAAGTAGAAGAACTAGGCAACTTAGAAACCCCGATTGTTCTAACCAATACGCTAAGTGTAGCTACCGCCGTGCAAGCGCTGACTACTTACACCTTACAGCAACCCGAAAATTCTGAAGTGCGATCGGTCAATGCAGTGGTGGGTGAAACGAACGATGGCTTTCTCAACGATATTCGAGGTAGACATGTCACAGAAAAAGATGTATTGGATGCTATTAGCCAAGCAACCTCAGACAGTGTTATTCAAGGAAATGTAGGAGCCGGCACTGGAACAGTTTGCTTTGGATTTAAAGGCGGCATTGGTACCTCCTCTCGTCAGCTACCTGACAAATTTGGGGGATACACCGTGGGGGTTTTGGTGCAGACTAATTTTGGTGGTGACTTTATGATTAAAGGTGTTCCGGTTGGTGCCACACTAAACCCCTACTGGAAAGAGCAGTTTCAGCAAAAATCGGATGGTTCGTGCATGATTGTGGTGGCTACCGATGCGCCGCTATCAGCCCGTAATCTGAAACGACTAGCCAAACGGGCAGTTTTTGGCTTAGCCCGTACCGGAGGGGTTGCTTCTAATGGCAGCGGCGATTATGTTATCGCGTTCTCTACCGCAAGCCGTATTGTACCATCGGATGTGCTGGTAGAAAAAAATGAAGTAGTGAAAAATGAAAATATGACCCCGCTATTCTGGGCGGCGATAGAAGCTACCGAAGAAGCAATCTTAAACTCAATATTCCTGGCCGAAACTATGTACGGACAACAAAACCATGTAATAAAAGCGTTACCACTTAATGAGGTAAAGTCTTTAATGAAAAAACACGGCTATTTGCCGTCAAACTAAAGAGCATCGCCCATTAGCATATTTACGAGGTCTAGTATTTTGCTTTGAGAAGCCTCAAATTTGGGCATCAGTTCATAATATTCTTGCTCTAATAGCATTTCGCCAGTTTCTTCCATGCACTCTTTCACAAAAATGGCGTACAATGCCAAACGCTTTACGTAACCGCTATTATCAAGAAAATAAGAACGAACCTGAGAGTTCACCTTAAACAGACTACTTTGGTCATTCAATAAATGCTTGTAAAAAGCCCATTGAAAACCATCACAGTGATCCACAAAGCAAAAATCAGTGAAAAATTTCTCTTGAGGCAACACATCTCTAAACTCCTTATAGAAACGCTCTGCAATCTCAGGCACTTTTAGTAATTCAGGATAACGAACCATACTCCTGCTTTTTAATTTATATAATGCAATATTATATAAAATATATACAAAAAACTATCACTTTATGTGAATCCTTCTACGGTATTTGATTCGTGTCAATAACGGTAGAAATTTGTAATAATTCGGACTAATGTCGAATATGTTACCTAAATATGAAAAATATCTTTTACCCAATTGATGCCTCTATTTCGCTGTAAGTGGTTTAATTATGGCTAAAATCCTACGTTTTTTGCAATTTGGGTTATCAATAATTGCTCTACACTTTGGTAATTAGCTGACATTTCTCAAATATTACATCAGCATGTCTTGCTTATTCTGGGGACTATTCTCCTGCTTAATGCGTCGATTGGCTAAAAAAATTAAGACATCATACTGTATTTACTTCAATTTAACCCCTATTGTTTATGTCTACTCAATCTAATTCATCAGCTAATATTAAGCGGATTACTACGCATCAGCTTTCAGCCATGAAGAATCGGGGAGAGAAAATAGCCATGCTTACGGCGTATGATTACTCAATGGCAACCTTAATTGACGGGGCTGGCATTGATATTATTTTGGTTGGAGATTCTGCATCAAACGTAATGGCAGGACACGAAACCACTTTACCCATTACCTTAGATCAGATGATTTATCACGCTAGCTCGGTAGTACGAGCTGTGAAGCGAGCCTTTGTGCTGGTAGACATTCCCTTCGGATATTATCAGGGTAATTCTTCGGAAGCACTTCGCTCCGCTATCCGTATTATGAAAGAATCAGGAGCACACGGGGTAAAAGTAGAAGGTGGGGAAGAAATTCAAGAATCGGTTAAAAGAATTATTAGTGCGGGTGTTCCGGTAATGGGGCATCTTGGGCTTACCCCCCAGTCAATCTATAAGTTCGGAACATACTCTGTGCGGGCAAAAGAACAGGAAGAAGCTGATAAACTGACGCAAGATGCCCTACTACTGCAAGAATGCGGCTGCTTTGGGGTATTGTTCGAGAAAATTCCGGCCGACTTAGCCGCAAAAATCACTAAGCAGTTATCAGTACCGACAATCGGCATTGGGGCCGGAGCCGGTACTGACGGACAAGTTTTAGTGATGCACGATATGTTGGGGGTTACCAAAGATTTCAATCCTCGCTTTTTACGTCGTTACGCTGATTTAGAATCAGTGGTTGACCAGGCGGTTAAAAACTACATTGCTGATGTAAAAGCGACGGACTTCCCCAACCAAGCAGAAAGCTACTGATTTACGTCTCAAACTGGGGATAACTTCCTCAGTTAGCGTACTTTTTCGCTAATACTTTATTCTCTAATTATGAGTAAACCCATTAATAAGCTTATTTAACCGCTACCCAGGGGATCATTTTCGTTTTGGCACAAAGTTTCTAGTAGGTGTGAGTAATTATCAACCTTAAATTTTTACCAAAATGAAGAAATTATTTTTTGCAATGTTTGCGGCTGCTTTCATGTTCAGCCTTTCAACTTTCGCTCAGGTGGAAGAGCAAACCCAACCGGAAGAAACAATCACTGCCTCTGCCGAAGCAGTAGAAATTGAATTTGATCAACTTCCCGACATGGTTAAAACCTCATTTGAAGGGTCTGACTACGCCATGTGGGATGTAACTTCGGTAAGACAGATGGTTTCTAACGAAGGTACCACTCAATACCAGATTACGGTATCAGATGGTACAAAAGAAGAGAGTGTTGTATACAATGATCAAGGCGAAGAAGTAGAACAATAAGTACTATTTTTTTCCTAAAGAAAGGCTCCTGATTCGATCAGGGGCTTTTTTTTTGGTAGTACGTACTCAAACTAAAATGACCTGATAAACGTTTCTCGGGAAATACTTAAGTTATCAGAAGTCATAAATAACTCCTTACTTTCCTCAAAGACTAACAATCAGTATATATATTTGTAAATTTATTAATAAATTAACGTAAGTAATTCATCCATAGCGAATGTCCCGAGTACTCATTATTGACGACGACCCCTCCTTTTGCACCCTTCTTCGCAACTTCCTGAAAAAAAACGATTACGAAACCCAAGAAGCTTACTCAGCGAAAGAAGGTATTCGGGCCGTGTATGATCACTCCTTTGATATTGTTTTGATTGATTATCGCCTGCCAGATATGGACGGCTTGGAGCTGCTAAAAAATATCAAAAAGCGATATTTACACCTTCCGGTCATTATTATGACCAATTACGCCAACATAAAAACGGCGGTTAAAGCCATGCAATTGGGCGCTTTTGAATACGTTACCAAACCAATTAATCCCGATGAGATTTTACTCTCTATGCGGGATGCGCTTGACAAAAAGGCTCCGGATACATCATCAGTTGCCCCTCAGCCTAAGCCATCAAGCCCCTCCCCTACACTACCCTTCGTGCAGGGAGTAAGCCCAAGCTCACAGGAGGTTAAAAAGCATATTGAGCTAGTAGCTCCTACCAATATTTCTGTAATCGTGTTAGGAGAAAGTGGTACTGGTAAAGAGTACGTATCTCGCCTCATTCATCAAAAGAGCCAGCGGAGCAAGAAACCGTTTGTGGCCGTAGACTGTGGCGCGTTGTCGGAGGAGCTAGCGGCTAGTGAGCTGTTTGGGCACCTAAAGGGATCGTTTACTGGAGCTTTACAAGATAAAGAAGGGCAGTTTCAGGCAGCTAACGGCGGCACTCTCTTTCTGGATGAAATCGGAAACCTTTCTTACGAAAATCAGATTAAGCTACTACGTGCTATTCAAGAGCGTACCATTCGGCAGGTAGGTAGCACCAAAGATATAAAAGTTGATGTCCGCCTCATTGTAGCTACCAACGAAAATCTGGAGAAGGCCGCTAAAGACGGGCACTTTCGGGAAGATTTGTTTCATCGCCTTAATGAGTTTCAGATTTCGGTACCTCCGTTACGAGAGCGGGTGCCGGATATTCCCTTATTTCTGGATCATTTTCTCCAACAATCTAATCAAGAGCTTAATAAAAATGTAAGCGGATTTACCTCAGAAGTGGTAGAAAAGCTGCAAGCCTACAGTTGGCCTGGTAATATTCGTGAGCTAAAGAATGTTATCCGGCGGGCTGTGCTACTCACTTCCGAAGACACTATTACTTCGGGCGTTCTACCTGCCGAAATTACTTCTCCCGCTACGGTATCGGCCACTTCAGAAACCTTATCAATTCCGAACCTTAACAATCCTGACTTAAAAGCCATACAAGAAAAAACGGAAAAAGCCCTAATTGAAGAGACCTTGGTTAAAGTGCGATATAATAAAACTCAAGCCGCTAAGGTGCTAAATATTGATCGTAAAACACTGTACAATAAGCTGAAACGCTATAATTTGGAATAGCTTCCCTCGCTATTGGCGTCTACCGCCGATGATTCTAGTAGCGCCACTTCATTTTGTACTGAGCCGATCAGTGCGTCGTTCATCACGATAGCTTTTTCCACGCCTTCGGCTAATGGATCGCTCCAGAGGCCGGAAGAAGCCGTACTCTCTAGGTACTTCAGTTGTTTGGTTAAATCGGCTACTTGGAGGAGCTCCACCTGCGATACTAGCTTATGAGCGTAAAAAGAAACTTGCTCGGCTGACTTTTCTTTTAGTGCGACCTGAAGCTGCTGACCAGCCTCCTGAGCGGTATCCATAAAAGTTTTGAGATAAGAAACCAATGCCTCGTTATCATCCCCGGTAAACTGACGAACGTTTTCCAGGGAAACAATCGCTACTCTTTGCTTCGGCGCAAGTTGTTCAGCTTGAGACTCCATAACCAGTTCAGTATCTAGTTCAACGAGGTACTTTTTTAGCAGTTGGTCTAATTGCCTCTGACTAAAAGGCTTCAACAAAAAATCTTGCACTCCGATCTGCTCATATTTCAGCTTCTCTTCCGCCTGGATATTCGCCGTAAAAGCAACAATAGGCGTGTCGTACGCTTCCACTAACGCATTTTCTTTTAGTGCTTGAATTACTTGAGCACCGTCCATTTCTGGCATATGCAAATCGCAGAAGATAATATCGAAAACCTTCTCTTCGGCTGCCAATACGGCTTCTTTACCTGAATAGCAACCAACTGATTGTATACCTCGGGCACTCAACGCTAGTTCTAGCAACGTAACATTTAACGGATGATCGTCTATTATCAATGCTTCACCACCCGAATACATCACATCGGGAGCGTCTGCTTCTTCCAAATTTTCTTCAACAAGAATAGCTGATTCTGAACGATACTGAATTGTAACCCGAAATATACTACCCGCTCCTTCATTACTTGCTACGGATAAACTTCCCCCCTGCCCTTCAATAATTTTCTTACAAATTGCCAACCCCAAACCCGTGCCACCGTATTTGCGCGTAGTTGATAGATCAGATTGATGAAAAGCATCAAAGATAGAGGCTTGTTTCTCTTCAGGAATTCCAATGCCAGTGTCGATCACCTCCAGTATTAACTGAGTTGTCTGAGCTGAGACTGGCTTGAGCTTCGCCATAATAAGTACTTCACCTTCGTGCGTAAATTTCAGGGCGTTTGATACCAAATTATACAGAACCTGTTTCAGGCGAAATGCATCACCCGCCACGTACTTATGCTCATCGCCCTTGATGCTGTAGCGCAAGTCTAACTGCTTCTCTTGCGCCATCAACTGTAGGTCGTGCTTTACCTCGCTAATCAATCGGACTACATCGAAGGGTTCGTGTTCGTAATTAATTTTACCAGCTTCAATTTTAGAAAAATCCAGAATATCATTTACCAGCGACATTAAATGTCGGGAAGAGCTATCCAGCGCACCCACGTACTTTTGTTGCTCAGCATCCAGTTGAGAAAACTTCAGTTGCTCCGTAAATCCTAGAATAGCGGTAAGCGGAGTACGGATTTCGTGACTCATATTGGCTAAAAAATCTTCTTTAACCCGAGCCAGCCGCTCCGCACCGGACTTAGCAACTAGTAACCTGTTTCGGTAAAACTCACTGCGGGTAATATCTGCCAAGATGAAATAAACAATTAGAATAGTACTTAAAAAAGCAACAATCAAAATAATGGCAATCCGAATGATAGCCTCGTCCATAGCAGCCCGAGCCTCTACTACCCGCTCCTGCGAACGGGCTTGTTCTTGCTCTTTTAGTTGCCCTACTAGCTGATAGATACTGCCCATCACTTGAGCGTTGTTTTGTAGATAAGTTAGCTCTTGCTGATCTATGCGTTGTTGCCGTTGTGCCTGATCATTACGCACCTGCCGTAGTAGCTGCCGAACCGAGTCTGGAGCTAGTGTAATTGGTTCATCTTCTTGTTCAGCAGTAGCAAAGGGCTGTTCTTCCTTGTCTCTTGAAAACAGGCGACCAAGTATTGTTTTTTTATCTATCCGAATATCAATATTCTGCCGAGCAGTATCCTCCAGAAAGTGAGGTGCGTTACGCTGAGACGCTATCGTAGATACTTCACTTTCCAGCTCAGATAAAGCCTGATTATAGAAATCGAAATCACCTCGTTGTTCCTCAATTTCCCGAAAAGCATCTAAACTCACTAGTTTATCCAAGATCAAGTTTACCACCGAATCTAGCGTATATTCTTCTTTTTCGGTTTCACTTTCCAGCGAGCCAATAATTCTCTCTACTTCCTTTACCTGATCGTAATAAACTTCTAGCTTATCAGACGCTTCTTTTTGTTTATTAGACGAACGAAGTACCGAATACTCCTGAAGCGTGTTCTCGGTGGTGGTAACCGCCATAAGAATGCTATCAATCCGCTTGATTTTCAGATCAGGCTGGGAAATGGTTTGGGAAGCCTGTTGTAGCTCAGAAAAACTTTCGTAGGAAATGTAAGCCGCTATAAGTAATGCCGAAAAAACCAGTATAAACCCGATTACTACCTTCGACCGTAGGGCTGATGACCTTTTAGAAACCATTAGACTAATTTAACAATTCACTGAGAAAAATACGTACCAGTAAAGAAAACAGTTCGGTTTGGGAAGGTTGCTGGGTAAGGTTGAGGAATAATTCCCCACTTTGAGCAAGCATTGTTGCGAATTCCTACGGAATTTTATATTCCATAATTGCTACTTTTCACCTAAAAAACTGATTAACAGAACATTACGAAATCACCCCAGAGTTGGCACTTTTTTTCTTACTAGTCTAAGTGCAAGTACAACCTTACTTGAAACAATAAGCGACACCATTCAGATTATCCTTCTGGATAAGGATAATTTGTCTTGAATTTCACCCTTAACTTAATACTTCTTAAAGATCAGCCCTAGAAATTATTTTTTAGGGTTGATTTTTTTATTTTGGGTGATATTACCAACCTAGCGTATGATTCGTCCACTAATTTTTTTAGTATTTGCCTGCTCAGGGATTCTTAGTGCCGTTGCCCAGAACCCTACTGACCCAGCTAACAAGCATCTTATTACTATTAGCGGGGTAGTTTTTTCAATGGATAGCATCACTGCTTTACCGTACGTTACTGTTTACGATAATCAGCTCTCCGAAGGCACCATCAGCGACAGTGTGGGATACTTCAGCCTTAACGTTTACCCCGAAGATACTATTGTTTTTTCTAGTGTAGGTTACAAAACTGCCGAATTTGTGGTACCTGACTATCTCGCCGGAGATCAATATTCTATTGTGCAGGGATTAGTACGGGACACCGTTATTCTCGAAGAAGTCTTGGTCTATTCGTTGCCTACCACCAGTAAGTTTATGGAATCATTCAGTGATCGTCAATTAGATTTTGAGAAGAGAACGGAAAGTATGCAGACTGAGCTAAAATCTATTTTAGAAGAAGATATTATCTTGGGTAAGTATCAGCCCCAAAGCCCCAACGATGGCATCACTCGAATGTACAATGCCGAATGGGGACTAGTGCCTCCCAACAATTTTTTAAACCCCATGCGTTGGTCGCAGTTTGTGAAAGACCTACGCCGACATAATACTAGAGATCAGAAAAAACGCTAAGGCTAGTTTAACCGAAGAATCGTAATTCCACCCCAGGTGGCCATTATTCCGAGCGTTACACTTCCAAGAATGTAGAGCCCCCAAAGACCTATTTTTCCACCTTCTAGTAAAACCAATGCTTCGTAAGAGAACGACGAAAAGGTAGTGAAGCCACCACAGAACCCAGCAATCCATAACCGGCTATGGGTGTCAGTCAAATAACCCTTGAGCCACGCGCCAAACAGCAGACCAATCAAAAAGCACCCAACGATATTCACGAGAAATGTACCGATCGGGAACGAGCTATTCCAGAAACGGTTCACTCCCAGCCCCACTCCGTAGCGGGCAATACTCCCCAGAAATCCACCAATACCTACCCAAAGAAAATCCCAGTTCATAATTACTCTTTAAAATTCAAAAGTAGCAAAAAATGTCCGGTGTCCGGAATTACCTACCTTTATATAATCCTCAAACACTGAATCCCTAAAAACACTTTACTATCTATGATTACTTGTACCGTATCTTACCAAAGGCCCCATCAGCACTGGCTTGATTTTGAACTTACGTTCCCTAATCTGGATCAAAGTAAAACCTATTTGCAGCTACCGACTTGGCGTCCAGGTCGCTACGAGCTGGGTAATTTTGCCAAGAACGTTCAGAAATTTGTAGTCACCGATATTGATGGGCAGCCTCTCGCTTTTCGCAAAGTGACTAAAGACCGCTGGGAAGTGGATACTGAAGGGGTTGAAGGTATGTACGTGAAATATAACTATTATGCGGCTGAAATGAACGCGGGTAGTACTTACCTGGATGATGAGCAATTGTACATCAACTTCGTGAATTGCCTACTTTATGCCGAAGGGCAATTAGATGAAGCCTACCAAATCAAGCTGCAAGTGCCAACGGACTATCAAGTAGCTTGCGGACTCAAAAAGTTAGGTACGCATACGTTAGAGGCTCCTAGCTTTTATCATACGGTAGAAAGCCCGCTGATTGCCAGTCCTACCCTTACCCATTGGGAGTATGAAGTGGAAGGTCATCGTTTTCACCTATGGTTTCAGGGGCAGTGTTTGCTAGACAAAGAACAAACGATCAACCGCTTTCGGGCATTTACTCGAGAACAAATACAAACGATGGGTAATTTCCCGGCTGACGATTACCACTTTCTGTATCAATTTTTGCCTTATCGGGCGTACCACGGAGTAGAGCACTTTAACTCTACAGTCATTGCTTTAGGGCCTAGCGAAAGTATTGTTGAGAACAGTGCAATCTATGCTGACTTTTTAGGAGTAAGTTCCCACGAGCTATTTCATACTTGGAATATCATCCGTATTCGCCCTAAGGAGATGTGCCCGTACGATTACACTCAGGAGAATTACTTTCCCACTGGGTTTATTGCTGAGGGCGTGACTACCTACTACGGTGACTTGTTTCTAGTACGAAGCGGAGTAATCACGAAGCAGGAATACTTTTTGGAATTGAACAAACTCTTCAAACGTCACTTTGAGAATTATGGCCGCTTCAATCATTCGCTGGTCGAATCTTCCTTTGATTTGTGGCTAGATGGCTATAGTGCCGGAATCCCGCACCGCAAGGTTTCCATTTACGTGAAAGGAGCACTGGTTAGCCTGGTATTAGATTTAACGCTGAGAGATTGTACCGAGCAGGAACAGTCGTTGGATACATTTATGCGCTACCTCTGGGATTACTTCGGCAAGCAGGCATGTGGTTACTCTCTATCTGATGTAGAAAAATTGGTAGATGACCTTTCGGGCAGCCAGATTGACGACTATTTTGAGCGGTTTATCTACGGCAAAGAGCCGCTGGAAATTACGCTTAACCAATTGCTGTACAAGGTTGGCTGTCGGCTAGACATTGCTGAAAATGCGCTACACTCCGAAGGCATCTTTGGCTTTCGAGCCAACCAGATAGACAACAAGTGGCTAGTGCAACGCATTGAACCCAATTCCGTGGCTGACGATCACTTGACGCTTCGCGATGAGCTGCTGGCTATTAATGGAACTCAAGTACAGGATAGCGTGGAAGAATTACTGGCGGGACACCAAACCGCAGAGTTGACCATTGTCCGCAACCACCAAACCCGAGTAGTAGCGCTAGCTGCTCAAGAAGATCGCTACTTCAACGTGTATACCATCGCCCAGCGGAACGATGCCACTGATGAAGAGAAGCAAGCTTTTGAACGTTGGCTACATTGAAAACTTTGCTTCATCAGTATCGTTAGGTAGAGAGTTAATCTTTATTTATGATAAGGATTGCTAATTATCTAATGAGACGAAAATTGACGTAATGAACAAGAACGCAATATTTATTTTATTCTTTGCCCTCATAGCGGTGTATTGTACTGCACCGGCTACAGGTAATGAATCTACCGAATCGCTAACTGTTTCTCCGGCTTCGCTCACTGAGACAGAAAAAGCAAAATTAGATACCGCTACCTTTGCCGGAGGATGCTTTTGGTGTACTGAAGCCGTTTTTGAACGAGTAAAGGGAGTGAAAAGCGTAGTATCTGGTTACACCGGAGGCTCTCAGCAAAACCCTACCTACAAGCAAGTGAGTAACGGACGTACCGATCATGCTGAAGGGGTGCAGATCTACTACGACCCCGAAGTGATTACCTACCAGCAGCTCCTGGAAGTATTCTTCGGAACAATGGATCCCACGCAGCTAAATCGGCAGGGACCCGATGTGGGCGAACAGTACCGATCGGCGGTTTTCTACCACGATTCTGAGCAGCAGAGCTTAGCGCAAGAGTACATGAAGAAGTTGGATAAATCAGGCAAATACGATAAGCCAATCGTTACTCAGCTAGTAGCTTACGACAAGTTTTGGCTAGCAGAAGATTACCACCAAGATTACTACGAGCTAAATCCGGGTAATCCATACATTCAGTCTGTGGCGAAGCCTAAGGTGAAGAAATTAAAGAAAAACTACGCTGCCTTACTAAAAGATGGTGTGAGCAGTTAACCAATTCTTAGCTAGTAAAAATATTTTGAGACGTTGCTACTTTTGAGTAACGTCTTTTTTCATTTATGACGACGCCCCAGGTTTCGGTTGTCCTTCCCTTCTGCAATGCTGAACGGACATTGGTTCGAGCTATTGAGAGCATTATTCAGCAAACCTATATCCATTGGGAGCTAATCTTAATTGACAATTTATCTACTGATGGTAGTTCTCAAATTGCCAATCACTACACACTGCAAGATGCGCGTATTCGCTTAATTCAGGAGAAACAGCCAGGAGTAACCTTTGCGTTCAACGCGGGTCTAGCCTTTGCCAAGGGCAAATACATTGCCCGGATGGATGCCGATGATTACAGCCACCCGCACCGGCTAGAACAGCAGGTTCACCACTTAGAAAACCATCCCAACGTAGATGCAATTAGCGGAGTGGTGGCTTACCAAGCCAACAATCCGCAGGTGGGTATGCAGCACTACGTAGACTGGACGAATACACTTACTACCCCAGATCAAATTGCTAATAATCGGTTTGTAGAATTGCCCACAATTAATCCTACTCTCGTATTTCGTCACCGTAGTTTAGAAAAATACGGCAGCTACCAGAATGGCCACTTTCCGGAAGACTACGAGCTAGTATTACGCTGGCTACAGCAGGGAGCTACTTTTTCTAAGATAAGCAACACTGTACTGGATTGGCACGATAGCCCGGATAGGCTCACCCGAACCGATTCCCGCTATTCTACCGATGCATTTTATCAGGTTAAAACGAAGCACTTAGCCGAATGGCTTTGCCAAAATAACCCTTTCTACCCCGCTGTAGTCATTTGGGGTGGTGGTCGGAAAACTCGGCAGCGCGTAAAGCTACTAGAAGAATGCGGCATAACAGTTACCGCCTACATCGACATTATTCCCAACAAAGTCCAAGAAAAGCCTTGTATCTACTTTAAAGATGTGGCCCCACCAGGCCAGTACTTTATTTTGTCTTACGTTGGTAATCGGGGAAAGCGAGAAGAAATTAGGCAATTTTTGGCAGGAAGAGGCTATCAAGAAGCAGTTCATTTTCTACTGATTGCTTAACCCGTTATGACCCTGTAGAATCTAAGCCCCTGCTAACATATTTTATTGGGAAATATCGAATTGAGTTGTACTTTGCAATCTTACAAAACCATCTTTCTGCCATGCAAAACAGCCTAAAACTACTCGCCTTATTTCTTTTGATACTAACCGGATGCACAGGTAATCAAGCCGACGAAACGGCAGCCACCGATATGCAACCACCCGTGGTAGCCCCCTTTGACGAACTGGATACGCTAGCCGTAAACGACTGGTGGAACCGGGCTGACAATCCCATTATTAATATGAAAGTAGACCGCAGTGAGGTAGTTTGTTTTGGTATGTACACGGTAGCGAATAATACCCTAAAACTCAGTGCTCAACTGTACCCACTGTACCCCGACGAAACCCGAGAAGTGCGATTAGAAGTGCAGAAAGATGGCACGTGGCAAGAGATTCAAAGCCAGGAAGTAAATGATTTAGGCTGGTCAGCCCTGTTTCGGGTGGAAAACTGGGATGTGACCCAAGATGTTCCCTACCGATTGCTGCACGGCGAGACAGCTTCTTTTGAAGGCTTGGTTCGGAAAGACCCCAAAGATGAAAGTGAAATTAAGCTAGCCGCTTTTTCGTGTAACTCCAATAAAGACCGAGGATTGCGCGAGCAGTACGTTCGTAACGTAGACCACCACGATCCGGACTTACTCTTCTTCGCCGGCGATCAATCCTACGACCACACCGAACATACCGCTGCCTGGCTAAAATTCGGCTTGCAATTCCGCGATTTGTTTCGCGACCGCCCTTGCATTAGCATTCCCGACGATCACGATATTGGACAGGGCAACCTGTGGGGCGAAAGCGGTAAGGTATCGCAAACCAAAGTGGCCGATGACGGGGGTTACAAGTACCACCCTGAGTACGTGAAAATGGTAGAACGCGCCCAGACTGCCCACCTACCCGATCCCTACGACCCCACCCCGGTTCAGCAAGGTATTGGCGTGTACTACACCAATCTGATTTGGGGCGATGTGGATTTTGCCATTATTGAAGACCGTAAGTTTAAAAGTGGCCCCGCCGGAAAGATTCCCCAGCAAGGCCCTCGCCCTGACCATATCAATAATCCCGACTACGATCCGGCTTCTATTGATCTGGAAGGGTTAGTTTTGCTAGGCGAGCGACAACTTAATTTTTTAGATAATTGGGCTACTCAGCAAGACGGAGTAGCCATGAAAGCTGTGCTATCGCAAACCGGGTTCTGCGGTGGCGCACATCTGCACGGTAACAAAGAGAACCGCTTGCACGCCGACCTGGATTCTAACGGCTGGCCCCAAACCGGACGGGACAAGGCAGTAGAACTTATCGATAAAGCTGGGGCAGTGCATATTGCCGGCGACCAGCACTTGGCTACGGTTATTCAGCACGGAACCGATGAGTTTCGGGATGGCTCCTGGGCTTTTGTGGTTCCGGCAATTGTTAATGATTACTACAGCCGTTGGTGGTGGCCCAAAGATGAAGAACCCGGAGCGAACCATGACCCGAACAATCCCCTACCCTGGACAGGCGATTACTTGGATGGCTTTAATAATAAAATCACGATGAAAGCCTACGTGAACCCTGAGAGTACTTCCAGCGGTTCGGGCTACGGCCTCATTCGCTTTAATAAGCCCACCAACGAAGTCACCTTTGAGTGCTGGCCCCGCGACGTAGATGTAACCACCGAAAGTGCCGAGCAATTCGCTGGCTGGCCCATTACCGTAGCGTTGAACGATTAAGTAGTACCGAGTAAACCGATAATATAGAGAGTAGTGGTAAAGGATATATTGCTGTTATCAATGGGCTATGGGTTATGGGTTATGGGTTATGGGTTATGGATTATAGAGAATAAGTAAAACCAAAAAAGAACTAGCTATTGAAAGTTGATTGGCAAATCTTATACCTAATAATTGGCCTATTTCAGGGGCTTATGATTGTCATAGTTTCCCTCTTGCAGAAAAAGTCAAAATCTTCCCGACTATTTGCATTCACAATTTCCATACTAAGCATATTACTGCTTAATAATATTATCTTTTTTGGTTCATTCAAAACAGATAATATAAGGATTACAGACTTTGTGATTCCTGAACCTGTTTTACTGCTAGGCCCTTTGATCTACTTCTATTGCAACAGCTTACTCGAAGAAAATTTCCGCATGAGAAAATCAGGTTATTGGCACTTTCTACCAGGTATTTTTGACTTATTTTCTCCCATATACTCACTTATAGTTTTAGCAACCTCATCCGATCAAACCAATCATTACAAATTTCTCAACACATATGACGATTATATTGTAATTCCACAATTTATATCACTTACTTTCTATCTGGTTATAACATGGCAATACCTACTGAATAACAAGCCTCTGGCGGATTCTAAAACTTTCAAATGGGCTCGGGATTTCGTTTTTGGTGTTAGTATTGTCAATATAATCTGGTTTCCATTCCTTCTGCTATATATTTCGGAATACCAGGGACTATTACTGAACTGGATTTATTTTCATCCGATTTTTTATGCCATCAGTAGCTTCTTTTACTTTCTGAGCTATCGTATCCTAAAAGATGGCTTGTCATTCCGACCAAACCTTATTACCAAAGACGAACTAGACAACGTGTTAGAAAAAATTCAAGCGGTCATTGTTAAAGACAAAATATACCGAAATCCGGAACTGACTCTTAAACAACTGAGTACTGAGACTAACATCTCAGCAAAAATACTGTCGTTCATTTTTAAGCATTACTACAAGAAGGGATTCAACCAATACATAAATCAATTCCGGATACAAGAGGCTTTTCTTAAACTTGAGAATGATAGTTCAAAAAAGTTTAGCATCGAGGGCATTGCATTAGACGTCGGGTTTTCATCTCGGTCTACATTTTACCGATCATTTAGGCAAGTGACTGGCAAATCTCCCAATGAAATTTTAAAGGGATACGATTAGTTGTCTCAAATCGGGATTTGCAACACTTTTGTTTAAAAATATCACGAGCATTGAAGGAAAAACAATGAAATACCTTTTGATCTCGATCACAATATGGCTGTCACTTCCTTCTCTCTCACAACCTAACAAAGTTTTCTCACCTGATGAATTAAGAGAGGATTTCAAAATAATGATTGGAAGTCTCCGAGACTTTCACCCCGGACTTTATTGGTATAGACCAAAGCGAGAGATCGATAACGCCTTTGAAACCGCATACGCAAAGCTGAACCACTCGATGGATGAACATGAATATTTGAGGATTCTGGGTTCAGTAATTTCTAAAATTGGATGTAGTCACACTCAGTTGCGGTTGTCAGATTCAACTTATCAAACATATAAGGAGGAGAATAACTACTTCCCATTATCAGTCATAGCACTTGACAATAAGCTCTACGCGACCCAAAGTGTAGAGAACTCGATTGATGCTGGAAATGAAATTCTCAGCATCAACGATCTTAGCACCGATTCGTTAATTCAGATTTTTGAAGAATCGCATTGGACAGAGGGGCTTCATCCCGTGATGTTTAATGAGATTAGCCGCTATTTCAAACATTATTCCTATCCCATTTTTATAGGGAATGCCGAACTGTACATCATTGAATACATTGATAGTGAGGGCAATAGAAGAAAGTCTGGGCTAGAAAAAGACCTAAAAAAGTTTTCGTCACCCATAGTAGATTATACTTTTTCAGATAACCTTACTCTGTCATTTCATTCAGCGAATGAGGTGTCTGCGGCAATCCTAGATGTTAACGTTTTTTTTGACTGGAAGAAAGATGGCAAGAAGTACAAGTTCTCAAAGAAATTACGTTCAGCCTTTAAACAGATCGATTCTTCTGGTGTGAATAACTTGATTATCGACCTCCGAGATAATGGCGGTGGGCGAGCACCTTATGAATTATTTTCATATCTCTATGACAGTAATTTTACATTCTTTAATCGTATGGAATTTATTTTGGATACAGAGTCTGTCTACGCTAAATACTGTGATCCAAAGCTTTCCAAACTTTGGATTAGCGGTCAAGCAAAAAAATCAAATCAAATAAATGACTCTACGTATCAACTCCAAAATGAACCTATGCTCAAAGAGCAAAAGCCTTCAAAGCCTCAGTTTCTTGGGAACGTATATGTTTTGATCAACGGAGGATGCTTCTCAGCTACTTCTGACTTAGCGGCACTCATAAAGTCACATAAATTAGCAACATTCTTTGGAACAGAAACAGGTGGTAGTTATTATGGAAACACGAGTATGGAAGATGCCTGGGTAACGCTGCCGAACTCGAAGGTGAGGGTTAAAATACCGTTAGTGAGACACTTTTTATCGGTGGAACCTATGATTCCGTTAGGAAGAGGTGTCATTCCAGATTATAAAGTGGAGCAATCTATAACTGATTTGAAGAATGGAGTAGATACTCAAATGGAGTTTGTATTTACCCTTCTTAAAGAAAAATCCCCATGACAAAACTATCATCCATAAGCCTTCGCAGCTCGGCTAGCTTAGCTATTTACAAAGACTGATGCAATTGGAGAAAATTTTGTAAAAGTGGCAGTTTATGAGGCTTTTATAAAATAGTAAGACAAATACCAACTCGCCAGCCAGAGCGCATTGGTAAAAGTCAACGTGAAGAAGGTATTAAAAAACAGCAAATGACTTCCAGTAGAAATACTCATAATGTTTCTGTATTCACCCAAACTATCACGCTTCTTTCGCATATCTAACAATCTGTTACGCGCATCAGTTTTAGTTTTTGATACTTCAATTAGCAAACCACAAAACTCTATACGATGCGTAAAACAGCGTTAATTACCGGAGCAAGTAGCGGAATTGGTCAAGAACTTGCCTATATCCACGCACAAAAAGGGGGCGATTTGGTGATCGTAGCCCGCAGTGAGGATAAACTCCAGCACTTGAAAGAAAAATTGGAGCAACAGCATTCAATTTCGGTAAAGGTTATTGTGAAAGATTTAGCGCAGGCAAATGCCGCTCAAGAAGTGTACGATGAAGTGGTAAATTCGGGAATTCTGGTAGATTATTTGGTCAATAATGCTGGTTTTGGGCAAGTAGGAAAGTTCTACGAGTTACCTTGGGATCGTCAGGGAGCCATGATTCAGCTGAACATTGTAGCCCTTACGCAACTGACCCATTTGTTTCTGCCTAATTTTACTCAACGCAATAGCGGAAAGATTTTGAACGTTTCATCTACGGCTAGCTTACTACCTGGTCCACTGCAAGCGGTGTACTTTGCTACTAAAGCCTACGTAACTTCGCTCAGTAATGCGCTAGCCGAAGAGCTTAGTAATACCAATGTAACCGTAACCAACCTAATGCCGGGTGCTACTGAAACAGACTTTGGATCTACTTCGGGTATGGATAAAACGGCCTTATTCGCCAATGCAGCCAGTGCTAAAACAGTGGCCCAAGAGGGTTATCAGGGAATGCTAGATGGTAAATTGGACGTGATGTCGGGATTAAATACTTCACAGAAAATAATGATGTCGTTAGTGCCACTAACCCCAAAAAAGATCCTTTTAAAGCAAGTCCATCAAATGCAAGAAGTCCAATGACACTGGTCGTAATGATTGTAACCAGAGAAGTTAGCTTGAAGGATCAATCCAATAAATGATCAGTCTAAAAGCCTAATTAGTCTTCTAAATATGCGATAAAAAAACATCTCTTCATTGGCTTTTTCTTAATCCTGACAGTTGGTATTCTGTATATGATAACGCCCGAAGAATTCACTCCATTAGAAAAAAATGCTGTTATTGACCGCATTGTGGTAGAAAAGGGCCAACGCCAGATGCACGTGTATTTAGGTGACTCCTTGCTAAAAACCTATCGTATTGCTCTTGGTTTTAATCCAATTGGTCATAAAGAGATAGAAGGAGACGGTAAAACTCCCGAAGGGCTGTATTATATCGATAGCAAAAACCCAAACAGTGCCTACCACCTCAATCTGGGTGTCTCCTACCCTAATGAGCTAGATAAGGCTCACGCTGAAAAGTTGGGGAAATCTCCGGGAGGTGATATTAAAATTCATGGTCTTAAAAATGGACTCGGTTTTGTTGAAGCTGCTCACCTACAACAAGACTGGACGGCCGGATGTATCGCTATTACCAATGAAGAAATAGAAGAACTATTCCGCAGTGTTCCTATCGGTACTCCCATTGAAATTAAACCATAACAGGCTATCAGACAAACTACTTCGCCTTCAAAACATCGGTAACTTTGTACCCCTCTACTGCTACCACTCGAGTAATGAAAAAATCGCTCATTATTTTGTTTACCCTTTTTACTAGCTGTACCTACTCAGTATCTGATCAAAGCACCTTAGAAGAGGAAAACAAAAGGTTGAAGAGTGAATTAGATAGTTTAAAAAAGCAGTGCACAGAAATTGAGCATTTAGCTGATAGTTCTCTGGTTACTCTCCCCAATACAACTGTTCGTGAGCTTATCTCAAAGTACAATGGGCAGACTTACAAGATAAAAATTCAGTTTCCGAGAGGCTATGAGAAGGGTGAAGAAGTACACCCGGTTCTTTACGTAATTGATGCCGAAACCAATTTTGGCGGCATCAGCTACATTGTTCAGCGATTGATAAAAGATAAGCTCATCCCGAAAATATTACTCGTTGGCATCGCCTACGGAACCGATTACGATAATTTTTATAGGTTACGAAGCCGCGACTTAACTCCGGTAGAAGATAAAGAACTGGTTATGAGAAGAGGCTCTCCTCCTGACCCTACCGGTGGTGCTGATAATTTTAGCAATTTTATTGAGTTTGAACTCTTCCCGTTTATTGCTGCTCACTACCGAGTTAAAGAAGAAGACCGAGCCATCTACGGACATTCTTATGGCGGACTCTACGGAACCTACACTTTTCTACAGAAACCCCAGTTATTTAATCGATATATCTTGTTAAGCCCTTCTTTGTGGTATAAAGACAACTTATTACTCAATGAGATGAAAAACAGTTCACTACCATCTGCGAAAAGTAAACTTTACATGGCTTCCGGCGAACTGGAGGGTAGAATTGATGATCTACAACTAGCGTTTATTCATGAGCTTGAAAAAAAGAATGTTGACGCGCTCACCATAAAATCAGAAGTGATGGAAGATGAAACTCACCGAACCATCTTTGGACCCGGACTTACCAATGGTTTGCGGTTTATATACAGTGATTAGCATAAGCAGCACCCTACTGGGACTCCAATAATCTAGGATATTCACCGAAATTCCGGTGGCTAGCATTAGCCGCCACTTTTTTATTAACTTTAAAGCCTATTTATTCGTAAGCAACGTATGACTTTTGAAGAAATACAGGCTCGCATCCTAACCTACCAGCAAGCGGGCAAAAAGCTATTTACCAGTTCATCGTTTCAATCCCACAGTTTGGTCTTGCTTCACATCCTTTCGCGGATTGATCGTAGCATTCCGATTTACTTTCTAAATACGGGCTACCATTTTCCCGAAACGGTAGCGTTTGTTGATGAAGTTACTGAACGATTTGGCTTGAATACCCTCCGGCTCAACCCGATTGTTCCCAAGCATCAGCAGCGCGATGCTGACGGTAACCTACTGTTTACCTCCGACCCTGATTACTGCTGTTTCTTGAACAAGACTCAGCCAATGGAAGAAGTGCTTCGCAATTACGACGTGTGGATTAACGGAGTGCGTGCCGACCAAAGCTTAGTGCGTAAGGCCATGAAGGTAGAACAACCCGCCCCGCACAACGTACTACGATTTCACCCGATGCTAGATTGGTCTATCCAAGAAGTGTTTGCGTATCTTAGGGAGTACGATTTACCGCGCCACCCGTTAGATGCCAAAGGCTACGCCAGTATTGGCTGCGAACCGTGTACTAAAAAACCTGACCCCGAAATGCACGAACGGGAAGCTCGTTGGTACGGCATGAATAAAGTAGAGTGCGGATTGAATACCGATTTAGCAAAATCAGCGTAAGCGTATGACTGTTTTAATTACCGGGGGCGCGGGCTACATTGGCACCCAGCTCGTAGCTGAATTGGTTCAAGACTATTCAGTATCCCGCATTATTATTTACGATAATCTCTCGCGAGACAATTATAATGGGTTTTTAGGCCACTCGCTCTACAAGCGTACGGATAATACTTTAACTATTGAGTTCGTTTCCGGTGAACTGCTAGATACTCGCAAGCTTCGGTCGGTAGTACAGGAGGCTGATATAATCTACCACTTAGCCGCCAAAGTTGTCACACCTTTTGCTACCACCGATGGACATGCTTACGAGCAGACAAACCACTGGGGTACGGCTGAGTTGGTGTACGCCATTGAGGAAGCACCGCAGGTGAAAAAGCTAATTTACGTAAGCAGTACTTCGGTGTACGGTTCTGCCCACGCCGGAGAAGATGCGGTTCCCAACCCTCAAACCATTTACGGCATCTCTAAGCTACGAGGGGAAGAGCACGTACAACGGCTTTTCCCTAAGCTACCTACTTACATTATCCGCTGCGGAAATGTCTACGGCTATAACAAAAGTTTGCGCTTTGATGCCGTGATTAACCGCTTTATGTTCGAGGCAAATTTTCGTCGTAGGGTTTCCATTCACGGTGACGGAAAGCAACGGAGAGCGTTCGTAAGTGTACAGCGAGTTGGCGACACTCTAGTAAAACTGCTTAATACCGATATGCCTTCCGATACTTACAATCTGGTCGACAAGAACTTCCAAATTCTGGATATTATCGATGTGGTAAAAGCAATTTACTTTGATCTGGAATTTATTTTCGTTAACCGCCATTTGGGTTTGCGAGAGCTATCGGTTGATACCGACCTCAAGCTCTTCAGCTTTATTCCCCACTGGGAAAAGCGTTCCTTGCTAGATGAAATGGAAGAATTTAAAACGAAGTTTTCTTTTTAGCCAGTTGCGCTGAACAACTGAGCCGTATCAAAAAAAACCCCGACAGCTTTCGCTATACGAGGTTTTTGTGCTTTCGTGAAATGA
The DNA here is from genome assembly GCF_030506325.1 of Tunicatimonas pelagia. Classification (NCBI taxonomy): domain Bacteria; kingdom Pseudomonadati; phylum Bacteroidota; class Cytophagia; order Cytophagales; family Catalimonadaceae; genus Tunicatimonas; species Tunicatimonas pelagia. The sequence goes on along the minus strand of NZ_CP120683.1, from coordinate 6,294,185 downwards.
GCCCCCTGTCGGATTCGAACCGCGCGGCGGCCGCCAACGACCTACTGATTACAAGTCAGTTGCTCTGGCCAACTGAGCCGTATCAAAAAAAAACCCGACAGCTTTCGCTATACGAGGTTTTTGTGCTTTCGTGAAATGAGCCCCCTGTCGGATTCGAACCAACGACCTACTGATTACAAGTCAGTTGCTCTGGCCAACTGAGCTAAGGAGGCGATAATTGGGTTGCAAATATAGGAGGCTGTTAGCTGATTTTCAAGTCTTATTTACTTAATTCTATTTCAAACTTCGCAAAACAGCTAACTGAGACTTTAATTGCTCTACTTCAGCAGTTGCCTTCTCAATTTTGCGCTCTACATCAGCAATTAGTTTGCTGGCTTGCTTCGAGGAGGAAGTAAAGAAAGAAATATTGTTTCTCCACAGCGAAATATCGCTCTCAAGCTGGCTAATTTTTCGGCGAATACTACTTTCTTTGAGGTTAACCTTGCGCTGACCACCCGGGCCACTCTTCATTGATCCTAATTCTATTTCAATTAATACCTCTTTCTTCTGATTCTCATCTAATTCTTCAGCATTTTCTACGAACTGATTAACCGCCTGCTGATAGCGCGTACTGATACTCTTCATGGCCGAACGTGGAACAAAACCTGTTTCAGCATACTGCTGAATGAGCTTCGTCAGAGCATCTAAGTCACTGGACTTTTCTTTAGCTAATGCTTCTATTTTATCACAAACTTCTTCGCGTACTGCTAAGTTCTTCTGATACTCAACCTCCGTTTCTTGGCTGTTGTTGCGTCGCCGTTCAAAGAAGGCATCGCAGGCTGCTTTAAACCGCTGGTAGATTGACTCTCTCGCTTTTTCGGGCACCGGGCCAATATCCTTCCACTCCCGTTGCAAACGTTTTAGCTCATTAGAAGTAGTTTTCCAATCTTCGCTTTCCTTCAGGCTTTCGGCCTTCTCTGCTAAAGCCTCCTTCTTTTGTAAGTTTTCTTCCCGATGAGCATCTAAACGCTGAAAAAACGCACCTTTATGGGCAAAGAACTCCTTAAAGCTCGACCAAAACTGCCGGTTTATTTCCTTCGCTTGGTTTCGGGGCATACTACCTGCCGCTTCCCAACTTTTCTGAAGCTGCTGAAGCTCTTTAGTCTTTTTGTTCCACGCTTTAATACTATCGCTTTCAAAACTGGCAAACTCCGTTACCGCTTCTACCAGCTTTAGTTTTTCTGCCAGATTTTGCTTGAGCTGCTCCTTAAACGCCTCAATATCTTCTCGCCGACGGTCGTGAATTTTGTCAGAAGCGGCTTTAAACCGCTGCCAGAGAGCTTCCTGATCATCGCGAGGAACGGGTCCGATATGTTTATATTCTTCGTGTAGCTCGTCCAACTCTTTGGCAGCCTTCTTAATATCGGGTTCTTCTACTAACTGCTCGGCACGCTCCGCCACCGCTATCTTGCTCTCTAGATTTTTCTTCCGATCAAGCTCTTTTAACTCAAAGTAAATGCTACGATTATCATAAAAACGATCAAGCAAAGCGTGGTAATTAGCCCACAAGGTACGGTTCTGCGCCGAAGGCACTTCGCCAATACTACGCCACTGCTGCTGAATTTCTTTTACCTTGGCAATGCTCACCTGCGTTTCTTCGCTGTCTACAAAGTCGCGCAGTTTGTTAAGTATCTCTTCTTTTTCTTTTAGGTTTTCCTGACGGCTTTTTTCCCGCTTGTTTCGGTATTCGGACCGACGTTCCCGAATTTCATCGTAAGCAGCATAAAATAGCGTGTAGAACTCATCTGGCCGATACTCAAACCCATCAGCTTCGCCTCCGTCTTTTATAAATCGCTCGAGAGCCTGCTGCCGCTCAGTTTCTTCCAGATCGTCAAAGTGTACTTTCAGTTCCCGAACCTGATCGGCAATGCTATTTACTTCGTCGCCCTTAGCCAACCTTTCCATTTCCCGGGCTAGCTCTTCCCGACTCAACTGGCTGTAATCCGGAACATTTTCTTCTTCCTCCAACTCAGCACTTGCTTCCTGATTATCTACCTCAGCTTCTTCGGTAGCTGCACTCGGCGCACTTACTACTCCCCCCTCTCCTGCTGATTGCTCTTGGTTCTTTGGTTGACCTTCTTCACTCGCTTTATTTTCTTTCTCGTCCTCGCCTAATTTCTCTTCCGGTAGGCTAACTTCAGACACAGGTTCCGAATCTGGGGGGGAGGCTACCTGACTGTCAGCCTCGACTGCTGCCTCTATCGGTTCCTTCACCTCAGTGGCTTCGGCAATAGTCTCCTCAAGTGGCTGGTTAGGGTTGTTTTCAGTCAGCCCCTTATCTTCTTCCGAGACTGCAAGCACCTCACGCGATTCAGCTTCGCTAGTAGAGCTTATCTCGGGTTTGGGTGTTTCTTGCACATCAGTACTTTCTGATGAGTCTGACTCAACTATTACTTCAGTCTTAGATTCTTCGTCTACTACTTCACTACTAGTGGTAGTCTCAGAAGTGAGTTCGATTGTATTTTCCGGTTCTTGGTCTACAGAGAGTTTTTTATCTTTCTGATCTTCAGAAGCTTCGGCCATAATGCAGTATTCAGTTTCCTTGCTACTTTTTCTTTACTATAGAATATAAAACGGAGACAAGTGTTTTAGTTCAAACGTGGGTCAATTGGATAGTTGGAGAACATACGGTACTTTCCGCCCATGTTACGTAATATCTCCTGCCACAACTGGCCTGCCGGAATATCAAATAGCTGGTAAGCGGTAGGCTGACGATACACAATCCAGGTCTCTTCTTTCAATTCATCCGCTAGCTGCCCGGGGCCCCAACCCGAATATCCGGCAAAAAACTTTACGTCGGTTGCCGAAATTTGCCGAGTATTGATAAGTGATAATAGCTCGTCAAAATCACCGCCCCAAAAAACATCATTTACTATCGGCTCCGAATTACTGAACGGCGGATTAATACGGTGCAGGAAGTGAAGCGTCTCGTGCTGTACGGGGCCACCCACGTATAATGTTTGTTGGTAGTTTTGTACTTCATCTATTGCGTCAGAAAGTTTGAGGTCAGCTTCTTTGTTAAGCACAAAGCCAAAAGATCCCTGGCTATTATGCTCGCATAAAAGTATCACAGATCGCTCAAAATTTGGGTCAGCTAAAAAAGGCTCCGATAGTAATAAGTCGCCCTTAGTAGGTTTTACAGCATCTCCACGCATATCAATACTCCTGGTTTACTTCATCATTCTCTTTGAGAAAACGAATTTAACAAAAGTTTTGTACAGCCCTACTAAATATGAAAAAGAGTAAAAATACTACCCACTTTCGCACTAAAATCTTGTCTATTCACTTTCAGATTGAGACGAAGGCATCAGTAGCGTAATAGTTTCCAGAATATTTGTCTAGAACTTACTTCCTTGCTTTTTTTTGGTCGCGAGTTAGGAACATTATTTGATATTTACCTTTTGAAAAGAAAGACACGATTAACCGAATGCCAAACTTTGGTTCAGTCGGTGTGCTATTTTTGGCAGGGCACTGTACCTAACCAAACTGATAAAACAGGCTTATTATTATGAAACATAAATCCTACGCAATCCTCCTAGCAATTCTTCTGGGAGGATTCGGTGTTCATCGGTTTTACATTGGGCAACACCGCCGGGGCTGGTGGTATGCTGGTTTTTTTTGGACTCTGGTTCCCATGATTATTAGCTGGTTTGATGCTGCCCGATTTAGCTCTATGGACTACGCTGAGTTTAACCGTCGCTATAACTTGGGACACGAACTATCCAAAAAGTTTTCGGATGACGAGGTGCTATTAGCCGCTAGTTTTGAAAAAGAGCGGGAGGAAAAACTTCTTCAGGAGATTGAGAAACTCTCTTCTAAAGAAGATGTACAGCAATATTTACAACAAGCCAAAGAGCGCGGCGATTACCTTCCTCGCTTGGTGTACGCTCGAGCGAATGCTATTTTACGAGACCAACCCTGGATAATGAGTGATTCTCTTGACTTTGATAAAAAAATTAGCTAACAAGTAACTTCAAAGCGGAAAAGCAAAAACCGGAGACCGGAAGCTAATGAATAATGACTGGTGATTGATGAATAATGGTTACAAAAGACTAATGACGGTGGACTAAAAAACAATTCAGCAACTAACTCGCTATATGATTTTCTTTCTTAATAAATTCTGTAGCTCAGTGTAAATCCAGGAATGTACGGCAAACTTACGATGTACCTTTGCTTTTAAATCTGACTTGAAAACCTTAGTAGCCTCTTCCTAGATTGGCAATCAAAAAAATAGCGAAAAAATTATACTGATTATGCCAACGGTAAGTGTAAGTATTGATCATTTTGTGGAGAAGAAGTTCGAGAAGCTTCTGGTCAAGTTTGGCTATGAATACAGCAAAGAAACCAATGAAAATGAGGTCTCTTTTGTGCTCACTTCCGACCAGGAGTTTGATTTGGTAGAGATCAGTCTACTTAACGAATGTGCCCGACAGATTCAGCAGCTTGAAGACTTAGATAAAGAGCACTACCGTGATTTGAAGAACAAGCCTGATATTAATCTTCTGAAACTCGGTATTTCTAACCGAAACAGCAATTAAAAAGCCTCTGCAATGCAGAGGCTTTCAATTTATTCGTTACCCATTCCCAAAGTACTAGATTCGGGTTCCCAACCGGGTTCATACTCCCGACTCCACATCTTCATCGCTTCTTTGTCGTCTTTAATTTGTCCGGTAGCCGTATCTATCATTAGTGCTCGTCCCATTTCTTGCGAAATATTGGCCAGATGGCAGAGTAGCACACTTTTGTGTCCTTCCTCAATCGGTGAGTTCAACGTAGCCCCATCTACTACCCCATCACGAAAGTTAGCAATGTGCATATTAGTCATACTATCTCCCCCACGGGTATCCATAGAAGCCGCCTTGGTGCTAGCCTTTAGTTCCTTTACCAAATTGTTCTTCATGTCGTATACTTCGTACCCATCTCGGTCAAGAATCACAGAACCTTCGGTACCACAGATCAATGAACCTCTTCCTCGTCCTTTTATGCGGTTCGGATTACAGCTTCTTCCTTCCCACGTAATGGTTTTTTCGTCGTCAAAATCGTAATTAACAATCTGTGTATCATAAAACTCCCAGTCGTCGTCGTAGTGGTAACGTCCCCCCTGAGAACCTACGCGAGTAGGGTAATCAACCCCTAGTGCCCAACGGCAAACATCTATTTCGTGGGTACCATTATTCAGGGCTTCTCCGGTTCCCCAGTTCCAAAACCAGTGCCAATTGTAGTGAATCACATTATCCTGATAAGGTTGACGGGGGGCGGGCCCTTGCCATAGTTCATAATTCAAATGTTCTGGTACGGGCACTTGTTTCCCGGTACCAATAGAATCACGAGCATTCACATACCAGGCTTTAGCGTAGTAAGGACGACCGATGATACCATCTCTAATTTGTTGAACAATATCAATAGACTCAAGAGCCGACCTCTGCTGGTTCCCCATTTGTACTATTTTTCCGTAACGCTGTTGAGCTTCTACCAGCATTTCACCTTCTTTGGGGTTGTGCCCACAGGGCTTTTCTACGTACACATGCTTACCCGCTTGCAATGCCATAAGAGCAGCCGGGGCATGCCAATGATCCGGCGCAGCAATTACCAAAGCATCAAGGTCATCGTCTTCCAGTGCCTCCCGGAAATCAGAAAGTGCCTTAGGCTGCTTTTTCTGTAGCTTTGATTCCTTAATCTCATGTGAGGTTTTATCCAATATCTGTTGGTCTACGTCACAAATATGCGAAAGGTGCATACCGTCTATCTTTAAAACTTCATTGAGCAGAGCCGCACCCCGACTACGTACCCCCATTACGGCGACGTTGAGTTGATTGCTGGGTGCATTCTTCCCAAAAACCGGCACGGCACTGCTAAGGAAAGTAATGCCTAGCCCAGCAGCTCCTGAGGTTTTCATAAAGCTTCTTCGATTGAGGTGTTTTTCTTCGATCATTGCTTGCAAATTTTGTAATCGGTTAAAATTAAGACGTAAGATACAAATTTTAGAGATTATAGTGTTATAGTTGTTGGTGTTAAAGTATGAAGTGCTATAGTGTTAGAGTGCGGGGGTGTTTGAGTGTTCAAGTTAGACTTGCTATGAATATGAGCACAAGGGTAAAATTGCTGAAAGGCCAAAAAACTGAACGGCTACTTACCTTTGGATACGTTTAAAGTACTACGTAAAATTGCCAAACTCTGAAAGATTGTTCACCTCTAAAATCCAAATTCATTATTTTTCCACCCAAACACTATAACATTTCGCACCCAATACCACAACACCACGAACAAACTAATCTATGATTATACTAACACTACCCATTATTGCTGCCCTCACCGGGTGGATTACTAACTTTATTGCAATCAAAATGCTCTTCCATCCCCGGGAAAAAGTGAAAATACTATTTCTGGAGATACAAGGTATTTTTCCGAAGCGACAGAAAAAGCTGGCAGAGAAGCTAGGAAAAATTGTGTCGGATGAGCTATTCTCCATGGAGGATGTGCGGAAGGCTATCACCAACCCGGATAACCTGAACGATGTGCATCAGGTCATTGACGAAAAGCTAGATGATTTTCTAGAAAACCGCATGATGGAAAGCATGCCGATGCTCTACGTATTTATGAGCGATGATATGCGCGTAAAAATCAAAGCTACCTTACAACAAGAACTGGAATTGATGTTACCCGAACTCATTGGTCAGTTTGCCAACAAAATAGAGAAAGAAGTTGATGTGGAGCGCATAGTGTACGAGAAGGTGGTTAACTTCTCCAGCGATAAGCTAGAAGAAATTCTGTACTCAATTATGCGAAAGGAGTTTAAGTTTATCGAGATTCTGGGTGGAGTGCTAGGCTTCCTCATTGGCCTGATCCAGATCGGATTGCTACAGTTGCAGTAGCTTGAGGGTGTTATGGTTTAAATGTTTCGGAGCTCGATTGAGCCTAACTAGATAGCCACCTACAGAATTCAGCACTTCGCACCATAACACATTAGCACTGTAGTACTTTCTTCACTCCCAAAATATTCACATCTACCAGATACAAGGCTACCAAATCATACTGAGTTAACAAATAGTCTTTAGCGATAGACAACGCTTCATTTTTTTCCGATTCATCTAAGTGGGTGTGAAAGTTGATGGCGGTCATTTTCTTACCATCCAGCAGTACCCGATCCAGCACAACGGAACGATTCGGTTTGATAAGTAGGGGGCGTTGTACGAGTACTCGGGGGTGCGGTTGATACCAAGCAGTTGCCTCTCCCTTGGTTAAAAACGAGCGCGCTTGTTTCAGTAGCACCTTACACTCTGGCGTGGTAAGCCCTCGCTCGAAGGCAATTTTTTCTAGCTGATTTTCTAGTTGATCAAGTGATGGTAACTGGATAAGCAATTGCTGCATCAACACTACGTTACTGACCGTACCAACTTTGGTAGCAAAAAAGCCCTGCGAGAGCGAACGCACACTCAGACGGTTTCGCCAGCGCACCGAAGTATAATCCGGTAATTCAACACTCCACTTTCCGTTTTCCGGTCTCCGGTCTCCGGTCTCCGGTTTCTCGTTTCCAGCTTCGTAGAGCTGCCCCATCTCATCCCAACCGGCTAAAGAATCTGGTTGCTCCAAATCGGGTAAAATGGTACGAAGCAAATTCGCAACTCCGTTTATCGGAAAACTACCGTTGCGCTTAGCCATTGGTCGGGCAAAGGCGTATAATCCCTCTTCGGCTCGAGTAAATGCTACGTATAGCAAGTTCAGATGATCCATATGAATCCGAATCTTCTCTTCGTAGTAGTCTTGGCTGAAAACGGTTTGAGTAAGCTGAGTGGTGTACTTCATCGGTACCAGCCCAGCGTTAGCCAAGTTAGCATCTTGAGGATACGTCCAGAGAATATTGGTGGTGAACGACTGATGATCTAACGGCCAATCACAAAATGGAAGAATCACAATCTTAAACTGCAATCCTTTGGCTTTATGGATGGTCATTACTCGCATAGCATCCGTTTCTTCGGAGATCTGAGCCGAGCTATTAGTCCCTCGTTCGTCCCACCAAGTTAAAAAGGAGCGTAAATCACCTTGCTCAGTTAGCGAATATTGCAGTACTGCATCCTGAAACGCTTGCAAGTACGCTTTCTCGTGGTACTGTCCCAGATCAAAAATCAGCACCAAATTTTCTACCAATTCGTAAATCGGCAGTTTGTTAAGGTAGGCGTAGTACGTTTCAAAATCTGGGGGAAGTTGCTTAAGAAAGCTAGTTAAATCATCTCCATTGCTGGGGTTGCTGAAGATTGGGTGCAGCTTGTCGGAGCTAACTTCATTGGTGGTAATTAAATGGTACTTATACAGTATACTACTACGAACTATCTCATCGTGCGTATTATCCAGAAAGCGCATCAGCTCCACTAGTAGACTAACCGTTAGCGAAGAAGTCAGCATCAATGATTCGGATGAAACCACTTCGTAGTTGTAGTCAGGTTGCGTTTTTCCTTCGTGTTTATACTGCATAAATGTATCTACCACCGCCTGTCCATCCCGCTTGTTCCGCACCAAAAAAGCAATATCGCCAGCAGTGTAACCTTCGGCTTGTAATTTCTCAATCATTCCGGGTAACCTAGACCGAACGTGGCTGCGCCAGTCGGTGAGTTCACCTTCCTCGCCAAGGCAATGATCTTCTGCCAGCAACTCAATTTTTACGTGGCCGTGCCAAGTTGCTTGTTGATCATACGTGGCAGGAATCTTCTGAGCTACATCCTGGTACGCCTGCTGGAGTACCGAAGCTTGCTGGAGTAACTGTTGCTGCAACGGCTCATCCACCAAATCGCCCATTAATTCGTCGGTGATATACTGAAACAGCTCCGATGCTGCTGCCTGAAACAACGCATTATTGAAATCCAGTATATTTTTACGACTGCGAAAATTGTGATCGAGTTGCCGGATTTCAGTGCGCCATTCCTGAATATCCTGCTGAATGGTATTGAGCAAGAGTTGCCAGTCCCCTCCCCGCCAGCGATAGATCGATTGTTTTACGTCGCCCACCACCAAGTTCCGATTACCAGCATCCAGACTATTTTCTACCAACGGTCGGAAGTTCATCCACTGCAAGCCGGAAGTATCCTGGAACTCATCGATCAGAAAATGCTGGTAGTAGCTCCCGATTTTTTCGTAGATAAAGGGTGTATCGTCCTTCCCGATAATATCCCGAAGAAAAGTGGGAGCATCAGAGATCAGCATTAAGTCATTTTCTCGCTTATACTGATCGATCTGTTCCTCCAGATGATGCAGAATACCGTAGGTGTACATGAACCGCTGCATCTGCACCACCGAATGATACAACGGTCCTGCTTCTTCGTAGAAATCCAGTGCTTCTTCTAAGTGCGGATGCAATGCAGTGGCTACCGACAGTAGCTGTTCTTTCCTCGGATCAGTCTTTTTCACCCAACCTTCCAAATTTTCCCGAGCGGCTAGCACTCGCTTGGTAGGAGTGAACTGATTGCCTTCAGCGATCTTGACAAAGTAGCCTACTACCCCACTTTTCCCGTAGCTAAAATCCGTTACATCAAGCTGCTGCTGTTGCAATAAATTCAGAGCGGCTTCACCAATATCCGCCATTTGCTTTTCAAACGCCAGTTGCAATTCGCGCAGTTGCTTTAGCAGATTGTCGGCAGTTTGGGGGGTTAGGTTACCTTCAAAGGCCAGAGCTTTTTCCCGGTAGTTCTCTTTGAATAATTCTCCTGCCAACACTTTAATCTCTCGCCGAAAATCCCAGCTACTGCCTGACTCAACTTTTTCTTCCGCAAAGCGGGTAAGCCAACGACGGATACTGCGGTTTTGCTTTTCGCCCACTTCCTCCAGCAATCGGTCAATCACCTCACCCAAAACCTTATTCAGATCAAGTTCAATAGTAAACCCGGCCTGAAGCCCCATTTCTCGGGCAAACCCTCGCACTACTTTCTGAAAAAAAGCATCAATCGTCATCACCGAAAAGTAGGAATAACCGTGTAGCAGATACTGAAGAGTTTGCTCAGCCTGCAAGGATAGTTCAATCTCCGAAAGTGCCAATTCTTTAGCCAGCGTAGTTCGTAGTAAGCTACTGTCTGCTTTCGCTACTTCATGCAGGTACTGTAACACCCGCCCCTTCATTTCCTGAGTGGCCTTGTTGGTGAAGGTAACGGCCAAAATTGTTCGGTAGGCGTTAGGTTGGCGCAACGCGAGTTTAAGATACTCTAACGCCAGTGTGTAGGTTTTGCCGGAACCCGCGGAAGAGCGATAAATGATGAAGGGTTTTTCCACGCCAAAAGATACACTGATGCCCAACGTAATCCAACGTCAGAACTTATTTACGATATACTTTTTGTAGATTAGCTTATCGTTGATTTCCACTGCACAATGCCCAGTTACTATTTTTTATTTACTAGATTCTACCTGCTCCCCATTTCCTTGATGTTGATAAGTGGTTGTGACTCTTCATTAGAAGAACGTAGCCACGCTACCATGCTCCATTTGCTTAAAGAGACTCAAGACCTGGTTGATAATTCTGAAAATATGTACGCCAACGATAGCCGGGTTCAGTACTACGATAGCCTTCTTCTCACTGAACCAGATAACTACGCTTATCAGTATTATCGGGCACTAGATTTACTCCGGCGGGGCGACTCAGGGTTAGCCGCAGAGGAATTGAAGAGGCTAATGGTGCTAAAAGAAGCCGGAAAATTAGACGGTCAGCTTACCGCACCCGAATTGGATAAACTCGCTTCGTACTTCGGGCTAAGCTACCTTCGCTTAGGTGAGCAGGAGAATTGTATTCTTAACCATACGGCGGCTTCCTGCCTCTTCCCGATTCAAACCGCCGGATTTCACCAGCTACCTCAGGGGTCTAGGCAAGCCATTGCCATATACGAAGAAATACTCCAGCAACAACCAAATAACCTAAATGTGCGCTGGTTACTGAACGTAGCCTACATGACGCTAGGTGAACACCCTAGCGAGGTTCCACCGGAATGGTTGATTCCCGATTCGGCTTTTCAGTCGGAGCACTCCATGAAAGAGTTTCCTGATATTGCCCATCAGATTGGCTTCGACTTTCGCGGACGTTCGGGCGGATTAGTCGTGGATGATTTTACGAATGACGGTTACTTAGATATTCTGATTTCGGAATGGGGACAAGATGCTCCGATCCGTTTTTTTGTGAATGGTGCAAACGGAACCTTTAGCGAGCAAACCGAAACGGCTAATCTGAGTGGGCTTTTCGGCGGGTTAAACCTCGTTCAGGCCGATTACAATAATGATGGTTGGTTAGATGTGTTTATCCTTCGGGGGGCTTGGCTACAAGAGTATGGGCAACACCCCAATTCTTTGCTAAAAAATAACGGTGATGGCACCTTTACTGACGTAACTATCGCCGCAAATATTCTGTCATTCCACCCTACCCAAACCGCTACCTGGAGTGACTTTAACCGTGATGGTTGGCTGGATATCTTCATCGGCAACGAGACCTCCGGCACCCAGTCTTTTCACCCTTGTGAATTGTACCTCAACAATCAAGATGGCACTTTTCGTGAAGTAGCTTCAGCAGCCGGGGTAGCGGTTAGTAAGGAAAGTTTTCGGATTCCATCCATTATTGTGAAGGGAGTCACCTCGGGAGATTTTAACAACGATGGTTGGCCCGACTTGTATGTTTCTACCAGCGGGGGTAGTGAACAACACTCCAATTACCTATTTCAGAACAACGGCGTGGACGAAACAGGGGTAATCTCTTTTTCAGATATTACTCAAGAAGCTCAGTTGGGTGGACTCAACCCCACGTTTGCTACCTGGTTCTGGGACTACGATCAGGATGGCTGGTTAGATATTTTTGCTGCGGGCTATTGGCAGGGCAATGGCGGAGTCATTACTACCGATATTGCGGCTGAATACTTGGGATTACCCCACGATGCTCAAACCGGACTACTGTTCCGAAACAATCAAGATGGCACATTTAGCAATATTTCCGAAGAAACCAACCTGGATCAGATTCTCTACGCGATGGGAGCTAACTACGGCGACCTGGACAACGATGGATGGCTGGATATGTATCTGGGCACCGGCGACCCAACCCTCTCTTCAGTAATTCCCAACCGGGTATTTCGTAACGCTCAGGGCGAATATTTTCAGGATGTAACCACAGTTACCGGAATGGGACACTTGCAGAAAGGGCACGCGGTTACTTTCTCCGATATTGATAATGATGGCGATCAGGATTTACTTATGTCGATGGGTGGAGCTTACGAAGGCGATGTTTTTCAGAATGCTTTCTTCGAGAACCCGTATCAGGATGAACATAACTGGATCACACTGCATTTAGTAGGAACTCAGTCTAATCGATCTGCCATCGGAACCAAAGTAGTTTTAACTGCAAAAGAAGATGAGCGCGAACGGAAGCTTTACCGAGAAGTCAATTCGGGGGGTAGCTTTGGAGCTTCCACTTTGCGAGTTGAAGTTGGATTAGGAAACGCTGACGCTATTAAAGAGGTTACTATCCATTGGCCTAATTCTGAACAGCAAACTTTTACTGATCTTTCGTTGAATACGTTTTATCAGATTACTGAGGGAGAAAAAACGCCTAAGCAACTTACACTAAACAAACTAAAATTTGAGCAATTGCATTCTACCCATAACCACACCACCTCAATACCATGAAAAAGTGGATGCTCATTGGCGGAGCTATTGCCATAATTATCTTAATTGTAGGAGCGATTCAGTATTACCGTTCTCCCGATATTACGCAGTGGCGTACTAATTTGCCCGATATCGGAACCACCTCTTCCGTTCGCCTTACTGACCTGACGGGCGATGGCGTACTGGATATTGTACTGGGTACTGGGCAGCGGGAGCTTCACCCTACGGATACGGCAGTGATTGCTTTGGATGGCCGTGATGGCAGACTTCTGTGGCAGGTAGCCGCCCGCGATCAGATTGTTGGCTCCGCAATGCTACTGGATGTCACCCAAGACGAGATCGATGATATTTTTATTGGTGGACGGAACGCTGAGCTCATGGCAATTGATGGCCGAAGCGGAGAATTGCTGTGGGAGTTTTACCAAGCGGGCGATTCGATAGATCCGGGAAAAACGGCTGGCCTCTATAATTTTTACAATCCGCAGCGTATTCCTGACCAGGATCAAGACGGTACGGAAGATTTGTTAGTAGCCAACGGTGGAGACTATCTAGCCGAACCGGATGACCCCAATCGTCCTCCCGGTCATTTGATGGTAGTCAGCAGCCGAACTGGAAAGTTACTGGCAAGTGCCGAAGTTCCGGACGGAAAAGAAACTTATTTATCAGCCGTGGTAGCTGACTTAGATAACGATACCACTCTCGACATAATCTTTGGCACGGGCGGAGAAACCATCGGTGGAGGGCTGTACCGAACGACCTTAGCTAGTGTTATGAACGAAGACTTAAGCCAATCGGTGCTTTTGGCCACTGGTGCTGATAAAGGGTTTATTGCCCCGCCCGTTTTAGTAGATATTACCCTAGATGGTACTCTAGATATTGTTGTTAATTCGGTTGACGGACGTATGCTAGCATTTGATGGTAAAAATAATGCGCCACTTTGGGCAAGGGTTATTCCTAATGCTGAGGCCTACACTACTCCGGCAGTGGGCTACTTTACTGAAGATGATGTTCCTGATTTTTTTGCCAATTACGGAAAAGGTCAGTGGCCTATCTTACGTGATCCTATTCAGTTTATGGTAGATGGTAGCAATGGCCAAATTCTCTATGAAGATACGCTAGGTCGCTTCCAGTACGCTTCCCCGGTGGTGGTAGATATTAACAAAGATGGTTTTGATGACGTACTAATGAGCACCAACTACGTGGAAGAAAAGTTTGAATCCAAAGTTCCGTTCAATCGCTTAGTAGTTTTCGACTTTCACCAACAAGAAGTATTTCGCATTCATGATCCTCAGGAAGGCATTAATTTTTCCTCAACACCTTGGGTCGGTGATGTTGATAATGATGGCTGGCTCGATATCATCTACTGTGTTACCCAAGTAAGGGATAATGATAGCGATCATCCTGCCCGGTTAAATGTTCACCGCTTAGAAAAACAGATATACGCTCCCGATCAGGTTTCTTGGGGGGCTTATATGGGCAGCCAATACGATGGTATTTTCCGCTCAGAAAGCCCTAAATTTAATCCGCTATAGAAAAAAAGAAAACCGCTCCAGAAAATCTGAAGCGGTTAATAATCAATGTTAGTTACTCGTGTTTAAGGCAGTAATACTGCATCCATAATATGTACTACGCCGTCTGTCGCCTGTACATCAAGCGTACTGTTCACCGTCAAATCTACTACTTGTTCTTCTGGAGTAGTTATTGTAAAAACTCTATTATTGATGTTTATTTTATTTTCCTCTCCCTCACCAGCTAACGTCTCTATCTCACCATTAGGTAAATTACTTGTAGTAAAGCGTCCGGGGACAACATGAAAAGTGAGTAGTCGCTGTATCTGATCAGGAGCCATTCTAGCTACGCTATCAGCAGTTAGCCCAACTGCCGTGAAGGCTGCATCACTAGGAGCAAACACTGTATAAGGCCCTCCTTCGGATAAAGCCCCATCTAGTTCTCCCCTTTGGATGGCAGCCGATAAAATGGAAAGTTCAGAAGTATTAGATGCTAGGGTTACAATGTTACTTTGCGGTGGAGTCAGTATGGCTCCAATTTCGTGAATGTATCCGTTACTGGCAGAAATATCGGCAGTTACCACAGCTACGCCATCCACCGTAACTCCCATACCGGTATTCAAGATTACCGAAGCATCGTTGAGGGTTGGGGCAAATCCACTCATAATCGCCGTTGAAGGAACCGAGTCACCTAAGACATGATAAGTTAAAATATTGGCACTTACCGAAGTGGGGTCAGTGATATTGGCTGCTGTAAAAGCAGCATTGTTCGGAGCAAACACGGTACGCGCCCCAGTGCTTAGCGGTGTAATCAAATCTTTATCAACTAAAGCCGCAGCCAGCGTACTAAAATTAGGATTAGCAAGAATAACTCCGGCTACTGAACTTAAACTAGGTGGTACAAGCACTTCGCTAATTACGTGTACTAGTCCGTTGGTAGCTGCTACATCAGCCGTAGCTACAATTTCGGTATCATCCGGTAAATCGAGCACTTCACCGCTCAAGGTATTCTGAGATCCAACAATATCTGCGGATCCAACCACTCCGGGAATTACGTGGTACTCAAGAATCGTTCGCAGCAATGGAGCAGGAACAGCATCTAGCGAAGCAAAACCCTGGCTAGCCAGAAATGCACTGAATGCCGCGTTAGTTGGCGCCATTACCGTAAAAGCCCCATTGCCACCGTCAATAGCATCTACCAGATCAGAAAAACTAGTTACCGCCGCTGCTAAACTAGTGAAGTCGCTTCCCCCCGCAATGTCTAGAATTGTCTGAGTAGGAAAAGTGGGGGGAATAAGTACTGCGTCCAGTTCGTGCAAAAAACCATTACGGGCAGCTCGGTCAGCTACTGCCACGTTAGCTGTGTTGTTAGCTCCAATAACGGTAGTGCCATTCACGCTAATTTCCCCCTCTTGTACCGTAGTTTGGGTAGTTCCATTTAAATCAGCGGCACTAAGACTACCGGCCACAACATGATACTCCACTAAACTACGCAACAAATCATCAGGAATGTTATCTAGTCCATCGTAAGTATCGTACCGAGCCAAAAAGTCACCAAAAGCAGTATCAGTTGGGGCAAAAATAGTATATTCGTAAGAGTCACCGCTTCCGTTAAACTCGTCGGAAATACGTAAACCATTGGCACCAATAGCATCGTAGAAGCGAGAGAATTTCCCTTCACTTTCCATTGAGTTCATCACGGTAATCAGGCCCGAACCATTTTTATCGCGTACATCAACATCTTCTTGGCAAGCAGTAAAAATTACCAGTGAAAATGCTAAGGCACCACCTATTTTCGAATATGATCGTATCATTCGTTTAGTATAAAAATTTAACATGAGTAAGTAAAATCATCAGCCCGACTACGGGAGCCAGGCTGACAAAAAGTAATTAGTATCCGGGGTTTTGGTCCTCCTGATTAATATTTGGATTAGTTTCCAACTCTTGTAGTGGAATAGGCCAAAGGCGATACCGTTCATTGTAAGGCTTATTATCTGCCAGAGCAACATCATCGTCCAGCCCCCAACGCCGCAAATCATTGTAGCGATGTTGCTCACCCGCTAGCTCCACCTCACGCTCGTGCATAATAATAGCCATCACCTGATCGGGAGTATTGGCCGGATACGCTGCCGTAGGATACAGTTCTAGTACGTTATCAAGCGTTCGGGGCATATATAGCTCAATATCCGGGTTTACCTTTTGAGCGATGGCTCGTTGTCGAACCCGGTTTACTAGTTCCAGTACCTCAGAAGTAGGATCACCACTCATAAACTTAGCCTCAGCAGCCATCAGTAACACATCAGCGTAGCGCATCAAACGGAAGTTGATTCCTGAATCTTGTTGGCCGTCGCTTCGAATGTCATAATTATGATATTTACGCCAAGCAATGAGTCCACCAAATTGGGCTCGGGTGTAGGTACCTTCAAAATAAGCCACGCCGTCGTCGTAGAAGGTTTGCTCATAGCGCGGGTCGCCCAACTCAAAGCGATCAGCAAAGGACTGCTTCGGTCGAACGTTATTGAAACTAGCAAAAGCGTACTCTACTCCTCGGAAGGTATGTTCGCCGCCTCCAGCATTATCTTGGTTCCAGTTACCACCTAAAGCAGCTTGAAACTGAACCTCGAATAAAGATTCCATACTATTTTCAGCGGCGGGTTCTTGTTCTTCGCCAATACCATTCCAACGAAAGTTATCTACCAAGCCATAGCTACCGTGTTGGCCATCAATAATCTCCATAAATTCCGCTTCGGCGGCATCCCACTGTTCACGGTACAAATAAACCTTTCCTAAGTAGCCAGTAGCGGCTCCGCTAGTGGCTCTACCCACGTCATCAGCACCGTAATCATCTCGGGTAGGCAAATTAGCTTTGGCAAACTCAAGGTCTTCAATTACTAGGGCGTAAACACTATCTGCTGAGGAACGCGGTTCTTCAATAGAAGCTTCCGGCGGATCAGTAATTAACGGCACATCGCCCCACTTATTTACTAAGTCAAAGTAGAAGGTAGCTCGTAAGAAGCGGGCTTCAGCCACAATTCGGGTACGAAGCTCTTCATCCATTTCTATTTCGGGTACTCGCTGAATTACCCGGTTCGCCCGACCTACTCCAGTGTAATAGTCGCCCCACATACCAGATATTACTCCGTTGTTATTATCCCAAGTATAATTCAGCATCTGCGCCAAGGTAGCTTGAAGGTTATTAGTACCAATACTTTCATCAGAAGGCATATCGTTGCCAAAGAAATAAAAGCGCTGACACAAATTCCGGGACTGCCACGAAGCATAAACTGCGTTTAAGCCTAGTAGGGCATCGTTTTCATTTTGGAAGAATGTATCGGGAGTGGGGTTGTTCGGATTATCTATTTCCAGCAACTCTTCATCACGCTGGCAAGCAAATACAATCAGCAGATTTGCCATAAGCAGCACTACTGAGAACTTAATATATATACGACTCTTTTTCATATGTTTTATATTTTCTAGTTAACACTAAAAGGTAATTTGAGCTCCTAGCATGTAGGTGCGCGCCTGAGGAAATTGTCCATTATCAATACCCCGGCCCCGGCTTGCCTGCTCTGGGTTCTGGTTCTGGGAACCAACTTCAGGATCATAGCCTTCGTAAGCGGTGATGGTGAACAAGTTTTGAGCCGTAGCGTAAATTCGGACATTAGACAAAAAGCCATTTCCAAAATTCTCTAAGGCTGCAAATGGTATGGTGTAGCCTAGTGTTAGGTTTCTCATCCGCAGAAACGAACCATCGCCAATGAAACGATCTGACTCTCGAGTGTTATTGGCCGGATCCCCCCCAATGGCCCGTGGAATCTCGTTGCTGGTACCTGGCCCTGTCCAGCGGTTCAAGGTACGCTTTTCAAAGTTAAACGGACGAAGCATTCCTTCGGCAAAGTAGCGATAGCCGTAGTACAATTCTATGCCCTCTACGCCTTGAATAAAGGCATTCAGATCAAACCCTTTGTAGGAAGCGTTGATACTTAACCCGTAGGTGAGATCAGGAATTGGGTCGCCAATGTACTCCCGATCATCCGAGTTGATAACTCCATTCCCATCGAGATCCCTGAACCGAATATCGCCCGGCTCGGCGTTGGGTTGGTAAACAGCATCACTTTCCCCAGTAGTTTCTTGGGCTATTCGGTTTACTTCATCTATATCTTCCTGGGTTTGGTAAATTCCATCCGTTCGGAAGCCGAAGAATGAGCCAATCGGTAGACCTTCATCAATCCGAGTTACCCGAGTTACGTTTACGTTACCACTGGTGATAGGCTGCCCGCCTCCCAGCGAAAGAAACTCGTTATCTAGCGTTGCTATGTTTCCAGTAATGCTGTACTGAAGATCACCCACTGATTTGCGGTAGGTCAACGCTAGCTCTAGCCCTTGATTTCGCACCGAACCTACATTCAGCGTGGGTGAGTTATTTCCTCCTCGCACTCCGGTGCTTGGGGTCGGCGGAACTGGTATTAGAATATCGTCGGTTTCTTTTATAAAGTAGTCGGCATTAATTAAGACCTGGTTATTGAATAAACCTACGTCCAGACCAATGTTGGTTTGGGTAGATGTTTCCCATACCAATGAATTAGCAGCTAAGTCTCGCTGAGCAACTCCGGTTACCTGCTCGCCACCAATAAGATAGTTCAGTGTGTTTCTTAACTCAGGCTGAAAACCGTAGTTACCAATTTCCTGAAAACCAGTTTGCCCCCAGCTAGCTCGCAACTTTAAATCACTAACAATATCCACTGCATCCATAAAGCTTTCCTCGCTTATCCTCCATCCTACTGATGCGGAGGGAAAAACCCCAAATTTGTTGCCCGGTGAAAAGCGAGAGGATCCATCGCGACGAATATTAGCAGTAAGTAAGTAGCGGTCAGCAAAACTGTAGGTCAAACGTCCTAGGTAAGATACTAGTGCAAATTCCTGCAAACTTCCGCTAACGGCGGGAACTTCATTCACCCCGTTTAGTACATCTATTGAGTTTACCGTATTTCGCCCTTCAGCTCGGGCAGACCTTTGAGAGTAAGACTGCCGAGTATACCCCACCAGCACTCCTAGCTGGTGATCGCCAAACGTTTTACTGTAGTTTAGGGTATTTTCAATTAAGGGGGAGACCGAGAAGTTATTTCGCTCATCAATTGAAGCAAACAGCTCGGTTCGCCGATCCCCAAACTGGAAAGGCTCGTTATACTCGTATCTATTTCCATAAATGAAGTCACCACCCAGATTTAGTCGGTAAGTCAACCCCTCAATAATTTCGTACTCACCATAAATATTTCCGAGTACTCTAAAGCGGGTAGTTCTATCGGTAAAAAGATCAGACTCTCCTACTGGGTTGTTAGCGTCTTGTTCATCGATGATGCGGTTCCCAGAATACCCTCCCACATTGTTTTCATCAAATATCGGCCGATTACGCGGAAAGTGAATAATAGCAAAAAAATTAGTAGTAAGGTCATTAGCTACCGTGCGACTAAAAGCCATTGACTGGCCGAACTTAAATTTCCCTTTCTTAAAATCAGTATTTACCCGTAAGCTCAACCGCTCAAAATCAGTATTCCGTAAAATACCTTCCTGGCTCATATAGTTACCCGAGACACTGAATTGAGCACTTTCACTCCCCCCTGATACACTCAGGTTTACATTATTAATCGGAGCTACGTCAAACATCTCTTCCTGCCAATCAGTAATATTAACTAGCTCTTCCGGATCTTGTAGAGCAACTACCCGAGGTAATCCGGCATTGTCTGTCAGCTCATCGGAAATTTCTTTATACTCATTAATATCGGTAAGTTCTAGCAATCGCCAAGCTTCCTGAATACCCGTGTAAGCATCTAATTGGATTTTTGCTTCTCCCGCTTTACCTCGTTTGGTAGTAATTAGCACTACCCCATTGGCGGCTCGTGCCCCGTAAATAGCCGCTGCCGATGCATCTTTCAAAATCTCAATAGATTCTATGTTACTGGGGTTTATACTGTTCAGAGCGTTAAACTTAGCTTCCCCAGTAGCCCCGTTGTCGTTAATTACCGGAACTCCGTCAATAACGTACAGGGGTTCCGAGTTACCGATTGATCCGATACCCCGAATTTGCACCTGCATAGCTGCTCCTGGTTGACCGGACTGTTGCACTACGTTCACCCCCGCAACTCGACCCTGTAAGCCTTGCTCTACTGAGTTGATTGCCATATTTTGGAAATCACCAGCGTCTACCGAGGAAACCGCCCCGGTCAAATCGCGCCGCTCCTGAGTTCCGTACCCAACTACCACCACCTCACTGAGTGATTTTATGTCGGGCAACATAATCATGTCAATAGTAGATTGGTTACCAACGGTTACTTCTTCATTGGTGTACCCTACTGCCGAGAAGACTAGTACGGTATTTTCATCCGGTACATTAATACGATAGTTACCTTCAATATCGGTAACAGTACCTTGAGTAGTACCTTTCACAAGAATATTCACTCCGGGAAGTGCTCCCTCTTCCTCAGAAGTGACGGTACCTGAAATGGTGCGTTGCTGGGCAAAAGCAACTACACTAAGCAAGATCATAATCCCGACTATCGCCGAGGATCGTAATGCAGTAGAAAATAGCATAGAATTAAAAGGATTTATTAAAAAACTGGACTGACTAATAGAATGAGTACGTGTTAGATTGGTTAAAAAATCGGGTTGCACTTTAGCGATGATTGTTCAAATATATTTTATCTAATCTAAACACACTTTCTTTATATCTTAGTGAACAACTCAGCGAATCTCTTAATGGCACGGCTAATATTACAAATAATATTTGTGAATTCGTACTGTGATTTGACATCAAAGAAAAATTGAAAATGACCAAGGGCTTTACTTTAAGAATATCTAAGTAAAAGCTATGGTTGGGCTTTTGTTTAAATATTAGCAGAATCTTATCAATTTTTGCTTTCCAGATTACTTACTCTACAGCTAAGACTGCCGCGATAAAACGAGATTGAATTTCGTGATCCATAAAGTTATGGAGCGAGCAGCCGTATATGGACTACGCTAATTTAGCAGCGTAATTTTTGAGGTAACGGCTCAGTTCACCGCCGAAAAAAATAGATACCAGCTCCTGCCCCGGCAACTACGCTCAGGTAGACAATAAAGTTAATGCTACCCCCAAAGTAGGTATTTACTATATACAGACTAACGAGAAAACCAATGGTAGCTCCGCATAGCGCGCGCACCAAGTAAGGCATTCGAATATGATTTAGCATAACTGATACGTTTCTAGGTAAGGTAGTAATTATTAAGAGAGGCCAAAAGTCATCACCACGACTAATGCTGAATTTACTTACCATTATAAGTACGCTTGTAGTAACTCCAGCATCTTACGATCCAACTTGTGCCCTTGATAATCTTCGTACTCAACATCTTCTCGACCGCTATCTAGCACTCCAAATGAACCCCGTAAGTTCCATAGTGCCCAGCCCCAGCCTGCTTCTTGCCAGAGTTGCAACAGATCTTCCATCCAGGCCAAAGCCACTTCGTGCGGGGTTTGATTGTACGCTCCCCATTCCCCTACGTGTACTTTTACTCCTTGAGTAACCACTGTTTGCCAGGGTTCAATCAATTGCTGGCGAAGTTTTGCCTGATCTACCGTTTCTTCATCAGTAGTTAGGGGCCAAGTAGGTTCCGGCCAGATATCGCTACCCGGAATCCAGGAAGCTTCGTGATGGCTTACCCGCATGGGGTCGTAGCCCCGGGTGCTTTGCACCACATTTTTATCGGCAAAGCCAATAATTGGATCACGCCCCACCGCTAAGCCATCTACCACAATCAATCGGTCAGGGTCAGCATCCCGAATGGCCTCAATCACCGAGAGCATAACTGGGTTATGCTGCGCTTCGGGAATAAAGGGAGGTTCGTTGAGTAAATCAAAACTTAGGTCGTAATTAGGAATGCCCTGATAACGTTTGGCAAAGGTACGCCAGTGAAAGCGGGTAGCATCCTGGGCTTCCTCGTCTTCAAAGAGCTGGTAAGGTTCTAAATCACCTCCGTTGATGCAGTAGCCCGGTGCCCGATGAAAATTCAGATTAACGTGTACCCTGTGCTTTTGTCCGTAGTTAATCGCTTCATCAATATGCTTGAGCGTGGCTTCATCAATTTTACTCCAATCGTTTACATCACCCCACGTCCAGTACGACATCGGTAGCCGGGCAAAGTTAAAGCCCCAGTCGGCCATCATTTTAAAATCACTTTCTCGATAAGGCTTGTTGGACTGACCGTCAAACTTTTCCAGTAGATTGAAGCCTTTCCACATCGGGATATTATCGGCAGTAACTTCCGGTACTTGGCGGGAAATTTTACAGGAGGGTAGGCCAGTTGCAGCTAAAACAGCACTGGCAGCACCGGCTTTCACAAATGATCGGCGACGCATGGGCAATGGTTTAAGAGTTTTCTATGATAGAGCTGATATCGGCCAGGTACATTTGTCGCTGGCCGTTTTGGTGAGTAGAATCAAACACTACCCTAGTACCTTGCTGATTACTTCGGGGGTGCAGATCGCAACGCCACTCCCCTTTAAACACGGGAGGTTCGTAGAACTGCCCCAGTATCACCTTTCTATCAGTTGGTACGTGGTAGAGATATAAAGTCTGTAAACGCTTCTGATCATTGGAGGGATAGGTATCGTTCAGTATCCACTCGCCGTTGGTGTTGGGAACGTAGGTGTTATGACCGTTGACCGTCATTTTTCCGTCCCCGACAATTTCCACCTCATCGGTTTGGTCTTTAAATAGATAAAAAGCGGCTTTCTTACCTTCGGGCTTCGTCCAAGCGCAGATGTGCTGAGGGTCGCGCCAGATAAAGTGAGAAGTACGACCGGAGGGGTCAAGAATATAAGGATCGCTTCCGTCTATGTTGATAGTGAACATTCGGGTCGTAAAACCACCGGATGCACCCGCAGTATTCGCCGGTGCTTCACGCCAACGATGCAGAAAAATCATTCGTTTGCTATCGGGGCTTACCAACAAGTGATTAAAGTAGTGCCACTTATCTTCCAGCGACTTTCCTCGGTAAGGGATAGCCGCCGCTTGTGCCAAAGAAAAAATCAACTTGCTCTCGCCCGAATGCAAATCCATGCGGTACAGCCCAATTTCATCCGGGGCTTTCACTTTGGCGTAGGGGTCGGGAATTCCAGGATAACCGTAGCCGGGACGCATATTCTGAATACGGTTAAATTCGGTGCCAACGGCAAAGGTTCCGTCGGGCGAGAGGGCGTAGACTGGTTTGGGCAAAATTTTTTCTTTACCACTTTCTCGACTTAGTATTCGGCTAACGTACTGTCCATCTTCCTGGTCGTTCCAAATGACTTGGTTTTCCGAACCCGGAATCCACTGAAGCATACAACCCTGCTGCCAACCCCAGGCGTTACTCTCCCCTACTTCTATCCACTGGGGCCGACCTTCGGGATCGTTATTTTCCAAGTCGACCACACCGATTTTAATTATATCATTTTCGGTAGGCGAACGGCGGGGCACGTCAACCTCCATACCCAGTACGTATCGGCCTGACGGGTCAAACTGCCATTTATCGTAGTAGCCAAACCAGTGGGACTTAGAGCCATAGGTGATCGCCCGAACAGAAACTTCCTTAGAATTACGACCAAAAAGGTTAGCGTGATTGGGCAATAAAGCCAAAGCACTTGCCCCTAAACTTTGCGTTAAAAATGTACGTCGTAGCATAGTATTAGGTTGATATATTGCTAAAAATACTACTATCTTCAGCAATTACCCTATCATTTTTATATTTACTCTGGTTAGGAAGTATTCTTCTGCACTTAAAAATCAAAAAAAATATATACAATAATCCAACGTTCAGTCACTAACAACACCTAAACCAACACCTATGCAGTTTTTTTCCTTCTTTTTAAGTCTAGGGCTATTATTGACCGTAATAATCAGCAATGGGCTCGACTCGCCTGAGCCTCGGTTAAGAGAGTCTGCCGACTTTCCGGTGGGCGTAGCCATCAACCCCAAACGCTTAGCCCAGACTGACTACGCCCAAGTGGTAGGGCGGGAGTTTAGCAGTATTACTGCCGAAAATGTGATGAAGCCCCAGTACATTTGGGCTGCCGAGCGGCAGTACGATTTTAGCTTAGGTGATTCCCTACTTGAATTTGCCCAAGCGCACAATCAGCAAGTTCACGGGCATACACTAGCTTGGCATCTAATGCAGCCCGACTGGCTAGAAAACACGATTGACTCCTACGACTCAGCTACGCTGGAAAATTTACTGCGTGACTATATTCAGGCTACGGTAAAACACTATAGAGGAAAAGTAGTAAGCTGGGATGTGGTGAATGAAGCCGTTTCTTCCGGTGGAAAAGGGTGGCGTAACTCCGTTTATCACCAAAAGCTAGGTGATGACTACGTAGCCCGCTGCCACCAGTACGCTCGGGAGGCCGACCCCGATGTTTTGTTGTTCTACAATGATTACGATGTGATAGCTAGCTCCGAAAAACTAGCTACCATTCTGGCGATGGTAGACGATTTTCAGTCCCGCAACATTCCCATTGATGGTATTGGGTTGCAGATGCACATCAGATTAGACTTCTCATTGGATAAATTTCAGTACGCGCTGGATGAAATTGTGAAGCGAAACTTGAAAGTACATCTATCGGAAGTAGATATTCGTACTAATCCTGACGGTGAACTAAGCACGCTTACCGAAGAAGCGGCTCAACAACAGCAAGAACTGCTGGCAGCTATCGTACAGCGGTACCAGCAACTACCAGCAGAAAATAAGTTTGCCATTACATTTTGGGGATTACGCGATAACGAGAGCTGGCTGACTAAGCATACCGGACATCCGCAATGGCCATTGCTGTTTAACGAGAACTTTAGTAAAAAACCGATGTATCAAGGATTTTTAGATGGTTTGGATGCAAATCAGACCCAACTTGATTAACCGTTATCATGAATAAACGCCACGTCATTATAGCGGCCTTAGTCATCATTGTCTTAGGGTTATTGATTATTCTCTACGGCTACTCCATTTACTCGCCTCGCTAATAGTTTACCTACCACAGTGATTTAGGAATTCATGAGAATTTAGCTAGTTTTACTTCCATTAAGGTGGCTTACCTACTTATTGTGGGCAAGTTGAAAAGGGAAACCGAGACGCGCAGTCCGGTGCAGTCCTCGCTGCTGTAACTCCAAACTACATACAATGATCACTTCATCGCCACTGTCTGCAATAACAGATGGGAAGGCTATCATTGTAGGAGAAGTCAGAAGACCTGCCTTAATCAATATCTGAGCTACCCTCGAGGGTTGGGGTAAAAAGAACTACTTATGAAACTTCAGTTTCTATCATTCGATATCCCAACTAGGCTCGCTCGTAATACGGTATTTCATTGGGGAGTATCGCTAATGTTCTCATGGTCGTGCAGTAACCCTCCAGAGCAGTCGGCAAATTTACTTAAGTCTGACTCGACACTAAACGTAGAGTACGCCCAAGGTTTTGCCATTGATTATTACGAGAATCAAAAAGTTCTCTCACTTGCTACCGCTAATGATACCTTACGCTATCTGCTGCTGCCCGCCGATGAAACCACATATCCTGACTTGGAAGCTGAAGTAGATCAGATTGTCCGCATTCCGGTTCAGCGAGTCATCACCCAATCAACTACCCATTTAGCCTTCTTAAAAATGCTGGGTCATACCGATGTAGTTGTCGGACTAGATAAAGCTGCTTACGTCTACGACTCTCTGTTTACCAACCGGGCGGCTTCGGGTCTTATTCAAGAAGTAGGTAGCGGTAATACATTAAACACCGAACAAGTAGTTTCGCTCGAACCCGATTTGATATTTGTTTCCCATATGCCTGGTAGCGATTTATCGGCTTACCAAAAATTTATTGACCTGGATATTCTGGTACTTCCCGTTGCCGAGTGGACCGAAAGCACTCCGCTGGGAAAAGCCGAGTGGCTCAAGCTTTTTGCATCACTACTGAATAAAGAAGAATTTGCATTAACCAAGTTTAGTCGAACCGAGGAGGCGTACACTACCCTAGCCCAGCTTACCCAATCGGTAGCCGAAAAGCCTTCAGTCATCGTAGGCACTCCGTTTCAGGGAACCTGGTACGTACCGGGGGCCGAAAGCTACCGCAATGCCCTACTGCAAGATGCCGGAGCCGATTGGGCGTTTAGTCAGGATTCTACTGCCGTAAGTTTTCCGGTAGATTTTGAGCGGATGTACGATTTAGGATTACAGGCCGAGATATGGCTTGACCCCGGACAATCGCTTAACACCAAAGAGGTGCTGGGCATTGATTCCCGCTTCGCGGACTTTTCGGCTTTTCAATCGGGAAGAGTCTACAACAGCAATCGTCGGCTTAGTGCTTCGGGCGGCAGTAACGATTACTACGAAAGTGGCGTAGTTTATCCCCAACGAATCCTCGCCGATCTAATTAAGATTTTGCACCCAGAGTTGCTACCTCACCATCAGCTCTACTATTACCAACAACTTCTGGAGTGAGTACCATTACCCAATCAGCTACCGCGAAAAGATTAGTCCCCGCTACTTGGTTAGTACTGCTATCGTTGGGGGTGGTAATTATCGGATTGGCCGATATTGCCCTGGGGTCAGTTTCTATTCCGCTGCGGGACGTAGCCCACGTGCTGGTAGGACAAAAGGCTGACAACCAGGTCTGGAACAATATTTTAGTAAATATTAGAATTCCTAAAACGCTCACGGCTATGTTAGCGGGTATGGCCTTATCAGTAAGTGGTTTGCAGCTCCAAACCTTATTCCGAAACCCGTTAGCCGGGCCATCAGTACTCGGTATTTCGGCGGGGGCAAGTTTAGGAGTAGCGACAGTTATGCTGGCCTCGGGGCAATCAGTAGCCGTTTCCGCTCTTTGGTCATCCGGAGTGGGTCAGGGATGGTTGCTGGTTATTGCGTCCAGTGCCGGAGCAGCAGTAGTTCTCTTGCTCATTCTAGCGGTTTCACTGCGGGTGAGTGACAATATCGTGCTGCTGATTATCGGAATTATGATTGGTAATATTACGCTGGCGGTCGTGAGTATCTGGCAGTACTTTAGTCAACCGGAGCAAATCCGCGACTATTTACTGTGGACGCTAGGCAGTGTAGGCAACGTTACCAACGGGCAGTTACAAATATTTTCATCACTAACCTTAGTGGTCACTCTGGTTACTTTTCTTCTATCTAAAAACCTGAACGGATTACTACTGGGCGAACGTTACGCACGGAGTATGGGCATTCCCCTCCTACCCACTCGCATCGGGATTATTGCTACTACGAGTATATTAGTAGGATTGGTGACCGGCTTTTGCGGACCCATTGGATTTATTGGCATTGCCGTTCCCCATTTAGTTCGCTCACTACTAAACACCTCCGATCATCGTTGGCTAATTCCGGCCAGTGCTTTAGCCGGAGCATTCATTCTAATTGGCTGCGATTTAGTTTCCCAATGGCCCGGTCAGGCTTGGGTACTACCAATTAATGCTATTACTGCCCTGATTGGTTCGCCGGTGGTTATTTGGGTAATTCTTCATCGTCGCAACCTCAGCACCCACTTTCGCTAGCTCGTGAGTTCAGTTTCCTCAATTATATCGCTTAATCAGGTATCACTGGGCTACGGAAAAGGCCAATCGGAGCAACGATTAGTTCACAATCTTAATTTAGCCGTC
Source organism: Tunicatimonas pelagia (assembly GCF_030506325.1). Lineage (NCBI taxonomy): Bacteria > Pseudomonadati > Bacteroidota > Cytophagia > Cytophagales > Catalimonadaceae > Tunicatimonas > Tunicatimonas pelagia. The sequence continues at coordinate 6,266,354 of NZ_CP120683.1, read as the reverse complement.
ACCAATCGGCAATTGATTGCATTGGTGGGTTCCAACGGGGCAGGTAAATCCACCCTATTACGAACGATTGCCGGATTACAAAAACCCCACTCAGGTACTATTGAGCTACTCAATAAATCCATCAATACGCTTAATGCCAAAGCCTTCGCTCGTTATATAAGTATTGTTTTAACCGGGCAAGCCGAAATAAGCTACGTGAAAGCGGCGGAACTCATTGCGATGGGACGATTACCGCATACCGGCTGGTTAGGTAATTTCTCTACCATCGATCAGCAAAAAGTTAACGCGGCGGTTGAGCAAGCAAAGGTCATCCATCTGCTCGACAAACCAATTTATCAGCTTAGCGATGGCGAACGGCAAAAAGTGATGATTGCCCGAGCCTTAGCTCAGGATACACCAATTATGATCTTGGATGAGCCTACCACTCATCTGGATATTACTAATCAGGTGAATATCATTCAGTTGTTACGAACTTTGGTAAGAAACCAGCAGAAATGCATTATCTTCTCTACCCACAATATTGAATTAGCCCTTCAGGTTGCCGATCGGCTCTGGCTGATGCACCAGCAAACAGTAATCGATAAAGTGCCAGAAGACCTAGTGCTTAGCGGAACCCTCCCCGAGGCTATGAGCACCGATCAGGCTCCGTTTAACCCTGAAAGCGGAACATTTCAGGTGCAACACGAAGAGAATCATCCAATTGCGCTAACCGGCTCAGGAATACGTGCCCGGTGGACCCAACGAGCGTTAGAGCGGGCAGGGTACTACCTACAGCCCCGCTCAGCGGTATCTGTGGAAATAATCGCCAATAACCACTGGAACATTTGTAATAACAATAAACTCGTTAGTACTGTGCAGTCTATTGAAAGTCTGCTTCTTCGGTTGTCTCAGCTATATTCCCCTTGACTAAACCTTTAGGAAATAAAAAATAATGCTTCTATCTTTGAATCGCATTGGGTTTCAGATCAAGTAATATCTAGCTGATCTGAATTAAAAGGGAATTCGGTGTAAGAGCATATTTAAATTCTATCCTTTGGGCTGTAAAGGGCCCTTTCGGTGTCTGAGCTTCATGTATTTTCCGCAAAATAGCTACTGCTATTCTTTGAAAAATACACTCGCCAGCCCCCGAAATAGCTCCTTTTCGCCTACAAAAACAGAACTTAAACATGCTCTGAATCCGAAGCTGTCCCCGCAACTGTAAACTCTTTAGTAGGTTGCTGTCTAACATCGCCACTGTCTACGGATGGGAAGGCTACAGCAACTAGAGTAAGTCAGGAGACCTGCCCGGGCAATTTTTCATTCAGGCTTTCGGTGGAAAGGCCAGGAGTGTATCAGACCGTTTACCGTACTACCAAGTTTGGCTAAAGGCTACTACCACTGTGGCTAAATCTGGCTATCCTGGTGGCGGTATTCGTTTCATTACATTTCTCGTATTCTGCGGACGGCCCGGCATAGTATGTTTATAATGCACGGATGGCAGTCGTATTTCTCGATCAATCTAATCGTAAACCGGATTCTGTCGGTTGGGCTAGCTTTGGGAGTGTGCTGTATATCATTACTTCCAGCAGTTGGGCAGTCTACGAACCGCGACACAGTAAAGATGTTGCAGACGGTAGAAATCACAGATTCTCGCTTGCAACTGTTCAGTAGTGGCGATCAGGTTTCCGAAATTCTTCCGCAAGCTACTGGCTACGCTGCCTCCAATAATTTAGCTCAGCTATTAATGAAGTATTCCGCAATTAATGTACGCTCCTACGGAATTAGTGGACTTTCTACCGCCTCGCTACGAGGAAGCGGCAGCAATCATACCCCGGTATTTTGGGAAGGAATCAATCTGCAAAGTAACATGAACGGCAGTTTGGATCTAACCCTTATGCCCGCTTTCTTCCTAGACGATATTTCATTGCAACACGGTAGCTTGGGAGCTGTCTACGGAGCCGGAACACTAGGCGGAGCTATTCACCTGCATTCCACGCTGGAATCTTCATCCGGACTCAACGGCAAGCTCTTTCAGCAGTTGGGTAGCTTTGGTGATCGACAGACCGGTGTTCAGCTAAAATATGGTAATCTTCACAGTGCGGTACGAGTACGGGCCTTCTACCGTCAAGCGGATAATGATTTTCCGTACTACAATATCTACCGGGTTCGGTCGGAAGAGCGGCAACACGCGGGTATCAGTCAGCAGGGCGTTTTAGCGGAGTTCTATCAGAAGCTATCACCTCAGCAAAACATAGAGGTAAAGTACTGGTTACAAGATAACTACGTAGAAGTACCGGGTGTAGCGGCTGCCGGAATTTCTAGCCAAGGCATCCAAACTGATCTCTTTCACCGAATGGTGGCTAACTGGACGCTGACGAATGCCAATCACCAGATTCGCGCCCGAACCGCTATTTTGGGTCATCGGCTGGTCTACTCCGATAATGCCATTGAAAACTCACTCAATGAATCTGTCTCCTGGATTTCTGAAGTGGAAAGCACTTTTTATCTGGATGAAGAACAGTGGTTATTAGTAGGTGCTAACCACACCTACGAGCAGGCCCAGGTAAGTAGCTACGGATCTCGGCGGCCCCAGCGTAACCGCACGGCCTTATTTGTATCGTACCGAACCTTACTCTACGATCGCTTAGAAGCATCAGTCGGTTTGCGAGAAACCTTGATTGACCAGGAGTGGTCGCCAATTCTGCCTTCGTTATCGCTGGCTTACTCTGTCAGTAAATTTTGGAAACTCCGCAGCAAAGTGGCCCGAAGCTACAACCTGCCTACGTTCAACGATTTATATTGGTCAGGGGTTAGCCAGGGGAATCCTAATTTGCAACCCGAGAGTGGCTGGGGAGCTGAATTTGGCGTAGAAGCTGAGCCAGTATACAACCGATGGAAGTTACAAGGTAATCTGACCGCTTTTAGTAACTGGTTTAATAACTGGCTACAGTGGGTTCCTCTAGACGGTGCTGGCTGGTCGCCCATTAATGTGCAACAGGTGTGGGTGCGGGGGTTGGAAGCCACCGCTCGGGCTGAATTTGAAGTAGCCAATGACATCTCTTTCCAGTTGTGGGGCCTTTACAGCTATACTCGTTCTTCCAAAGAAGCAATTAAGGATGGGGGTAACCCCACCGAACTGCGTAAGCAGCTTATTTACACCCCCTACCATCAAGGAAAAGCATCAGCTCTACTGCACTACCGTCGCTGGGAGCTTGGTACAACCTCCAACATTATTGGCGAGCAGTTTACGGATGCTTCCAATAATCGGGTACTGCCCAGTTACGCTACCACCGATGTTTCGTTAGCATACCGTTGGCCAATCAATGATGCTCACCAGCTATCGGTGAATGGTACACTTAACAATATTTTCAATCACGCCTACGAAGTACGGCAGGGCTTCCCGATGCCCGGTCGTAACTACCAAATCAATATTATTTATCAGTTTAATTAATGTTTACTATGTATCGTAACCTTCGGCACATTGCCACTTTTTTTGTGTTTACCCTGTTTACCAGCACTGTTTTTACATCTTGTAACAATGATGACGATAGTCCTGCTCCGCCTCCGCCCGGGCAAGACGGCTATTTTATTGTGAATGAGGGTGCGTTTGGTGGTGCCAATACTACTCTTTCTTACTACGACCGACAAAAAGACTCAGTACTCAATAACGTCTTTAGTAGCACAAACAATCGCCCGCTGGGTGACCAAACCCAATCGATGGCAGTATTTGACGACCGAGGTTTTATAGTGGTACAAAACTCTGCTAAGATAGAGGTTATCGACCGGGAAACTTTTGAGTCCTTAGCTACTATTGGTGCGGATGAAGGTATAGTCTCACCCCGCTATTTCCTCGGAATTAGTCCAACTAAAGGTTACGTGACCGATTGGGGAGCCGATGGAGTAAGCGGAACAATAAAAGTACTGGATTTAACTAGCTATCAAGTAACCGCCACGGTTCCGATAGGTTCTGGACCGAATGAACTCGTTTTGGTCGATAATCAAGTTTACGTAGCGAACGGAGGTGGTTTCGGAACTGACAGCACGGTAGTGGTACTTGACCCCCAAACTGATACCGTAGTCGATACGATCGTGGTTGGTGAAAACCCCAGCAGCCTGGTCGCGGATACCAACGGTAGTATCTGGGTCGCTAGCAATCAATTCGGTAGTTTGCCCGGATATTTAGCTCGATTGGAAAATAACGAAGTTGCTTCTCGGATTGAAGCTAGCGAGATGGGGGGCGACCCTATTAGCGTGAGAATAAACCCCGCTGGCCAGCAGCTTTACTTTAGGTACCGAGGCGGTGTTTACACCATGAGCATTGAGAGTACCGAACTACCGGATAGCCCATTCATTGATCAAGATGTTTACGGATTAGGGGTTGATCCAATAAGCGGAGATATTTTGACCGGACAGGTGCCTAATTTTAGCAGCGATGGCACCTTCTTTCGCTACTCAACTACCGGGAATTTGATTCAAAGTTACGGAGTGGGAATTGCCCCGAACGGCTTTGCTTTTTAGACCCTCGCTCACGAAGCACACTCAGTTCAATCATCAATGGTCTTCATTAGCTCAACTATTCGTACCCAATGAAAAACCGTATTAATATTCGTTTACTGGTTTTACTGGCTATTATCCTACTAATGGGGCTATGGCGTATCTTAAATAATGGCGGACAACTTACTCCATTAGCCAACTTTACTCCTTTTGGTGCCTTAGCTCTGTTTGGGGGTACCTACTTTATCTCTAAAGTTCGAGCGTATTTTTTCCCTTTATTAATGCTGCTCGTTAGCGATTTGGTGATGATGCAAACCTACTTCTCCCAGTACAGAAGTGGGTTGCTGTACGACGGCTGGTACTGGACATACCTAGCGTTTGCCCTGATGGTATTTGTAGGAACCCTCATCCGTCGAGTACATTGGAAAAGTGTGTTAGCGGCTTCTATAGGAGCGGCCTTAGTGCACTACATTGTCACTGATTTTGGAGTGTGGCTGGGTGGTGGTATTGATCTAACTACGGGTCAGCCATTTACCCGCGACTGGTCGGGACTGCTGAGTTGTTACGTCTTAGCCCTTCCTTTTCTTAAAAACATGCTACTCAGCAACCTGCTGTACAGTGGGTTTCTTTTCGGAGGCTATGAGTTGGCTAGCCGACGGTATCCCGTACTCAATCATCCGCAACTTTCATGATTCGGGCTTGTTCTTTTTTACCGGCTGCTACTCAGATGATTTACGACCTGGAGCTACAAGACCAGCTTCACGGAGTTACCTTTGAATGTCCGGAGGAAGCAAGAAAAATTAAGCCGGTGGCAGTGCGCTACCTTTTGGAGGGAAAACAATACTCCAGTGCGGAAATTAATCGGATCTTTTCTACCAGTAAAGCTCAGGGAAAGAGTCTTTACTACGTAGACCAAGAAGTACTACAAGCCGCATCACCTGATGTTATCTTCACCCAAGACATATGCGAAGTCTGCCAAATTGATGCGTCCTGTGCTGCGGAAGCCGCAGCTACCCTAGCTACTTCCCCAGCGTTAGTTTCCATTACGCCTCAGTCGCTAAATGATGTATTTGATACGGTGATAACCATCGGTCAAGCACTGGGGGCGGAAGCTGTAGCGTACCGACACCTGCCGCAGCTTCGGAATCGGTTAGATGCTATTGTGGATCAGCTACGGGCTCATCGAGCCATGCCGCGTCGGGTGATGCTGTTGGAGTGGATAGACCCTATCTATAATTGTGGTCACTGGATTCCCGATCAAATTACCTACGCAGGCGGCACCGACCTACTGGCTCACCCCGGTGGAGATAGTATTGTCACCAGTTGGGATAAAATTGTTCGCTACGATCCCGAAATACTGGTGATCGCGCCCTGCGGTTTTACAATAGAGCGTAGTCTGGAAGAAATGGAGTGTCTGACCCAACAATCAGGCTGGTCTACTATGCGAGCGGTTCGAGAGCAGAAAGTGTTTATTGCCGAGTACGACTTATTTACCCAATCTAGCGCGGCTAACTTGGTAGATGGCATTGAACTGTTGGCCGCTTTATTTCATCCCGCTATTTTTTCTGTTCCAGCGCATCTTCAAGATAAATACCAACCGCTATACCAATCATCATTCGCCTCTAAATGATTTGTTGAACGATTGATATTCAGGCGGTTGCTTATGCAATGTTCAGTGTTCAGGCCGTCATGGAATGATGTTCAGGCGGTTACCGCGTAATGTTTAAATTATTCATGAACACACAAACACCTTAACACACTAATACCAAAACACTACTCAGAAGAGCTTTTTTCTTCTTGCTGGAAGCGATCATCTTCCCAGTAGCCGGTAAGCACGCTATCGGCGTTGACTGAAGCGTATACCATTTTTCCTTCTCCTTCTTTTTTGCCTTTTACAAAAGTGCCTTCGTAATAGTCACCACTAATCCAGGTATAGGTTCCTTGTCCGTGAGGGTATCCCTTCTTAAATTCTCCTTCGTAGGTATCCTTACCAATTGCTTTTCCGTAACCGTGGGCTTTCTCTTTGTGGCAGTCGCCTTCGTAACTGCCCGCAATATCATCTACCATTACTCGGCAATCAGCCATAGGGCTTATTACCCGTGAAGTCTGGCTAACAAGACCAATCAATGTGGCCAGCGTAACACTAAAGACTAGCAATAGTAATTTCATAGGCAGTAAATAAAATGAAAGTGGTATTTGGCAGAATCACAATAGTACAAAAAATTCAGGATACTTATGTGAAGTTTAGATGAAGTTCTGGTAAAGGTACTGTTTGTTACGGATAACGAAATTTGAAATACAATATTGACCCCGCAATTAGCAACGTAAGTCCGTTAGTTAAAATAATGGGCCAGTTATACAAACCGATTCCGTAGATCAGCCATAAGATAAGACCAATCACCAGCAACGTAAAAGTGCCCACTGAAAGATCGCCAGCCGAACGAGATTGCCAGGTTTTTATCGCCTGAGGCAAAAAAGCCAACGTAGTGCAGGTTCCCGCTATAATCCCTAGTATATCCAGCGAACTCATTGGTCTGACAAAAAATATTGGGATACCTCTTGCCAATTATTGAGCCGGGTAAAGCGGGTTTCGTTGGCATTGTGCGGAGAAGAGAATAGCAAAGGCTCTCCTGAGAAGTTGACTAGATTCTTAGCGTGATCATCAATTAGAAAATCGGCTTGAATGATGCTTTTATCGCCGCAGAATACGTAATGGCTCCAGGGGATAAACGAAAAATGCTGTTGCAGCCATCGGTACTTTGGCCGTAGCGAACCAGGAAATTCCATTGCAGCCGTTACAATAAATATTTCGTAACGCTCGTGCATCTGTCGAACTACATCCTGACTACCGGGCATCACATCCAAATCCTCAAAAAAATCCTCGGTAAATAAATAGCGACGTATGGCTGACCGATGATCGGGATGAACAACCTCGTCCAGATAATGACCGACTAGTTCATCTTGATCTACTGGCAGCTGATACTCATCTTCGTACAGCCGGATGAGCTTGCCTAAGGCATCAGCCATTACCTCATCCATATCAATTGCTACACGCTTTTTCTTCATCCGGCAAAAGACCACAAAAGAAAGCAGAATTCAAAGCATGATTTATTGGATTGCTAAATTGCTGATTAGTCTACGGTTAATAGTCTACAGTCCATAGTCAACAGTCATTGAGTTACAGGCAGCTGTCGTGCGGATCAGAAGATTGAAGTGTTCAGGTGTTAGCGTAGTTTGATGTACGGGGGTTAGCTTTATTGCTCATTGTCTACTGCACAGTGTCCCATGCCAATTCATCATTATTCATGATTCATCAATCATCAGTCATTATTCATCAGCTGGTTGATTCCATCAACGATCAATTTTAAATTCCGGTCTCTGGTCTCCGGGATTATTCCTCGATACCTGATTTGTACTCCTGAATTTTGGCTAATACTTGCTGACAATAATTGACCAAAGCGGTATACATATCCGCATTAATCATTTCCGGGTTTTCTAACATTTCTTGCACCATACTTCCTAATGGTTCAATCTTAAAGGTAGCGATGGCAGATTTTACCTGCTGAAGATCATGAGAGAATTTTTCCAAGTCTGCTTTTTCTTTCGCCTCATTCACTTCTTGTAGTAAATTGGTGACTATATTCTCTATTTTTACGCACAGATTCCGTTGTTTATCCTGATTACCTTTAGTAAGGTATTCAAATACTTCCAGATTAACCGTTAAGTCATTTTTCAGATAATCAATCTTAGCCTCCTCCTTTTGCCAGTGCATAAGCAGACGAGCAAAGAGCTCCTTAGGATCAAATGGTTTAGTTACAAAGTCATTCATGCCTAGCTCCTTTACCTTATCTCTGGTAGTTGCAGTTGCCGAAGCTGTTAGGGCAATAATTGGAACCGGATTCTTTTTTTTCTGCTTTTCCCAAGCCCGAATGAGCTTAGTAGCTTCGTATCCGTCCATAACTGGCATTTGCAAATCCATTAGCACCACATCATAGGGTTGCTGTTTCACTTTATCAACTGCCTCCTGGCCTTGGTTAGCCGTATCTAATGATGCTTCCCACTTTTTAATAAAACGAGTTGCAACGTACTGATTCACCGGATTATCTTCTACTAATAGTATTCGCAACCCCTCTAGACTTTGACCCAAGTCATCGTCAGATTTAGCAGATTTCGCCTCTTGAGATACCTTCTTACTTTTTTGCAAATCAAGTACAAAGGAAAACACCGATCCTACTCCAACTTCACTAGATACCTCAATCTGACTCCCCTGAAGTTCTAATAGTTTTTTGGTAATCGCCAACCCTAATCCGGTTCCACCAAACTTACGGGTAGTGCTGGTACTGGCCTGGCTAAACTCATCAAAAATAGCTTCTATTTGCTTTTCGGAAATACCAATTCCAGTGTCTCGTACTTTAAAACCTAACGTAACCTTGTCTTCTATCTCCTCTATCAGCTCTACTTCAATAGAAACTTGACCCTCTTGCGTAAATTTTACAGCGTTACTCACCAAGTTATTCATGATTTGCCCTAGTCGGGTGACGTCACCAGTTACCATTATCGGCACATCATCATCCCAGCGCAGTTTTAGCTTCACTTGCTTCTCTTGAGATTTGGTTCCCTGGGCAGCCTTTACTCCCTGAAGCATGTCTTTCAGATTAAAGTCTACCGACTCTAGCACTATTTTTCCCGACTCTATTTTACTAAAATCTAGAATGTCATTAATCAAAGAAAGAAGAAGGTCAGCCGAAAATTTTAGCGTTTGTAGTGACTTTAACTGATCGTCCCGAGGGTTTTCTTCCAGCAGTAAATGAGTCATACCGATTACCGCATTCATAGGAGTGCGAATCTCATGCGACATGGTGGACAAAAAATCAGTTTTGGCTTGCGTAGCTTCTTCCGCCTGCTCCCGAGCAGCCACCAGCTCACGCTCGTGGTAAAAGCGTTCTAGTGTAGTGCCTACCCAACGTGCCAACAGTCGCATAAAGTCTACTTCATTCTCGGTAAAGGGCGAGAGTCGCTCTTCATCTGAGAAAAAGCTAATTGTTCCGTACTTTTGCCCCCCCACCCACAGCGGTGAGCCGATATACGTTTCCAACTGAAACTGTTGGTAACAATAATGATCGCGATACTCCGAAGCCCCCATGCTGGAGACGGCAAACGTATCGTTCGTAGTATATGCAATATCACAGTATGTCTCCCGTAAAGAGAATTGGCTATCAACCCCAATTTTTTGGTCGTCATCTTCTAAACAGATGGCATACTCTACTGTAAAATCATCTTCATCTACTCTACTTATGATTCCCATGGGAAGGTCAAAGTAATTGGCAACCGAAATAAGTAGCTCCTGTAGTTGCTCTTCTAAACTAAGCTGGTGGTTGGCACTAATCTGGGTAAGTATCTTTAACCCTTGCTGGTAATGCTCAAAAGCGAGTCCCGATTTTTTACGCTCGGTAATATCTTTAACCACCATAATTACTCCCCCAATTTCGTTGGTGGATAAGCGCCAGGGTTTCACCTCCCACTGTAACCACTGCTCTGAGCCATCTTCCCGAATAAGCCGGTCTGCATCATTCCGATGCGTATTTCCTCGCAAGCAATCTTGGTGAATATCTTTCCATTCTTGCGTAATCTCAGGAAAATTTTCGTAGAACGATTCTCCGATCACATGCTCATCATCTAGCATAGAGTCTGCCCAATGCTGGCTAGCCGCAATGTAATGCATCTTGGTATCGAAAACAGCAATAGCGACGGGCGCCTGTTTTATAAACGAGGCCAACTGCTGCTCAAATCCTTTTGTTTGGCTAATGTCTAAAGAAAATACTAAACCTTGGTTTACTTTTCCTTCGCTAAATAGGGGAATAAACTGAGAGTAGTAAATCCTGTCTTTATAGGCTACTTCGTGTTCCAGGCACTTACCCGCTAGCACCTGCTTATAGATAGGCTCCAGAAAAGCTACTTCTTCGGGAGTGGCTATTTCGTACAAGGTTTTGCCTATCACTCCTTCTATAACCGTATTTTCTACTTCTTTAAACTTTTCGTACGTAAAGTAGCGGTAGTTCTGGTCAAAAACTACAATCGTCACTCCTGGAATATGATCGGCCATCCACTGGAACCAGTTTTTTCGCTCGGCAAACTCATCTCGCTCTGCCTGCTCACGTGACGCCAATTTAAAAAAACCCAGAATTGCCTCTGGCTTGCCCTGCTGATTCCACTCAATCACACTGCCTTGACAGATGAGCGGGTCAGAAGGTTGTGAGGCAGTTTCAGCGTGAAACTCGAACCGTTTATTCTTACTAGGGGTTAGTTTACCTATTCGCTGCTTTAGCTCAGCATAGCCACTGGGAGATAAAATATCCTCCCATTGCCATGACTGCTTCTGATTAGCACGAGGCGTATGATTCAAAAATTGGCATAACTTAGGGCTTAGTTCAAGAGTATCGGTAGAGATTGTCCACTGCCAGTAGCCGCTGCCTACCTCTTCGGCCAGTTGTTGAAAGACAGAATTTTGTTCAGCAAGTTGCTGCTCTAAACCAGCTACGCGGTTAGCTAACTGCTCTAACTCTTTATGGCTTTGGGTTTTGGTTTTCACTCTATTTAGTGTATTCTAAAATGCTAAATTTAACGTTTCACCCCCCAATTTCCCCTAATATTTTTGCCAGTTTCTACGGTGTGTACTTTATCCGGAAATACTCAATTTTTTATCTTGGGATTTTAGAAGCTGTTTGGGTTATTGAAGTGATTTAATGTTTTGAAATTTGTTTTACCAGCACTACCTCATTTTCAGCCGGTTGATGCAATGCTAGAGCGCGATTGTATCGCGTTCGGTACACCTTCGCTACGATCAGCACGCAACCTTGTTCTGATAATTATCGCCCCCGAGGTTCGTGATGTCACGAACCTTAGAAGTTTATCGAAATATCCTCTACTAAAAACGAGCATTCGTCTGCGTAGAGCGTTCCACGCAATACAATCACGCGGTAGGTATTAAAACGTTAAATCACTTCTTATTCAATTAGGCTATTACCAACCGACGACAAACTAATTTTTAGGCTTTGGCGTTCGGAAATAGAATTTTCTTGCGCCTTAACTGCCTGAACTTTATGCGTTTTCATCTGCTACTGCCAATAGCCTACTTACTGTTCACTTCCGCCTGCGCCCAGCCCTCGGGTTCAGCGCATACCAATGCCCTTATTGATGAGACAAGCCCTTACCTGCTTCAGCACGCCTACAATCCGGTTGACTGGCACCCCTGGGGCGATCAGGCTCTGGAAAAAGCGGAAGAAGAAAAAAAACTGATTATAGTAAGTATTGGCTACGCTGCTTGCCACTGGTGCCACGTGATGGAGCACGAAAGCTTTGAAGACTCTACAGTGGCTGATTTTATGAATGAGCATTTTATCTCCATTAAAGTAGACCGGGAAGAACGACCCGACGTGGACCAAATTTACATGAATGCCTCTCAGTTGCTTACCGGACGGGGTGGTTGGCCACTTAATGCCGTAGCACTTCCGGACGGACGCCCCTTTTTTGCAGGAACCTATTTACCCAAAGATCAATGGATGCAAGTGCTACGGAAACTCGTAGAAACCTACCAAGATGATCCTGAGCGACTCCAAACCATTGCTAGTGAGGTAACGGAGGGTATTCAAACTATCGATCAATTGGAAGTAGCCTCTTCGCCCACGACTTATTCTCAGGAAACGCTAAACCAACTTTTCCAGACGTGGAAGCCTCAGATAGATTTTGACTGGGGAGGTAACCAGGGAGCACCTAAGTTTCCTATGCCGGTCAACCTGAACTTCTTGATGCAGTACCACTATTTTTCGGGAGATACGTCAGCAAAAGAAGCGGTACTGACAACCCTTGATAAAATGGCTCTTGGTGGAATTTATGACCACCTAGGTGGCGGATTTGCCCGCTACGCTACCGACGCTAAGTGGAAAGTGCCGCACTTTGAAAAAATGTTGTACGATAATGCCCAACTAGTTAGCCTGTACAGCAACGCTTATCAGCTTACCGGCGACTCACTCTATAGTGAGGTCATTTATGAAACTTTAGAATTTATTGAACGAGAAATGACTTCCCCGGAAGGAGCCTTCTATTCTTCGCTTGATGCCGATAGTGAGGGAGAAGAAGGAAAATTTTACGTTTGGACCGCCGAAGAAATTGAAGCAACACTGGGTAGCAATGCAGGAAACTTCACCTCCTATTTTAGCATCTCGCAGAAAGGAAACTGGGAAGCAGGCAAGAATATTCTGTACGCTAATCAGCGAATAGCTGATTTTGCTCAATCAATCGGTACTTCTTCCGAAAAGGTAAAAAAGAGCCTTCAACAGGCAAAATCCCGCTTACTTGAACAGCGCAGTGAACGAATCCGCCCGGGCTTAGACGATAAAATATTAACTGCTTGGAACGCGCTGATGTTAAACGGCTACGTAGATGCGTACCGCGCCTTGGGCGACCCTCGCTTCCTTCAATCGGCATTGACCAATGCCAACTTTCTAAAGAGCCAGATTATCCAGTCTGACTTTTCGCTGACCCGTAGCTACAAAGATGGGGTTACTAGCATTCCGGGGTTTTTAGACGACTATGCCCACCTAATTGCAGCCTACATTAATTTGTATCAGGCTACTTTTGAAGAGAGCTGGCTTTACACTGCTAAATCGCTCACCGATTATGTGCTTGAAAATTTTCAGGATGCCAAAACGCCTATGCTGTTTTATACTTCCAGCCGTCATGCTTCGCTTATTGCCCGCCAAAAAGAGATTGACGATAACGTTATTCCAAGCTCTAATTCGGTAATGGCTAAAAACCTGTGGACGCTAGGGTTATTATTAGCGGAAGACGCTTACACTACCCGTGCTCAGTCTATGGTTAATACGGTTTACTCTAGCGTGGAGGAGTATCCTAACTTCCACGCCAACTGGGCTAGCCTACTTGGAAATATAGTCCATGAACCCTACGAAGTGGCTATCTTGGGAGAGTCTTCACAAATAACCCGTCAAGGAATGGATAAGCAATATCTGCCTAACGTATTGTTTTTGGGTGGTCAATCCGAGGGAAGTTTAACACTACTGGAGAATAAGCTGGTTACTGGACAGACCACTATTTACGTATGTCAGAATAAAGTTTGTAAACTTCCTGTTACCCAAGTCGGGGCTGCTTTAGCGCAGATTCGTTAATTTTTTCGTAGTCCCTTGACCCAAAACTTGAGATAATAGTATCTGTCAAAACTACCTATTCACCTTCAGGAGAAATACTTGGTAGGCTTGCATAGTGTACGTTTTATTTTCCATAGTTTTACTAGTATTCATTTCATAGCTACTCATATATTATGAGTATTTTGAACTACATGCGCGCAATAATTAAAAATATGTTAAAAATATATATTAATTTACGATTAATTTTACATTATTTTTACTTTCAAAATGAGTCTTTTTCCGTTATTATACTTATATTTGTCTTACTGCGCTGACCTAACTACAAACTACGCACCTATTCACAACAGCTTTTGCCGAATTCTCTACCTGAGATTGGTGCATTTTTTCCACTAATTGTCTACTTTATGTATAAAATTGTCAACAGTTTAGCGAGTGCAGAGTACCATAAAAACCTTGAAGCCGTTGTCATTAATTTTAATGGTTACGGTGAACTTACGCTCTATCATGAGACTATGGACATTGCCATGAACATTGCTGCGGTGTATGATACGAACAAATGGCTCTTTGTGAAAGACTTCTTTCAGGACGTTAATCCCTATGAGTTTTTCTTTTTTATCAAAAAATGGTCTAATACTTGTAAAAGTTTAACTAGTTCCATTATCTCCGATAAAATTTGTCAGGTGGCAGTGCTTACCACTCCTGCCTCCCAACGGAAGCTAATGGCCAACAATGAGTGGCTAGAAAAGTCCTCATTTAACTTTGATAACCTTAATATGAAAATTTTCATCCGACAAGACGAAGCACATTCTTTTTTAAGTCAAGAACGAAATCAACCACTAGAAACAGCTTAGCAGTAATAAATGAAAGTTGTTGTTTCACCACTGCTTTAGGAAGGATTAGCACATTATCGGCTGAGAATGATTAACCTGACAGCCCATGGAAACCAGAAACACACCCTACGAATTGAAACAACGCGTTTTTCGATTAGGTAACCAAAAAATTGAAGAGGAAGCTCTGCTTGAGAAAATTAGGGAAGAAATAGAAAAGCGAAAGAAGAGAACACTGCTTACCAAACGGAATCGCTCGCGTTTTCTGCCAGCTTTGCGTAAGAGCTAAATATTTACGTTCTATTTCTGAGATTGACTCAGGTATTGCTGCACCAAATTGGCGTACCACTGCCCCGAACGTTTGATGATTCTCTCCTGCGTTTGGAAGTTAACGTGAACTAAACCGAAGGTGGGTCGGTAACCTTCAGCCCACTCGAAGTTATCTGTGAGTGTCCAGACAAAATACCCACTTAGCGGTACACCCTCGCGCTTCGCTCGTAAGCAGGCATGAATATGACTGCTTAGATATCTCTCTCGTTCATAGTCGTCAATTTTACCTTCTTTCACTGAGTCGGCAAAGGCAGCCCCATTTTCAGTAATGATGATTTTTTTGAGGCGATAACGCCGATAGAAGTTCGTAAGAATATGATACATGGAGTCAGCGTACACTTCCCACCCCATTAATGTAGTTGGCACTGCTCGCTTTTGAGGGGATATTTGGCGAGCAAAGATATACGGCATTGACCAAGAATAGCGAATTACTTCTCGGGTATAGCACTGTAGGCCAATAAAATCAAAATCAAATTTTAAGCGTTGTTCATCACCTGGCCGCATATGCTTTTCTAACCTAGCTAACGCGGGTAGCTGATTAATAGGGTAGCCTCTTCCGAGAGCAGGCTCAATGAATAAGCGGTTTAATAGCGCATCTACTCGCTGGGCAGCCCGCACATCACGCTCGTTAGCCGAAGCTGGTTCTACCAGAGAACAAGAGAAAGTAGTGCCAATATGAGCTGAAGAGTGCAAGTCGCGAATGATCCGCCCTCCTTCAGCTTGGCATAGTGTCGCATGGTGAACTGCTGACGAAAAATTTTTCATTCCTCGCTTGCCGGGAGCATGAATTCCTAAAAAATATCCCGCTCCGGTAAATACCATTGGTTCGTTGAGGACCATCCACTGTGTTACTCGATCCTTGAAGTGATTGACCACTAACTCAACATATTCAGTAAACCAGTTCAGAATATCTCGATTTGTCCACCCCCCTCGCCGATGAAGGGCAACAGGTAAGTCCCAGTGGTACAGCGTAATCCAAGGTTCAATATTTTGCTCCAAACAGCTATCCACGAGTCGGTCATAAAAATCGAGTCCCGCTCGGTTGGGAGCACCCACCCCCTGGGGCAACACTCGCGACCAAGCGATTGAAAACCGAAAGTTAGGAATACCTAATTGTTGAATAATGCTCAGATCTTCGGGGTAGCGATGGTAAAAATCGCAAGCTTGGTTCGCATTGTGGTTATTGTAAATTTTTCCCGGACGGTTGGAAAATTCATCCCAGATAGATAGTCCTTTGCCATCTTCTTGAATGGATCCCTCAGTTTGATAAGCGGCCGTAGATACTCCCCATTTAAAATCAGGGTCGTACTCCCCTGCACTAAATTCAGTCAAGCTTAAAAAGTTTTAGTTATTAGTTGAGATAGTCAATAGTCCACAGTCGATAGTCGACATTGGTCTACAGAGTTAGAAGGTTAAAGATTACAAAGTTGCAGTGTTCAGGTGTTAAAGTGTTAAAGTGTTAAAGTGTTATGGTGTTAGCGTAGTTTGATGTACGGGGTTTAGCTTTACCCATTGCTCATTGTCTACTGTACAGTGTCCCACGCCAATTCATCATGATTCATTAGCTGGTTGGTTCCATCAACGATCAATTTTAAATTCCGGTCTCCCTTACTCCCGCACATTACTCATTAACTTCTGCTCCTCCAGTACTAAGTCTATGATCTTTTCAGTAATGTCAGGATAGTCTACCTCAATTGGGCTAGATTGTTCAATCCATTTTTGCAGAGAGGGCAACTGCTTTTTCTTAAAGTGCTTCAAAACGGGCACTCCCAAGGCTTCTAACGCTGCTGCATTACAGTACTGCTCATACTGGTTTTTCATGGGAATAACCAGTAGCTTTTTCTTTAAAAATAATGCTTCGGCAGGTGTTTCAAAACCCGCACCGCATAAAATACCCTCACAGCTGGTTAAGCTCTGAATAAATTGCTCATTATTTACCGGAGATATTTGCACATTGCCCTCCCGATAGGCTTTTTTGCTGTGCTTAGAAAATACCTGCCAGGAAACATTTTCTACAGTTTTGAGACGCTTAATTAGTTTTTGGTCGTCGAAAGCAGGTAGATAAACGGTGTAGTGACCTAAGTTCTGTACTTCTGCCTGCCGAAGTTGCTGACGAATTACGGGGGTGAAAATGTTTTTGTCGAACTTAGCAAAGTGAAAACCGTAAGCCTGATCGGTGGGAGCGTAATTCTTGAGAATGGTTTTGCCCACCGGATCTATTTTGTGCGGTTGGGGGGCGTTCTCATTCAGAATAGCACTTTGGTGACTGAGCGATACACTAGGCACTTTTTTAAAATAGGCAGCCCAGGCTGACACTGGCTCAAAATCATTAATAATCAGGTCGTACTTCTGAACCGGAAGGTTCCGCACATCTTTCAAAAACCTTCGGGTATCGGCTTTGCGGTACGTTCGCATTAAGTCTACTCCGCCCGATTTGCCGAAAATGAACCCTGCCCCTTTGAGTTGATATTTAATTGAATAGGGTAAAGAAACATCGGCCTGAATGCCGCTGATGAGCAGGTCAAGATCAACTTTATTTTGGAGGATCGGCACTATATCGCGAGCCCGGCTGATGTGCCCGTTGCCCGTTCCCTGAATGGCGTAGAGTACCTTCATGGTTTAGATAACCGGAACTCTGCCACGAGGTTTTTATAAAGCACCCCTACATCCAGATTTTCCTCTTCTTCCTCCGGGGCTTTTTCTTCACTGAGTGTGGCATCATCGGCAAAACGGTAGAGCGACCATTCTTTCTTATTATACTCCAGGGCAGTCAGATTTTCAATCCAATCGCCACTGTTGAGGTACACAACACTGCCTTCATTATTTCTAATTGTTTTCATCTCAGGGTTATGAATATGACCACAGAGAACGTAATCGTACTTATTGTTGATCGCAATTTCGGCCGCAGTATTTTCAAAATCATCAATAAATTTAACTGCTCCTTTCACTCGGTTTTTAATTTTTTTACTGAAAGAAACCCGTCCCATTCCAACTTTCTCCCGCACAAAGTTGACGAAAGCATTCAGTAAAATCAGCGTGTCGTAGCCAATTGCCCCTAGCTTGGCCAACCACTTAGAATGCTTCATAGTGATATCAAATACATCGCCGTGAAAAATCCAGGCTTTCTTACCATCTAGCTCCAAAACCACTTTGTTCATAATTTTAAGAGAGCCCATCGTAAACCCATCAAACTTACGCAGCATTTCATCGTGGTTTCCCGTAACGTAGTAGATTTCTACCCCTTTGGCCGCCATCCCAAAAATTTGCTTTACAATTCGCATGTGAGAGCTGGGCCAATATCGCTTGCTGAATTGCCAGATATCGATGATATCGCCGTTCAACACTAGCGTAGCGGGTCTAATACTTTTTAAGTACTCAAGCAGTTCTTTGGCGCGGCATCCGTAAGTACCCAAGTGTACATCGGAGATAACCGCTACCTCGACTGATCGCTTTTTGGACATATTGTAGTAGTTTAAATTGGATTACGTAGAGTAAATTACTAATCGTCATTTCGGCGGGATTAAATCGGGTAAGCATAGTCAACAAGGTTGAGTTAAACAAAGTAGGTACGGTTGAAAAAGGGTGAGGCTGATCGGGGACTAAACGCAAGGAATTTAGCCTAGTCTGGCGAACGTTGCTGGGGTATGACCAGTATATCAAATGCAACAATAATTAATTACACAAATAACCTATTCGTTTTTGACGAAGCTGTTATCTTCTTGTTAAGATATTGTTACCAAATTGTTAATTATGAGTATATTTTGTGTACTGAACAATAACCCATGCTAATTACCTGTAGGTTGTTACCACTAAATTAGTATTTCTTTTGCTTACTCTTTCAAAGGTAGCATGTGATTAATTGGGCCGTAGTACTTTCAAGTTTTGCGGGCGCAGAGAAATGTTCAGCGTTTTGTCGGTAGTTTCAACGTACTCTCCATCAATATGAATAAGTGAGTCGTTGAGCTGCTGAACCTCAAACTGCTTAGCCTGCACAATTTCTACGTAGGGTGAAAGGTGAATTTGCCGAGTAAAAGCCAGCAGTGTAAATGTAATAACGTAGGCCGCCGGAAAAGGCCGCACGAATACGATGTCCAGTAGCCCATCATTGGTTTGGGCTTGGGGGGCAATAATAGCATTGTTGCCGTACTGTTCGCTGTTGGCAAAGGCAATTAGAAAGAAGGTGTCTTCTACTTCCTCTCCATCTAAGGTGTACCGATACGTACGAGGCTGGTAGCTGGTGATCTCTTCCCACACACAGCGAATGTAGGTAGCGTATCCCCGTCGGGTTTGATCGGCAAACCGCTTACTAATTAGCGCATCAAAGCCGGTACCCGACACATTGAAGAACGGATGCCCGTTTAGAAACCCTACGTCCAATAGTGACTCCTGCGATTGGTTCAACTGCTTAATCGCTCGGGTGGGATTGGTAGAAATATTCAGATGCCGGGCAAAGCCATTTCCTGAACCCAATGGGATAATTCCTAACACAGCTTCGCTACCCAGCAAAGCTCGGGCAGTTTCATTAATGGTACCATCTCCTCCTACCGCAATTACGTATTCAACCTGATCGCGATACGCTTCGGCAATTTCAGTGGCATGGCCGGGGTACTCGGTAAACACCACATCATACTCAAAGCGACGCATATCAAGATGCTGCTTTAGCAACGAAGGAATATCCTTTTGCTTGCCTACCCCCGAAATTGGGTTGATTATAAATACGCACTTCTTTTTTGCCAGCATGGTTCTACTTTCTCCCTAGTATATCGTAAACTAGGCCGACAATGTTTTAAGTAGCACTAACGCTTCAACGTAGGTAAAATCAGCAAATGACCTTCTATGACATCTTCGTGTACGGAACGCTACGCCGAGGAGGCATGTACGCCCACTATCTAGCGGATAGCGAGCTGATAAAAGAAAAATATTACCTGTCTGGTTACGCACTGTACGATTATCAGCAGTGGTACCCTTATATGATTGCCCAAACTGGCTCTTCGGTGATAGGCGATATTTATCAGGTGGCTGAAGTCGCTTTACCCGCCGTGCACGAACTAGAAGGGGTAGATGAACAATTGTATCGCTTTATTTACCTAGCCGAACATCAATTCTACACCTACCTGAAGTTTGATACGGATGTTGCCGGATTACCCTACGTAGAAAGTGGGGATTGGCTTGCCTATTACCAATCCCTTAATTTATAGCGATCACTGAAAGATTAATGTTACAAGTTCTTACTATCTGAAACTTGTAACTTTCAAATTCTTCCCTCCGGTCTACGGCTTGTATTCCTCCTCTTCAGATTCATTTTCTTCGGTACTCACCGATACATTTCGCTCTACAAACCGATTCTCAATTGTATTGATTTCCTCCTGGCTCACCTGAATTTTCTCGTTCATCTTCGTAATTTCATCATTTAGTTCATCTTTCTCGGCAACCAAGGTGTTCATTCGGTCTTCGGCAGCTTCTTGCTCGTTGCTAAGGTCAAACTTGGTGTTTTCATCGGTCTTGTCCGAATTAATTTTTCTCTGCATTCGAGCCGTAGACTTATCAAGCTTGCGATACTCTCGTTCATTTCTCTTACGATCTTTTTCCAAGTCTTTCAGCCGCTTTTCGTCATCTTTAATCGTTACCTGAAGTTCATTTACCATGTGGTACTTCAGCATATTTCGAGTATACTGCCGTAGTCGCTCCATCTCGTTAGGGTAGTCGTCCGAATTAAGGGAAATGTCGTAGCCAGGCATAAATGCCACAGCCACCTGCGTACGATTCTGCACTTGCGAAAGTAGCACTTTTAAATCGCCAGTGTAAGAAGTAATACTAGGCACTTTCACTTCTTTAGCGATCAGCAAGCCATTCCTACCTTTTTTGAGCTTGGCTCTTAGTTCTTCTTTAGTATAGTTAACAATACTTTCCCGAAGTTCTTCCTCTGGTTCCTCTACCGCCAGCACCCAAGCCGGAGTTACCTTTTCGCCTATGTCCATCCTTTTTTCAACCGGTTGTAAGAATTGAGCGTAGCCGTTCTGAGTGGCCACCATAAGCACGAACGCAAAAATTAATTTAGTAGAATGTCTCATAGTATCTTAAATGTTTATTTTAGGTAGCATAATTTAATAAATAATTACCAAACTTGCGATTTTGAGTGGCAATTGGCTAGGTTATCTACCCAAACAGCTTATACTTTCACTAGTTTCCATTTGCCTTTTTGAAACAGAATTACACTGACTACCGCCGCCAGCGAAAAGGCAATGGCTATAGCAATGTATACTCCCCGAGGCCCCATATCCAGCCAAACCGCCATACCGTAGGCTAACGGAATTTGTACCAGCCAATAGCAGCCAATATTGATGAGTAAAGGGGTTCGGGTATCTCCGGCTCCGTTGAACGATTGAGCCAACACCATTCCGTAGGATAAAAAAACGTACCCCAAACAGATAGTTCGCAGCGATTCTACTCCGGTTTGAATCACGTCGGGATCGTCACTGAAAATACCAACGAACTGATACGCGCCAAAGTAAAATATTAGAGATAACACCGTTAAAAATAGAAAGTTATAGTACGCTGTTTTCCAAACTGATTTTTCGGCTCGTAGCGGATGGCCAGCTCCCAGATTTTGCCCAACTAAGGTAGCCGCTGCATTAGACAACCCCCAGGAGGGCAGAATAGAAAAGATAATAATCCGAATAGCAATGGTATACCCTGCCAACGCCTCACTGCCAAATAGTGAGATAATTCGTACTAGAAATATCCAACTAGCTGATTCAACCAAAAATTGGCTAATGCTTTCCGAAGCTAGTCTCAACAAATTAAGCAGTGTTTTAGCGCGTATCACTATATTTTCCCAGCCAATTCTGACAATTGTTTTACCATTTAGCAAATGGTATAATTGAAATAGCACTCCTATCGTGCGTCCGGTAGTAGTAGCAATGGCTGCTCCCGCTACCCCAAATGCTGGAATGGCTCCTAAGCCAAAAATAAATATCGGATCAAGAACAATGTTAAGCCCGTTGGCTAACCACAGCGACCGCATAGCCAACGAGGCGTTTCCTGCCCCTCGGAAGATGCCGTTGATCAAAAACAGTAGCATAATGCTGGTATTGCTCAAAAACATAATTCGGGTGTAGAGAAAACCATCTTCTACCAATTGAGGCTCTCCGCCCATTAGCCGAAGAATATCGCGCGCGAAGATTGCCCCTACAACACCAATAACCAACGAAATGATAACCGCCAAAGCAATGGCCTGAAAGGCAGCATCACCAGCTTTGTGATGGTTCTTCTCCCCCACCCGGCGAGCTACCAATGCGGTAGTAGCCATGCTAAGGCCAATTGCCACCGAATAGATAATAGTGAGTACTGATTCGGTGAGACCAACGGTGGCTACTGCAGTGGTGCTGACCTTACCCACAAAGAAAATGTCTACTACTGCAAACAGCGATTCCATGACCATTTCTAAAATCATAGGAACTGACAACAGAAAGATAGCCCGACGGATGCTACCGGAGGTAAAATTGGTTTCCGCACCATTAAGTGCGATGCGGAGATTATTATAAAAGTATTTGATACGATGGATATACTGAGCCACGCGTGAGAACGATGAAAATGCCAATAAAGAATTGAAATAATAGAAAGGGCGGGAATGCCCAATTACGCTACTGAGAAGTAACTTTCCCTAGCCGAGGTTGGCCGGGACGTAGGGCACTATTATGGCTCGTGTCATTTTCATAGTGGCGCAAAGATAAAAAGAATCTTCTTAACGGCTAATGGAAAACGAAAAAAGAAGGGTAAAAAAAAGGAATTTGTATTTGCTCTCTATTCTCCGTATTCCTTTTTCCGCCTACACTCTTTCCGCAATATCGTTAAAGAGAGAACCAAGAATAGCCATAATAATACTAAAAGCGATAGCCCACCAAAAGTTGCTAACTGTAAATCCACCGATTAGAACATCGGTCATTAAGATAATGATAGCATTAATGACTAGTAGAAACAACCCTAGCGTAAGAATAGTAATAGGAATAGTCAAGATGACTAATATCGGTTTGAGTACGGCATTAAACAACGCCAGAATAACCGCGACCACCAGGGCCGCCCAAAAACTTTCTACGCTAACGCCGGGCAGCAGATAGGCGGTAATCATTACAGCGATGGCCGAGAGCAGCCATTTTACAATAAGAGACATAGGTGTTGGTAGTGTTTGCTTTATTTTTAGAATAGATGTACGAATAATTAGTAGAAAGGGTTAGCCACTGAGAATAACTGCTAAAACCGTATGTAGATACAGTTTTTTATTCTAACTTCTTTTTAATCACCCCGCCCTTGGTATCGTTCACATTGTATTCTACTACAAACGCCTGCGGATCAATATTCTCTACTACGTTGTGCAAACGGCGTAAGTCC
This sequence comes from Tunicatimonas pelagia, assembly GCF_030506325.1. NCBI lineage: Bacteria > Pseudomonadati > Bacteroidota > Cytophagia > Cytophagales > Catalimonadaceae > Tunicatimonas > Tunicatimonas pelagia. Next base: position 6,243,175 of record NZ_CP120683.1, on the reverse strand, counting down.
AGGCGGGTGACGATGGTGTGGATAATATCAATCTCAGCGGTAAGGTGGGGCATTTTCTTGTAGCCCCGTTTGCCTTGGTAAATCGTGAGGCCGTAGCCCATCGCCTCGGTAATTGCCTCCCGAATTTCTTCGCTCTTCGGCGAGATGATCGTCACCCCAATGTATTCTTCAATACCGTGAATAATATAGTCCGTGGTGCGAGAAGCCACCAGATAGGTCAGGATAGAGTACAAAGCTACCTCTACATCGATAACCATTGCTGCAATAATGAACAGGACAATATTGAATACTAAGATGACTGAGCCAATGGTTGTTCGAAACTTTTTGCCTAGGTAAATAGCAAGAATCTCGGTTCCGTCAATAACCGCTCCACCGCGTACACTAAAGCCAATACCAGCTCCCAAAAAAATACCGCCAAAAATGGCGATGAGCAGCTTATCTTCGGTCATCAGTGGTACCTCAATCAGAAACAGGGCCACTGCAAATATCAGAATAGATATAATAGACTTGAAGGCTAGTATGCTAGAAATTTGCCGATAACCCAGCCATATAAACGGAGCATTAATTACCACAATTAGCCAAGCAATGTTCCAGTCGGTGACGTGGTTGACTAGTAGCGACACCCCAGTTACTCCCCCATCGAGGAAGTGATTGGGTAATAAAAAACCCTTCAGTCCAATACTAGCGAAAGCAATTCCCAACCCAATGAGTAAAAACTCTATTATTCGTCGCCTAATTAAAAATGCTCGGTTCACAGCTTTCCGGTTGTTTTACGGGGGAAAGATACAGCTTTTGAAGCTATAACCACTACGAACCGGGTATTTCGAAGGAGAGAGAATGAAAGAATGAGTGAAGGATGGAATAGCCTACATTCACTCATTCTTTCATTCCTATTGGTACCCTTCGTTCTGAGTCAATCCATCGGTTAGGTCAATTTCACTTTGCGGAATAGGGCGAACCAGGTGTTTGGCTTCCAGCGTATTATTTAGCGCGGCATGCGGATTAAAAGCGAGCACGCGGTCAATGAGCCTTCCGGTACGTTTCAGGTCCATCCAGCGGCTTACCTCTCCGAGCAGCTCCTTGGCACTCTCGTTCAGAATAAGATCAACGGTTACATCGTTAGCAGTGATGTTGCCTAACCCAGCGCGGTTGCGTAGCGTGTTAATGTACTCAGCCGCTTGGGAAGCATCTCCGGCACCCAGATAGGCTTCGGCCGCAATCAGGTACGCTTCGCCCGAACGGAAGATAACCGCATCACGAAAGCCGCCCGCGTCTCCGTAGGGAACGGTAGGATCATCAAACTTTTGGAACATGGGATAATGAACCGGGGTAAAACCGTTGGGAATGTAGTATTCGTCTTCGTTGATAACCGTGTAGGGTACCGCCGCTTTCTCGGCCTCTGACCAAGGTTCCCGGGGAAAAAATACGGCGGTATCGCCCACCATAATCTCACCATCGTCTTCCAGGGCGTAAATCACCCGGCGTAGCGTGGCACTTTCCCGCTCGTCACCCGCTTCAAACAGATCAAAGTACTGAGGCGTAAGGCTAATGCCCGAACCTCGTCCGTAGATACTTGACCGATTAAGGCCGGGATAGATATCGTAGGTAAATTTAAATAACTGGTGCCGGGCATTACCATCAGCCCCCACTCCATCGCCCTGAGCAATCGCCTCAGTACCGAATAGCATACTAAGTATCACTTCTGAATTGCGTTGGTTGCCAATAGCGGTTAAGAGCTCGAAGGAGTCTACCAGCGGACGGTTGGCAATTACCGTCTCGGCCAGCGCAGCGGCTTCCGAAAAGTCGGTCTCTTCGCGGTACGATTTATACCCTCGGGTCAGTAGTATCTTTGATTTGAGATGACGGGCGGCATCTTTGGTCAGCCGACCGTACACGTCTACCTCGTTAGGCAGGTTGGCAATGGCCTCGTCTATGTCCATTACCACCTGGTTATACACATCGGCCTCCGGGGTTCGGGTATAGCTAAATTCTGCTGAGGTCACTTCTTCTACAATCAGCGGAACGTCGCTAAAATGCTCTACTAAGTGGAAGTAGGCAAACGCCCGAAAGAACTTCGCTTCGGCTAGCCCAACCTCCCGCTGCGATTCGGTGACTCCCGCAATCTGGTCAACGCGCGAAACTACCGTATTAGCGGCATCAATCACTTTGTAGTAGCGAGTCCAGTAGTCTCTGATTGTACCGTTGTCGGTAGCGATATTCACGTAGTCGTTCAGTTCACTTACCCCCGCAACCAGGGCTTCCCGGGTAGCCATATCGGTGCCCATAAACTCCATCTGAAAATCCATAAAAGCCTCCCGGTACTGGCTGTACACATTCACCACAAGCTGGTCGAACACTTCGGGGTTTTCAAAGGCGTTGGCATCGGTTAGCGACTGTCGGTTTTCCTCTTCCAAGAAGTCTTCACAACCGCTCAGAACAATGAATCCAACGATGATAAGTAGGTATTGATGTATTGTTTTCATGATATATTTTCTTTTACGATTAGAACCTTACATTTACTCCGGCCATCAGCGTGCGCGACAGAAAGGCGGCCCCCCAAGAGTTTCTTCCGGCACTTTCAGGGTCCCACCCTTCGTAGTCGGTAAACACGAATGGGTTCTGCGCCGTGGCGTACACCCGCAAACTACTTAGCCCGAGCCGGTCTACCAGCCCACGAGGCAAGGTGTAGCCCAGCGTCATATAGCCAATTTTCACGAACGACACATCGCGGTAGAATAGTGCCCGCTTATACGGCCCAGAGTTTCCGGGCTGGTGCCAAGTATTGGTCGGGTTATCGGGAGTCCAATATTGCGTGGCCCAGCCGTTGAAGCGAGCCGGAGCATCGTCCTGATCCCAACCATGCGAGCGGTGGAACCAACTGTAGGATTCAACTCCCTGCCGGGTGTAAGCAAACACGGTGAAGTCAAAGCCTTTGAAGTTGATGGTATTGGTGATACTACCGGTCCAGTCCGGCTGGGGGGAACCCACAATGGTGCGGTCCTCAGCAGTGATGATACCATCTTCGTTTACATCCCGTACCTTTACCTGCCCCGGCTGCTGACCGAGTGCCTGCGCCTCATCTGCCTCATCCAACTGCCAAATGCCAGTGGGCTCGAAAGTAAAGAAAGAACCTACGTCTTCTCCTATTTGGTGAATTAGCTCAGCATCTCGTGTGGAAAAATTCGGAAGGCGATCCAACCCGCCGTACAGTTGCTCAATTCGGTTAATATTCCTAGCAAAGTTTAATAAAGTAGTCCACTTAAACGAACCATTATCTACGTTCACACTGCGAATGTTAAACTCAATACCCCGGTTACGAATTTCCCCTACGTTGTCAAATATCTGATCTTTTCCGGTAAAGGTAGGTAAGCTACGGGACAGAATGAGGTCGGTGGTGTGCCGATTGTATAGCTCCAATGCGCCGACGAGTCGGTTCTCTAAAAACCCGTAATCGATTCCCAGGTTGAATTCACTGGTTCGCTCCCAGGTTAGGTCTTGGTTGGCGATTCGTGTTCCAAAAAAAGCGGATTGTACTGGCTGATCGCCCAAGTTGGTAAACCCAGCATTGATTAGTGCTTGAGAACCTAAGGGGTTTAATCCTCCCCCAGCACCATTATTTCCGGTTTCCCCGTAGCTAAAGCGAAGCTTCAAATCCGATACAAACGACTGATTTTCCATAAACGCCTCGTCACTCACTCGCCAGGCCAAAGCAGCCGAGGGGAAAAACGCCCACTTGTTCTGCTCCGACAGCATAGAAGACCCATCGTAGCGTCCGGTTACTGTTAGCAAGTACCTAGATAGCAAGCTGTAGTTTAGCCGAGCCGAGTACGATAATATTGACTGCTGAACAAAAGAGTTTTGCAGTCCTCTGATGTCCGAGCCCGCATCAATATTGTAGAACAGAAATTCATCGGTAGTAAAGTTTCTAACCTGGGTTTCAATAAGCTCATCGCGCTGAGTCCAGGCCGAGGATATAAGGGTCGCGTTCAACTGATGTTCAGCTCCCAGGCTTACTTCATAGTTGATAATATTATCCCAGGTATAGCCGAGGTTGTTAGAGTTATTATAAATCGCTCGGCGGTTATCTACCCGCTGCCCAACCGACTTAGAAAACAATCCTCGGTACTCACCGTAGCGGTTGAACCGCAGGTTCGGTGAGAAGGTAGAGGTCAAGCTTAGACCTTCAATAGGTTTTACAGTAATACCAAGATTACCGATGTAGCTCAGCGAGCGATGTTCGCGGGTGATATTGTCTTCCTCAAAGAGCGGGTTCGTAATAAAGGTTTCCCCTTCCAGCGGCCAAAATTCGGGTTCCCCGTTTTCGTCGAAGGCGGTTCCAGTCGGGCGCAAGCGGTAGGCACTGCGAAACCCCTCGAAGCTGCCATTGTTAAGAACTTGGTAAGTGGCGTAGCCGCTGTACGTGAGGGTAATTTTATCGCTGATCTCACCCTGCACATTGGCCCGAATGTTATACCGCTCTAGCGATTCACCCGGAAACGTACCTTCGTCTACCGTGTACCCTGCTCCAAAACCGTAGGTAGTTCGGTCAGTGCCGCCGGATAAACTCAGCGTATGGTTCATCTGAAACCCGTTTTGCTTGATGAGGTCAACCCAATCCACGTACTCGCCGTTAGCGATATTTTCCAGTTCATTGGGCCGCAGGAAGGTGCTCAGATCAACATCTTCCCGGCTCACTGAGAAATCTCCGGAGCTGTAGGCTAGTCCTACTACCGCATCCCGCATGAACTCCACGTACTCTTCGCCCTCAAAAATATCTGGTAGGTTGTAAGGTTGCCTCACCCCGAAGTAGTTATCGTACTGTACCGAAAGCTTACCTGACTTCCCTCGTTTGGTAGTAACAATCACTACTCCGCTGGAACCCCGAGCTCCATAGATAGCGGTAGCTGAGGCATCTTTCAGCACGTCAATCTGTTCAATATCCGCAGGGTTGATAAACGAAATGTCGTCCACAAAAATACCGTCTACGACAAACAGCGGGTTCTGCCCCGGGCTGTACCCACCCTGCGACACGGGTTCTTCAAAGTTGATCGTATTAGCTCCACGCACCCGGATGTTAAAGCCTCCGCCTGGTTTGTTGCTCACGGTTTGAATATCCAGACCGGGCACCTGCCCCTGTATCGCCTGAACTGCGTTGACCTTATTCGCCTCCTGAAGTATCTCCGAATCTACCGACACCACCGAACCCGTCACATCGCTCTTCTTCTGCGTGCCGTACCCCACCACCACTACTTCCGACAACGATTCTACGTTCGGGCTCATGGTTAGATTGATCGTCGTGCGGTTATTGATAGCCACTTCCTGCGTGAGATACCCCACTGAGGAAAATACCAATGTCTCAGCATTGTCAGGAGCAGTAACCCGAAAATTTCCGTCAATATCGGTTACCGTACCTACGGTGGTATTCTTCACCAGAATATTTACTCCCGGTAGCGACTCCCCGTTCTCATCGGTCACTTGTCCGCTAATCGTTTTTTCCAGGGAAGGAAGCTGCTCTACCGATCGGGCATCGGACAATGGTAGCAAGCTCGCTTGTTTGGCCGTTGCCGACACAGTTCGGGTTTCAACTTTTCCGACTGACTGTTTCTTAGGCGTAGCCACCCGGATGATGTAGTGCGTAGCATCAAGCTTCTTGTAGGTAAGCCCGAGCGGAGTCAGTATATTGCGTAGCAACTGATCGAGGTCGTTCGCTTTCAACGCCGACTTACGTACCTTCTTTTGATCGACCACTTTCTGGTCAAACGCAAAGCTTATTTTATGCTGCGTTCCGATTTCTTTCAGGGCCTGCTCTAGCAGTTGCTGGCCCTGATCCTCCTGAAAGCTTACTTGGACAGACTGATTAGTGTAGGGCTGCGTAGCCGTCGCCAACTTCTGGCCAAATGCCTCAAACTGGCAACAGCCAATCAGGATCACCACAAGTAGTGTAGTCTGTTTTTGTACAAAACTTACCATAGTGTGTTTGTTGTTAGGTTCTTGTTCATATTCATGTTGTTTGGTCGTTAAGTGGCGGGGAGCTTGGTGTAAACACTCCTTGCCCCAAGCTCTTTTTATGGATAATCGAGCGTTATTTCATTGCCGTTTCGCTGTACTTCAATACCATATATTTCTGAGATGGTGGCAAGAATAAGCTCAGCATCTTTTAGCGATAGCTTTGTAGTAGCCGTGAGCCTGTTGTTTTTTAGCGAATCGTTCGGGATGATAATGGTAAAGCCGTAGTAGTCCTCCATAGCTTGGGCAACCTCTCCTAAAGAGGTATTGTCCAGCACCAGCTCTTGCTGGCGCCAGTGGGAATAACGTTGGGGGTTTACCACTTTCTTAACAAGACGCTGCTCACTTTCTGTGTAAGCGGCCAACTCACCTGGTCTCATTACTGTGGCAGAGTCTGCCTGATTAGTGTCTATTACAAGCTTTACCTGACCCGAATGCAGTACGACTTCCGTATCGCCCCGACGGGTGTTCACATTAAATTCAGTACCTAGCACTTCCACATTCATATCAGAAGCATGAACCCGAAAACGTTGATTTTGCAAGGTATGTGCTACCGAGAAGAACGCTTCTCCCTCCAACCACACTTCTCGATCAGCCTGCTCTTCCCAGTCGGTAGCGTACCGAAGGGTAGAGTTAGCATTAAGAGTGACGGTTGATCCATCGGGCAGGCCAACCTCACTAATTTCGCCGTAGGCCGTCTGAATAGTTACAGTATTACTCCCGTATCTAAAGTACAGCAAGCAAGCTATGCTGATGAGTAATAGTCCGCCCCACACAGCAGCCATTCGGTACCAGATTGGTTTTTGATGATTCTTAGGCAGGTTATCGGGCTTTTCTTCTTTCAGGATTGAGAGAGGCTGCTTGGCCTTCGTTAGAATTTCTTGCCTAATTCTTTCTTTTTCCGCGTCACCCAGACCTTCTAGTGGCGAAGCTCCTTCCGATTGAGCGGCGTACCAAGCCTCGAATAATGCTTTACCCTCCGGGGTGTCTTCTCCTGATAGATAGTCGCGAATAATTTTATCCAAATCCCGATCCATAGGACGTGCTATTTATTATATAGCCGGGTAAGACGGGCACATCCCCTACGCACGCACAAAAAAAATCAGAATTATCTACAAAATATATTTAGGAACGTTTTGATAGGCTATTTACCGCTGGGTCAATGAGGTAAAAAGATAATTGATAGCAAGAAAACCATAAACTCTTGCAGACTGATACGTAGAATTTTGAGAGCTTTGGTAAGATGGTTCTCAACCGTTTTGGGTGATATGTTCAGTTGTTTCGCAATCTCTTGGTTGGAATGATGGTCCACCCGGCTCAACCTGAATACCGTTTGGCACTTCGCCGGAAGTTTACCAATCTCTTGATTGAGTACCTGGGTCAGCTCCCGGTATTCTATCGATTCTAGCGTAGTGTCGTCTACCTGCTGCGCGGCTTTCTTGATAGCGGCCACGTATTTCTCCTGAACTACTTGAGATCGTATATGATCCAGTACGGCGTACCGCATTGCTGAAGATAGGTAGATAACAAAGGTGGTTTTGATAGCAAGCTGCTCCCTTCGCTGCCACAAATTAGCAAAAACGTCTTGCACCAACCCTTTAGCCGTTTCTACACAACCGATACGGTAGTAAGCAATCGTTAGCATCCGTTCCCAGTAGCGATTGTACAGCACCTCAAACGCTGCTTCACTTCCCTGCTGGAACAGGCAAAGCAGATCTTCATCGCACGTATCTTTACTAATCATTAGGAAAGTAAGCCTTCGGTTGTATACTGTACAATTTTCAATATTATTTTGTAATAATCAAAAATTTACAAAAATATGTGAGATCACCCCTTCGTTTTAAAGTAATTGTACATTTAAACGTTTATTGCGAGCGGCTCGGACTTGCCCACAAGACCTTCTGTGCCCTATCTGGATAACTCGGAGGCATCCCCCTCAAATTGCTTCTCCCTACTACCCATTGTAGTTCGCTCCAAAAAGCTGTATTATCGCACCGCATTATCTATTAAACATTCTCTCATTTACACACCAAATCACTTAACAATATGACCCAACCTATTAGAGTACTCGTTGTCGGATGCGGTAATATGGGAGCGTCCCACGCCCGGGCGTATCATACAATGAATCAATTTGAGATAGCTGGCCTCGTTAGCCGAGGATCAGAAAGCCGTCAAACATTGTCCGATGAACTAGGTGGCGGAATACCGCTGTTCAGTGATTTCTACGAAGCCCTAAAAGAAACCCAGCCCGATGCTGTGTCAGTCAACACCTACCCTGATACCCACGCCGAATACGTTACTGCTAGTCTAAAAGCCGGAGCGCACGTATTTGTAGAAAAGCCGTTGGCTAACACCATTGAGGAGTGTGAAGAGATTGTGAAGATAGCGCAAGAAACGGGTAAAAAACTACTAATTGGCTACATTGTGCGGGTACACCCAGCTTGGCAGAAGTTTATTGAAATATCCCAAACATTGGGCAAACCGTTGGTGATGCGGATGAACCTGAACCAACAGAGTAGCGGTAAAACCTGGGCCACCCACAAAAATCTCATGAAATCCATGTCGCCTATCGTAGACTGCGGAGTACACTACGTAGACGTGATGTGTCTGATGACCCAAGCCAATCCTATTCGCGTAAGCGGCATCGGGGCGCGACTGACCGACGAAGTAGCTTCGGATATGTACAACTACGGCCATTTGCAAGTAACCTTCGACGATGGATCCGTCGGTTGGTACGAAGCGGGTTGGGGACCCATGATGAGTGAAACGGCTTTTTTTGTAAAGGATGTAATCGGGCCGAAGGGCTGCGTCAGCATTATGGAATCGCAGAGTGCTTCGGATGATGTGGATGCCCACTCCAAAACCAACGCCCTGAAAGTTCACTTTGCCGACCGTGACGAAAACGGACAGTTTACTAAGAAAGACGAAATTGTCAGTACCGCCGATGAACCCGACCACCAAGAACTCTGCGACCGGGAACAGGAACTCTTCTACAAAGCGATCAGCGAGGATATGGATTTATCCCAACACCACCAGGATGCGATCAATAGTCTTCGGGTGGTACTCGCCGCCGACGAATCGTTTAAGACCGGGAAAACAGTAGAGTTAGGTAAGTATAACATCTAATCTTACTACCAGAAAGCAAGAGGCTGGAGGCGGTGGGTAACTGCTTACGACCTCCCGCTTTCTACTTCTGACGATACAGTAAAATTCTGTTCACAGTGTAATAAATAAGCCAACCTATGAAGCTAAAGAATAAGTTAGTCCTTTGCGTAGGCGGTAGTAGTGGCATGGGTCGTGGAGTGGCCGAAGTAGCCCTTTCTGAAGGTGCGAATGTCATTGTTACTAGTCGGTCTTTAGAGAAAGCCCAGAAAACCGCTGACGAGTTAGGTTGTCAAGCCGAAGAAGTAGACATTTCGGATGAGACGAGTGTCAAGCAGCTCTTTGATAGACTGGATTCGCTTGACCATATGATGATAACGGCGGGAGCGGTCATCCCGGTAGATGGTGGTCAGCATCTATTACCGATTGGTTAATGATTGTTTAGTAAAAAAGTAGTTCTGGATAATGCTGCTTGGAAACGCTATCATAGCTTCAAAGCGATGCATTTCGCTTTAAACTAGAACCGTTTGAGCCAACTGAGCAGGCTTTCATTGGTTGTCCAAGCAGAAACTTTTCCAGGAGGTGATATCAGATAACTGGGCTGGCAGCCAGCCAGGAAACAAACAAGCATATAGAAATACGAAGTATCTCTTCATAGATGTATAGTATCTTTTGTAAAAGCTAAGCAAAGATTCATAGCGTGCCCATCAACGCCGTCAATTGATAGAAAGTTTTTTGCCCTGAAAGTATCATCCCAATGTAAACAACTATTCCACCGAGGCTGCCTCACTGGGTGTAGTAACCATTTTCATTAAAGGCCCATTTTCTGTACTCATACTTCTACCTCTGAACATCAGTTGTCTGCGTCTGCGAGAACTGCCTCCACCCATCTTCGGATCGTGGCAATCTCTTCGTCAGGAAGTTGGGGGGCGTTGAGGGGCATCGGGGTGTAGCCCGATACGTGGTTGACTGCTCCCAGCAACTGTCCGTTGAGGGCCACAGCACGGGCATCGGCGTAAGTATCCAGCACGATGCCCGCCGTCGCCTGCTCCGTGCTATGGCAATAATTACAGTTTTGGAAAAAGATCGGAGTAACTGCTTCATCAAAGAAGGCTTCGGTAGAGGTGATGGCTGGGAGAGCCGTGTTCTCCTCTTTCTGACAGCCCAAAAGCCCCCCGACCATTAGCCAACCTTCGACGATCCATCGTAGGCTATTGCTTCGCATGGGTTGTTTCGGTAGTTGCTTCCTGGACCGAAGTCAGTACCTGTTCGCCAATGAGGTTGGCAATGGGCAGTTCCTTCTCTATCGGAGTAGGAGAAATGCTAATAAAATCAAAGCGGGCCACTAGATTACCTCGGTCCTGCGGCGTACCCTGCCGGTTATACTGCGCGTAGTCCGGGTATACTTCGGCCACCGATGGCCAGTCCGCGTAGGCCGTGATCCCCAACTGAAGGGTTTCGGGTAAGTCCGGGCGAATGAATTGATCCAGCAGTTGCCAGTCTTGCCCATCAAAGCAGTGTAGCAGGGTGAAGACCTCATCCACCCGCACTAGCTTGAGGGTGACCCACGCATCTTGCGCCGGATAGATTTTTAGGGTAGATTGGCTTTGGTAGGTGCTTTTGATCTCGAACTGCGGTGTTCCGGGTTCGGTAGCCGAACCAATACTGAAGAACATCCAGTTTTCTTGTCCTGGCTGCCAGGTATCGGCTCGCAATTCGTGAGGAGCTCGCACAAAGAGACCAGCGAGTGAAAAGGCCGTTTGGGGAAGGTCCGTCGTGGTACCGCTTACCTTCAGGCGGGCGGTGAGTTCAAAGTTGCCAGTATACTCTCGATAGAGAAAACCAGCTACGTTATCCTCAAACCAGCCACTGGAAGTCGGTTCCATCACTAGATGACCATTTTGTATCTCCAGCGAACGCACTTTGGATTGCCAGCCGTCCACTTCTAGTTGTTGCCAGTTGTTCAGGCTATTGGGCGAGGCGAAATCGTCGCGAAATGTCTGCGCATTTACAGGTTCAGTAAGCATAAATAATAACGTTAGAAAGGTGAAACAATGAATGTTGAATGTCTTTAGCATGACAAGGGATTAGGGACGAACGAATGATTATAGATTTCCTAAGTATACTTCCAGGTCACAAGGTTCGGTTGGCCCTCGGTCGCACTCAATAAACTGCACCTGATTTTCCCGGGCCGCCCGCTGCATGAGCGGACGGGTAAAGGTAAAATCAGTAGTCTGGGCAGTTTGGTGACAGTTGCGACAACTGTTGATATCAACGGCATCGCTAAAATCGGGGCGAGTGGGGCTGAACGACCCGCTGAGCCACCCATCCCCTCGCTTGGTGCGGTAAAATACCGAGCTTTGGCTGCTTTCGTTAGCCCAGGTTTCCATGGCAATGAGGGCACCATCGGGAATTTGCCCTGTAGTAGCGGCGACCCGAAACGAGGCGGTGTCCATAAACATTCGGCGAAAGTAGTCGCCACGTTTATCTACCTGAGCGTAGAAGTATATGGGCGGACCGTAGCGGTCGGTTAGGGTCAAGGCTACGGAGTCCGGGTACCCCTCCCCCGCGTCTGTCAAGGTATCGTCCGGGGAGGTTACGCCCAGGCTATCGGGAAGGACTGCTATCGGCTGGGGATTGTTCTCTCCTTCCGAGCAAGCCATACTTAGTGCGCTGAGCAGGTAAAGTGCCCCTGCTAATCCGAATAACGATGTGTGCCGAATCATAGTCGTATCTTTCTTGGTACCAACGGAAGTACAGTCCAAAGCTTTTTGCCTAATGAGTGCAAATTGTTTTGCTATTTGGCTCAGTATACGGCTTCCAGTACGTGTACTCCCCGCGTAAGCGGTAGGATTACCTCAGTAGTCTCCAGACTGGTTTCACCAACTCGCCAAAACTCTACAGCCCCGGTAGCCTCTTCCAGTGGCTGGTCTTGGAATTCGTAGATCGCTACAGCAATCATATCACCGTCTTCGTCGAAGACGACACTCTCGGGTAACACTCCCGCAAAGGGTACGCGCTGCTGCTCGGTTAGCGTACCGTCTGCTGCTAGCGCTATTAGTGACAATGAGCTGGTTTCGGTGTAAAATTCGCTCCCTTCCGGAAACCATGACCCTTCCATATTGGCCACCACGATGCGGCCCCCATCAGGACTGATACCGAAGCTTTCGGGAGCCCCGCCAGTGGCGACTTGAGAAGCAATCTGGTGGTTGCCCTCCGCAAAATCGGGCCGCACGTTGTAGAGAATACCTTCGTTCACAAAGCCATTCACATCAGGAATAATATAAAACTCCCCACTGGGCACGAACTGTCCGGCTCCTGGTAGCGTACCCAATGACAAGGGCTCACCAATCATTGTCACTTCAGTACGGGCTTCGTTGACTCGGTAGAAGGCCAGTTGCTGACTCTCTTCTAAGGTCACTGCCAAGAAGTTGCCCGAAGGGTGCCACGTAATATCGGTGGCTCGGACGGGAGTCTCGTAGCTACGTCCTATGGCAAAGTAGCGGGGAGTACCGAATGCATTTCCCTGCCAGGGCAGCAACACAATTTCGCGTCCAGGTTCGTCAATGACGGTAGCCAGGTAGTTTCCCTCGGGACTCAGTTGGGCTACTAATGGGATATTGCCCACGTTCGCTTCAGCCACTAGTGACAGCGCATTAGGGTTGCTGATGTCAATAGCCCGAATGGCTTGGGCTGCAGGAATCTCCCCGACATTGTCCACCTGGGTTACGTTTGGGTCAAGTTGCCCTCGGGTTTCGGCCACAAAGGCTACTTGGTCATCCGGACTTACGTCTAAACTTTTTGTCCAGTTGGTGACCGAATTGGATACCGGCACGGTAGTAATGCTGTTGGCTGGATCAGCGTTAGAAAAATCAATCAGCGATAACTCGTCCTGGTCACCGGGTACCCGGCGAAGTTGTCCGTCTACGTAGGCTCCGGCGGCCATATCAGCATCGGAGAGTACAATCAGTTGGCGCACATTGAAATCGGCCAGGGCAGTATCTGTAGCCGAAGGAGCATCACCATTATCATCTTGGCAAGCCCAAGCTGTCAGGACGACTGTAGGCAATGTTACTAAGAAAAAATTGGGTAGGTTCATAACGTGATAAGTTTGATTTATCTTTACAGACGGTCGTAGAACGATCAAGTATTTTGCTATTTAGCTCAAAGAAGTTTGCTATTTAGGGCAGTGAGCTAAATAGCAAAAAATAGTGAGCCGGATAGAAAAAACAGTACGAACCAAGAGTCGTAAAAGATAGAGTTCATACATTCACTACTATGTTCAAAATTCCTGAGGATCTGCTGACTATGCCAGAGCACCATCAAGTGATTCATTTGGACGGTTGCAAGATCATAGAATCCTGTCATCACGAAAAGCTGGTGGCCGACTCTATCTATGTCAATGAGCGGGTATTGCTCTGCATGCTGTCTGGTAAGATTGCTTTGGATTTTGCTTCGGGCACCGACACCGTTGAGGAAGGGCAGGTGGGGCTGTTGAACCGAAATGTATATGCCCCCTACCGCAAGCACGGAACGCCCGAACGGGGCTACGCCAGCGTATTATTCTTTTTAAACGATGCATTTATTCAACGGTTCTTAGCTGAACGTAAGATCGTGCCGTCGCATCCGGCCAAGGCGCAAGACCATTTTGTCACAGAGCCGACCCTTCAATTTCTGGACTTCGTACGTTCGGTGCTCAACCTGTTTCAAAGTAAGCTTAAGTACGACCGGCAGTTACTGCAACTCAAAGTAACGGAGCTACTCATTCACCTCACCAACCAGCATCCTGAGATCGCTTCCCAGCTACTTTCCGGGCCCATAGTGGCGCAGAAAGACTTAGTGGACGTTATGGAGCAAAACTATCTGAAGTATGCATCGCTGGAAGAGTTTGCCGCCATGAGCGGTCGCAGTTTGGCGACCTTTAAGCGGGATTTTCAGCGTACTTTTAAAGTGACCCCGGCTAAATGGCTTCGGGTCAAACGGCTGGAACAAGCTCATTATCTGCTCCAGCACACGGGCACCAACGTAACGAAAGTGTACAATCAGGTTGGTTTTGCCAACTATTCGCACTTCTCCCGGGTATTTAAAGACCATTTCGGCTATGGACCAGGAAGCATGAAATGAATAACTATATCCAGAAAGCCTTGACCCTTTAAAGAAAGCTCTTCCCAACTGTAGAACTAACGCAGTGATGGAATTTTTGCTAAGCTAAAGAATTTGGAAAAAATTGTAAATCACAGTGACGCGGCCAACATGGGATGGTCGCCCTAAATTTGATCTTGGTAGCAATTATGTAAAGTAAAACCTTGTCTTAAGTAACTGGCAATTAGATGTTATGCCATCATTTAGTTACAGAAAGACATCCCACCGAATTAGTTTGGGGTTTAAAGAATAAAAAGAAAGGCTTTTTATCAAGACTTTTTGAAAAATAAAAGGCAAGTGCTGTAAGTAAGGGAACATAACAAGATAGAAAGTTTAGCGTTTTGAATTTGTAAATCTTAAAACACTATACTCAAAGCTTTTCAACATGCTTACACTTTTTCTATCACTAGCTCTTTTACTCATGCCCAACCTTCCTTCTGAAAATGAAAACCAAAACCTAACAATTCAGATAACCGGACTAGCGTCCTCAGAAGGTCAAGTACGAATAGCCGTCTACAATTCAGCCGAAGCATTTACCAAAACCCCGTTTTTGGCACAAGAGGTAAAGGTAAACGGAAAACAGACGGTGGAAGCCACCTTTTCTCTACCCGAAGGTGATTATGCCATTGCCGCTTACCACGACGAAAACGAAAACGGAAAACTAGATACAAACCTAGTAGGGATACCCAAAGAGAATTATGGCTTCTCCAACAATGCCCGAGGCACACTAGGGCCACCTTCTTTTGAGGAAGCTAGCATATCAGTAGACGAATCGGCTCAAACCACCCAGATTGAGCTAAGTTAGTAGCCAGAAACATCAGATTCCCACTCCAAGAATTAAAGAAATTTCGCTAAATTAGGAGATAACAGTAAATTTACACTGTTTTTATACCTACCTATTGAATTTTCGCTAACGAATGCATATCAACAATCTAATCAAAAACCTATTCCGACCCCAATTTTCCTTTCATCTTAATCGGTTCAATCAACTTCTTACGGTCAGTAGTATACTACTACTAGCTACGCAGGGCTACATTTCTAAACCAACGGCGGAAGAATCCTTTGAGGCTTACGATGAAGCCGTACCAGGTACTAGCTTCTCCCTCGAGATGCTCCCCATTCCTGGCGGTAGCTTTATGATGGGTAGTCCTGAATCAGAAGAAAACCGCCAAGACGACGAAGGCCCCCAAGTTGAAATAATGGTTGATCCCTTCTGGATGGGAAAGTACGAAATTCCGTGGGATGTATACGAAGTGTTTATGTTTCAGGAACTAGAAAAACGCTACGCCGAAGAAAACGGTGGATTAGATGCCGCCAAAATTCCCAGTGTGGATGCAGTATCTCGACCTACTCCTCCTTACCTAGATATGAGCTTTAACATGGGTAAATACGGCTACCCAGCTATCTGTATGACCCAGTACGCTGCCAGCCAATTTTGTAAGTGGCTCAGTGCCAAAACCGGACATTACTATCGCCTCCCGACTGAAGCTGAGTGGGAATACGCCTGTCGAGCGGGTACTACTACGGCTTACTCTTTCGGCGATGATGTCTCTCAGCTAGATGAATACGCTTGGCACTACGGTAACACCAACGGGGGCTACGAAAAGATTGGTACCAAAAAGCCTAACCCCTGGGGGTTACACGATATGCACGGCAATATTGCCGAATGGACGCTAGACCAGTACAACCCAGCGTATTACGCCAGCTTGGACAAGGCAACCTCGAAAAACCCCTGGAACGAACCTACCGAGTTGTACCCCCGGGCAGCTCGAGGAGGAACCTACGATGACGATCCTGAAATGCTTC
This sequence comes from Tunicatimonas pelagia, assembly GCF_030506325.1. Taxonomy (NCBI): domain Bacteria; kingdom Pseudomonadati; phylum Bacteroidota; class Cytophagia; order Cytophagales; family Catalimonadaceae; genus Tunicatimonas; species Tunicatimonas pelagia. Next base: position 6,227,119 of record NZ_CP120683.1, on the reverse strand, counting down.
GCTCGGCCGCGAGGCTGGGGTCTAACCCCAACTGGAAAATCCACGATCCCCAAATACCTAAAAGTCGCTGGTGGCTCACGAACGCTCGCTGGGTTGGCATCCGCCTGGTACGGCCTCAGGTCGCCCCAGCCGAAGAAGTGCAAAACAAGTACTGGATCAACTTTATAGAGGATATATAGAGCAGGGCGCAAGGAGTAGGGAAAAATTATGAGATAATAAAACATGAAATTAGAAACTAGTAGCCAATGCGTAGAAGTAAAGTGAAGAGCATTCATTCTGACCTCCCCGCCCCACGCTCCTAGCCATTTGATAATTAAACAACAAAAAATATGAACAAGAACCTAACAATGAATCGTCGTAAATTTGTCCGCAATTCAGCCGTAGCAGCAGCGGGAGGCGGATTATTAATTAGCCAATTGCCCGTAGAGGCAAGTGCTTACGTGCGCGGTAACGAAACTATCAAAGTAGCTGTAATCGGTTGCGGGGGACGGGGAACCGGAGCCGCCAGTCAAGCGATGAGCGTAGACCAAGATGTGAAACTTGTTGCTATGTGCGATGCGTTTCGGGACCGCCTGGATAAATGCTACGATAACCTTACTCAGAAGCACGGCGAATCAGGACGAATTGATGTACCGGAAGAAAATAAGTTCGTAGGATTTGAAGGCTACAAAGACGCTATTGCGCTGGCCGATGTGGTCATCCTAACCACCCCTCCTGGCTTCCGCCCCATACACTTTGAAGAAGCTGTGAATGCCGGAAAGCATGTGTTTATGGAAAAACCGGTGGCAACCGATGCTCCCGGAGTACGAAAAGTGCTGGAAGTAGCCAAGAAAGCGAAAGAAAAAGACCTCAACGTAGTCGTCGGTCTGCAACGCCACTATCAACCCAGCTATCTGGCACTGATGGAGCGTATTCACAACGGTGAGATTGGTGATATTGTGGGTGGACAAGTATACTGGAACAGCAGCGGGGTGTGGGTGCGTCCGCGCGAAGAAGGACAAACTGAGATGGAGTACCAAATGCGAAACTGGTACTACTTCAACTGGCTCTGCGGCGATCATATTTTAGAACAGCATATCCACAATATTGACGTAGCTAACTGGGCCAAACAAGCCTATCCGACAATGGCGCAAGGTATGGGCGGACGCGAAGTACGCACGGGCCCCGACCACGGTGAAATCTTTGACCACCACTTTGTAGAATTCCACTACGGCGATGGTACCATGATTAATAGCCAGTGCCGCCATATTGAGGGCTGTATGAATAAAGTAGCCGAGTCCTTCGTAGGAACCAAAGGCCGGGCAACCACCGATGGCAAGACTGAAATCACGGATTTAAAAGGGAACACTATCTGGAGCCACCGCAGTAAAAACGATGCAAATCCCTACCAAATAGAACACGACCGTCTGTTCGAGACCATTGCCAACGGCGGGGAACTACTGGCTGATGCTGAAAACGGAGCTAAGAGCACCATGACGGCTATCTTAGGGCGAATGGCCACTTATTCCGGCAAAGTCGTCACCTGGGATGAAGCTCTAAACTCCAACGTAAGCCTGATGCCCGAAACATTCGCCTTCGATGCTCAACCACCTATTGTACCCGATGAGAACGGCCTCTACCCTGTGCCTACTCCCGGGAAGACGAAGGTGATAAGTACAAAACAGAGTCAATAAAAAGAAGAAAATGGAAAAAAGAATAAAAAGAAAGAACATTCTGAACGCAATGCCAGAAATAGTTTGGAACACTTTAACAAACCCAAATAAAACAAAACTATTTATGTTTAATTGTGAAGCTCATTCTAATTGGAAAGTAGGCAGTGAGATCAAATGGAAAGGGAATTTTAACGGATATGAAAGCGGAGAGAAAGGCGTCATTTTAGAGCTAAGTGAAAATGAGCACTTAAAATATTCCTCGATTGACCCAAATTTCGGCATTGAAGATATTCCTGAAAACTATTTGCACATAACTTACGATTTGAAAGAAGTGGATGGTAAAACTGAATTAACAACTACCATTGAAAATTTTAATAACGACCCAGAAAGACTTGGACATGTTGCAAATGGCTGGGATAATATAGCCTTGCCAGCACTAGAGAAAATTCATAATCAATAGTAGAAAACCAGTTGCTAATAAGACGTATCGTTTTACGAAAAGAGACGATGAATTCAGCCGTATTAGGGTTACCCTTGATGCGGCTTTTTTTTCATCATAATTGAAAAATATTTTCTAACTTCTACCTACACTCTGCCACATACAACCTATGACTACTACCCTACGCTACCTCACTACCTTTTTGTTAGTTATTCTCTCGCATGTTCTATTTTCTCAACCTAGCAATCCGGTACGGGCTGTCAATGAAGCTAGCATTGCGGTGGGGAACACAACTATTGCTATCGTCGGAGCTACGCTGATCGATGGAACGGGTAGTGACCCACTCCCCAATACTACCGTCATTGTAGAGAAAGGTGTTATTACTGCGGTAGGAAGTAAGAAAGATACCGATGTGCCCATGGGGGCCGAAGTAGTAGACGCGCAAGGACTTACGTTGCTGCCGGGGCTGATTGATGCTCACTTTCATTTGGTCAGCGACTCTATGCCCGTCCAACTTCTACAGCGGGGTATCACTTCCCTACGTGATCCAGGGGCGTGGATGGAAACCTACGAACCCGCTCGGCAAATGAACTTGCCCCTTCCCCGTCTGTACCTTACCGGACCTCACTTAGACGGTTTCCCCCCAGCTTACCCGAGAAACTCGTACGTCGTACAAGACGTGACCGAAGCAAAACGTATTGTAGAACGATTGGTAGACCAGCAGGCATCAGCTCTGAAAGTCTACTTTCGGTTGCCACTTGACCTCATCCGGCAGGTATGTGAAACCGCGCATGAAGTGGGTATTCCGGTGACGGCACATCTGGAAATTACTGATGCTCGCGATGCCATTAACGTCGGACTAGACGGTATTGAACATATTACTTCTTTCGGTACCACGTTGTTACCACTTCGGAAAGCCGAACGCTATCGGCAAACAATGCTTAAGGATAATAATTTTCGTCGACCCGGTCGCTACGGAGTATGGAGTAGGCTAGATACCAGCAATCAGCGGGTGAATGATTTAGCGAAGTTTTTGGTAGAGAAACAAACCTTCGTCTGCCCTACCCTAGGGGCTTTCGAATACCGCCTGAGTGAAGAAAAACCAGATACGCTTCGCCACACCGGTTTTGAGCGGATGCTAGATGTTACAGGCTATTTGCAACAGCAAGGAGTACGAATGGTCGTCGGTTCGCACGGTCATATTCCTTACGCGGACTGGGGCTGGTCGTATCAGCGAGAAATGGAGCTGATGGTAGAAAGCGGCATTTCGCCGATGGAGGTACTAGTAGGGGCTACCTTAGAAAACGCCCGCTTCTTTCGGATTGAAGATAAGCTAGGCAGCGTGGAAGTCGGCAAACAGGCTGATCTACTGCTACTTGATGCCAACCCGCTAGAGGACATTCGGGCCATGTATCAGATAAACCGGGTGATGCTCAATGGCAAGTGGATTACACCTTGATGTTTTGATACCGACAAAGATTCAGCTCCGCTTTTAGCTTCCTACCCCTCACTTTTCATTCCAAAACACTGGATTTTTCCCATCATTCATCAATTATTACTCCCTATCCTTACTCCTACATCAATTACCCATTTTCAGTATTTATGGGTATACTTCTCCAAATCATAATAGCATGAAGTGGCAATACTGCTACCTAGCACGTATCTTGTACCTAAAATTTTCAGAGGAGAAAAATTACCAATTACCATTAACCTTGCTTATCCTTCCGGGATAATGCTATAAAAGGTTTACTACTTACTTTTGCTCATGCATCTATTCTACTCCTTTACTGCTCTTTGCTTCTTGTTTAGTTTAAGTAACTGCCAGCGTGCCAGTTTTCAACCGGAAACTATCGATCAGCACTACATTACTTTTGGAAAGGGAGGTGGTATGGCTAATCAAGTAAGCACGTACTACATACTACAAAATGGGCGAGCTTACCAGCATAATAACCTAACCAAAGAGTATAAATCACTACCTCGCTTAAATAAAGCCGAACGAAAGCAGGTATTTTCTCAAGCCGAAGCATTGCCAGGCACGGCTTTTGGCAGCAAAGAACCAGGCAATATCTATTATTTTCTCACTATCCATACCGATACCGTTCGGCAATGTACGTGGGGGAGGCAAGGTTTTACTCCTGCCGACAGCCTCACGTCATTTTACGAATATCTCCAAACATTAACTTCTGAATCGTTATGACCCGCATATTACCACTACTATTGCTATTCGGCTGCTTATTGGGAAGTAGCCTGTTGTTTGCCCAGTCAGAGGCCTGGGAAGTAAAGAAACAGCGTTCCCAAGAAATTCAGAAGCCTTCGTTTAAGTACCAAACCCGTAACGGAGCGAAAAGCAAGTCCGCTCGTCAGGCTAATTTTATGCCCAACCTGAAAGGCTCACTTTCTTCGCTTAACCTCCAGGTAAGAGGCGCGCGAGGGCAAGAGCCACCTCGGGAAATTAAAGGTGAGTTGCCTACTGCTAACAATCAAGCTGCTCGAATTGCTACTGATTTTCCGTCGGCAGCTAACCTTTATTTAGATGAAGTCTCCGAACTGATGCAAATATCAGCACCCAATGATGAGTTTGTTCCCAAGCAGCAGTGGACGGATGTTCGTAATAATCGTCATCTGCGCCTCCAGCAGCAGTATCAGGGAATTGACATATACGGTAGCGAAATTATTGTTCACGCGAATCAGCGAGCGGTGCAGGGGCTGAACGGTCGGTATATGCCTACCCCTCACTTGCTGAATACGAACCCTTCCATCACTGATACTGATGCCATTCAAGCGGCTTTAGGACAACTGGAAGCGGTTAGTTATCTAAATGAAACGCAAAAGAAACTACTACAATACACTGGTCCCGAAGCCAAGCTGGTTATATTACCCAATTGGGAAACGGGTACACCTCAATTAGCCTGGCAGGTAATGGCTCGTCCCAACATGCTGGACTACTGGGAGATTATGATTGATGCCCAAAGCGGGGCACTGATTCAAAAAACCAATCTCACTTGTAGCTTCGCCCCTGAAATGCACCTACCCCACGGAAAAACTGATGCTGATGCTGATGCTCATCACCATCATTCTGCTCCTCGTCAAGCAACTCAATCAATGTCTCCTCTACGCCTTACCAATGCCTCTCAGGGAAGTGGTATTGACTTAAACAATGTAAACCAAACCCTCAATGTTTGGCAAGCTTCCGATGGTTTTGGTTTGATTGATGCTTCCAAAGATATATTTAAAAGTCCCGCCGGAACATCAATTCAAGACTTGGAAGGAGTGCTGATTACCTACGATGCCCTGAGTAGGCCTGAGCCGGAATCAGTTAGTATCTCATTCAGTGAAACTAATGTATTCGCTGACCCCGCTGCCGTGTCAGCCCATGTTAATGTCTCGATAGCTTATGATTACTTTCGGCAGAAACATAATCGCTTAGCCATTGATGGCGAGGGCGGAAATATTCTCTCGGTAGTGAATTATGTGGAAGACGATAGCAGTGGCATGGATAATGCCTTCTGGAACGGCACGTTCATGGTATACGGTAATGGCGACGTTGCCTTCCGTCCCTTGGCGGGTTCGTTAGATGTGGGCGGACACGAAATGACCCACGGGGTGATTAATGCCACGGCTAACTTAGTGTACCGTAATCAATCAGGGGCTATTAATGAGCACATTGCCGACGTATTTGGCGTGCTGATTGAGAACGAAGACTTTCTACTAGGTGAAGATGTGGTGAATACCCAAGTTTTTCCTTCGGGTGCTCTTCGCGATATGGAGTCGCCTCACAATGGCGGTACTTCGCTACGAGATAATGGTTTCCAACCTGACCATATGTCCGAGATTTATACCGGAGAAGAAGATAATGGAGGAGTTCATATCAATAGTGGCATTCCGAATCGAGCTTTCTTCCTGATAGCCAATGAGATTGGTCGCGACCGGGCGGGTGAGCTATACTACCACGCACTTACCACCTACCTTACGGCTAGTTCAGAATTTTCTGACCTACGGCTAGCATTACTTAACTCAGCCAACGATCTGTTTGGTGCTGACGCTGCTGAAATCCAGGTAGTAGCAACCGCCTTTGATGCGGTAGGAATTACCGAAGAGGTTGGTGATAGTAATCCAGGAGGCGGTGGAGATGATGATGGAGATGAGCTGCCTACCATTGCGGGAAGTGAGTTTTTACTGACAGTAAATACCGATGAGGAAGACCAGGATAACGCAGGCAATATGCATAGCTTGTACTTGGTAGATCTAGCTAATGAAGAGTTTGCTCCTATCTCAATCTCTACGGTTAATCGTAAGCCAACTATTACTGATGATGGTAGCACTGCTTTCTTTATTACGGAAGATGAAACGATTCAGGGTATTGAATTATCCCCTCCTTTTAACGAACAAGTTATCAGCGATGAATCATTCTGGTCTAACCTCAGTATCTCCAAAGATGGAAATCGGCTAGCCATCATTCCCAATCGAGAAATGCCGGAAATCTGGGTGATTGATCTTACCCGTGATACGGATAATGTTATGCAATTTGAACTGTTCAACCCAACTACCCAAGACGGAATTACCACCGGGGAAGTGCAGTACGCAGATGCCATTGAGTGGGATTATTCCGGCGAGTTTCTGATATACGATGCTTTTAACCAAGTACAGGGCTTCGGGTTTGGGGAGACTATTGAATACTGGGATGTGGGTGCTATTCGGGTGTGGGATAATACCGAAGACAGCTTCGGCGATGGTAGTATTCAGAAGATTTTCACGAACCTTCCCCGAGGCACCAATATTGGCAACCCATCTTTCTCCAAAACCAACCGAAATATCATCTGCTTTGACCTGTTTGATACTGAAGATGAAACTTATCAGATTATTGCTACTGATCTAAGTACGGGTGAAACTAATATGGTATTCGAAAATAATACTCTAGGTTTCCCCAGCTATTCCAGCGACGACCGTTTTATGGTATTCGATGTGATTGACGAGGATGGTAACCCAGCTGTCGGGCGAATTGCACTCAAAGACAAGGTATCTTCTGATGGCGAACTAGAAACCCCTTATATCTTTGCAAAATGGACTACCTGGTTCAGTCAGGGTGAGCGGGTTATCAATAGTTCGGAAAAGGATATTCTTTCTTATGAGATGTTACTAGAGACGGGCAATGTTGTGGGCACTATCAGTAACGATAGCATAAAATTAGTGCTACCCGAAGATACTGACCCCAGTACACTAGTAGCCCGTTTCACGGCCTCACCTAGCTCAGAAGTATTTGTGGGTGAGTTCCAGCAAATTAGTGGAATTTCCAGTAACGATTTCAGCCAAGAGGTTGACTACACTGTAGTAGCTCAGGACGGAAGCACCCGTACCTACGTAGTAGCAGCGGAAGTGGAGCAAACTGAAGATCCTGTCACTTCATTAGATGATCCACTTAGCGAAAAAGCGGTAGTATATCCCAATCCGTTTGAGCAAGAAATCTATCTACCTGAACCACTCACGGGAAACTATCAGCTTAGGCTATCTGATATTTTGGGACGCTCGTATAACCTTGCCGTCAACCAAGCTCAGATACAGGTAAAGGAGTTGCTAGCACCAGGAGTTTACTTTCTGACGATACAAACTCCCAAGCGCACCCAAACCATTCGCTTACTGCGGAAATAATCTGATTAGGCCGCGTATGGAAAAGCCATTGACGAGACCCTTCTGATCTACTAAACGAAGAGCTTTTGTTAATAGCTTTTTCCGAAATAAAGGGATTAGTTTCAATCAGCAAGTGGCCTACGCTGCTCATCTAGTGCGACCGGAAGATTCTGTGGTATACTTGATGCAGGTTGATAAACCAATTGATACTCCTGAAAGTGATGATTATTTCCTTGGAACGCATACCAACAGTGTAAGATGAACCGAAAGCCGTGCGATTCTGAACCCTTACGATATATCCATCCTTGCCATAGCACCTCGTATCCTGCTGGTAAAGCGTGGCCAGTTTTTACCAACCCAAGTACGGGCTTTTCCTTTTCCATACGAACAATGTCCGCCCAAGTATACTGTCGATCTTTCAGCACCTTTCGCTCCGCATAGAAAGGCATATTGTGGATAAACCGCTCTTCCACTACCATCGGCACTTCTTCCGAAATTTGATGATCTGCGATCGCCTGCCGAATAGCGCGATAAGGACGGTATTGTTCTAATGAAGGGTAAAGGCTAAGAAACAAAATAGCGAGAGCAACTACCGTAGAGGCTACGGCCAGGGTAGGCGCGTATTGCAAATAATGCTTAGCGTACTGTCGTACGGCTATACCGGCTAACAATCCAATCACCAAGTACCAAGCCACCGATAGATGAAAAGCGATCACTAAGCTGACCGAAAATACGACAGCAACAAAGGTAGCCAGTCCCCACAACCACGCATTAATCTGCTGTACCTTTCTATTTTGCTGAGATTGAACAACAAAATAAGCGCACAGTAATGCCATAGCCGGATGTGCTTGCAGAATATAAGCGGGTAGTTTGCCTTGAGCCAAGGTAAACCCCAGCAGCATCACTCCCAGCCACGCAACAGGCAAGGCTATTTTTTGTAAGCTGGTTAAGCCTTTCTTCAAATAAAAAAATAAAGCATAGTATAGCACGAGCGATCCCGGAAAGAAACTCCATACAATTGCTTCGGGGTAAAAAAACCATTGCTTCCAGAAACTAGACTGATTACTACGAACTGCACGTTGACTGGTCTCAAAATGTAGTACCTCGAGTAGTTCCTCCTCATAGCGCAAGTACATCAGCCCCAACCAACTTAGTCCAATTAGCAGTGCAATTAGGCTTCCTCCTAAGAACCATCCCCAAGGGATGACTTTCTTAATGGATGATAAAGAGAAGCGGTAATGCAGTAAGAGAAAAGCTCCCAATACCGTATACACTACCAAAAAATACGGCCACCCTTTCACCAGTAACGTGAGCGACAAAGCAGTAAAAGCAAGCAATAGATACCCTTTTCGCTGGTCTTGTAGGCCCCTGACAAACCCGTAGATGGTTAAGGTAAAGAAAAAGGTCAGCGGAATTTCTGGAGAAGCGTAGTGCTTGAGCCACGCAAACTGTAAACTCACCGCCATGAACAGTAAAGCCCATCGCCCCACTGCCTTGCTAAATAATACCACTCCTAACCGATAGGTTACAACGAGGGTGCCTAATGAGCACAGCAAGATTGGCAAGCGCAATGCCCACTCCTTCAAACCAAAAACAGATGCAGAAGCTGCCATCAGCCAATACGTGAGTGGCGGCTTATTAAACCGCAATTCACCATTGAAGGTAATTGTCATCCAATCACCCGACTCTAACATTTCACGCACAGCTACGGCGTAGTAGCTTTCGTGCGTAGTCCAAATACTATTAGCTCCTATCCCGGCTACGTATACCCCTACAATGGCTACTAGCAGACCATAGAAAACCCGGTTATCCAGGGCGACATTTCTCTCAACCATTATACGTGCATTGAAGAAGATGAAGCCCGCCAAGGCAGCGTTTCAGTGGTATCAGGAGATGCCGAAGGAAGTCGATTGAAGTCAGTTACTTCCGAACTCTCAGCGGGTTGCCGTTGGTGCAAGCGATAGAGCATCTCCGCAATAAACCCGAAGGAGACAAATTGCAATCCTCCTAAAACTGACATCATACCCAGTAGTAAGAGCGGGCGTCCGCCAATATCGTACCCAAGTAGCTTAACCCCGATCAAATAGGTTAACGTAATGCTCCCTGCTGCCACGAGTAAAAGACCGACAGTACCGAAGAGATGCATCGCTCGGGACCAGTATTTCTTAAAGAAAAGCACGAGTAACAAATCGCTGATTACTTTAAATGTACGATTCAGGCCATAGTTTGACTTGCCGTGCAGACGAGGTGCGTGGTGCACCGGTAGTTCGCCAATACGGGCTCCCTGAAGGTGCGCCAGAACCGGAATAAAGCGATGCAGCTCCCCGTGCAAATCTAAAGATTTGGCTAAATTGGCGCGAAAGACCTTTAACGTACAGCCGTAGTCCCGCACGTGTACGCCCGTGGTGGTACGAATCACCCAATTAGCCAACCGACTGGGAAAAGTATGGTGCCAAGGATCTTTTCGTTTTTTCCGGTAACCCGCTACCATGTCGTATCCACCTTCAACCAGCTTATTGAGTAGGCGGGGAATGTCCGAAGGATCATTTTGCAGGTCTCCGTCCATCGTAACAATATAGTCACCATCGGCTAGCGCAATCCCTTTTTTCATGGCGTAGGTCTGTCCCTGATTGTAGTTTAGTGAAACCAAACGAACCCGGTGGTTAGCATGAAGATGAATTTGGCTGATGGTCTGATCGGTAGACCCATCATCGACCAGAATCAGTTCATATTGATAACTTGCTAGTGCCTGCTCTAATCTTGATAACAAGAGCGGTACATTTTTTTCTTCGTTATAGAGTGGAATGACGATTGAGAGTTCCATCCTCAGTAAGGTTAAGGTGTTTTTATTCGTTGAGGGTAAAAAAGCTAGTAGCATAACGGACCGTCTGTCTCGTTTGCTTCTCTGAAATTGGCTGATACTTCCGCTAATCAGCCCTACGAAATGCTAATTACTTTTGAACGGCAGCTTGAATATTCTACCGTTTGTAAGCTTTACGGTTTTTGTCTGTTTTTTCCTTTACTCTGGTCAGAAGGGGGCTGCTCAAGGAAGGTTGAGGCAGAACGTCGCTCCGAAAATAACCATATCTGGTTGTGTTGCGCTCTTATCACCAAGTTCCATTGAACATCCTTTCCCTTACTTTGCATTTGATAAAAATTTATAGGATTCGTGCTATGAGTTTTTCACATTATTCTTTAGCTATTTAGGCACTTGAGTGGAAACTTTTTCTCGCTTCTTTCTACGATGCACTTCGTCTAAAAATTGGTTAAAGTTTTTTTGTGCCTGTTTCCAGCCGGCTAAGTATTGGACTGTTACGGTAGTCCTCGATGCATAAGAAGTTTTCATACTGATTACTTTAAAATGAATGAACTATGTTGCCACCCCATTAGCCAGTTTAGGCTTGGGCTGGCTTCAATTTTTGCTCCCTGGTTTCTTCCTCTTTCTTCGCAGAATTTACCTTAGCTTTAACCCAATCCACGAAGTCGTATACAATAGGAACGACGTATATAGTGAGCAACAGCGATGACAACAAACCACCAATGATTACCCAAGCCATCGCACTTTTCCACTCGGCTCCGGCTCCGTCAGCTACCGCAATCGGAAGCATACCGATTACCATTGCCAAAGTAGTCATCAGAATTGGACGCAGACGCTCCTGCCCAGCTTGTACTACGGCCTGTCGGGTCGGCATTCCGCCCCGCTTAAGCTCACCCGCAAAATCGACGATCAGGATGGCATTCTTGGCTACCAATCCGAGCAGCATAATTACTCCCAGAATGGCGAATACGCTTAGCGTAGACATAGAAAGTGCGAGGGCGAGCAGCGACCCAATCAGTGCCACCGGAATAGATAATAATACTACTAGTGGATCGATAAAATCATCGTACAGCGCTACCAAAACCAAGTAAATCAGAATAAGCGATATCCCGAAGGCTCCGCCTAGTGCCCCAAAACTCTCGTTTTGGTCTTTGATTTCGCCACCCCATTCGTACTCTACGGGTTGCAGAAAAGCCGCCTGACTCATTTGCTCGTCAATCGCTTGCGCCAACGTCCCCGTAGGTACTCCCAGCGCGAACGAGGTAACCGTTACCGAAGGGCGGCGATCTTTCCGCTCCAGCACGGAAGGGCCGTTGGTCTGAGAAACACTGGCAAACTGCGAAAGCTTGACGGGGGCTCCGTCTTGATTGACAAATGTTATATTCTTAACATCGGAAGGGTTACGGCGATCAAACGCGTCTAGCTGTACGCGGATATCATATTCGTAAGCCCCATCGCGGTACTCACTATCATCGTTGCCCGTGAAGGCATTCTGAAGCGTGGCTCCTACTGTAGCGATATTCAACCCAAACTCAGCCATCTTATCCCGATCAATAGTAACCGATACTTCGGGTTTTCCGGCATCTACTGATACCTCCACATCGTTAGCCCCGGAGGTACGCTCGATAAGCGTTTTCAACTGCTCACCGCTGGCTACCAACTGATTGTAGTCCGCTCCGCTCAGGGTAATTTCAATGGGAGCAGTACCCGACTGCACCAGCCCAATCACCGAGCCACCTACTTCTACTCCGCTATATTCTTCGCGCACCGTTTCCATCATATCAATCATAAACTCCTCCGTATTTCGCGCTCGCTCTTCCTTGTCTACCAACTTCACATTGAGTTCGGACAGATAAGGATTACCCAGTCCGGTACTGCCAATCCCTACACTCGGGCCTCCTACATTCGCTAGTACGGTAGTTACCTCGGGTTGCTCCAGCAACCATTGTTCTACCTTTTGGGTAGCTAGGTTGTTACTGCGGATTGAAGTGCTCTTGGCGTACTCCAGCGTAAGCGAAAACTCTCCTTTATCCCCAGAAGAAAACTGCTCCTGCCCCACAATTCCCAAGCTCATCACCCAACCCGTGAAACCAAAGAGCACTACCACGACCGTCATCACCACCCACTTGCGTGAAAGTGTCCAGCGCAGCGACCGTTCGTAGAAGTTGGTGAGGTTGGTTAAACCGCGCTCAAACTGAACTAGCACCCACTCAAACGGATTTTTGGGATTCAGATGAGAAACTTTTGAGAACCGCGACATGAGCCAGGGAATGATGGTGAAGGCTACTAGTAAGCTAAAGCTGGTTGCAACAACCACTGTCCACGAAAACTGACGAAATACATCACCAATTAGTGATTCAACAAAGGTGACCGGAATGAATACAATGACGATCACCAGCGTGATGGCCAAAGCGGTAAGGCCAATCTCTTTGGTTCCATCCAGAACGGCTCGCCAAGTTTTTTTGCCCATTTCCATGTGGCGATAGATATTTTCTAATACCACGATGGAATCATCTACCAAAATACCAATTGCCAGTGACATGGCAAGCAGTGTCATCAGGTTGAAGGTGTACCCCAGCAAGTACATGAAGGCTACCGTAGAGATCAATGATACCGGAATAGCCACCATAATGATCAGGGCATTGCGAAAGCTGTGTAGAAAAAATAGCATCACTATTGCCACAAAGATGACCGCAATGACCAGATCGTGTAGTACAGCCTCCACAGCCTGTAACGTAAACTCAGATTCATCTTGAGCTACATCGAAAGCCAGTCCACTATCAGCATAACGTTTCTCTAGCTCGTCCAGACGTACTCTCACTGCCTCACTCACGTCTACGGTATTGGCGTCGCCTTGCTTTTGCACTCGAAGCGTGATAGCATCTTCCCCATTGAGTCGGGCAATGCTGGCGGTTTCTTTAATTCCGTCAATTACCTGCGCCACATCCCTCACCCGAACGGCGCTACCCGTCTCGGTTGACTTAACGATTAGCTCCCGAATCTGATCCAAGTCTGAAAACTTACCGGCGAGGCGAACCGTAATGTCATTCCCTTCACTCTTCACACTTCCGGTAGGGAATTCCATATTTGCCTGCCCAATTGTTTGGGTAACTTGCAACAGTGATAAGCCGTAGTACTCAAGCTTATCGGGGTTGATAGCTACCCGAATTTCCCGCTCCTCGCCTCCCAGCATATTGACGGCAGCTACTCCTTTTACTTGCTGAAGTTGAGGGACAATTTGATCGTCCATCTCACTGTAGAACGCTTTTCCACTAAGGTTCGCGGTAGCACTGATCTGCATAATCGGCAAATCGCTGGGTGAAATTTTGGAGATAGAAGGGTCGAGTGCGTCGTCGGGCAAATTACTGGTAACGTTATTGAGGTTACGCTGAGCTTCTTCTAAGCGGGTATCAATATCAGTTCCTGAGTTGAAAGTGATAATTACGAGTGAAGCACCTTCTAATGATTTGGATACAATATTATCAATGCTTTCTAGATCGGCTACCGCGTCTTCAATCTCCCGGGTTACACTGTTCTCTACTTCGCTGGGCGATGCTCCGGGGTAAATGGTGGTGACGGTCAGTACCGGAGCGGCAATATCGGGTAGTAATTGATAACCAATACGGGGCAAGGCAAACAACCCGGCTAATACGGTCACTGAAAACAATACAATAATCAGCGACGGACGTTTTATAGATATTTCTGAGATACTCATACTGTTTGGTTCTTTTGGGTTAGCGGATAGTCACGCGGGTACTGTCGGTCAGATTGATCTGTCCGTTCACAACTACTTGATCACCTTCTTGCAAGCCTTCCAATACCTCCAGATCACCTCCGGTAGTTTGCCCTAGGCGAATAGAATGTTTGTACGCAGTGCTATCGCGCACCAGGTACACACTGGCATCGCGCGACGAGCCAATTAATGCCTCCCGAGGAATGACTAGCGTCTCGTCTCTACCGGATAGGTCAAATTGTAGGTAGCCGTACATACCTGCCCGCAACGGATGCTCTTCGGAATTAGAGACCCGAACGTGCACTGGAAAGTTGTGAGCCTCATCACCTTGGGCTCCCACCATCGTGATAGTACCCGGATAGCTGGCTGTCGGATGAACGTCGGTTTTTACTGTTACTTCTTCCCCTTCTTTAAACCTAAGCAGTTCGGCTTCAGGCACTTGTACAATTAGCTTGAGGGTATTAATATCGGTGAGATGAGCCAGGGGCATTCCCGGAGCAACCACGGTTCCTTTCTCGAACATTTTGGTGGTAATTACGCCATTGAAAGGAGATGTTACCCTCGTTTGCCGAATCCGCTTCTTAAGCGATTTCAGTTGGCTTTCCGTACTTGCTAGGCGTAGCTCAGCTTTGTCAAGCTGAACCTTCGGTACCGCTTCACCCGCAGTAAGGGCTTCGTAACGTTTTGCTTCGCGTACCGCATCTTGGTAATCAGCTTCAGCGGCAATGAGTTGATACTGTAACTGCTCGTCGTCAATCTTAGCGATGAGGCTTCCGGCACGTACCTGTTCGCCTTCACGAACCGCTTCGTGTATTACCTCACCTTGCGCTTGAACGGTTATATCCAGCTCACGGCTTGGTTGAAAAGTACCCAGTAAGCGACGCGATTGTTCCAGGCTTTGGCGGGCTACCTGTACAACTTGCACCGGGGTATTCCGGGTAAAGTCCCGTTCGTAAACGCGACCTTCTACCGCTTCTTTGTTAGCCATCAGCGTGGTGTACGTCCAGGCTCCCAAGGCCAGCGCCAACCCAATAACCAGGGTGCCGCGTATGATTTTTTTGTTTGTGTTAGTTTTCATGATAATGTTAGAATAGAAGATATAGTCGCTAATTTTTTAGTTATCGGTTGGCTAGTAGGTTACCGGTTGCCTGACGCATATCGAGCTCTGCCAAACGCAGTTGAGCCCAGGCGGTGAAGTAGTCGGTTTGCGCCTGCCGAAGTTCATTCTCGGAGTTGATGATATCACTCACTCCCGCCACCCCTTCGCGGTACTGAAGCTGAATATTTTGAAATACTTTTTGAGCAAGGGCTAATGCTTGCTGCTGCACTTGTACCGCCTGCTGCTGGGTATTCAGGCTGGCGTAAGCATTAGCAATCTCCGTTTCCACCTGCTGTTCCAGAAACTCAATTTGAGTTTCGGTCTGGCTTTGTTGAATTCGGTTCTGTATCCGTTTCGAGCGCTTTTGTAGCCCGTCAAAAATGGGTAGGTTCATCTGGACACCTACGTAACTGATCGGAAACATCTCGTAGTAATCCTGATCTAATTCACCAAATCCGGTTTGACCGTACACACCCGTCGCGTAAAGTGACGGCAGGTAGCCCGATAAGATTTGTCGTTCTTCCAGTTTCTGTACTTCCAACTGCTTGTGTGCCAAAGCAATATCGGTACGACCCATGCTATCCGGTACTGACAGCATAACCACTTCTTGACGGTTGATCGCCGTGTCAATGGCAAATGGCTCCGTCATTGAGGTATGAGTTAGTAGCTTAAGCGTATTGAGCAGTTGCTCGTAGGCTACCTCCAGATTAGCTACCCGATTGGCAAGACTGGCTTGGTTCAACTGCAAACGTTCCACGTCGGTACCTTTAGCCAGATCATTTTGCCGCAGTAGCTTCGTGATTTCAATCAGGCGGTCTAACGATGCTTGGTTTTGCTTAAGCGATTTAATTTGTTGAGCCAGTGACTGAGCATTGTAGTAAGCCGAAGACACGTACTGTATGGTTTGCTCTTTAGTTTGACGAAGCTGTAGATCAGCCATATCCCGCCCCGTTTGGGCGGCCTTAATACCAATAGGCAGTTGTGGATTGTACAAAACCTGCTGAAGCTGTACCGTCAAATTTGTTTGGTGAGGTAAACCGAATGCTAGCGGTAAATAGGCCGGGGCATTGGGGGCAGGTTCGGTACCTGGGGTAGCAAATGCATCAGCCGGAGCCACCTGGGTTGGAATATCAAAGAAGTACTGGTGGGAACCGCTGAAGTTAATAGTAGGTAAGAAATTATTTCTTACCTCCCGAACCTGCTCATCGAAGAGGTTTTTTCCCTGCTGACTTACTTGAATGTTGAGATTTTCGCTAAGAGCGCGCTCAATGGTTTGGTCTAATGTGTAAGATTCTTGAGCCCAAGCCACACTGGTTATAATTGCCCAAAAAATCGCTGTAAAACTATATTTCATTTTAAAATACTTATTTTAAACGTGTGTTTAAATCATTTTACAGAGAATACGGTGTTCTAACAGAAAGGTTGAGAAAAATAGAAAATTTTAAAAAATTTTTTTAAACAACTGTTTAATTGATGGGCAAAAAAATAGTTGTGTCAAGGTTTCGATCGCAAATATGCCATAATCATATCTGGAACTGTTTGCTTTAGCTGCTCTAAAAACTTATCAAAATCAGCATCGCTAATGTAGTCTACCTGCCGCCAAATGGGTAGTTGAATGAAGGGCATGATTAATTGGGCGTGCAGCATGGAATCGAGCATGAACATATCAATCGACCTAATGGAGCCAACCTCCACTTCATGTTGTAGCTGTTCAGCTAGTTTAGAGTGGGCCATGATCTTATCGTACTTAGACAAGAATTTCTGACAAAACTCTCCATTATTACGCCCCTCATTCATAATAAAAAAAGCCAAATCGGGATTAGCCTTTAGTGTGTCAATCATTTGAGTGGTGTAACGGCGAAGACGTTCTTCTAGCGGAAGATCAGGCTCGTTAAGTACTACAGCCAGTGTACCAAGGTATTCCTGAAAGTTTTCGATTACGATTGACTCATAAAGTCGCTCTTTGCTACGGAAATAGTAGTTTAGTAAAGCAATATTGACACCCGCTTCTTCTGCTACATCGCGAATCTTCGTGCCATTGTAGCCCCGCTCGGTGAATAACCGCTTAGCTACCTGCCGGATTTTCTCCTCGGTGTTTTCTGCTTGCTGCGCCTCTTCAGTCATTGTCTTCGATTTTGGTGCACCAGTAAAAAACGAGATAATCTTGCAAAAGTTCAAATGTGTAGTCATTTCAAGCTGTTATTAATAGAAAATTCAGTTGTTGTTTCACGCTCAATTGAGTGATAGACAAGCATACCTTAAGAGGGAAACCGATTGATATTATTTACCTTTACTTGAACAATTACGCTGTAGGCTATTACTTAGTAATAGTCGGGGAAAGGTGGTTTAATGGCAATCCCTAGCCGAAGCATACTGCTTACTTGTTCGTACTCAATCAAACTCTCGGCATAGCCCTGCCACCATTGTATGTATAAGTACTGATTGGCTTCCGAATCAATTTTGTAACTCATTCCTGCTTGAAGACTACCTCGATTGTTCCATGCAGCCGCCTTTCGTAGTTGAACATCAAACAACAGACGGTTGGCAACTCGCCAATGAGCTGTTAGCTCTTGAAAACCAATATATTCCATCAAATCTTCATTATCTTTAGTGTACCCAAAGGGCAGCCAAGCTTTCAGGCCAACCAATAAATCATCAGTCGCAAATTTTAGGTAATTGACCGAAAGGCTGTTCCAACTGCGGGAGCTTTCCGGGGGCAACCCGTTCGACTCATGCTCTACTTGTAGCAAGGCAATACCGCCCAACTTACCATTCCGGAACTGTAGCTTTCCTAGCCCCAACCCAGGATTATAATTGGTTTCTGCAAAAGGACTCGACTCTTGGTAAATATTCCAGAATGATTTCTGAGTATAAGTCAGAAACAGATACGTACCAAAGGGAAGCTTCCGGTCAATAAGCCGATGCTTAAAACTGATCTGAAACTTAGCATCGGCGTTCATACGGTTGGGGGTTTCGCCAATGGGTGCTCCGGTGATGAAGTAGTTATCTTTGAAGATTCCGAAGGGTGGTTCCTGTTGGAATGCCTCAGTAAAGTGGGCACTGTCAACAGAAACCTGCGCGAATGCAGGTAAACCTACCCACCCAATCCAAAATGCCAACCAGAAGTTGCGTTTAGCCACGGCTTTGCCTCTTCTTCAACCTCATTGGTCGCTTTGCCCTATTGGAATGCTCCTGATTCCAACGCTCAAAATTGTGAAGAGCCGTTTGCCAGCCCGTCAAATAGCTTAAACTAGCGTGCTGAGGATGAATAAGATCTTCCATAATTTCTTCATTTAGCACTAGATGACTGAACTGGTACTTTTAAACTCACTTCAAAGTCGTCTCCGACCATAAAGCTGATGAACGGCCCCTCGATGCCATATTCTTCCCGGTCTACCGTGAAGCTGCCTTCAAATAGCCCGGAACTACCATTTTCGGTAAACGTGAAAGGAAACGTAATTTCCTTTTCTGTTCCGTGTAGCGTGAGTGTACCCGTCATTTGATACTGCTCGCCGACTTTAGTAATCTGGGAGGAGCGAAACTTAATTTCCGGGTACTGTTCTACATCAAACCAATCTTTACCTCGAGCGTGCTTGTCCTTCGTTTTGTTTCCAGTGTCAATAGTCGTAGCATCAACCGATACATCGAATTGGGCTTGCCCAAGCTGGTCAGGATTGAATACCACCGTGCCCGTCAATCCGCGGAATGTTCCCTCAGCTCCCGAACCGGAAAAGCGAACTTCGTAATCGTCGGAGATACTCCAGGTATTCCAGATTGGAAAAGCAAAAGCAGTAGGTAAGATTAGTAGTAAGAAGAACAGTTGTTTTTTCAAAAAAAGCATAGTGTAAAATCTCTAGGTTAGCACTTATGATTACTGAGTCAACCTTCCGCTAAGCTGCAACAGCCGAATCTCGGATTGCTTCACCGCGTAGGTCAAAGTATTAATACGGTTTTTCGCAGCAGTAAGATTTAGCTGAGCGGTGCGAACATCGGAGGCAGTAATCAATCCTAGCTTGAAATCTTCCTGCGTCTTCTGATAGTTTTGCTCAAACGTAGCTAAGTTTAATTGCTCAATTCGTAGCTGGTTTTGATTGTTAACGTACTGAGCGTAAGCGTTTCGCAGCTCTTTCTCCAGGGTAAACCGCCGACTCTCCAGGGTCATTTCCTGCTCTTGCCGGCTCAGTTGCGCGTTTTGCTGCTGAATCTTTCTGGCTCCACCCGAGAAGATTGAGTAGCTGAGTGTCACCCCTACATTAGGCCCGTAAGCTACGTTGCTCTGCAAAAAGTTGGCTTCGTCCTCCGAGTTGAGGTACGAATAATTAGCGTAGCCCTGCACCGTCGGCAGATAATCTCCTTGAGCGATTTTCTCTTCGTAGAGCGCATTATCAATACCCCGTTGCGAAAGCTTGAGTTGGGTATTGTTGGCTTTCATATCGCTTAGCAGGGCTTCGTAGTCTAGTTGCTCGCTGAGTAATAACTCTTCCTCTACTGAATACTGATCATCAAGCGGACGCACCATCACCACGTTCAAGTTTCGCAGGCTGTTTTGGTAAGAAAGTAACATATTACGATAGTTCGCACTATCAGTTTTCAAGTCTACTTCGGCCTGCAATCGGCGAATAGAGTTAGCCACCCCGAACTTTGCATCTTCCTCCACCCGCTGCCAGCGGTCGTAAGAAAGAGCGATATTCTCTTGATTGATTTCCAATTGTGCCTGCAAACGGGCAGCTTCCAGATAAGCCGATACTGTGCTGACTAAGGTTTGTTCAACAACCCCGTCGCGCTGCAACTCGCTCATCCGCTGAGCGTTTTCCAACTGTTCGTAACGATACTTACCCTTAAACCCCTGAAAGATAGGGACATTCAACTGAGGTTGTACCGAGAAGGCGTTGGCGGTTCCCTCCAGCTCCATCGGAGGATTTTCCGCCGGAGCTTCACCTCCTCCCATCGGCAACGTCTGAATCTCCGTATTGGCGTAGCCCCACTCGTAGCTGCCGTTAAGATTAAGCGTAGGCATCTGTCCTGACAGGGCACGAGATACACTGTTTTGGCTACGTTCTATCTGGTATCGCTCCAGGCGGATATCGTAATTATTCTCCAGTGCCTGAGAAATTGCCTCTTCCAGCGTTAGCTGCGAAGAATCGGACGATACGGCTACTTCCTGACTAAATCCGGTTGTAGTGACCGTAGTTAGTAAACAGCAGAACATAAATAGTATGATATTAGCTACTTTTGAGTTTAGCACCTTTGCTCGCTCAAATCCTCCTACCCCGTTCCACGGCGGCCTCCTTTCCCAAAGAGGAAGAGTACCAACTATTTTCATCTTAGTGCTCACCAGTGCTAATGTAATTTTATAGATATTCATGGTTTTGATCATTATTCGTTGATGGTATACTTAAGCTTCATGACCGCTGGTTCCACTTCAGCCGGAGATAGCTGACGGTTTCGTACTCGATTATGCCACCATAGGCGCAGGCGATTAAATACGACCAGCATTAGCGGCAGCAGAATGAGTACATTAAAAATTCCAAATCCTAAACCGTAAGCCATCGCAATCGCTGGGCCTTTTAGAAACTGCGCTCCCGTACTACTAGAACCAATGAGCGGCCCTAAACCCGCTACTGTAGTAATGGTAGTTAAGATAATGGGGCGAAATCGGGATTGAGCCGACTCAACAATGGCTCCAATAAAATCTTTCCCCTCCTTAAGCAGATCGTTGAGCGTAGAGATAAAGACCAGAGCATTGTTCACAAATACTCCGATAAGCGCAATTGTACCGACCAATGAGAAGATGTTTACCGCCTCACCGTGAATCCAGTGACCGATGATGACCCCAATGGCAGCGAAAGGAAACAAACCAAATACCAGAAACCCCTGGGAGAACGAATTATTGTTGATAATAATCAGTGCCAATATGAACAGCAAGATAATCGGGCCAATGGTGGTAATAGCTCCAATGAGTTTGAAGGACTGCCGGTTTTGCCCCTCCACGGTGTAAGATACTGATGGATACTTTTGCAAGATACTAGGTAGTAATCCGGTTTCAATGTAAGTAATAGCTCGAGGTGCAGATATCTCGTTACTAGCTACGTTCGCCTCGATACGAATTTCCCGTTGCCCCTCTAGATGGTTAATTGCCAATGTGCCCTCTTCCGTATCTACCGAAGCAATATCTTTGAGATAGTAGGTATTTCCACCAGGATCCGTAACTCGCATATTCAATAGTTCCGCCTTTGTATTGCGCCCTTCTTTAGGATAGCGCACCCATACTTCTACCTCGTTATCTCCGCGCTGTAAGCTTTGGGCTTGCGCTCCAAAGAAACCCGCTCGCACTTGATTTAACACTTGTCCTAAACTTAGTCCGAGTAGCTCCGCTTGGGGCTTCAGTTTAATATGCAGTTCCTGTTTGCCTTGTGTATCGGTATCCGACACATCCTTCACGTCGGGGAAATCCTCCATTGCTGCTTTAAGCTCTTGTTTTGCTAGTCGCAGTTCTTCCAAGTTTTTACTCTTTAGTGAGAATGATACGGGTAAGCCGAACAAAGACGTCGATGCCCCCAAGCCATAAATTAGTCGGGTAGCCTCCGGGATAGGCGGAGCTGCTTCGCGAATAGCATTGGAAACCTTAAACGAGCTAATACCACGCTCTTCACCACCGAGCATCGTTACTTTTATCTGCCCTTGGTTGTCCAGCGGACCAGTGACTATCTCCACAAAACGGATGATTTCTTTTTTATCTTCCCTACCTTCACTCAGGTCAGTATTAACTTCTTGAGCTGCTTCGGCAATTTGACTTAATTTCTGTTGAGTTACCTCTACCGGAGTGCCGGGGGAAAGTTCCAACTCAATGAAGAAGGCATCATCGTCTAAGTTAGGGAAGAAAGTAAAATTGACTACTCCCCCACTAATAAGGGATACCGAGCCAACTAGTAAACCCACGAATGCTATAAACGTCAAGCCTTGCATCCACCCCCGGCCTACGGCAGTTCGGTGAAATAACTTCATATAGACCTTATCGCGTAGAAAGGCTACTGAACTACTCGCCCAGCGTTCTATGCGCGATGGTTTACTATTTTCTCGCAAGCCTTTGGAGTGCGCCAAGTGAGCGGGTAGAATGAAAAAGCTTTCCAGGAAGGCCACAAATAATACTGAAATTACGACGAAGGCCATCTCGCCGAAAAATTCTCCCGCTTGCGTAGGCAAGAATAAGAACAACGAAAAGGCAATTGCCGTGGTGGAAAGTGAAATAGTGACAGGGGTAATCATCTCCAGGGTTCCTTCCAGTGCTGCGCGGAGCGGTTTCTTTCCTTTTTCCTTAGCGTGTTGGTAGATATTCTCCCCGATCACTACTCCATCATCAACCAGAATACCTAGTACCAAAATAAACCCAAACAGCGACACCGCATTAATGGTTATCCCGTAGATGTCAGCAAAAATAAACATCGCGATAATGGCTACCGGGATTTTTAGGGCTACCCAGAAGGCTAGGTGTTTATCGAGGAATAGCGCGAGAACAATCAACACCAGTACAACTCCCACCACTCCGTTGTTTATCATGGTTTTGAGCCGATCTTGCAAGGTGCCAGTGCCATCTTCCAGTACCAGCAGGTCAATCCCAGCATGGCGGTCGTTAAACGTAGCGATATAGTCTCTAGCGTAAGTCGCGTTTTCCAGAATATCCTCATCATTTAGGGTGTAAACCGTAACGGTAATTACCCGCTCGTCTTCTAAGTAGCGAGCAGTAGGCGAATCTTTAAACTGATCTACTACCTCGGCCACTTCTTTCAAGTAAACTACGTTACCGTCGGGAGTAGCCCGCACTACAATATTTTGTAAATCTTTCGCATAGTACCCCTTCTCATTGGCTTTAATAGAAATGTTTTCTTCTCCCGTCTCAATACTTCCGCCAAAGGTTTCCAGATTGGCATTTTGAACCGCTCGTTGCACATCGCTAATGGTCAAACTGTACGCCCGCAGGTCATTTTCCCGTACCCGAATTTCAATTTCTTCTTCCGGTACGCCGCTGATCATTACGGTTGAGATACCCGGCGCGGTCATCAGATCATCCCGAATTTCTTCAGCGTAATCTTTCATTGCTTGCAGTGGCAAATCGCCTTGTAGAGCAACACTCATTGTTAAATTGAGTGGTTCGCGCTTCTGGATAGACACCGGCTCTACCCCACTCGGGAAATTATTAATACGGTCTACTGCATTCTTTACTTCCACCAGCATTTTATCCGCATCAGCATTTTCTTCCAGCTCCACCTGGATAGAAGCCAAGTTTTCTCGAGAAGTAGAGGTTACCCGATCAATACCAGTGACACTTTCCAAGTTATCCTCAATACGGGCAGTAACTCCCTCTTCTACCTCACTGGGACTCGCACCCGGATACGGAACAGTCATATCAATAAAGCGCACTTTCTGGCTAGGGAACGTAGTGCTACGGGTCTGAGCTAGTCGCAGAAGCCCAATCCCAACCAGTAGGATTACGAACAGGTTAACCAACGTCGGGCTTTGAATAAGATATTTTATTATACTTCGCATGGTTCAGTATTTTTAGTTATTTGGAAACAGCGGTGATACCTTGAATTGGAGAGCTTACTAGATCCGTGATTACTTGGTCATTTTGAGCCAGCCCTTGTAGAATCACCGTCGTTTCCTGATATTCTAGCGGGGTAACATTTTTGAGTTTGACCACTGAATCTTCAATAACATAGACCTGGTTTTGGCGAGTGAGTACTTCCTTTGGCATTTCTACTGCGTTTTCGTAGGTGCGTGAAGCCAGATCTCCCATTAGGTACATGCCTTCTTTGAGTCGCTCGCCCGCTACCAACAGATAAACCGATACCGATTGCGTAGCGGGGTCTACTCGTTTACCGATTCGGTTTACCTGCCCCATCCACTCCCCGGAAATGCTATGAGAGCTCAACGGAATTGTTTGTCCAACTTCCACTAATTCCAAGTCCTCTACCGATACGGCCGCCTGCACTTCATACTGATCGGTGCGGATAAACTCACCTAGCTTCACTCCCGAACTCACCAGCCCTCCGGCATCAATCATCGTCTGGGTCACTGCCCCGGTGAAGGGTGCCCGAATTGTGTACTTCTCTAAGGTTTTTTCTTGGCTTCGAATAGTGTGGTAGAGGTTAAAAATGTTATTGGCGGATAAAAAATAGCGCAACTGCTCGTTTTCCACTTCGGGTAGCGACGATAGTGATTGGTTTATATCCAATTGCTTTAGGTACTGGTTCCAGGCCGGAAAATTGCTAGGATAATCCAGCTTCAAATCCGACATGATACGAACCAACGAAGCTAAGAATTGACTCTTCTGAGCAGCCAAGTTACTACGAAACTCATCGTCATCAAGCGAAAGCAGTACTTCACCCCGCTGAAATGTTTGCCCCTCTTCAAAGGGTTTACGGCGGCTTTCGGCTATGCCCTGCACCTGAGCTACCACGTCGATTTTTTGCTGAGGCACCACGCGCCCGGTGAGGCTGATACTGTGTCTGATAGACTGAGGCTCAGCGGACTGGGTGGTAAACTTGCGGATATTTTCGGTCTTAGCTGGGGCTGAAGCAGTCTGATTCTCCCCCGATGACTCGCTACACTGCCACTGGGTGCCGAGAAACAGTAACCCTACCAGATATAATGTTATTTTCTTAGCTTTCATTATTTTGATTTGTTTAACTGTTTATACTTTATGATGTAATCGTTTGATTATAATTAGAGCAAAAAAATTTCATGTTGGTTTCTTCAGATACAAATAATTTATAATCATCTCTGGGATTATTTCTTTACGTTCTTCCAGCAAGTCATTATACTCATCTAGCGATAGCCCAACTTTATGTAACAGAAGTGGTTTCATGAGAAACGGAAAAATTGTGAGGCTAACCATGTTCATCATAAATTGGGCATGGTGCATTTTGCGAATAGCACCTTGTTCAACTAGTTCTTCAAACTGAGACTCTAGCTTGTCCAAGGTCCGTTCATTTGCCATTAGTTTATCCACTGTTTCTGGGTTGTGCTGCGATTCGGCGACAATGAATAGCGGAACCATCGGGTTCTCCCGGATAAAGTCAATATATTTTTCTACAAAGATTTTTATCTTCTCATGCAGTGGCATATCATTGTTAAAAGTACTGTCCATCATTTTAGAAAACCTTTTTAAGGCTTCACCAATGACCAACTCGAAGAGTTTATCCTTGCTGCGATAGTAGTAATGTAATGAAGCGATATTGATTCCAGCTTCTTCAGCAATATCGCGGGTTTTGGTAGCAGCGTAGCCCTTGTGTACAAACACCTTGGCCGCTGCTTGCTTTATTTTTTCTTCAGTAGAAAGCTCTTTTGACGTATTTACTTCTTTGGACATAACAATAGTATGGACAGTTTTATGCAGCCAATTTTCCCCGTTGCAATAGCTTTGGGTAGTTGGGGTGCATTTTTATTGACTCAGCGTCCAGATTTAAGTTTGAAATAATGATTTGTAGCCAACGGGTATTAAAATGCTCTGTTTTGACGTCTTGCAGTGAGAAGCTGGTTCTACCCTGCAAGTGATTCTCTACCAAACACAGATTCAAAGTCATCATGACGGCCTGAAAATGGAAGGCCAAACGTTTTTCTTGAGTGCTTTGGCAGTGGCTGAGTCCTAAATGCTGCTTAGCATCTCTAAAGAGAAACTCAATATTGAAGCGCAAGCGATAGTATGCTAGAATACGACTTGCTGAGAGTTCCAGATCCGAACATCCTAACAAGAACAAACCGGTTCGGCCGCTTTTACTTTGTGTAGTAACCATCACTACTTTTATCTTTCGCTTCCACTTTACCGACCAAACCACTTGGCAATAGACTTGCCAACCTTCAGGGGTGGTACCCTGTTGTTCAAAACGAGTTAACACCTCATCGCCTTTCCAGTGAACTTTACCCCCATTCTTGCGTTTTCTCCCTCGGGGCTTTTGGGGGCCTTCATATAAGTAGTTCATATTGGCATCACCGCGCAACTTAGTGATCATGAACATACCTAACGCAGCTACCTGATCCCAAGCGGCTTGTTTGGCGTAAAAGCCGTCTACCACCCAGTACTTCGTCTTTTTGAGCAGGTAGGCACTACAACGGACTAGCTGCTGTAAGTAGAAAAGTAAGCGGTTGGTCTCGTCTTTGAGTCCACCAGGGGTTTGGTGTACCGATAGGGTTAAGGCCAATCCGCTTTTCACTGATACCAAAGCCAGCGCACTAATCTCTAATCCTTTAATTGCTTTTTGGGAGCATCCGCTCCAGTACCTATCCAAACCGTACGTCTTTTTACCGCTCTTAGCAACGTAGCTACAGTCACTCACCGCAATCCAGGAGTGGTTAGCAAAAAACAGATCAATGAGCACCTCACTAAAGTGTCTGAAATCAAAAGCTTTGTCGTAATTACGCCGAAACGTACGCTCACATAGGTCGCCCCAGCGCGACAAGTTGGTAAAGTTATAACGCCCCTTAGCCGATAAGAACACCTGTACAAGATGCACTAAAAACTTATGCATGGGTTGGGATATGTCCGGCATTTTTGCCATTATCGTCTGGAGAATCTCTATGGTTTTCATGGTACCCTAAAGTTGTTCGCAAAACTAACTTAATGGGGTGCCTTCTCTTTTCCTAAATTCTGTCCGAAGTATTGACATAATACAAATATATAAAAATCACTTTATTTAATCAAATGATTAAATCTTATTGTTAATCGTTTTTTAGAATCTGCTGATCTGAATGGTAAAGTACAAAGTGTAAATTGGTTAGGCAGATTTTGAACAAATTTAATTTCTGACTAGCTTCAACGCTACTGACACATCCTACTATTTATGGTTGTAGCATACCGTTCTTTAAACAGATCACATCCAGAGGAACTACCTCGACTAGAATTTCACTATTGCCTACTTCAGTTTCTCCCAATCCAATTCATTCTGATTTAAAAATTATCACAAATGACACTTTTTCTAAACAAACCTAATAACCTACTTCTTTTTTTTATCAGTCTAATAGTGAGCTTTCTTATTGGTTGTTCTTCGGGCAGTCAGGAACAAGCTACTGAAGCTGAGGCCGTATCTAATCCAAATCTGATGTTTGCTGATTATGAGAATTTAAAGTTAGGGTTCACCACGCAAAATTTTCTGGCAGCTATGCCTGTCTCGCTAGAGACGAGTAAGCAGTTTATTGATTACGCCGAACAACAGGGCTACGCTTGGCTTGAACTTCGTGATCCGAGTGCGGAGTTATCATTAGAAGAAAGCCAAGAGATTGCGGCCTACGCGCAGGAAAAAGGAATTGAAGTGAGCTACGCCATTCAGAAAGGACTGCTAGACGAAGACTTCTGGCCGACGTTTGAGAAAGGCTTACAAAATGCCGGAGTCTTTGATGGCCCCAAGTTAATCCGGTCGCTGGCCAGCTTATCTGAGTTTGCCAGTGATGCCGCAAAACAAGGCTGGACACCAGAAGAATTGAACTTGGCGGTGCAGTACGCTGACAGTGCTGCTGCACTGGCTAAGGAAGCCGGATTACAGTACGTAATTGAAAATGCTGGTGAACCTTTCTTTGGAAATGATAATGCGTATTTTGGGGTAGCCGATATGTTTGCTCAAGTGAGCGAGCAGGTAGGTTGGCAGTTTGATACCGCCAATCCCTTCAGCGTAGCTCGCGTTCATGGCACAGTGGATAGTGTTCGGAATTATCTGCGGGAGAATGTTGACAATCTGTTTTACATTCACCTAAAATCGGCCGAGAATGGACAGGCTCAAGAGGTGCTAGGTGAAAATCCTCTACCGCTCCCCGAAGTATTGCAACTTTTGTCGGAACAATCGGTATCCTACGTGGCGATTGAGCTTCAGGCAGTTGATAACAAGGAACAGGCATTTGCTAATCAGGAGCAAAGCCTAGACTATCTCCGCGCTCAAGGTATTGTGAAAGGTAGCTGATGGTACATTCAGGATAGCTTCAATAGAGGAAGTATCTCAAGTACTTAAGAGCTATATTACCTAGAAATGCAAACTGCGCTAAATAGCGCAGTTGTTGGTATCTATCGGAATGCTTGAAGGAAACTTTCTATCCCTTGCTTGTCTACCACCACATCTGAACCACGTTGCACTACAAAGTCGTTGATTTCAGTGGGATCAAAGTAGCTGAGGGAGAAAACTCCAGGATGAGATTTTTTGTACTGTTTTAGAAGTTCTTTAGTAATCTGAGACTTTCGTTTGTCGGGTATTGTAATCATGTCTATACAACAAATGAGGGGTGAAAAAAATTCATTTTAGGGCTTTAGCTAACAAATAGAACGGTTTTCTGAGCATATTGTTGGCTAAATATTACTTATTTGCATCATTCTGCGAATTCCTAGCTCTAAGCCTCTTAGTTCAGCCAGACCTCGTAGTCGTCCTACCCCCGAATAACCAGGGTAAAAACTACGCTCAGCATCAAACTGAAACTGATGACCATGATCGGGACGTACCGGAATAGCAATATCTTTCCGCCCATTATTGACCCGCTTCTGCTGTTCATTTATCACCGCTTGCATCACCGCAAACATATCAGTGCTTCCTTCCAGATGGTTTGCTTCATGAAAACTACCGTCAGCGTTATGCTGCACATTTCGTAGGTGTAAAAAGTGTATTTTATCCCCTAAACGTTCAATCATTCCCGGCAGGTCATTATCCGTCCTTCCGCCTAACGATCCGGTGCAAAAAGTAATCCCATTACTGGGCGAAGGAACCTGACTGGTGATAAACTGTAAATCATTTTCAGTACTGACCACGCGAGGTAATCCTAGAATCGGAAATGGGGGATCATCGGGATGAATCGCCATTTTGATACTTACCTCTTCCGCCACCGGAGTGATTTGCTGTAGAAAATAGACAAGATTCTCACGCAACTGTTGAGTATCCACCTTTTCGTAACGCTCCAGAAACTTGTTGAACTCGTCGGGAGTAAACACTTCATCCGTACCAGGTAAGCCAGCTAAGACTGTTTGCTGTAGCTCCTCCTTTTCAGCCTCAGTCATGGCTAAGAAATACTTCTCAGCGGCTACTTGCTGTTGCTCACTGTATTGGTCTTCCGCCCCCTTTCGCTTCAGCACAAATAGTTCAAAAGCTGCTAAAGCGGTAGGGTCGTAGCGGAGAGCGGTTGAGCCATCCTCTACCGGATACGCCAGTTGGGTGCGGGTCCAGTCCAGCACGGGCATAAAATTATAGCACACCAGCCTACTATTACACTTAGCCAGGTTTCGCAGAGTTTGTTGATACTTTTCTATGTACTGATCCCGATCGGAGGCACCAATCTTGATGCTTTCGTGAATGTTTACACTCTCTACCACTGTCCAGTTGAAACCAGCCGCTTCAAGCGTTTGCTGTCGCTGTCGGATTTCTTCTACTGACCACACCTCACCGCAGGGAATATGGTGAAGTGCCGTAACAATACCCTTTGCCCCTGCTTGTTTAATCTCACTCAGGGAAACTCCATCCGACGGACCAAACCAGCGCCAGGTAGGATACAAATAATGTTGTGAAGTATTCTTACTCATACTCCACTGAATGCACTGAACCCGCCGTCGATAGGCACAATGGTTCCGGTTACAAACTTGGAAGCATCACTGCAAAGGTAGAGAATTGTCCCGTTCAGTTCTTCTGCTTCACCGAAGCGTTGCATCGGTGTATTTTTGATGATCGTATTACCCCGGTCGGTAAGCGAACCGTCTTCGTTAGTAAGCAAGCGGCGGTTTTGCTCTCCGATAAAAAAACCCGGAGCAATTGCGTTCACTCGAATACCATCACCGAACTTTAAGGACATCTCAGTAGCCATCCACCGAGTGAAGATATCGATACCCGCCTTCGCCAACGAATACCCCAGCACTCGCGTAATAGAACGGGTAGCAGCCATGGAAGAAATATTGATAATACTACCCGATTTTTGATCGGCCATTACCTTACCCAACACCAATGTAGGCAGTACTGAACCCATCAGGTTGAGATCCAGTACTTTTTGCAAAGCATCAACCGATACATCAAATACCGTTTGATCGGGAGCTACGGTTGCGCCGGGCATATTACCACCCGCAGCGTTGATTAACACATCAATTCGCCCCCACTTGTCTAGTATCTGCTGTTTTACCGTTTCCAGCTTCTCCTGGGAGGTAACATCACAAGGGTAACCAACAGCATTGTCACTGATGGCGTGTAACTCTTTCAGCTTTTGGTCAATCGATGATTGGTTTAAGTCCAGAATCACCACTTTGGCCTGATGCTCCAGCAACATCGTTGCCATCTTCCCACCGAGCACCCCAGCGCCACCGGTGATGACAATTATTTTTCCAGAAATAGTAAAAAGGTCGCTGTTTTCCATAATCTTTCAGTTGAATAGCGTATTGTGTTACTATGAATATTTGGCTAAGTTAGCACAGTTTTTCGCATTAGAGAACTTATATTCACCCTTCTTTTACCATTCTCTTTTCCTGAAATACAGAATAAAATAATAGGAAAAACTTATAATCTAACTATATGC
Organism: Tunicatimonas pelagia; assembly: GCF_030506325.1. Lineage (NCBI taxonomy): Bacteria > Pseudomonadati > Bacteroidota > Cytophagia > Cytophagales > Catalimonadaceae > Tunicatimonas > Tunicatimonas pelagia. The sequence continues at coordinate 6,196,231 of NZ_CP120683.1, read as the reverse complement.
TCATGGACAAAGAAAGAGATCAAGTATTTGACCGCCCTAATGCGATGGGCGATTTTAAATTTGGAGAGAACGTGGTTCAGGTCTTTGATGACATGGTTTCGCGCTCGGTTCCTTTCTACGGAGAGATTCAACGAATGTTAACCGAATTAGTAGCCGATTTTGCTCAGCCCAACCAAGCCGTTTATGACCTCGGGTGCTCTACCGGCACTACGCTTTTAAACCTTGATCCAGTGGTTGACCCATCTGTTCGCTTTGTAGGGATTGATGAGTCTCCGGAGATGTTGAATAAATGTCGTAATAACTTCGAGCAAGCGGGACTTACCCGTAATTTTGATTTGGTATCAGCCGATTTAAACCAGGGAATCACGCTGGAATCGGCTTCGGTGGCTATCATGTGCTTGACTCTTCAGTTTGTCCGTCCGCTCTACCGGGAAAGGCTTATTCAGGATATTTACCGACAGCTTAACAATGATGGGTGCTTAATTATTGTAGAGAAGGTCTTGGGGGAAGACTCGCTGTTTAATCGCCTATTTATCAAGTACTATTATGACATGAAACGGCGCCATAACTATAGCGAAATGGAGATTTCTCAAAAACGGGAAGCCCTGGAGAATGTGCTGATCCCCTATAAATTGAAGGAGAATCAAGCCCTGCTCGAGGCTACTGGGTTTCGTTACCAAGAAGTCTTTTTTAAATGGTATAATTTCTGTGGCATAATTGCAATGAAATAATGGTAAAATTTGGCAACTTTCTTTTTCGCTATCGTAATAGCCTGTTTCCCGTTTTCTACGCTTTACTCTTTATTCCCTCACCTCCGCTGACTGTCCACCCGTGGCTGGCTATTGGGCTAGGATTTATGATTGCCCTCTCAGGACAGACTATTCGGATTACCACAATTGGTTTGCAGTACATTATCCGAGGCGGTAAAAACTATAAAGTATACGCCGAAGAATTAGTGACTGGCGGACTATTTAGCCACTGTAGAAACCCCTTGTACGTAGGAAACATCCTGATGATTCTCGGGTTGGGAGTAATGGCCAACTCGCTGATCTTCGTAACTGTTATCACTCCGATCTTCGTCTTGTTCTACCAGGCTATTGTGATGGCAGAAGAGCACTTCTTGGCAGCTAAATTTGGGCAGGCTTACCAATCGTACCAACAAGATGTGAACCGGTGGCTGCCGGCACTATCTGGATTGGGCAGCACCCTAAGAAGTATGCAGTTTAACGGGCGTCGGGCGGTTCTTAAAGAATACAATACCACATATATCTGGACGGCAGCCGCAGTGCTGGTAACAGCAAACACCCTGTACCGATCAGGAGGACGGCCAGCGGTAGATACGCTACTCCCCTATTTAATTACGCTTTTTGTGCTGCTTACCGTGAGCTATGCTACGGTTCGCTACCTAAAAAAAAGCAAACGATTGGTAGAAATACCGCTCAACCAGTAGGAGAAAAGCCTAAATTTATGAGAGAGTTTGTCTTTCAAAGAATAAATTGAAGGATGAACTCTCTTTTTCTTCGATCCCACCACTTCTGTTCCTTATAAACTGTAATTCATTTAGAACCCAAATTGGCGAGGTAACCACAGGCTGATTTCAGGAATGTACGTGACTAGCAGCAATACCACAACCATCGCCACAAAGAAGGGCAGCAGAGGCTTCACTACTGACTGAATTTTAATATTAGCCACACTGCACCCAATGAACAATACAGTACCTACGGGCGGGGTACATAAACCAACGCAGAGGTTGACTATCAGAATAATGCCAAAGTGAACCGGGTCAATGCCCAGTTGCTGAGTGACTATCGGAAGAAATATTGGAGTAAAGATTAGTACCGCGGGGGTCATATCCATAAATATTCCTACAAAAAGCAGAATCATGTTAATGATCAACAAGATCAAAAACGGACTATCACTCAGGGTGAGCAAGGCGGCACTAACGTTTTGGGGAATTTCTTCGTAAGCCATGACCCAAGAAAGGCCAATTGAAGCAGCAACCATTAGCAGCACGATACAGGTGGTCAGTGTGGTTCGTATCAAAATATCGGGTAAATCGCTCACCTTAATTTCGCGATAAATAAATGCGAGGGCTAAGCAGTACAGCACCGCTACGCCCGAAGCTTCAGTGGCGGTAAATATCCCCGCTACAATTCCACCGAGGATGATAACGAGTAGCAATAGGCTAGGCAGGGCTGCCAAGAACTTCTGTATCCCCTCCCGCAATGGCACTTTCTCTCCGGTAGGATAATTGTGACGATACGCGTAAGCCGTAGCAAAACCGATAAGGGCTAAGCCAGTCAATACCCCCGGTAAGTAACCCGCCAAAAATAATGCTGCGATAGACACTCCCCCACTTGCCAGTGAGTAAATAATCAGAATGTTACTGGGCGGGATTACCAGCCCGGTAGTAGCCGAGGTTATATTTACGGCGGCACTGAAGTTCTCATCGTAGCCCTCTTTTTTCATTCGGGGGTGCATGATGGTTCCAATTGCTGAAGCAGCCGCTCCGGCCGACCCGGATATGGCACCAAATAGCATATTCGCTAGTACGTTTACCACCGCCAGACCACCCGGTAAGCGACCTACCAGTACCTTCGCGAATTCAATCAGCCGGGAGGCAATTCCTCCAGTATTCATCAGTTGCCCCGCCAAAATAAAGAGGGGAATTGCCAGTAGGGTAAAACTGTTAAGCCCCGTTGCCATTCGTTGGGCAAAGGTGGTCACCGCCGGAAGGTAGTCAATGGAGAGTAGCATGGTGATGACCCCGGCAATGCCGATACAGTAGGCAATAGGAACGCCGATAGCAATAAAGATCACAAAGCTAAAAACAAGAATAAGGACTTCGGTAGCTTCCATTAGTTGGTTGATTGTTCAATTGCTGATTTTTTGGGTTTTGGGTTTTGGGTTTTGGGTTTTGGGTTTTGGGTTTTGGGTTTTGGGTTTTGGGTTTTGGGTTTTGGAAAATTGTCTTTTTTTGACTTAACCTCTAACTTCTCACATTTCACATCTCACATTTCCAATTATCCATTATCACCTTTCACTTGCAGTTCGGGTATTATCAATGGCGTAGTAGGCAATGAGCAATCCGGATACGGGCACCACCAGATACACAAAGCCCAGGGGAAGTTCCAGGGCAGCCGATATTTGCCCAAACAAGAAACTGGTGTATACTAGCCAAAACCCGCCTACCCCCAGCACTCCCAAAGCAAATATCACGACAATAACATTGATGAGAATATCCAGTTGGCGTTTTCTTTCCGGGGACATTCCGCCCGAAATTAAGTCAATGGCTAAGTGTTGTTTTTCCCCGGTGGCGTAGGCCGAACCCAAAAGTCCTACCCAGATGAGCAGAAACCCGGCTAGTTCGTCGGTAAAGCTAAAAGGCGATTGAAATAAATAGCGACTGACTACCTGGATGGTTACGTCAACCACGATAGCCGCCATGAGGGCAACCAGCAACCATCGTACTATCTTATCAACTGTATTTCGTAAAGTCATATCGTGGGCTATGAGGCCGCTTTTATGCGTTGAATGAGGCTGTTCAGTTCTTCGTTATCTTTAAATGGCTCGTATACACTTTCTACCGCTTCCTGAAAAGGGCTTTTATCGGGATAGTTGACTTCTACTCCGGCGGCTTTCACTGCGTCCATCGCTTCTTGCTCTGAGGCTTCCCATAGTTCTCGCTGATACACTACTGATTCGTCGGCAGCCTCCTGCACCCACTGCTGTTCCTGAGGGCTTAGCTCATTCCAAATAATCTGACTAATCAGTAATACATCGGGTACTTGGGTATGCTGGTCGATAGAATAGTACTTACAAATCTCATAGTGGCGCGATAGATAAAAACTAGGCGGGTTATTCTCCGCCGCATCAACAACCCCACTCTGCAAAGCCGTATACAGTTCTCCAAAAGAAATTGGGGTGGGTGAGCCACCCATCGCTTCTACCATATTGATAGAGTTGATACTGGACATAACCCGAACTTTCATCCCCGACAAATCACTGGGCGTATTAATCGGGCGATCTTTGGTGTAGAAGCTGCGGTAGCCCGAATCGTAAAAGCCTAGCCCCCGTAGCCAAATAGACTCACCTGATTCCAGAATTTCTTTACCGACATCGCTATCCAATACTTTAAAAGCGTGGGCTTTGCTTTCAAATAGATACGGCAAGCCTAACACCCGGTATTTATCGACAAAACCTTCCATTACTGCTGCCGATACTTTGGTCATGGCCAAACTACCGAACTGGAGTAGCTCTACGCATTCCCGTTCTGAACCGAGCTGTTCGCTGGGGTATACTTTAAGCTCCATCTTCCCCTCTGACTTTTCCTTCAGCCGATCTCCCATAAACATCATTGCCTGATGCACCGAATGGTCTACCGATAAGCCATGCCCCAACCGGAGTGTCTTTATCTCCTCTTCCTGAGCACAGCCAATTAGCAGAAAAGTGGCCAACCCGACCCAAATTTTTATTTTCATAAGCTCAAATACTCGATGGCTCAATTGTTTGATTGCTGATTGCTAATTACAAATTGTTCTAAGCTTCACTACCAATTGCTAACTGTTCACTGTACATTGCTAATTGTTTCGGCTCATCTCGTAAGCTTGCATGGTAAGATAGTACTTCGTGAGCATATTCGCCACCTCCCAATCAGGTATCTCTCCCGCTACTAAGTATTCCAGATACTTTTCAGTCACTTGAGCAAAATGGGCTTCATGACCTACTTTGTATTCTTCAGGGATCAGTACCTCCCAGCCGCTTTCCGATGTACGCATATTTAGCCCAGGGTACTCACCACTTAGCTCATTAAGGGCAGCTTTCAGCTTTTCTTCAAAACCTGCTGTCTCACCGATTGGCTCTACGTACAATGCCGGTTGGTAATTTTGCGGCGCGTCTTGTCGGATAACTAAATTTGCTTTTGTTCCCCGCATGATGGAATAGTGGGTATCTTTAGCCCCTTCGGGAGCTTCAAAATTCCAGATAGCGGCTACCTTGCCGTGGACACCTCGAGCAGTAAAGACAAATTCACCATTCGCATACGTGTTCAGCACTGAATTCTGTACATCTTTCTGCAAGTAGTCGGGAAACTCAGCCATTCCGGTTACCTTCTCAAACTGAGCTGGGGTCAGTTCGGTTGCCCAGCGTCGGGCACTTACCACCGCTACTTCCGTAGTATCAATTCCTTCTTCAGGAAAGCATTCCCATAAGATTAAATCTACCAAGTGCGTAGAGACATCTACAATACCTTCACCCTGCTGCTCAGTATCAAAAAACCAAGCGGGACGAATTAGTGGGCTACCCGCCACTTCCTTAGAAAAATGGTGAATGCTTTCTTTAGAGATCGCCGGATTATCTGGGGCACCCATTTCCAATTCACCAAACACTTCTGCTTTTTGCGATAGTGCTTTTTGGAGCATGGTGGTAATCTCGTAGCGCTCGGTCATAATATCGTACAGTAGCACGTCCTGTTCCTGAGCGGTAGCTAACGCTGATTTTAGCTTAGGAAACTCAGAGGGGTGGATCACCATCGGTTTATCCGCCAGCACGTTCAACCCGGCTTCTACCGATTGCTGAATATACTCCGTCTTCTTAGCATTATTACCCGATAGCACTACCACATTGCCGGGCTGTTCTTGTATCATCGCTGAGAAGAAATCAGGCCCGGTGTAAACCTCCTGTGTCCAAGCAGTAGGTTCATCGCTGCGGGTATTGAAGCCCTCAATTCGCTGTAGGTGTAACTGTAAGTCTTTACCCTCGGGAGCATACACCTGCACTACCGAATCTACCTGATCGTACATAAACTTCTGCACCAAAGCCGCATGGAAATGACCAGGGTCTACGGTCATTAACTTTACTTCATCGTCTGCTCCGGTAAATTGGTTAGCTATTGACTGTTCTTCAGTAGCATCAGCTTGATCTTGATTGGTTCCACCACAGGCCGATAAAATGAGCATAAAGGTAACTGCTCGAATTGATTGGTTCATTCGTTGGGTTATTGTAATCGGTTGCTAAGGTAATAAAAAAAGTGTAGTGCCGGAGTTCTGAAGTGTTTTAGTGTTAATGTGTTATAGTAATTTGGTTTTGAGTTCATACTTGGTAAACGTAGAACTCTAAACTCAAGCACCGTAACACTCTAAAACCCTAACACTATCTCACCTATCTCCCATAACTCGCTTTGAGGGCATCTACGTGCTCGTAACCCCAGGGGTGACGCTGCGAACGGGATAGCATGGAGTTGGCCTCATCATCATTCTTGAAGCGCTCATTGATGGGATCCCAGTAGAGTTTACGAGGTAGTTTCATAGCAATATGCGACACCAAACAGGCCGAGCACGAACGGTGGGCTACTTCAGCCGGGGAAATAGTCAATTCACGCGACTTGATACAATCTAGCCAGTTGCCGTGCTGCTCCTGGCTTTCGTACAACTGAATTTCATCCGGGCTAATTTCTGACTCCAGTATCTTTGGATCGCTCGCCATAAAAGCTTCGGATTTACCGAGGTTGGGGTCAGAAGCGGTAACACCTACATTGCCCCGGGAAACAAAAATCCAGCCTTCCGTTCCTTCAAAGCGTACTCCGTTGGGTAGTTCACCATCCACAATCATCTCTACCCCATTAGCGTACTTACTTTTTACATTGTAGGGTCCGTGTACGGTCCACAGCCCGGTTTCGGGAAATTTGGCGGTAGCTTCTACTTCTATCGGCCCGGTGTATTCCGTACCCATGCCCCAGTGGGCAATATCAATATGGTGAACACCCCAGCCAGTAATCATGCCCGCCCCAAACTGCTCGCAGCGAAGCCAACCCGGTCGGGAGAATTGTGATTTGTTATCGGTAAACGGAGGCTGGGGGTGCACCCGCTCTTCGGTGTAAGGTACGTAAGGGGTCGAGCCCAGCCACATATCGTAGTTCAGGTGATCGGGTATATCGGTTGGAACCATTTCTCCGCCGGAAGGATCACTCGGCAAACCAACCTTAACCGTTTTAATCTCGCCAATCCTCCCGTTTCGCACCAACTCGCAAGCCCGCTTAAACTGAGGCCAGGGGTTCATTGAACGCTGTTGGCTACCCAACTGAAAAACTGCGCCAGTTTGGTGAATGATATCGCTCATTGCCCGCCCCTCTTCAATAGTGAGCGAGGTGGGTTTTTGTAGGTACACCGCTTTCCCGGCCAAAGCAGCCTCAATGGCGGGCTGGGCGTGCCAGTGATCGGGGGTACTTACGATTACGGCATCGATATCAGGACTAGCTAGCATCTCCCGGTAATCATCGTACATTTTTACGTCGACGAAGTTTTCCTTTTTCTTATTATCAGCATACCACTTTTCGATAAACTTTTTACCGTCTTCTTTACGCTTGCTATCTACATCGCACACAGCAACTACCCGCGATATATCGTGCTTCATGGTTTCGGGTAAATCGTGTGACATAGCGATGCGTCCGAAGCCGATCTGCCCTACTTGAATTTTGTTGCTGGGAGCATTTTTACCAAAAACGCTGGACGGAACAATAGTGGGTACGAAGAAAGCTCCGGTAGTGGTTGCTAGTGTTTTTTTAAGATAATCTCGTCTATTCATGATATTTGAATAATTGAATGTTTGAATGCGTTAATAAGTAATTAAGGGGCTTCATCGCTAAGTACCCATCGAATTCCGCCTAAAATATGTTTCATAAATATTGGGTCAGAATAATGTTCGGGACGATGACCCAAGGAAGTATACCATTGACGCCCTCCATCGGTAGTATGACACCAAGTTGTGGGAAAAGTATCACCAAAAATCTCACCGGGGTATTCTGACTTTTTACCGTCCTCTACGGTAGTTAAATCTGATGCGACTAGTACGTGAATATTAGGATTCAGTTGATTTAGATAGTAACACTCATCCTCTTTTATACTCCAGATTTCAGGTAAGAAATAGGTAGAGGGGTGCGTTTTATCGACTACTTTCACATTAAAATCTTGAATAGGAGCATGACGCACAAACTTACCACCTAAGTTTCTCCAAAACCAGGGCCAGTCCCGTTCGGAACCACAAGTTGAGTGAATGGCCACGAACCGTCCACCCGACTGCATGTACTGCTTAAATGCCTGCTCTTGTTTGGGAGTATCAAAGACATCATTATTCGTGTTGGAGAAGATTAGGGCATCGTACTGCTGCAAATTCTCGGTAGTAAACTGGGCAGGATCTTCAGAAGCAATGACTTCAAACTTATGTTCGTCCGCTAACTTCTGAATGGCTTCAATGCTGTACGGAATATTTTCGTGAACGTAGCCTTTGCCATTCTTGGTGTAAAGCAGTAATTTCTTTCCTTCCAATGAAGGCTGGCTAGACATCTCTACTTGGGGTGGATGGGCAAAATCCTGCCAATGACGCTCAGCAGTAGCTGCGTCCATTTTACCATCGTAGGTAAGCATCCGGTATTTGAGCGAGTACTCCTGACCGGGCTGCAGAGTCCAATCGCGATCCATTGCCGGATTAAAATTGAAAAAGACATTCTCCTTACCATCGTTTGCACCCGTAGGCCAAACACGTATTTTCTCGGGATAGTTAAAATTGGTAGGATACGTCATGAAGAGGACTCCCGCTGGTCCGGCATCCGTGGGTCCCTCTACATAGCACCAACGAGCCCGGGTTCCGTTTCCATCCGATTTATTTAATCCGCCAGAGGTGATTAGCGTAGCACTTTCGTCATTCCATTGCTCATTGGCCCGAAAGCCAAAGCCTTGGTAACGATATTCTTTAATAGTGAACGGGTATGCGGTAGCCGGATTAAGGGTAGAGATAAAATCTACCAAAAAGCCATCGGATTGAGTATTCCACGCGCGCACCTCCCAGCCCTCATTTAAGGCAACTTGGCTATTTTGGGCATTGAGTGTATCCAGCACTACGTGCTCATGAGTAGCAGTTAATTTGCCAAAGACCTCACCCTCCACCACCAGAGGAATATCTTTCACCCGCACCGTTCCCTGACCTTTGTAAAGGTTCCAGAAATCTAGTTCCTTCCCGTCAAACTCGGTGGTCGTCCAGGGGTTCCAGACCCCGTAGTGGTGGTAATGATCGGGCGGTTGTATTCGGGTAAGGACCCCACCGTTAGGCGAACGCAGTGGATGAATGTACCCACCGCGACGATAGCGCTCAGAGACTCCCTCCGGCACGGGAGTAAGACCGTAGTGATACGACAAGACGTCTTGATCGTTGATCTTTAGTTGCAGAGCTTGCCCGTTATCTTCAGCAACTACCTCAGGTGGACGGTTTTTTGGGGTATCGGAAGAAGGTTTTAGTATAAAGTGGCGAGTGGTTCCGGCCCGAGTCTCCCCTTTCAGAATCCAATGTAACCTAGGGGTGTACCCTCCCTCCCACTGAGCCGCAACGGGCTTTTCTTCCCCTTCCACCATTTCTACTAGCTGAAAGTTATCCCCTGATAAAGAAATAGCTACGCTCTCCAGTGTAACTGAAACAGGGGTATTAAACCGATTGTACACACCAGCATCTACGTAAATATCTACTGATGGTCGCGGGGCGGTTGTGCTAATTCCAAAAATACCAGATACTAAAACCAGTGATAAGCACTGTAGAACTGGAGTTAAAAACATAAATACTGATTTAGGTGGTTGCTTAACGTAAATTCAATGATGAGAAAGCCGACTGTCTGTTACTAAATGATTCTCAAATAGCTAAGGAGCTGATACTCCTTAAAGCACTGCATAAAATAGCCATTTGCAGAATTTATAACCGAGCTTAATTTTGTTATTTTTGTATAGTTAGTTTAACGCCTAAGATATATCATTATACGTAACCGATTGCAAAATAATAAAATTTCCTATTATTCGTACATATATTGGGTTTGCAATTATCTGTTAAAACTGCTTTCTGATCGACAACTTTCTTGCTTCGGGGAATGAAGAACTCTAAAGATATTACCATATATGACATTGCGAAGGAACTGCAAATTTCAGCAGCTACCGTAAGTCGGGGATTAAACGATCACCCGGCAATTAAGAAGCAAACCCGGGAAAAAATTCACGAGACGGCTCGCCGGATGGGCTATCAACAAAATATTTTCGCTAGTAACCTTCGTAAACAGAAAACGAACACTATCGGAGTTATTGTTCCTCACCTGAATAGCTACTTTACTTCTACCGTCATTGCTGGTATTGAAAAAATAGCTAACCAGTCGGGTTACAACCTCATTATCAGTCAGTCGTTGGAGTCGGTTAGAAAAGAGCGGTCGAATGTAGATACGATGTTTAACAGTCGGGTAGATGGCTTATTGGTTTCTTTGGCTAGTGATACTGAAGACATTGAACATTTTCAGTTTATACTACAAAAAGAAATCCCCCTAATTTTCTACGACCGCGTGATTGAAGCCCCCAACTGCACTTGCATTACCATTGATAACTTTCAGGCAGGCTACAGTGCTACTCAGCACCTGCTTGAGCAGGGATGTCGACGAGTGGTGCACGTGGCGGGAAATCTACGGTCTAGTGTTTATGAGGGTCGTCATTCGGGATATAAGCAGGCACTGCAAGATTTTGGCTTGGATTATGACCCATCGTTAGTGCTTTTCCCCGACCTGCGCGATGTAAATCCGGGCAATACTGCTCAAGATATTCTGGCGATGGACACGTTGCCTGATGGGCTTTTTTGCGTTAGCGATACCCAAGCGGCAGCTATCATAAGCGAACTACAAAGAGCGGATATTAAGGTGCCGCAACAGATTGCAGTAGTCGGGTTTAACAATGATTTACTATCCAGGGTAGTAGAACCAGCACTGAGCACTATTCACTATCCGGGACAAGAAATGGGTGAGATTGCTGCTCGAACCCTAATTCGTCAGCTTAATAACGAGAGTCAAGATGAACAAAACACTATTGTGATAAAACACCATCTTATCAAACGAGCTTCATCTCTTAGAGAGTGATTTTTTATTGGCGAGTGGTTGATATATCTCCCTCAAACACTTTGTTTTTCAGTAGTTCCTGAACCGCTAATTGCCGCTCAGCTTCGGTCTCAAAACTACCCATATTTTGTAGAATACCGAGCATAACGGTGTAATCATCCTGATATAGCATTACCGAAGAAGGGGGCATATATTCCTGGGTAAACCGTTGAATATCAATCTCACTCAGATTATTATCGGCTAACACCAGCATCTCCTGATACCGCTCGATCATCATCTCTTGTATTCGCTGCTGACGGGCTTCACTCTCCTTCATTGCCATAATTTCCTTCAGCTTCTTTCTCTGTTGATGCTGACTATTGAACAAATTAGCAAAAGCGGTAATCCCCCCTTCTAATACCGCCCCATTCGCTCCTGTCGCAAGTCGGACAGCGGCTACCTCTTTCGGGTCTTTCCGTTCAAACAAAGGTTCACCCTTAGGGCGCTTCATAGAGAAAGGTTCATCCTCCCGGCGAATAAATTGTTCAATATTATCGTACGCTTTTATGGTAATCTCCCGTAACTCTCCCACGTGAGGAATCATCACAATCCTTAGTCGCTCTAAACGTTCAACCGAGCTGTCGGCCGGAACTAAGAAGTAGGGTTTGTAGCCAACGCTACTGAACATAATGGTATCTTGCTGAAGCACATTCACACCGAAAAAACCTTCACTATCGGTAGCCGTGCCGGTTCTACCATCCTGACCACGAATATGCACGTAAGGCAAGGGGGCCAGGCTATCGCCTCCCACTACCTGCCCCTGAATAAAGACCTGAGTTTGATCTTGAGCCGATAAAAGCTGAGGGGCCACCATCAGTAAAAAGAGTACTGTCGTTCGGCTGAACCAATAAAAATTTTGTACCACTTCCCCCATAATACACGCCTATTGTACTCTAAAGATAACAGATAATCAGAGGCTTTACAACCGAAAACCCTGGCTTAGCTTACGTGCTCTACGCTAACCCCGCATTAGCTAAAACGGATTTTTTACCAGATTGTGAAGAAATAAGGGTGATTAATCTTAATTTACTCGCTTCACTCTAGCAAAACTATGAAGCGCAGAAGATTTATTAAAAACGTAGGTATTGGAGGTAGTTCATTGACCATGCTTCCCATACTGAGTTCTCCATCCTACTTCACTAACTCTCTGATTAATAATAATGTACAGAACGAATATACTGTTGACCTAGTTGTATCCGGAGGTGGGTTAGGGGGCTGTGCCGCCGCTTTAGCTGCCTTACGCAACGGGCTCCGCGTAGTGATGACCGAAGAAACCAATTGGATTGGCGGGCAAATTACCCAGCAGGGGGTTCCCCCCGATGAACATCAGTGGATTGAAACCCACGGAGCTACCCAGCTCTATCGGGATTTTCGGAGTGCCGTTCGGCAGTACTACTTTCAGAACTATCCAGTTACGGAAGCAGCTCGTCAACAGCAGTATTTTAATCCGGGCAATGGGGCAGTATCCCGGCTTTGCCATGAGCCTCGGGTAGCCTTAGCAGTACTAAATGCAATGTTAGCCCCTTATTTAAGTAATGGACAACTCACCTTGCTGCTCAACCACAAAATTGTAGGTGCTGATGCTGATGGCGAGAAAGTACGGGCTTTAACTGCTAGAGACATTTATACCGAAAAAGAAATAACCTTAACTGCGCCCTACTTTGCCGATGCCACCGAGTTGGGTGATTTACTTCCTTTGACTAATACTGAATACGTAACTGGTACCGAAGCTAAATCAGATACGGGAGAACTTCATGCCGCCGAACAAGCTGATCCCGCTAATCAGCAATCGTTTACGATGTGTCTGGCGATGGATTACGTTCCAGGAACCGAGAACCTAATTGAGAAGCCCCAGGATTATGCCTTCTGGCGAAATTTTATCCCTGATTTACAACCACCTTGGCCCGGCGAACTACTTTCGTTGACCTACACCCACCCTTCTACCCTAAAGCCTAAAACACTGGGGTTTCACCCCGAAGGCGGAGCCACCGGAGATGTGCTTAATCTCTGGAACTACCGCAAGCTGATTGATCGTCATAATTTTAAAGAAGGAGCGTATCCGGGCGACAGCACAATTATCAATTGGCCGCAGAATGATTATTTTCTAGGAAACCTGGTAGATGTAAGCTCCGAAGAATTTGATCGTCACGTAGCCCAAAGCAAGCAGCTAAGCTTATCACTTTTCTATTGGCTACAAGCCGAAGCCCCTCGCTCCGACGGTGGTCAAGGCTGGCCCGGGTTGCGCCTGCGCGGAGATATTCTAGGAACTGACGACGGGCTGGCTAAGTATCCCTACGTGCGGGAATCGCGCCGAATAAAACCAGTCTTTCGGGTGCTGGAAGAACACGTAGGTAAAGAGAACCGTCTGATGGTAGCCGGAAAAGAAAATGGGCAAACAGCAGCTAATTTTTACGACAGTGTGGGTATCGGCTACTACCACATTGACTTGCATCCCAGCTCCGGCGGTGATAATTACATCGACTTTGCTTCCCTACCTTTCCAGATTCCTCTGGGGGTTTTGCTGCCCCAACGGATGCAGAATTTGCTTCCAGCCAATAAAAACATCGGAACTACTCACATCACCAACGGCTGCTACCGTCTGCACCCGGTAGAATGGAGCATCGGCGAAGCAGTAGGAATGTTAGCTGCTTTTGCACTAGATAAAAAAACCACTCCCCACGCCGTTCGCGAAAATGAAAGTCTACTGGCTGACTTTCAAAAGCTTATCCGTTCTCAAGGATTTGAAACGCAGTGGCCTGATTGATGAGTAGAAATCGGCGCGGATTGTTGAATCTAAGATCCAGTTCATTATTTCATGTTTTGTAAATAATTTTTTATGTAAAACATAAAAAATTAATTGTTTTACTAGAGTATTGTGCTTACGTTTGTAAAAACAAATGAATATTCGCTATGCAATACGTTCGTCATAAAAAGCTAATTAGTACGCTGAGAGGATTAGTAATCTTCGCATTGATTCTAGAAATTCTTATGGCGGCAATGGTGCTGATTATCTTCGCAACAACCATAATCTCATCAGAGGATACCCTTCTATCAGCCTGGCCCGTTGAAGTAGGCGCTGCCGTAACTGACCTTCGTACTAGCAGTATCCATCCGCACCTAAGCGATGTTGCTGTTACCATCAATCAAGGTAGCATCCAGTTCTCCTCAGAAAGTGTAGACTACTACTTACTCAAATTTCTGGAAATAGCTCTCGGCTTCGCCATAACGATTGGGGTAACTTGGTTATTAATCAGGATTCTTTCTTCGCTTCAGCACCAGCGCATCTTTACTACTGAAAATGCCCATCGGCTGAGAAACATTGCGTTACTAGTAATTTTAGCTACGCCCTACAGCTTAATCAAAAGCCTGACTTATCGAGGCTACATCGCTACTACTATTGAGGTAGAGGGAAAGGAATATGCCAATCTGTTTGACACTTTTTCAGCTAACTTATCTTCTAATCAAATATGGTTGAGTTTCGATACCAACTGGCAAGCACTCCTTACTGGATTGATACTACTAATTATTGCCGAAGTGTTTCGGGTGGGCGTACTCATTAAGCTTGATAACGAATCTATTGTATAGTTATGCCGATTATTGTCAATCTTGATGTTGCAATGGCGAAGAAAAAAATGTCGCTAACTGAGCTTTCCGAAAAGGTAGGGGTTTCTATGACTAATTTATCGCTGCTGAAAAAAGGCAAAGTAAAAGGCGTGCGCTTCAACACATTAGAAGCTATCTGCCAAGCCCTAGACTGTAAACCGGGCGATATTCTCGACTACGAAGAACCTTAAATTTCCGCATCGCTTCGCTGCCCAGTATTTTTTATCTCTCAAAATCAACTCACCATGAAAAAGATCATTTTCATAGTTGCTATCGTATTGTCCTTTTTTCAAAACCAAACCACTGCTCAATCAACGAAATTCACTAATCTTGACTCGGTTGTTCTAAAGATTCTTGAAGCGCATGAAGTGCCGGGAGCAGGCGTAGCCTTAGTGGCAAAAGATAGTATTATCTGGATGGGTAACCTAGGGCTATCTGATGTTGAGAATAGCACGTTGGTGAATGAGCAGACACTGTTCGGTATTGGCTCTATTGCTAAGACTTTTCTTTCTTTAGCTGCTATGATAGCTCAGGAGAAAGGAATGCTAGACATTCACCAGCCATTTATAAATATTATCCCCTCGTTGGATTTTGATAACCATTGGGAAAATACTCATCCCGTCCGGTTGATCCATTTGTTGGAGCATACTTCGGGTTTCGATGAAGCACACTTCAGCTTATTCTCTCAGGCTAATTCCAGCACCCCACTTGGCGCAGTTATGGAAAAGAGTAAACCATCATTAGTTACTCGCTGGAAACCAGGTTCGTACTTTGCGTACAACAATTTGGGAGCTATGGTCGCCGCTTACGGCATTGCTACTGCGATGGAGCAATCTTACGAAAAGTTTGTTGAAGAAAACATCTTTGCACCGCTAAAAATGGATCGAGCTAGCTATCGAGTATCTAATGAAACTTTACCTTTCGTATCTAAAGGGTACACCAGCGGACTGGTGGAAGAGCCGTATCCCGATCTTCCGCAGTGGTCCGCCGGAGGCATCGTAGCTTCTACCCAAGATATGGCAACGTTAGTTCAGCTATTTCTCAACGAAGGAGAAGTCAACGGTCACCAGATTATAAGTCCTGCTTCGGTAAGCAGCATGGAAACTCCGGAAACATCTTTACTCGCCCAAGCTGGAGTTCAGTACGGTTACGGAAAAGGGCTACGGGGCGAGATAGAGCAAGGCCACCTTTTCTACGGTCACGATGGTAGCTACGGCGGATTCTTATCGGAATTTGGCTATTCGAGAGAGCTAAACATTGGCTACATTATTCTGATTAATCATCGAGACGGTCAAGCAGCCCTAAGAGCAGTAAAAGAAGCCCTTCTATCCTACGCTCTTCCACCAACAAGTTCAAAGAATAGTTTCAGCGATACTCCCTCCATTTCCTCACCTTCTTCTTTAGCGGGCTGCTACCAACCGATCACTTCTACTATGAGCATCACTGACTTTGCCGTACGATTAGTCGATCTACAGTTTATTGAGCAAAAAAATGGACAGTGGTACCAACGAGGTATGTTTGGTAGACATCAGGAACTAGTACCGGTAAGCAATACTCAATTCAGAAAGCCTCATGAGCCAATAGCAACTTCAGCTTTTGTAGAAGACACCGACGGAAATTGGCAATGGTTGGAAAGTACGGCCTATCGGCAGATTCCCGTTGGGTGGGGGTACTTTCAGTTTTACGCGATAGCATCAAGTCTACTTATCATGATGATAGCTGCGGTAACAATTACAATAAGAGTAATTGTCAAACTGATTAAAGGAAAGAAAGATCACTCCCGTCTTCAGCTACTAATACTTCTAGCCTTCGGTTCCTTCGTAGGCATGGTCGTTTCGGTGACTTTATTGTACGACCCTTTTATACCGTTCAGCTTAGGAGCAGTTCTATTTTTAATTTGCGGATGGACATTCTTTCTCCTTTCCTTCGGCGCATTATCTCAAACGTTGATTGCAATCTACTTGAACCGGTCTGCTACTCCGTGGGGTAAATACTTCACGCTGGTAGCATCGCTGGCGCATTGTACTATTGCCGCGTATTTACTCTACTGGAACATTGTTGGACTTACGCTCTGGAACTACTGATTGATGATTAATGAATGATGACTAGCGAATAATGATTTTCACTGCTCATTGTTCTGCGCTACGACGGCATTAAGCATTAATCACCAGTCATTACTCATCCAAATAGCTCTGCTTTAGTTTTTTATACACCGGATTAAACTTGGAGTAATCAACCGAGTAACCTTCTTTACCATCGGTGATGGTCATTTTGCCGTTGCCGGTAGTTATGTAGGGGCTTTCGTAGCCCCCGTTACTCGTCCAGTTCTCAAATTTCAACGGTTTGCCATCAATACTTCCGGTACACCTTAATTCGTTGGCTTGATAGCGCATCTCCAAGCTGGTACCCGATAGGGGCTGGTACTGTACCGTCTGATGGTTCGTATTTACCCGAATTTGGGTTTGCTGAATAACGCTACTTATAAACTCGGAAAAATCAGTATAATCTTTTTTCTCCACCACTTCCAGCGCGTAGCCCGAAAACATTCCAGGAACAACCAGTACCTGGTTGTCGTAGAGATGTTTGGCTTTTTTCTCTGTCGCTTCGACTTCTTGCACATCGTTAGCTTTCGCATCCAGCCAGTAATAATTCGGTGAAAATGGGCTTACCGCTACAAAGGCCGAACCTACATCAATAAAAATGCGTCCGTCTTGTTCCTGTACTCGGTTCACTTGTTCAGGTACAAACAGCCAGGTAGCTGCCTGGTACTTGGCTTGTTGAAGAAAGCTTCCGAAGGAATCAGCCTTCGGTGCGTCCATCAATCGCAGTGGCTCCCGGGCGAAAGAACCTTGTCGGCTGGAGGCAATGTCGTTAGGCTCGCCCTCGGTGGGGGCCGAAGCCACCAGTATGGCATTTTGGTGCTGAAGGGTTTGCGTATACGGACTGTTACCTCCCGGCGACCGATGGTAGGGCTGCAACCCACCGAATGTCAGTGGCTTTCCTTCATTTAGTGCTACCAACGACCAAACGATTTGCTGGTTGGGATTATCCACTTTCGTTAGATATACGCTACCTAAGCCGAAATTTTTACTGCCGTAGAAATATTCTTGAAACGTATTGGGCTGATCCATGTGGTAGGACGGGCGAGCCACCTTCAGCTCAAACGGAGTCTCAATATTTTTATGGAACAGGTTCCAAATCACCTGGTTAGGACGGTAGGTGGAAGTTGCTTGGTGAAGAATTCCTTTGGCACTACTTGGTTCATCCCCGCCGGAAGACGACCCAAACCAAGTATGCAACAATTGACGCATTTCGCTCGGACCATTGATACCGTACCCTCCCCTTTTCTGCACGCCGGCAATGGCTCCGCCGTACGACTTAAGGGCGTACGTTGCCAAATAATAATCCAGCGTAAGTTTAGCTACCGCTCGGGTCTCAGGATTAGGCGAGAAGTCGTACAGATTCAGGTAGGACTCAATGGAATGTGGGTAGTAGATTTGAGAATCGTACTCACCGTTACCCGTGGTCAGCATCCGCCGAAGATAATCCTGTAAGAAGAACGTAATTTTCTGTTCGGCCTCCGCAGCCGGGTAGCTGGATATTTGACTTCCTTCCGGAAAAAGTTGCGCGTAGAGCAAACCCGAGGTACGCCACATCGTTTTGTGGTTCTCGGTTCCGCCGTCTTGCTTATTTCCGCCCAATAATTTGCCCGGCTCGCCCACTAGATTGTGCGCTACCGACAAGGGAGGATACTGACGAACTCCGTCGGAAGGACGCTGCCGCTCGGCGTAGGTAGCCACCGCCTGCTGAAAATCGTTCTTCCAATCTTCTCCCATTCTATCGGCTAACAATGGATAAAAACGAGCCCAGTTTTTGGCAGCAAAATGGTACTGCTGCTGTAGATTACCCGGGATACTGAGGTAGGCTTTAGCCAAAGTATCATTTGGATTCAGTAGCAAGCGAGCGGTAGCCGGAAGCAGATCTCGCTTCAACGGATCACCACCAAACCTGATAATTTGCCCATCTTCGCCACGTTCTTTCGGTCCAAAGTACCCGGTTTCCCCCTGCTGGTACGTTCGTCCGGTGTAGGGTGACACAATAGTTTCCCCCTCAAGTGCCCAGGTGTACACCGGCAACCCAGTATCAGGACACTTAGAGAATGCTTTACTCTTCTTTCCAAAGGGTTGATTGGCGATAATTGATAATTGGGGCGCGATCCGTTGTTGGTAGCCCGGTTTATCGGGATAACTAGCTACCGACCACGGTTCTTGAGCCACTACTAAGCGTACACTGATAAATACTAGAAAGCAAGAAATTGAAGTAATTCGCATGGTGGAAAAAATACGAACTTTTAAGATTATAATGAATGGTGAAGAGTGAATAATGGCTGACACTCTTCAATAGTCATTATTCATTCTTCAAAGCTTCTACCGGGTTTGCCCGGGCAGCCCGGATGGATTGATAGCTAACGGTAGTGATTGCGAGAAAGAAAAGGATAATTCCAGCGATAGCAAATGGCCAGACTTCTACGCTGATGCGATAGGCAAAGGTACCGAGCCACTGTTGAATGAGTACGTAAGCTAAGGGAATGGCTAATAAGAATGACCAAAACACCAAGCGGGCGAAACTGTCTGAAAGTAGTAGAACCACATCCTTCACCGAAGCCCCTAGCACCTTCCGAATTCCGATTTCTTTGGTGCGTTGTTCGGCCACGTAGGTGATTAGACCAAACAGACCGATACAGGCGATAAAAATAATCAATCCGGTAAACGTAACGACCGCCACGCTCATTCGCTGTTCGGTTTTAAACAGGTCGTTGAACTTTCGGTCGAGGAACGAGTAACTAAACTGGGCTTCCTGATTGTGCTTGCGCCAGACGGATTCTATAAAGCTAATGGTTTCTGATATATCTCTCCCCTTTATTCGCACCGAAGTGTAGTAGTTAAACTCCCCGTCCCGGTTATGGTGAATAATCAGCGGCATAATACTGGATTGTAAGTGCTCAAAGTTGAAGTCTTTCACGATGCCTACTATTTCAAATTTACCACCCCAAAACGTTTCCACTACGCTTCCCACTACCTGATCGGTGCCTAGCTGGTTGGCAGCTTCTTCGTTTAGCAGGGCTTCTTTCATTTCGCCCGGTTCTTTTTTTAGGTTTCTCCCTTCCAATAGTTGGAGCTCATAAGCTTCTAGAAAATCAGCGTCGGCCGCTAAGCGTTTAGCCTGATACTTGTCTTCGCTGCCTAGTTTCTGATAGGTAGTAAACGCATCGAAAGCATCACCGGGGGCAGTAGAGCTAAAGCTTACCGCTTCTATTTGAGCATTCTGCAACAGTATCTCCCGAAAAACTTCCCGGTTTCCTAGCGTATGAGTGTTGGGCAACAGAAGCACATTCTCTTTACTGAAGCCCACATCTTTAGCGTGCATAAATAGCAACTGCTGATACACCAATATTGAGCAGACAATCAATGTCGCCGAAACACAAAATTGAAATACGACTAGCCCTTTTCTGAAACTACCGGATTTTACTCTACCCAACTGCCCCTTCAAAACCTCGGATGGCTTAAATAGCGAGAGGTAAAAAGCGGGATAAAGTCCTGCCAACAAACTGACGAGTAGCGTCAATAAAAGAATAAACACCAACCAAATAGGTTCTTGCAGAACACTCAATGTCAGAGCCTTGTCAGTAAGTCTACCAAACGGAATGCGAAAAATCTCAGTAATACCCAAAGCTAAGAGCATCGCCAGCAGTGTCATCAAAACTGACTCGCTTAAAAACTGACCAATCAACCGTATGCGAGATGTGCCTAAGGCTTTCCGGATACCTACCTCTTTAGCCCGTTGGGTAGAACGAGCGGTTGCCAAGTTGGTGTAATTGATGCAGGCAATCAGCAGCATAAACAGCCCAATTACGGAGAAAATATACACGTACTTCATATTCCCCTCGGTAACGAGATGAATATCAGAGATAGGAACTAGGTAATGCCCCAGATAATCTTGTTGAGCTTCCAGAGTAGCTAGTGGTACGCCCAATCGCTCCGTCATCTGAGGCCACTCGTAGGCCTTCTCCATCGCCAGGAACTCCGCTTTCAAGGATTCAGGATTAGTTCCTTCTTGCAAAATCACGTAGGTAAGATAGCCCGCCGGAAGCCAAAACCCCTCACCGTTCTTCACCCGTTCTAAAGCAACGTTGGACATGATAATTCCAAAATCCAGGTGAGAATTGATGGGTGGATCTTCAGCGATTCCAGTCACAGTAAAGTCTTCGCCCTCCGAGATAAGTGCTTGCCCTAAAGCCGGGTGCTGATCTATATCTGCGTTTTCAACCTTCCCAAAATATGCGTCTGCTACACTTTTAGTTAGCACGATACTTCGCGGACTTGCAAGCACCGTAGCCGGGTCACCTACTAGCAGTTCGTAACCAAAAAACTGAAAGAAATTAGGGTCAGACCGGATGGTGGCTTGCTCGCCCAGCAGTTCGGCTCCCTTTCGATAAATGTATGGACTAGAATATTCCGTCCGAATTGCTTGCGCTACCTGGGAAATATTCTCACGAATACCCTGCGCCAATGCCGGAGCCACATCTGCCATATCCGACTCCTGCCCACTTACCATAAATTTATGTCGCACCCGGTACATCCGATCCGAATCGGGATGAAAACGATCGTAGCTCAAATCATCCGCCACGTACAAAGCAATCAGCAGACAACAAGCCAAACCCAGCGATAACCCAAAGACGTTAATCAGCGCGTAGAATTTCTGTTTGCGTAAGCTTCTAAGAGCAATTTTGAAGTAGTTCTCTATCATAAGTTTTAGCTTGGGGCCACCGTGGCGCGGCGGGGAGCCAGGGGTGGGGCACAAACCTCAAGCCCCCTGCTCCTAGCTCCTCGCCCAGTTATTCATTTTTTAAGTTCTTTATTGGATTAACTTTGGCCGCTTTCACTGATTGGTAAAGCACAGTTATCCAAGCTATTCCCAAAGCAATACCACAGGCTATCATAAAGATATCAACTCCCACATTGGCGTGGTATGCAAAATTGTTAAGCCAATTGCTCATAAAATACCAAGATAACGGAGTAGCTACTAGAGCTGCAATTAATACCAGTTTGGTAAATTCGCCGGTAAGTAACACGAGCAGGCTAGATACCGATGCGCCCAACACTTTGCGGATACTAATTTCCTTGGCTCGCTTTTCAGCAGTAAAAATTGCTAAACCCAGCAAACCTAAACAGGCAATGATGATGGAGACTAAAGCAAATTGAGTGAACAAGCTTCCGTACCGTTTTTCAGATTTATAGACCTGATCAAACTTGGAATCCAGAAAATCGTACAGAAACGGAATATCAGGGTATAAATCGTTCCAAATATTCTGAATACTGCCCAGAGCTTCGGCAATGTTTTCGCTCTGCATTCTCACTGCTACAAAGTGGTTTCTCTCCGGCTGAATATCCATTACCATCGGTCCAATGGGACTATGCAAGGAGCGGAAGTGGAAGTCTTCTACCACTCCAATTACTGCCCCTCGTTTCGGATAGCCATTAGCTTCGTACATAACTTCTACTCCCAGTATTTCCGATGGGTCAGAGACTCCCAGTAGCCCTAGCGCGGCTTCGTTGATAAGAAAGGCCGCCGTATCGGTGGTGTGTTCTCGGGCGAACCCTCGCCCGGCTACTAACGAGAGTCCGTACGTTTCCAAAAATTGAAAATTCACATGCAAGCGCCCCATACTCACTCCTTCGTCGTCAGGGTCATATCCCCGAAAATGGTAAGTAGCACCATAAGGCTGGTCACCGATCAGGTTATGGGAGGTGATTGTTGTCTGCTCTACTGAGGCTAATTGACTGATCTCACGTTCAAGCTGCTCTTGATCTTGTTGAGCGGGGTCATCCGGAAGGTTAAAAGTGAGGATATGTTCCGTCTGAAACCCTAAATCTTTATCGTGCATATACCGTAGCTGACGGGTAATAATCAGGGTACTAGCAATAAGGGCAATACAGGTAGCGAACTGAAAAACGACCAAATATTGGCGGAGGCGACTACTATGGCTATCCGATTTACCCGAACGAAGTGCCTTGATAGGGCTAACTGAAGATAGAAAGTGCGCTGGATACCATCCCGCCAGCAGAGCAATAATGATTATTCCGAAAAGCAGTGCGCCGTAAAAGTAAGGTGAAGCCCAATGTAATGTAAGCGGACGGTCAACAAAATCGGTAAACCAGACCAGGGTTAGCTCAGTGATTGCTAAAGAAATAATAACCGATAGAATTACCAGCAGCACCGATTCGCTCAAAAACTGAAAGACCAACTGTCGGCGACGACCACCGACAGCTTTACGGATACCCACCTCTTTGCTACGCCAGGTAGACCGGGCGGTAGTCAGGTTTATGAAATTGATACAGGCCAGTAGTAATATGAATAAAGCAATTCCACCAAAAAAGAACACATACCGGATATTACCATTGATGGCTAGTTCTGCTTCCAATTGAGAATGTAAGTGAATATCCAGTAAAGATTGTAAATAAGGGCTAAATCGGCGGGCTGCTTCCGGTTCAACGTGAGTTTTTACGAACGACGATAATTTATCTTCTAATTGGGCGGAGGTCGATGGTTCGGAAAGCAGAAAGTAGGTGTAGTAATAATGATTGGTTCGACTGTTGATGACACTGCTCCAGGAGTTGTAGAGAGTAGATATAGAAACCAGAAAATCAGCCTGAAAGTGAGAGGTGGCAGGAAAGTTCTGCATAACCCCCGTGACAGTTAGTTCATTTAGCTGCTTGCCCATCGGATTCTGCTGAGGGTCGGTTTGCCAGTCAGATCCAAAGTAGCGTTCGGCTGCGTTTTGGCTTATGACTACCCGGTTGGGTCCGTTGAGGGCCACGTCGGGGTTTCCCATCAAAAATGGAATGCTAAATACTTCAAATACGGTAGAATCAGCCCACAGAAAGTTAGGCTCATAAAACTGCTTATCGCCTTCTTTATAATTAACCAGCCTATCCAGACGGTACTTCATCAGTCGGGTGTAACTTTCAATCTCGGGATACTGTTCGGCTAATAGAGGACCCCAAGTACCGGGTACCCGAGCCAAACTAGTCGTACCACCGCTCGGCAAGGTAATCTCATCTACCAATCGATAAACCCGGTCAGCATGTTGATGGTGAAGATCGTACTGAAACTCGTAGTGAATGTAGGTGCCGATCAGCAGACAACTAATAACCCCCAGCGTGAGGCTAAGTACCATAATAGCGGAGTAAGCCTTCCGCTTAATTAGATTTCTAATGGCAATCTTGAAGTAGCTTTTTAGCATAGTTTATTCAATTAGCAATGTGCATTTTGCAATTAGCAATTGTTCATTGTTCACTGCATACTTTACATTGTTTTACTCATCCCGCAGAGCATCTACCGGATTGGCGATTGCTGCTTTTATAGATTGATAACCAACGGTAAGTAGTACAATGGTTATAATGGCAACTAAACTGATAGCGAAGGTAAAAGCATTGACCTCTATGGTGTAAGCAAAATTGCGTAACCACTGCTGCATTAAATAATAGGCTAATGGGGCAGCTAGTATAAAGGCAACGAAGATTAGTTTGACAAACTCTTTAGAAAATAACGCTACAATCTGCTGCACCGAAGCTCCCAGCACCTTGCGAATGCCTACTTCTTTGGTTCGTCGTTCCGCCATAAACATGACCAATCCGTACAAACCCAAACAACTAATAAAGATAGCGATACCCGCAAATATCTGGGCTAAAGAAAACGTACGGTCGTAACTCTTATAGAAACTAGCTACTTTGTCATCGAGAAAATCGTAGCGAAAATCATATTCGGGGTACGTAGTCTGCCAGACTTGTTCCAGCTTAGCGATCACCGTTTGCGCCCGTGTCAGATCCACCTTCATACTCAAATTATAATAATGCTCACTACGGTTAGTAATAAGCAACGGTGGAATTTTACTAGTAAAACTAGCGGTATGGTAATTGGAAACCACCCCCACAATGGGTAGTTCAATATTCATAACTTCAATAAACTTTCCTAAAGCTTGCTCAGGATTGTCAAGCCCCAAATCTTTTACAAACGCCTCATTCGCTACAAAGGCAATGCCCGAGTCAGAAGGTGTGAATACTGAACCTGCTAATAGATTCATTCCGTGAGTATCAAAGAAGCGATGGTCAGCGTAGTGCAAGTTTACTTGGCGTTCGGTTTCTTTTCCATCTACCGAGTAAATCGCTCCTGTCATAGATTGAGAAATAGCTGAAGCTGAGGTGAAAGTCAGATTCTTAACGGCACTCTCTTTGCTTAGTGCAGCTTCAAAACGCTTCCGGCTCTTAGCTTCCTCATCTTGTAAATCTATTGTTAAAATTGCCTCCTTATCAAAGCCCAGCGGAGCATTTTTGAGGTAATTCAGTTGCTGAGCAATAACCAGCACACAGACAATAAATAGTTGAGAAACAAAAAACTGAAATATAACTAATGCGTGGCGCAGTGAAAACCTTCTACTACAAGTCAGGCTCGTGGCAGATTTAAGGGCTTGAATAGGTTTGAAGCGAGATAATAGCCAAGCTGGATAGAAGCCAGCTAAATTAGCTACCAATAATACTAACAACAAGAAAAAACCAATACTCATCCAGCCGAACTGAATAGTAATTGGCTGTAAGTGGGTATATAACTTCTTTAGCTGAATCAAACCCAATTCAGCTAATCCAAACGCTAAAGCAGTTGCCAGCACCGTCACTATGAAGGCTTCGCCCAAAAACGATAGTACAATCTGTCTACGGCTGCTTCCCAGCGTTTTTCGTACCCCTACCTCTTTAGCCCGCTTACTACTAATTGCGGTTGCTAAATTTGTAAAATTAACACAGGCCAATGTAATTAAAAGTACAGCCAGAATCACTAGTCCTGATAGCATAAATTTGGGCATCTTTCGGTAGGGAAACCCAGCATACTGATTATTATGATGCATTTCAGATAGGGGCTGTAACCGTAATCCCTGCTTGTGTTTTTCTACATCCTCGGCGTTCCTGTATTTTTTTAGAAACTCCTGAAACTGGCTACTTAATGCTGCTGGCTGCACATCTTCAGCAAGACAAACAAATGCATTGAAGTTGCTAAACCAGCTTTCCCAACTGGCGTTGGTCTCCTCGGGCATCGTACTGTATGACACCAGAAATTCAAATTGAAGATCAGTGTTTTTTGGCAAATCTGCTAGAATACCCGTTACCTCCAGTAAATAAGTGGTATCATTTCTAAATGAAAGTGTTTTTCCTAACTCATATTCTTCCGAGTTAAACAATTTCCGATACAGCGATTGAGACAGAACAACTTCGTTAGGTTGTTGTAGTACCGTTTTCGGGTTGCCAGCTACCAGGGGAAAATCAAAAAATGAAAAGTACGCGTTCTCCGTGAAGACTTTTCCTTCGTCAATGAAAGTGGTTTCGCCGTCTAGTATAACCCGTCCGCCAGTTTGCTCCACAATCAGAACTTCTTCTATATCATCCGCAAAATCTTGCTGAAAGGCTTCGGGCAAAGGAAACGGAACCGCATTGTTATAACGCAGCTTTCCTTCTTGCTCAAAAGTAGAAGTAATCCGATAAATCCGATCGGCCTTCTCGTGAAAGTTATCGTAGCTCAGCTCAAAGCGAACAATAAAAAAGATGACAATGCTGCTAGCAATGCCTAGAGCCAGCCCAAGCACATTAATCAGCGTATGCGCTCGGTTTTTCCACAAGTTCCGAAAGGCGATGGTGAGATAGCTTCTTATCATGATGATTAATGATTGATGATGAATGAGTAGTGAATGCGACCGCCGTGCGGATGAGTAATGAGTAGCAAACCATGAAGAACATTAATTATTAGTCATTATTCATCATTCATTCTTAAGAGCGTCTACCGGATTGGCTACGGCAGCCTTAATAGATTGGTAGCTGACCGAAAGCCAGGCAATCAGTAGGGCGACGAATCCGGCCCCGATAAATATCCAGAGGTTCAAATCAGTGCGGTAAGCAAAATCGGCTAGCCACTGTCGCATAGCGAGGTAGGACACCGGAATAGCCACCAGCAAAGCAATAACAATTAATTTAGTATAACCTGTAGACAGCAGCAGCACGATACTACGCACTGAAGCACCCATTACTTTGCGAATACCGATTTCTTTGGTACGCTGCTCCGCCATAAAAGCTACGAGGGCCAACAATCCTAAACAGGCTACGAAAATGGCTAGGCCCGTAAAGATGCCGAACACCTTGCCCAGCCGCATCTCGGTACGGTACAAGGCTTCATAGTTTTGGTCTAAAAATGAGTAGTAAAACGGATTGTTCGGCGAGAACTTCTGCCAGGTTTCTTCCAAAAAGGCTAGTGTGCCCGGCGTATCTTCTCCGCTAATGCGTACCTCAATATTATTATATGCGCTAGGCCCCCACCCTAGTAAAATGAACAGAGGCGCAATTTCGTTTTTCAACGACTGGAAGTGAAAGTCTTCGGTCACCCCAACAACCCGGTACCACTCGTTATTTCTTCGTACTTTCGCATTAAGTGGGTCATCAATGCCCATCTGGCGAACCGCGGCTTCGTTAAGAATCATAACAGCAGTATCGGAAGCGAGTTTTTCCGAAAAGTTACGGCCTTCTTTGAGTACAATGTCAAACGTCGGTAGAAAATTATGGTCTACGAACAAGCGATTTAGCTGATATATCTGGTCTTCAGCCTGACCTCGCACTTGCAACCCACCCTGAGAGTTAGTAATCATATGCGGACTTTGACTGGAAGCGGTCACCGCACGTACTTGTGGATAGGCACTTAACTCGTTGACGAATGCATCAAAGCTACTTTCCACGGCGTTACCTAAAATCACGACGTTCTCTTGATTGTAGCCCAGCTTTTTATTTTGCATGTACTGCAACTGCTGATAAACGACCGCGGTACAGACAATCAGCGCAATTGAAGTAGCAAACTGAAACACTACCAGCGCATTGCGAAAGCTTTTACCCTTTTGCCCGGTTTTCATACTGCCCCGTAGCGTCTGAATGGGTTGAAAGCGGGTGAGATAAAAGGCCGGATACAGCCCCGCGATGATGCCTACCATCAGTCCCGTTATAAGTACGGCTAACCCTAGCGTTGGATTATCTAGCAGATTTAATGATAGCTCTTTATTTGCTAGTTGGTTAAACGGACGGCGCAGCAACTCGGCCAGCGCTAGCCCCAATAAGGTTGCGATTAAACTCACCAGCAGCGATTCAGTAAGGAACTGAGCGATCAGCGGTTGGCGTACTGCGCCCAACGTTTTACGCACTCCTACCTCTTTGGCTCGATCAGCCGAACGGGCGGTAGAGAGGTTCACATAATTGACTCCGGCAATAATCAGTACAAACAGTGCGATGATGGAGAAGATATAAACGTAACGAACGTCACTGTTGCCTTCTAGCTCCATCCCTAAATTTGAGTACAGGTGAATATCGGTCAACGGTTGAGCTGTAAAGTTTACGTCATACTTTCCAAGTTTGATACCTTCGGCCACCTGTGGATTGTACTTAACACAAACTTCCTTAATCTTGCTTGGAACCTCTTCGACCAAAGCGTTTTCCGCTAGCAAAAAGTAGGTAGAAACTGTTCCATTCACATTACCCCAGTTGATACGATTACCCACTCGAGGTTTAAACTGCTTCAGCATTTCAAAGTGAAAGTGAGCGTTAGTCGGCGGGTTTTCAGCCACTCCCGTAATCCGGTACACCTCCTCACCCATTGTCACTGTTTTTCCTAGTACATAAGATGAGCGGCCAAAAAGCTCCCGAGCTAACTTTTCGGTTAAGATCACCGACGAAGGGTCATCTAAAGCGGTAGCTGGGTTTCCTTCCGTGAGTGGAAAGGTGAAAAACTGAAAGAAGTTACTATCCACCGCTAAGGTTTGCGGAGTATACAAGTCATCATCAACCTTGATAGTACGATTACCCAATTGCTGCACTCGCAGTGTCGTCGCGATCTCAGGTATTTCATCGTCAATGACTTCCCCTACATGATAGTTGGTAGAGGCACTGCCGCTTAGGTTTCCGTTGAAGTTAGTTTCGGTGGTTACCCGGTAAATCCGATCAGCCCGTTCGTGGAAGCGGTCGTAGCTGAGTTCATCCAGCACGTAGAGCGTAATCAGCAGCCCGGCGGCTAGGCCAATGGCTAAGCCCGTTACGTTAATAATGGTGTAAAATTTTCGTTTGTATAAATGCCGAAAGGCAATGGCTAGGTTATTCTTTATCATAATGATTAGTGATTGATGAATAATGGCAGTAGTTGTTTCGTAGATGAATAATGCCTTTTATTATTCATTACTCATTAGTCATTATTCATCAATTTAGCAGGTACCAGTCTTCTAGGGTGACGTACTGCGTTTGGTTATTTTCGTCTTGATAGCGTTCAAAGGCTGCTCCGATAATACGTCCCGGATGCTCCCGAATTTCGCGCATCATCCGCTTCATATTTTCGTAGGGAATGACCTCTAGTGCTTTCTCGTAACTAAACCACCGAATGTCGGTACAGTCATCGGGTACTTTTAGCTCCCCTCCGGCATACGTCGCTTGATAGTACTGCATCAGCGTAAGGTAGGGCGCGCCTTGCCACCGCTGGGTGTATACCCCGCAGAGCTTATGATTCTGTATGGTCACTCCCATGTCGGCTGCCATTCGGTCTAAAAAAGCTGTGACCGATAGAGGGTCGTTGTACCGACTGCCAGCAAGTTCCCACTCCCCTTCCCACTTCACCAGCAGTACTTCGTCGCTTTCGTTAACGACGTACAGCTTCATAAAAGAATAATTGTCCGTCTTATCCTGCGCCAGCAGTGCATGAGTGAATAGTAAAGAAAATAGTGTAAGCGATAATTTAATAGTGGATAGCATAGTGTTTTTACTTTCTACAAATATAAGTGCAAAAGCCTTTCCATCTGTGCTATTTTCTGTTTGTTAGCCCCACCTTTACCGTCATTGCGAGCGAGGTACGAGCGTGGCAATCTCCTGTTAGTGAGGAGATTGCTTCTTCGTTTCACTCATCGCAGTGACGGTGAAAGCAATCTATTTTTAAGGATAAGCTTGCATACATTAAAGCATGTACTGTATCGTTTTCGTAACAGTGCAGTGTACGGTTTTGATACAGTTGCGCCCACACAGAGTACTTACTTTATCAAATATAAGTGACGAATACGTAGGCCGTTGGCATGAGCCGCCTCACAATCAGCAAGTTCTGCTGTTCGCTGTCTGCCGGTTATTTGCTAGAACTGCCCCAGCCCACCGAATAACACTTGATAAAACATTAAGTGAATAGGCTACTGTACATAAGAGGATATTCTGATAAACTTCTAAGGTTCGCGACGACACGAACCTCTGGGGTAAATAATTAATTGGAAAAAATGGCAACTAGCTAACTATTTTATCGTTACTCTTTTTAGTTTTCCGTAATTTATCTACCTTTAATATACCTATCGTAAGAGACAATCTCAGGTCACAATAATATTATATCAATATAATACTATTGACCTCTACCAACTACTAAATTTACTATTAGCGCATTAACCGCATGAGTAAGGGTGAATGCCGATGTCGCTACGTGGTGGTCGCTATTTAGTGGATGCCACTCAACTATCGGCGAAGAGGGGAAGGGGGAACCGTAAGAAGTAGTTCCCCCTTGTTATTAAAACCTTACAGAGCGGTGTATTTGTTAGCCTAAGCTTACATCAATAACCTATTTGTTAGTAAATATCTCTTTCCGAAAGGTCGCTGCGCTCAATTTGTTAGCGTATAGTGCTCCCGCTAACTCAGATAGACTTCCAGAGGTATTTGTACCCCTTCCCCGTGGCTCGGCAGTTATTCCGCAGCACCGGGAAGGGTTCCCTGTATACCGGTAAGTTATTCCGAAGGGCAGGGACTAACTTTCGGCTCGGTTGGCACGCTAATTCATCAGCTCGTTACTGCTCCCACTAACAAATTTTTGTTTCCAAAGTATATATCTTAGCACCCAGCTTACTGCTAAGACTATATTCCATACAATTTACCTATCTTTCTCACATGGCTGATCGCAAAAATACTCCTTGGGATGCAATGGCTGAACGTGTAGCCGAAACAATCAAGCGTCAGCTTACAAAAGCAGACGGTCAAAGTGAACAGGCCAAACAGCTTGTTGCCCAACAGCAGAAAACTAATGAGCTTCTTGAGAAGCTACACAACAGCATTGAAGCTCAAACTGAAGAATTTCGTGACTGGCGTGAAAGCACTCGTCGTTCCGTTTCTAAGGCCTTCTTACGCAAGATGCTCGTAGAAATTCCCCCGGTCGTTATTGCCGTACTGCTGGCTTTCGGAATTAACTCTTGGTGGCAGCAACGGCGTGCCGATATTAATGCGGAGAAGGCGTATCGGAATATTGTGAGTGAGCTTAGTAGCAACTTTTATGTTTGTCAGTCTATTATCGAAACTGATACCCGAAATCTAGAGAAATTACAAGCAGAAATTCAAGCGGCAAACCAAGGAACTATTGACTCAACATAAAATTATGGTGGCGGATTTGCCGTTTACCCATTAAGAGATGCCGCTTGGCAGACTGCCAAAATCTCTAATTCTGTGGTTAGCTTTGATGATTCTTTGATTATAGACTTAGCTAACGTTTATGAGCTTGTACGCGCCCATGAAGAGTGGATACAATTCACAACTACATTAGACTTGTCGCAAAAATACCAACGTGAAGCTTTGTCTATATTTCTAAAGACTAATTATGATTTACTAGATGGTCATCGTAGAAGTGCTCAAATAACTTCAAATGAGCTGGAAGAATTTCTAAAGAAATACGGAGAGTTGGATGATGCAAGCAAGCCTGATGAGTAAATTCTCCTGTATCCCCCTTTTTCTAAAAGCTTCGTAATGATTCTACTCCGGGTGAGATCAAACTGTGGAGTGAAGTGTTGCGAGCTAAAGTTTTCTACGGATACCAGTTTAATCGGTAGTTTGCTACTGGCAACTATATCGTAGATTTTGTGTGTCGGAAGCTCAAGTTAGTGGTTGAGTTAGACGGGTGGTCACATCAGTTCAAGATCGAAGAAGATTCTAAGCATGACCAGTACTTAGAGAACCTAAACTATCATGTAGTGGGAATTGCTGAGTTAGAGGTAATACACGATTTGCCTAATGTAATTCGTACTTTGGAAAGTGATTTGCCTGAGGAAAACATGATTTTCTTCACATTGCACTCAATGGGGAGATAATGATGTCATTTGCTCTCTCAGGTATATAGAACATGTAGAGGCTATTTTTACCGATGATCTTCCAGCCAGCCCTTACTTTTCTTCGCGCTGCGGTGGCACCTAGCCCTTTTTAGACCTTTCTAATTCCCGGTTGAGGGCGAAGGCAGCACTGATGAGTCCTAAATGGGTAAATGCCTGCGGAAAATTACCAAGCTGCTCGCCTTGTAGCCCAACTTCTTCGGCATACAGCCCGAGGTGATTGGCGTAACCCAGCATTTTCTCGAAGTACAAGCGGGCTTTTTCTACCTGCCCACCCCGACAGAGGCACTCTACGTACCAAAACGAACACATAGAAAATGTTCCCTCATCGCCCTCAATTCCGTCATCAGATTTTTCATTGTTATAGCGGTATACCAAGGTGTCGGTCACCAGTTCTTTCTCAATCGCCTTCAAGGTTTTCACCCACCGGGGGTCGTAAGGGCTAATAAAGCGAACCAGTGGCATCAGCAGTGAAGAAGCGTCTAGTGTTTTGGCTCCTTTGTACTGCACAAACGATTGCAACTCCTCATCCCAGAAGTTATGGTAGACGTCCTCAAAAATCTTACTGCGGGTCGTGCGCCAGTACTCCCAATCGTAGGGGAAAGAACGCTTTTCTGCCAAGCGAATCGCTCGGTCTACTGCCACCCAGCACATTACCCGGGAATAGAGAAACTCTACTTCTTCCGACCGTATCTCCCAAATACCATGATCGGCATCCTGCCAATGCTCACAAACGTAGTCAATCAGGTGAACAAGCTTCGACCAGAAGTCGTAGGTAATCGGTTCGCCGTACTTATCGTAGAGATAGATGCTATCCATTAGTTCTCCGTAAATGTCCAGCTGCTTTTGATCGTAGGCTCCGTTGCCAATCCGTACCGGACGCGACTGACGATACCCTTCCAAATGATCCAGCTCTTCCTCAGTCAGTTCCGACTCACCCGAAATACTGTACATGAGCTGTAGTTGGTGCTTCTCGTCAATATTTTTCTCAAACTGCTGAAGAATCCACTTCCCAAAATCACCTGCCTCTTTGGTGAAGCCCATCCGAATAAAAGCATACATGGTGAAAGCCGCGTCCCGAATCCAGGTGTAGCGGTAGTCCCAGTTGCGGGTTCCGCCTACTTCTTCAGGCAAACCAAAAGTTGCTGCTGCCACGGGAGAACCAAACTCGTACGAAGTCAGTAATTTTAGCGTCAGAGCTGATCGATGCATCATGTCCATCCACCGACCCGTGTACGATGATTTTCCAATCCACTTTTTCCAATAGTTCAGGGTTTCTTTAAAACT
The DNA here is from genome assembly GCF_030506325.1 of Tunicatimonas pelagia. Classification (NCBI taxonomy): domain Bacteria; kingdom Pseudomonadati; phylum Bacteroidota; class Cytophagia; order Cytophagales; family Catalimonadaceae; genus Tunicatimonas; species Tunicatimonas pelagia. The sequence goes on along the minus strand of NZ_CP120683.1, from coordinate 6,163,154 downwards.
CTTATCCACAAACTTACTCAGCTCATTCTCGAAGGGTAGCTCCCGGCTATCATCCGAAAGGGCAACCAGCAAAAAGTTGGCTGACTCTTTTTCCTTGAGCGTAAATTCAGCTTTAGCATCATTTCCGTCCACCTCCAGCGGCACATCACTCAGTAGCTTACAAATAGTGCCATCTTCACCCTGACTGGTGAACACAACCTCGTTCTTGTCTTTCTGACTTACTTGATGATCGGCCCGAGCGTAATCGAATCGGGGGGAGCAATTCATCTTGAGTTTTACCTCTCCCCGAATTACCGTTACCTTACGGATGAGAACGCATTCTTTCTCTATTTCCCGCACGGGCATAAAATCAGTAATTTCTACCATACCATCGTAGGCGAGGAAACGGCTCAGCAGTATGTTGGTATCGGGCAGATACATTTGCTTGTAACCTACCTCTTCCAAGTCAGGGGTAATTTGAAAATTGCCACCCTTTTCCTTGTCTAGTATTGAGGCAAAAATGGAAGGTGAATCAAACCGGGGGAAACAGAGGAAGTCAATAGAACCGTGCATACCTACCATAGCAACGGTATGCAAGTTTCCCACAACGCCGTAGTTTTCAATGGGTAGATAGTCGGAGGTAGTATTTTCTTTCACAGTATGTTATTGATTTAGTTGTAATTATTGGGTTTTGGAAGACGGCAAAAGGAGTAGGAAGCATGGACTGCAAATTTCGCCCTCCTTTTTCCGTTCACCACTTTATCCGTTGTCCTTAAACCCAGGATAGAGCGTCATGCCACCGTCAATATAAATAGTCTGTCCTTGCACGTAGTCAGAATCATCAGAGGCTAGCCATACGGCCGCCTTGCCAATATCTTCTACCTCCCCCACCCGCTGGTAAGGAATAAGTTGCAGTAATTTTTCACGGCTTGCGTCATCTTCCCAAGCATCACGGTTAATATCCGTTTTAATCGCTCCCGGGCTAATAGCATTCACCCGAATTTTCTTCTCAGCTAGTTCTTGCGCCAGCGTTTTGGCAAACATCAAAATTCCGGCTTTGGCCGTGGCGTAATTTATGTGCCCCGCCCAAGGGATAATATCGTGTACTGAACTCATGCAAATAATCTTGCCGGCTGCTTTAGATCGTTCTTCCACAATACCCCGGCGGATAAATTCTTTCGCAGCTTCTTGCGAGCAGTAGAACTGACTAGACAAATTAACGTCAATCACTTTCTGCCAATCATCGTGGCTCATCTCCAGAAAAGGAGCATCTACCTGAATCCCTGCGTTGTTCACTAGTATATCTACCGTCCCGTACTGCTCTACCGTGTTTCGGAACATGGTTTTCACTGCTTCGGGCTGGCTTACATCCGCCTGCTGAATAAAACCCTCGCCCCCATTTTGTTCAATCTCCTTCAGCGTTTTCTTAGCTCCGTCTTCACTACTACGGTAATTGATACAGACTTTCGCTCCGGCTTTAGCTAAAGCAATAGCGACACCCTGACCGATGCCAGAACTAGCCCCGGTTACAATGGCAATTTGTTGTTGTAGTGGTTTCATAGGTTAAAAAGTAAAGGTTCTGCTTTGATAAGCACTTACCATAATAATTGTTAGTGAAAGTTGATAAGAATTTTGGAAAGAATTGGTAATGTTGCGGACAGTTATCTGATAAGCACCGATACTATGACGGTAGAGCAAGCCATTCGCACTGTTTGGGATTTTCACCATATGAATCATGAATTGATTTCTTCGGATGCCATTCTGGTTCTGGGTAGTCATGATACCCGGGTAGCGGAGCGAGCGGCTGAACTCTACCACCAGGGATTCGGCAAATGGCTGATTTTATCCGGTGGACTGGGCAGACTTACCGAAGGCGTTTGGGAAACGCCCGAAGCGGACTTGTTCCGCAAAATTGCGCTGGAAAAGGGCGTGCCTGATGAAAATATTTTAGTGGAAAACCAATCAACCAACTCCGGAGAGAACTTTCGTCTTACAGAGAAACTATTGCAGGAAAAGAACCTGTTCGCTTCACTTCAATCTTTTATTGTGGTGCAAAAGCCCTATATGGAACGGCGGGCTTACGCCACCTTTAAAAAACACTGGCCGGAGAAGGCATGTAGAGTTACCTCACCCCAAATGAGTTTTGATGAATACTGTGAGAGTCCGCATCCCGAGATTAATCGCGAAACAGTAATTCACTTAATGGTCGGTGATTTACAGCGGCTGTGGGTTTATGCCGAGAAAGATTTTCAAATCCCCGTTGCGGTTCCTAGTCACATTATGCAAGCTTACTATACTCTAGTGGATGCTAAATACACGCAGCATTTGGTACATATTTCTTGACAAATTTTTATTGTCTCTCACTCTAAAAGTTTCACCATTCGCATTATTAGGTGAATTCATTCTACCAATTTTATGGTCATTACTACCTAATTGTTAGGGTTTAGGTTTTAAATTTATTACCTTCAATATAACCTGTTTACGCGATTCAATAATATCGTCGTAAAACTTTTTGCAGGAAAAATATTTTTTCACCTGTTTTGGGAGTTGGTTATGCTAGTTGCAATTTTTTGCCATTGAGTGAGTACTCAATGGCTTTTTTTTGCACTTTTACTGCACTTTTACTCAGCAAAGTAGTATGAGCTCTTCTCCCGACGTTTACGGTCAAGCGTTGGCCGATTATTATTATCGGCAGGAGTCGCTCCCTCTCTGGGTTCATACCAGCTACGGTACGCGAGAAGAAATGCCTACCGCATGGTTTTTCCGGTCACCTCGCAACTTTCCTGACCTGGAGCAGTACGCTTTGTCGCTGTGCCAGGGTTCAGTACTTGATATTGGTGCAGGAGTTGGCTCTCATGCTTTGGCATTACAACAACAAGGTTTTGATATTACGGCCATTGAGGCATCTGCTCGGGCTACTACCATTATGACCGACCGAGGGGTGCAACAGGTACAAAATATTAACTACCGCGATTACTCCGGCTCCCAAGTTGATACGATGCTGATGTTAATGAATGGCATTGGCTTGGTAGAAAATTTAACTGGCTTGTCTGATTTTCTCCAATGGGCTAAGCACCACCTTCGCCCTGGGGGCCAGCTACTCTTCGATTCCAGCGATATTGCCTATCTATTTCAGAGCACTGATTTTCCTGAAGATTACTACTACGGAGAAGTGCAGTTTCAGTATGAGTATCGGGAGCAGTACGGCGAATGGTTTTCTTGGTTGTACGTAGATGAGCAGACCTTGAAGCGCGTGGCTGAGTCTTGCGGTTGGGGTTGCCACACGCTGTTTGACGATGGCTCCAATCAATATTTATTTCGTTTATTTCTATTTCCAGGATAAAAGCATATTTTCGCAACTGTATTCCAAAATAAAACATGCTTTATTCACATTAACATTATGAATAAAGTTACCTCTGCCTACTAAAGAAATAACTGCCACTGTTGCAGGCTACCCTCCCTCCTACCAAGATTATACGTAAGTACGTTTTTACCACCACAAAGTAAGTATGACTATTACCACTGGCTATACCACCATTGCGCGCTCTCATTTTTGGGAGGCATTTATTATCATTATTGCGCTAAGTCTGAGTTCCTTCGGGGTAATGGCTCAACCAAAAGTATACCGCAACCAAACTTTTGACCAAAGTGAGCGATTCATGCTGCGTAAAGAAGATAGCGGCACCCAGTTTATTAACTGTACTTTTAAGAATTATAAAGTGACTTCTTCGGTAGTGGGGATTGATGGTGCTACTGATATTCTATTTGACCGATGCACTTTTCAAAATATAAGAGGAACAAAGGTAGGAAATGATACGCACGCTATTGCTTGTGGTCGTCGGGGAAAAAGAATTACGATCAAAAGGTGTACTTTCATCAATATTGCTGCCGATGGTATTCAGATGGGGCACCGCGGTGAAGACATTCGTGATTGGGAAATTTCTAACAACACATTTATTAACTGTGGTGAGAATGGCGTAGATATCAAAACAGTTAAGGGCGGTATCTTGGTGAAACGTAATTCTTTTTCTAAAAATAATGGTTGTGCCAGCAATACTCCGGGCTGTACGGGAGGCTCAGGCAAAGGGGTGGTTATTCACCATCGGGCTCGAGGAGTTAGAATAGAAGGAAACCGCTTTTACAACAATGATCTGGGAGCTGCACTCATCGTTGTGCAGGGGCAACGTCCCACAAATATTAAAATCATTAACAATTTTTTCTACCAAAACCGAAAAGGGCTGCTAATTCATAAAGGCGATAAAATTTCTATTCATCATAATACTTTCGTCAACCATAGCCAGCGACACGTTAATATCACGGCAAACCCCAGTGGGTGGTTAAGTTTTAGAAATAATCTAATGGTTGGGAGTGGAAAACTACTGCAACCGTACGGACAAGGAAACCTATCGCTTGATAAGGTAGCCGAAGCTCGTTTTTCTGATCCTGATGCTCATAACTATCGAGTAAAATCGAGCTCGCCCGCCGTAGATGCCGGAGTATCCGTTAGCTGGCTCACTACCGATTGGGAAGGGCACCCTCGCCCCCAGGGCAGTAGAAACGACGTAGGAGCCGATGAGCGGAAACCTACGGTTGCATCTTCTCCATCCCCCGAAAAAACCCAACGACTGTCTTACCGCTACTACGAAGGAGACTGGCAGTCTCTGCCTGACTTCTCCCAACTTTCAGCCGCTGGGCAAGGAACGGTCAGTAACTTTAGCCTGGAGAAGCGCCAACAAGACAATCGATTTGGTTTTGTGTTTGACGGGTATATCAACATAAAAACTAGTGGAACCTACACTTTTTACACAACTTCCGACGATGGTAGCCAGCTATTTATCGACTCAAAGAAAGTGGTGGATAACGATGGTTTACACGCTAAGCGCGAGCGTTCAGGAAGCCTATCTTTGACGGCAGGCTGGCATCCTATTCGGGTACTTTTTTTTGAACGAGCTGGTGGTCAGATATTAGAAGTACGCTACCAGGGGCCAAATATCAGCAAGCAACGTATTCCCGATGAAATGCTCTCTACTGAAGGTGGTAATGCTCGCTATCAGCAACCGTCGGCAAAAAGTTTATTCACTGAAGCAGTTCCTGAAAACAGAACTGATTCATTTCTGGAAACTGAAGTCACGGTATTTCCTAACCCCGCCCACAACTTATTATACGTATCTTTATCCGGTCATTTTACGGCCAGCTCTCAAGTGGAATTACAACTGTCTAACAGTGCTGGACAGCAGGTTTTCACCCAAACCATAGCTCCTCCCACTGCAATGATCGATTTGTCAGGCTATGCTTTACCACCCGGAGTATACTACCTCAGCGTATCTCAGGCTAACCGTGCTGCTAAGGTTGTTAAACTACTGATAGAATAAATCGCTAAATGCGTATCCAGTACTTCTTGGGCCAGATGCACCTAGCAGAAAAGCCGTTCTTTTACTAAATTAGTACCCACAACCTATTTAGTTAACATGAACTACTCTACCCTTCTTTTTTTACTTAGTTTAGTATCTCTGTCTCTCTTTTCTTCTAATATGTCGGCTCAACCTGACTTTAAGCCCAACTACGACGAAAATAAAGTACCTGCCTATACGCTGCCTAATCCGCTAGTATTTGAAAATGGTGATGCGGTAAAAAATCAGGCCGATTGGCAACAGCGTAGAACTGAGATTTTACAACTATTTTCTTCTCAGGTATACGGCAAAACCCCAAGCCAGTCGCTTGATCTACGAACTAAAACGCTTTCTACCAACCAAAAAGTATTAGGCGGTAAAGCAACCCGCAAAGAAGTGCGCGTCTTCTTCACGGAACAGGGTACTCGACCTTACATGGATATTTTATTATTTGTGCCCAACGGTAACAATCGTCCGGCACCAGCTTTTCTGGGGTTAAATTTTTACGGGAATCACACCATTCATCCTGACTCTTCCATTACACTTTCTGATCAGTGGATGCGAGCCAACGAAGATTTCGGTATTGTAGACCACCGGGCTACTGAGGCTTCTCGCGGGGTGCGCGTGCCCCGTTGGCCAGTAGAAACCATTATTGATCGAGGCTACGCTTTAGCCACGGTCTACTGCGGTGATATTGATCCTGATAAAAATGATTTTCAAGATGGCGTTCACCCGATTTTTTATCAGGCCAATCAGCAAGAACCGACCAACGATGAGTGGGGCACTATCGGGGCTTGGGCTTGGGGATTAAGTCGGGCATTAGATCATCTACAAACCGAAGACGCTGTTAACGGCGATCAAATAGCGGTTATCGGCCATTCTCGGTTGGGGAAAGCTGCGCTGTGGGCCGGAGCTCAGGATAAACGCTTTGCGATGGTTATTTCTAATAACTCCGGCTGTGGTGGAGCAGCCCTATCACGACGTGCTTACGGCGAGACTGTCGGTCGGATCAATCACGCCTTCCCCCACTGGTTCTGCGATAACTTTGAGCAGTACAATAAAAATGAGTCTTCCCTGCCAGTTGACCAGCACATGCTGCTTGCCCTGATCGCTCCCCGCCCGCTCTACGTAGCTAGTGCAGAAGAAGACGAATGGGCTGATCCTAAAGGTGAATTCTTATCGGCAGCACACGCTACGCCCGTCTATGAACTACTGGGTAAGAGCGGGCTTCCTACCACCAAGTTCCCTCCGGTAGACCAGCCAGTAACTGGCACTATCGGCTACCATATCCGTAGCGGCGGGCACGATATTAACTCCTACGATTGGCAACAATACCTCAACTTTGCTGACCAGCACTTTACGACCGAAAGTCCTTAGCCAACGCTCAGACTGCTAGCAAGATTCTTAAATAAAAAACGGAGACCCCTGGCCAAATTTCAGCTTGCTTCAGTGGCTTTCGGGTTGGGAAATTGGTCGGGTTCATCTTGAACATTTCGGTGTAAGCAACGAAAATCTTTCTCAATTAAAACGTGCAATGAATGCCTGTCTTCTGTCGGAATATTCTCTTCAATACTTATTTGGTTGGTGGTAGCCCACTGCCGAGATACCTGCCTTGAGATAGTTACATGAATCTCATGATTCTGGTAAACCACCGCTACAGGCAGCTGATTTGCATGAATTGTCAGACTATAAATAAAGGAAGGATTTCCTCCACCAATATTCATTACTTCTCGTACCGATTCTCCTTCACTAATGCGTTGCACTTCGGCCTGGGTTAATCGTAACCGAAGGCTATTCCCTTTAATTCGCAGTTTCATCCTGTAAAAATAATAAAAGCTTAGTAAAAACTATGATCTTCTTGTAGAACCCAGCACGTTCATTCACCCCAAATAACAACCAGTGAACCTGATTTTAGCAAGTAAAACAGCCAAATGCACGTGCTAAATAGATTCTCAATCCGAAACTAACGCCAGTGGTTCCTCTACTTTGGTTTTAAGTAAGGCTAAATCTAGCACCTCGCTCACGGTGTCTACAAAGTGTACCTTCAACCCTTTTACGTAGCGGGCATCAATCTCTTCAATATCCTTTCGGTTTTTCTGACAGAGAATAATTTCTGTAATTCCTGCCCGGCGCGCCGCCAGAATTTTTTCCTTAATTCCCCCCACTGGCATCACCTTTCCGCGCAAAGTTATTTCTCCGGTCATTGCTACCTTGGCTTTTACCTTACGCTGGGTGTACACCGAAGCGATCGCAGTGAGCATGGTAATTCCGGCAGAAGGACCATCTTTAGGAACTGCCCCAGCGGGTACGTGTACATGCAGGTCGTAGTTCTCAAACACTTTGTAGTGAATACCCAGCTGCTCGGCTTTTGATTTTAAGTACGAAAGGGCCGTCATGGCCGACTCCTTCATCACGTCGCCAAGTTGTCCCGATAAAGTTAACTTTCCCTTACCCCGGCTTAAGCTACTTTCTATAAATAAAATCTCACCACCAACTTGAGTCCAAGCCAATCCCGTTACTACTCCCGGAGTATTGTTATCTTGGTAGTTTTCTTTATCAAATACCGGGGCACCCAGAATGCGACGCACTTCGGCTTCGGTAATTTTTTTGGAGTAATCTTCTTCCATTGCTACCGACTTAGCCACGTTGCGAATAACGGTAGCTAGTTTACGTTCTAGGTTTCGCACTCCCGACTCGCGAGTGTAATCTTCCACTACCCGAATAACTGCTTTTTTATCAAACGAAATATCTTTGCCGGTTAATCCGTGCTCCTTGCGCTGCTTAGGAATCAGGTGACGCTTAGCAATCTCTACCTTTTCTTCCAAGGTATATCCCGAGATGTCGATAATCTCCATCCGATCACGCAGAGCCGGATGAATCGTGTCTAAGGAGTTGGCCGTGGCGATAAATAGCACGTTAGAAAGATCGTAGTCTACTTCCAGATAATTATCTAAAAACGCGCTGTTTTGCTCAGGATCAAGCACCTCCAATAAAGCGGAAGAAGGGTCACCCCGAAAATCAGATCGCACCTTATCAATTTCATCCAGAATAAACACTGGGTTGGCCGACTTGGCCTTTTTGATGTTCTGAATAATTTTTCCGGGCATCGCGCCAATATAGGTCTTACGATGGCCACGAATTTCGGCTTCGTCGCTTACGCCCCCCAGCGACATACGAGCATATTTGCGGTTCAGAGCTGAAGCTACTGACCGACCCAAAGAAGTTTTTCCTACCCCCGGAGGGCCGTAGAGGCACAAAATAGGGCCTTTCATATTATTTTTCAGCTTGAGTACTGCCAAGTACTCAATAATTCGATCTTTTACTTTGTCGAGTCCGTAGTGGTCGCGATCAAGAATACGCTGAGCGTGTTTCAGATCGAAGTTATCTTCGGTATAATCTTGCCAAGGCAAATCCAATAAAAATTCGGCATAATTGAACGTTAGCGGATATTCCGCCGCTGCCGGATTCATTCTCAGCAACTTCTCAAGTTCTTTGTTAAAGTGCTCGGCTACAGGTTTCGGCCACTTTTTCTTCTCCCCGCGTAGTCGCATCTTTTCTACTTCCTGATCGGTTCCTCCGTCGCCCAGTTCATCTTGCAGCACCTTCATTTGCTGCCGCAAGAAGTAGTCGCGCTGCTGCTGATCAATATCAGAATGTACTTTGCTATGGATTTCATGCCGAATTTCCAGCAGTTGTATGTCCTTCAACATGTACTCTAAAAGCAACTTGGCTCGCTCCTTGCCATTATTGATCTCCAGTAACCGCTGTTTATCTTTTACCTCTACATTGATATTAGATGATAGAAAGTGCGTCAGAAAACTGGGGCTGTCAATATTATCTAGAGCTTGCTGCGCCTCTTGCGGAATTTCCGGGTTCAGCCGCAAAATTTTAGCCGCTGCTTCCTTGAGTGACTGCACTAGTGCGGTTACCTCTTTGGTTTGGCGGGTAGGAAATTTTTCTTCCAGATACTTAACTTGAGCTACCATGTACGGCTCATCCCGCACAAACGCGCTTACTTTAAATCGCTTTTTTCCTTGAATGATAATGGTGGTATTTCCATCGGGCAAGACCAGCACTTTAATTATTTTAGCAACGGTGCCTACTTTGTAGACTTCGCTGGTATCCGGATCTTCTGCTTGGTTATCTTTTTGGGCAATTACGCCAATGAGGCGAGAGCCTTCGTTGTACGACTGCTTTACCAGCTTAATAGATTTTTTCCTTCCGACGGTGATTGGAATCACGACCCCGGGGAATAATACGGTATTGCGAATGGGCAACACCGACAGCTCTACCGGAAACTCAATCTCTTCATCCTCTTCCTCTTCTTCGGCAGTTACTAGTTGTATGAGGTCATCGGTTTCTTCATCAAAATCCTGAGTAAAAAGTTGGTTAAAAGCTGAATTTATATTCATATGTGCTGTTTTCCTGTCAAGCTGACAGGTATTTAATGCTTTCTCAAAAATTATTGTAGGCCACTACTATGTCAATCCTTATGCCAGCCTTATGTTACAATAAATCTAAGGCTAAGAATAAGTTATTTTTTTTCCGATTTTGGCATAAACTCAGACCAAACCTTACACTCACCCTTGTTTTGCACGTTAGTTGCTGATTTATAGCGGATTAACATACCAATGCGAAGATTATTACTGCTATATAGTGCGGTACTTACCTGTACAGTAAGCCTAGCCCAGATAAAACCGGCTCAAAGCCCGTTTGCCCTGCAAGATACTGCCAAAAGTGCAGTCCCGGCTAAAATACAGGATTTATTTTCTTTCCCGAACTTACATAAGCTTCCTTATTATCAACATGAACGGAAATTGCAAAGCATCCGCAAAGCAGCTCAGGCTCAGGATACCGCCCAATGGTATCCGCAATTGTACCAATACGTGCGGAATTTTGGGGTGCAAAACTTTTTTAAAGATAACCAGCTACTGTGGCAATTGGCCAAGCTAGAGGAGGCACAGGGAGATACTTTGGCTGCGGTAGGGCTTTACAAGCTGGTGCTAAAACATTACACCGATGGTATGGCCGCTAAAATGGCTCGTAAAAACTTGGAGCAGTACCAACTGGAGCAAAAAGACGACTACGTTCCGCTGGAATACTACTACGAACTAGTGGAGTACCGAAAAGAGATTGACACCCTTCGCCCCCCCCGCGGGGTGTATCTGAATATGGGAGCAGGCATCAATTCCTCTTCGGGTGACTACGGCCCCTCGCTAAGTGCTAGCAACGATGTGATGCTCTTCACCTCCAAACGAAACAAACTGGAGCGTGGATTTAAGACCTACGATAACGAAGATCTGATGCTCAGTCGTAATGAGAACGGCTACTGGATGGACGCTATTCCGCTGGAAAACATCAACTCTCCGTTCAACGAAGGCTCCGCCTGCCTCAGTCCCGATGGAGCTACGCTTTACTTTTCTCGCTGCTTGGCTCCCGATGGTTTTGGTAGCTGCGATTTGTACGTAGCTTACCGCGATGACGAAGGGGTCTGGAACACTCCGGCTAACCTGGGAGCCTCTATCAACAGTCCCTACTGGGATTCTCACCCTTCCCTCTCGCCGGGAGGTGATACACTCTATTTTTCTTCTGACCGCCTGGGCGGATTTGGGCTATCAGATATTTATTATACTTTTAAAGATGAGCAAGGCAACTGGGTACCGGTTCGCAATATTGGCCCAACAATTAACACCCGAGGCAGTGAAGTAAGTCCGTTTTTTCATCCTAAGCACCAAGTGCTGTACTTCAGCTCTAACGGGCATCTGCTCAATTTTGGAGAGTACGATATTTATAAATCGTACCGAAAAAGTGCGCTGTGGGATGAACCAAAAAATGTAGGTCCGCTCGTAAATGGTAGTGGTAGTGAGTTTTATTTCACGATTGATGCTAATTCCCAAAACCTCTACTACGCCCGCTCGGTGGAAAATAATATGGGGAACCTCGACCTCTACTCCTTTCCACTACCGATGGAAGCCCAACCACTGGCAACGGTCAACCTTAAAGGTACCTTGGTAGATTCTGAAACGGGTGATCCGTTCAGCGAAGGTATTGTATCGGTAATTGACTTAGACAATGGAGTGGAAGTAGCCCCAAAGTTTCTGAAAAAAGACGGTAGCTTTTCGTTTAATCTGATTAACAATAATAACTATCTACTAATTATTCAGGGAGAGCATTTTTTCCGATTAGAAGAAATATTCTTTTTAGCGGGCGACCAGGAGTTCAACTTTGAAACCGAAGCCATTTCTAGCCGCCTAAAGTTTGAGAACCTCGAATTTGACAACGGAAAAGCTGAACTTAAAACCGAGATGTACGGCGACCTCAATAAAATTGCCGATTTCTTGCTCGATAACCCCTACGTAAAGCTTCGCATTGAAGGGCATACTGACTCTGACGGTGACCCCAACCTTAATTTGAAGCTCTCGCAAGATCGAGCTGATGCCATTAAAGAATACTTAATAACCTTTGGTAATATTGAAGAACCTCGCATTGAGGCTATTGGCTACGGCAGCTCTCGCCCCATTGTAGAAGAGGTGACGGACGAAGATAAAATGCTCAACCGTCGGGTAGAATTTAATATTGTGAAGGAGTAAAGTGAAACGTAGTAATCATCTTTGCAAACGTTTAATCCAACGGCTATTCTTCTTTCACCTAAAATAGGTTAAGTGCACTGAAGGCATATTTCGTCTGACATGCTTATTATCTCTCTTTGTCTAACTTTTTGCTGCCATGTAGCCAGATAAATTCTTTTCTTAGTCTATTAGGGCGTTCAACCTACTAAAAAAGTTACAAGCTATACAATAGCTGGACGCGGGGAGCAGGGTGTGCGAAAGACATTCTTCTCTCGCCAAGCTCCCCCACCCTCACCTCAGCTATTTATTGTACATTGCACATTGTTCACTGCTAATTGTATATGCACTACTTTGCCTTCCGCTTGCATATTATTTTTCGCCTGCTACTCATTATCGGATTGGGTTACACAGCAGTTTATGTGCTTACACAGACCCACTTTTGGCTGGTTTCTTTCTGGGTAATTCTGGCGGCCATCATCAGCGTAATTGAATTGCTTCGCTACATTGAGCGGTCGCATCGGGAACTAGAAAACTTAGTAACGGCCATTCATCAGGGAGATTTCACCAATACCTACCAGCCGCATTGGCGCAAATCAGGCGAGTTGCTGGCTCACGCTTATAACAAATTAGTTGCCACTTATCGGGAGTTGCGGCAGGAGAAAGAAAGTAATCATCAGTACCTACAAAATGTGGTAAAGCATATATCAGTAGCACTGATTGGACTAAATCAGAAAAATGAAGTAACACTGGTCAATCCGGCAGCCAAGCAGCTTTTAAAGCATCCGGTGATCCGCCACCTAACAGATATTAGATCCGTAGATGAAGACTTGTACCACCGCATCTGTCAGCTAGAAGCCGGGCAGCGGGTAATGGTTAAGCTAGTAAGAAATGATCGGCTGATGCAGTTGGCAGTACAAGCCTCTGAATTTTATTTACAAGGGACCTACTACAAACTGATTTCTTTGCAAGACTTACGGCGGGAGCTGGAAGAGCAGGAATTAGCCTCCTGGCAAAAACTAATCCGGGTGCTCACCCACGAAATAATGAACTCAGTAATTCCGATTGCTAACTTGAGCGGGATAGTTCGCCAGACCTTGCTACAAACCCAGCAGGTAGCCACTCTTCAGTTACAGACGCTGGATGAAGAGGATAGCCACGACTTACTGGAGAGCCTAAAAGTGATTGAAGACCGGAGCCAGGGATTAGCTAACTTCGTGAAAGCTTATCGTAGCCTTACCCAAGTAGCTCCACCCCACTTCCGAGAGGTAACAGTAATAGATTTGGTTCAGCGGATACACGGCTTATTTGCTACTACGTTTAAGGAGCGAGAAATTCAGTGGAGCCAATCCATCTCACCGGAAACCCTAACTTTTACCATTGATTTGGAGCTGATTGAGCAAGTACTGATTAACTTGGTTAAAAATGCACTAGAAGCCCTGGAAGAAACCGCTCAGCCGCGCATCACACTTTCCGCCTACCGAACCGAGGCGAACGAAGGAATCATTGAATTAAGTGATAATGGGTCGGGCATTTCCCCGGAGGTTACAGAACACATATTTGTGCCCTTCTATACTACTAAGCCTAAAGGCTCCGGCGTTGGCTTAAGTCTGTCCCAGCAAATTATGCGGTTGCACCGAGGAACTATTTCTGTTCGCCCCTCGCCCGAGGAGGGTGCTACGTTCGTATTACATTTCTAAAAAAATCAGTATACTTGGTATCCACTTTCAAAACAACCTACTACAGATGTTTAAGTACTTGCTTCCATCCGCTTTTCTGTTCCTTTTTGCTTGCCAACCGCCCGCTGAGCAGGAAGCCCCACCCGAGTGGCAACCTCAATCTGCACCTATCATGACTCGCTGGGCTGCCGATGTTTCGCCTAACACAGCCTACCAAGAATATCCTCGCCCACAAATGGTTCGGGAACAGTGGCTCAATCTGAACGGACTCTGGGAGTACGCTATCACTGATAAAGACGGCGGTATGCCTAATGAATATCAGGGCAATATTTTGGTTCCTTTTCCCATTGAATCAGCCCTCTCGGGAGTGAAGCAAATGGTGCAACCCCATCAGAAGCTGTGGTACCGAACAACGTTTACCATTCCTGAAGACTGGTCGGCCGAGAGCTTGTTACTACATTTTGGGGCGGTAGACTGGGAAGCTACCGTGTACATTAATGGACAAAACTTGGGCACGCACCGAGGCGGTTACGATCCGTTTACCCTTGAAATTCAACAAGCAGCCTCTGCTGAAAACGAACACGAAATTATTGTGGAAGTCTGGGACCCAACTGACGAAGGTAAACAACCAACCGGTAAGCAAACCCTGAACCCTCGTGGTATTTGGTATACTCCTACCACGGGCATCTGGCAAACAGTGTGGGTGGAACCGGTACCCACCTCTTACATTGAGCAGATTAGACTGATTCCGAATATTGACGAAGAGAAGCTTACGGTAGCCGTTCAGACTAACGACGAATCTACGATGAGCAACGTACGCCTAACGGCTCTCGATGGTGGACAGGAAGTGGCTACACAAGAGGGCAGCGATAATCTTCCCATTGGGTTATCGATTACTAGTCCCAAACTGTGGTCGCCCGACAGCCCTTTTCTGTACGACCTGACCGTAGAACTAACCGATGCTGATGGAAATGTGGTAGATAAAATAGAAAGCTATTTCGGAATGCGAAAAATATCGGTAGAAAAAGCCGACGATGGCTACAACCGTTTGTTTTTGAATAACGAACCCCTATTCCAGCTAGGGCCACTTGACCAGGGCTTTTGGCCCGATGGTTTGTATACGGCTCCTTCGGATGCTGCCCTGAAGTATGACGTGGAAGCGACCAAGCAAATGGGTTTCAATATGGCCCGTAAGCATGTGAAGGTTGAACCAGCCCGTTGGTACTACTGGTGCGATAAACTTGGTCTGCTGGTTTGGCAAGATATGCCCAGTGGCGAAGAGCGCGTGCGCCGCGATGGTGAAGAAATTCAGCGCACCTCAGAGTCGGCCGAACAGTTTGAAACCGAACTAACCGAACTCATTGACGATTTTTACAACCATCCGTCTATCGTAATGTGGGTAATTTTTAACGAAGGCTGGGGTCAATACGAAACCGCACGACTTACCGAATGGGCAAAGGAATATGACTCAACCCGACTTATTAATCCGGCAAGCGGTTGGTTGGATATGGGAGTAGGTGACGTAAACGATATGCATAAGTACCCTGGACCGGGTATGCCCGAAGTGGAGGACGTACGCGTAGCGGTGCTTGGCGAGTTTGGTGGGCAGGCTCTGGTAGTTCCCGATCATTTATGGGTTACTGATTTATCCAAAGCCCCTACCCACTTTAAAACATCTACTTCAGCCGATAGCTTATTGATGGCTTACAGCAGTCTTTATGTTCCGTTGGATTCTCTGAAGAAGCAAGGACTGGCTGCTGCCGTGTATACTCAAACCACCGACGTAGAATCTGAGGTGAATGGACTAATGACTTACGACCGAGCCGTTATCAAAATGGACTTAGATACGTTGCAATTGATTCATGAGAAGTTGTATGATTAATGAAATAGTAAGTGAAGCATGAAGTCTATTAGGAACAGTCTGCTTAGTATTCTTGCTGCTATCCCACTCATCTGGATTAGCAGTGCGATCTATCAAAATAAGACATTTGACCTACAACTTCACGATACATATTTTGTAATTTCTCCTTATACTTTAGCTCAGATTTTTACTATTAGCCTAATCGGTGTCTTGAGTTTATACTTCGTTTTAAATAGAGGCAATGGCTATCTCAACCGGGCATTGACCGCAGTACATGCGATAGTAGTGCTGACTATCGCTATTGTTTTGGGAGTCTTATTTTATTTTTTATCTGCCTACGCTGAAGTAGAAAGATACAGTTCTGATTTCACCTTTATCAACTCTCTTGCTTCTACCTTCATAATATTGGTCATTCTTTCGGTAGTAATCTTTATCATCAATTTGTTAGTAAGCCTGGTACAGAGAGTAATAAAGCAGAAGGCAGTATGAGTAAAATTGAAGCAATATACTTTTGGGCAGTCACATTGCTTTGTTTAGTGTCAATGGCTTGCTCAGCCACTCAAACTATTTCCCGGAATGATCCGATTTCAATTTACTTAAACCGAAAGCCAGTAAATCTCAAAGAGGGGATTAAGTTATCACGGGTACAAACGATTGCTAAGCCTTATTTGAGTTTAGAAATAAACGATTCCATCCTGGTGAATAATCTGGCGAAGAGTGACAACCTTCAGATTATTTTAGCCCGAGGCAGCCGTCCGGTTACTACATTTCAAACCAACTATAACCTTCCCTATCGCATGGGATTTAAAGTAGAATCACTATTTGATGAAGCAGAAGCAGGTGATCGGTTGGTATTTTGCGCGGACGACTTCATTCTGTATACATTGGCGGTTCGTTAATCATTCTGCGTAGATCGCCAGTCCGGCTTGAATGGTGTTGCAGTGAGCGTCAACGATATCGGCCATACGTTCGGAGTAACCTCCGCCCATTGTTGTTACCACCGGAATATTGTGCCGAACGCAGTATTCAAATACAAGTTCATCGCGCCGACGGCAACCGGCTTTGCTCAACGCTAGTTTACCCAATTTATCAGTAGCCAGCACATCGACTCCCGACTGGTAAAATACAATTTGGGGCTGCTGATATTCTATCAACTTTGGTAAAGCGTCTTCTAAAAGCCTAAGATACTCCTCATCTTCGGTTCCGGTAGCAAGCGCAATATCCCAATCCGATTGTTCTTTCTTTAGCGGATAATTGTCTTTTCCGTGCATACTGAAGGTGAAAACGGCTGGGTCATTCTGAAAAATCACTGCATTCCCGTTACCCTGATGCACATCCAAATCAATAATCAGAATTCGTTCCGCTAGTTGTTGGGCTAACAGCCTCCGGCTAGCAATCGCAATATCGTTAAGCGTGCTAAACCCCTCACCCCGGTCAGCGTAAGCGTGATGCGTTCCTCCGGCTAAATTTATACCAATCCCGGTTTGTAGAGCAGCCTCAGCTGCCGCGATCGTTCCTGCTACACTGTTCCTTGCCCGGTTTACCGAAACTTTGGTATTAGGCAACCCAATTCGGCGAACCATTCGGGCTGGCAGAGTACGCGTTTTAACGGCCTGCCAGTACTCTGGCGTATGTACTCGCAAAATATCTCCCTCCGAACAGAGTCCCGGATCGGTTAGCTGGGCTTCCCGGATTATTCCTTGGTACAGCAACTGCTCTTTTACCAGAATATATTTATCAATCGGGAAGCGGTGCTGCTCCGGTAAGCTGTATAAATGTTGATCGGAAAAGAAAACGGAAGGTTCGGCTTCGCTCAAGGCTGTGTTAATGAATGATGATTAATAAAAGGTGAATATTCGGTTGTAACTACCCTTCATTGTTCATTCTATTTCTGTCTTGACCATTTTTGAAAAATTTTGCTTATCCTGATTTAAGTTGATGATTAATGCACCTTGTAGGGAAACTGCGTGGCAGTTGATATGTTTCTGCTCAGCCTGTTTGGTCAACTTTCGGGTAGTATAGTAGGAGTTAGAGCCGTCAATAATTAATTGCTCGTACTGAAAGTACCGATCAAGCTGGTTCAAATCGCGCACAGCGTTTTTTGCCACAACAACGTAGTTAACCGAAACGGGCTGTTTGGGTTTTTTACCAAGTTTTTGATCGACGAGTGCAATTACCTTTTCGTGATACTGGAACAATGTAACTCCATCTGATGCGCGCCGAGCGACACTGTTATTGGCTGAGCTATCCACCATAAACTGGGTGTGAACGCCCTTTCGAATGTGGTTAGGCCGAATATGGTAGTCAGCAGTAGCCGTTCTTTCACCCCAAAGAAGATTATTAAAGCCTTCGGTAAAATCCAGGTAGGTTTCGTTTTTTACCTGATAAACGGTGAGGCTTCTTTCTTTACTCTGCTGATAGTAACGAACTGTCTGCACGGTCGCTATCAAAAACAGACTAACCACCGCCAGCGAAAGGTAGCGTAGCTTACGGTAATAAAATAGCGCGGCCAACGCAACGATAGCAAAATACAGTAGCCAGGTTTGTGAGGCAGATATAAAGATATTTTCAATCGTACTACCCGGGAGTTGTTGTACTAAAGCCACCAAAAAGTTTATGGCTAAGATGAACTTCTCCAGTAGTAGTCCCACCCATTCCGCCAAAGCTGGAATGGTGAAGCCAGTAACTAACGTGACTAAACCCAAAGGTAGCATCACCAACGCTCCCGGAATCACCACGATATTGGAAATCCAGAAATACACCGGAAACTGGTGGAAGTAGTACAAGCTAAGCGGAAAAGTAGCAATCTGTGCCGCAATAGAAACTGCCGTAAGCCCCCAAGCCCAGGCCAACAGTTTATTGGGTGGTTCCAACCATGCCACGATTTTGGGTTGCAAGTAAACAATGCCGAACACCGCTAAATACGAAAGCTGAAACCCTACCGAATACATTAGATAAGGGTTAATCCAGAGCAGGGCAAACGCCGAGCAGGCTAAGGTGTTGTAGATACTCGATTGCCTATTCAAAGCCGATCCGACAATTACAAACGAAAACATCACCGCCGCCCGTTGTACCGAAGGTGAGAATCCGGTGAGGGCAGCGTACAGCCAAAGCACTTGTAAGCAAAGCACGGTGTGCAACAGCACCCCTCCTTTGGGAAGTGAGAGCAAGGGCTTAAACAGAAAGTTTACAATCAGATAGATAATTCCTACGTGCAATCCGGAAACCGCCAACACGTGCATTGCCCCGGCAGCCGCGTAGGCCGTTTGCACCTCTTTTTCTAAGTGGCTTTTTAAGCCTAATGTAATGGCTAAAGTAATTCCTTGGGCTTGCTTATCTTGCACGTAGCGTAGCAGTATTTCTCGGCAACGACTTCGCCATCTGCCGGCCCATCCTTGCCAAGCCGGAACTACTCCCGCTTGGATAACTTTCCAACGATCGGCTGGAAGGTATTGCTGATGATAAATTCCTTGGTAAGCCATAAACTGCCGGTAATCAAACTCAGCGGGATTATTGGGAGGTTTTATCTCGCCAGGCAATCCTTTCACTAAGATTTTATCTCCAAACTGAAGTAGCTGACAGCTATCAGACTTCGGTTGATACACCACTATTTGCCCGGATCGAGGAAATGTTTGCGTACCAGAGACAACCATCTGCTCTACTTCCAGTAGCACCCGAAATGAGTTTTTCTTGGGTTCAGGCTGGCTCATTACTTGAGCGATATAATAATCAGCCGAATCAGTATGGTGCATTAAATGATCTGAGCTACGTGATTCATCCTGCTGATGGGTTCTTAAAATTCCGAGTAGTATAATCACAACGCTAGCCATACCAGCCACCCAGGGATGATAGCGAGAAAATGCAGCTTTAGGAAGTAGAAAAACACAACCTGTGTAGCTAAGAAAGACTACGACTAACACTATAGTTGCGCCCGTGGAATTCACGTAAGTAGCCTGACCAATTCCTAACATGAGGAATGGCGTGAAGCGCAAAAACGGATAGGGAACCCAGCGAAACATTTAATAAAGGTACGGCTGGTTACTTTCCGTTACTGCTCAAAAAGATGTGAACCTTTGTTCTGTAAGGTAATTCACCTTTTTATTCTGCTTCCGACCCGAAGATTTCGCTAGCAGATTGGGGGGAAGGTTGGTACGCAATCCGGCGAAAGCAAAAGTACTGTAGATTGTACTTATTTCCAGTAGACGAAGTAAAGCCCCAAATCACCTCCGTATTTCCGTTGAATATGTCGTCGATTAGATTCTGCTTACCCTGATAAACAATTGTATTATCCAGCCGAACGATAATCTCATACGTTTCGGGGTTCCAGCTAAAGCGAAAGTTATGCATCTGGTCATCTTCCAGATTAAACTGCTGGTCTTCATTATTCCAGTACTCAGTATGGTAGCTACTTCCGTTCACCAAAAAAGCTACGTGATCGCTGTACGGGTCGTTCTGAAACGCATTCTGGTAAGTATCAAATTCTACCGCCACGGAAGGAGCGATGAAGTTACCAGACACAAAATTGGCATTAAAGCGTCCGTAGCCAATGCCCTCGCCGTAGGTACCAAATGCCTGAAACTTCCGAGGGTCATCATGAATAACAAACGTAATACCATCAGCCCCTAAGTCATCTTTATCGCCCAGGTAAATATCAAACTCTATCTCGAAGTATCCTTTTAAGTCCAGCTTCTCCGTACTGTAGGCAATACCTTCGGCGTAGCGCTGATTAGGGGTAAGTAATATGCAACCCGAAGGCATATAATCGGCGGTACCTAGCAATTCGAACTGAGCCATTGCCGGATGGCAGCATAATGCTACACCAAGAAGGATAATATATCGGTTCATCAGTTGGTAGTGAGTGTGTTTTTACTAGTAAGTTACGGAATAATTAGTTAAAAAAAACAGACTTCCGTTCGTAACTATTCAGCTAAGTGCTTAAACATTTTGCAGGATTTACACTTTATACCAGTAAACCAAGCTTTTATATTTTCACACTTAATTTTTTTGAAGAATGGCACAAGAAGAAACTAAAACCTGGCCCGAGTTGGCTATTGGTTTGTACGACAAATTAACGGGACGCGATGCTGAGATCACCTATGAGTTTGATGATTTTGACCTATATGTTCCTAGTAAGGCCGACAGTGGTGGATCTTCCGACCACGCTCACTGGAAGATGAACGGCACAATTCGGGTGAGAACCTCGGATAGCAAAAATGCCTAGTAAGTAAAAAGTGAAAAGGAAAATACATCCTTTTCACTTTATTCTTTCGACTATATTTTTTTTACACTATGCCTACCCCTTCTTCTCGTAAAAGCGTGCGTGTACTAGCTGACCTTACTGTAACTGGTGCCCAGGGTGATATTCGTATTGATAATGATTCGGATGGAAACTTGGTTGTCAGTTTCCCTAACCAAAAATCCTTTTTTTCCCTACTATCGGCAAAGCTACCCGTTAAGTCCAGTTGGAATACCGTGGTTGAAGCCAACCGAACATTCTACCAAAATAACCAACCTTTGGTGGTGAAGGTAGATGATCGCCCCTGGATCACTTTAGGTAAGTTTCCGCGCCCTCGTATTAACTACCAGCGAGTAACTTATCCTTTCATCTCGAATACGCCGTCTCTTAAAACCGGACTGTACATTTTGGCAGCGGCGGTGGGAGCAACGTTGTTGTACACTATTTTTAGAAGACGAAATTAAAACCCGCTCTCATATTGGCTACTCTTGCACCACCTATGCTGGTAAGTGCCAAGATATTATCGGTAGCACAGTAAAGCTGAATTCCTCCGGGTCCGGTGGTAAGGGATAACCCGGCCCCCAAGTTATTAAACGATCGGTTTTGTACCGAATACGTGGCAGCAGCCTGGAGCCATCGTCCTACGTTCTGCCGAATCCCCAAAGCGAATCCCCGACGAAATGATCGATAGAAGTCTGAGTACAACGTAGCCGAGGCAGTGGTACGGCGAGCTAGCTGATAATTTCCGGTAAGATACATTTGGGTAGGTAACCCGGTTGTATACTGAGCTTCCTCTTCTTCAAGATCGAAAACGTCAGCAATGGAATCGGTGAGCTGCTCTATGTCAATATCAAAGCCTTCGGTAAGCAAGTCATCATTATCAACTCCAGTAAATGTAAATTCGCCTTCCGAAGTATATGCTTTGGCATCTTCCTGCCAAGAAATCATTCCCAGATTAATCACAGAAGCACTAAAAGAAATTTGATTGTTTAACTCATACGTACCACCTATGTCAATACCAAACCCAACGTTTTGTAGATTGAACAAGTACGCTTCCAAATCATCTTCCAACATATCTACTCCAGAAGTATTTGCCCGAACATTAGCATTCGTCGTTATCGCATACAGCTCTTGTTCGGTGCCCGTTGTTAGCGACACGTCAGCATATTGGGTTTGAATATTACCTAAACCAAATACTGCTTTCAGCCTAGTTCCTACCGTAAGTTTATTTTCTTCCAGAAACGGACGGTTCCACCCTATCCCAAACTCCCGGAAGTGGATAGCATTTAGCTCGTAGTTACCAAACTGAAAGGTTTGTCCAGGGGCATTTCCGGTAGTAGCAAGTTCTAAAATACTGGCATCGTAATGCAGTCGCCCTTGAATATGCTCAGTAACGTTAAGAGAAAATCGGTTCTTACCGGCAGGGAACGATAAAGCGAACAAGTCAGCGTTAAAGCTAGCATGAACATAGTCTCTACCGTTTAAATTTAGGTTATCCTGCACATCCTGCAAATCAATAATTCGCTGTCCGGTTTCATCCTCTTTAATATTAGCGGCTAATTGATTGTAAGTAAACCCTGAATTTCTTAGTGAAAGATGGGCTGAAGAAAATATTGTCACGTTTATTTTGTTGCTTCGGGTTCTAAACGCTGGATTGGTATGTGTAGCCTGATACACATTATCTAAGAGATGCAACGTTAGTTCTTGTTGGGCAAATCCGGGCAATGCTAGTAGCATTACTCCCAGAAGAATGAGAGAAGCGTATTTATTTTTCATAATTATGTGGTTCACGTAAACTAGGCGTCGACCAAGGCTATAATCTGAGTGGCCAAGCTAAAACGGATGGAATAGAAGGAATAAAGTTTCACTCGGTTATTACTTTCGTCACTCACGCTATTGAATTGAGCACGAACTAACAAGTGACTAGCATCGCGGACTTTCTCAAACTTATCCTTATTGATAGTAGCCGTGGTTGGTAAATCTATGTTAGCCGGTACCGTTTCCCCACTCACTGAGTTAACAATCTCGGCAGCTACCAGAAATTTACCTTCTTCTTCAAAGAGACGAATTTGCTCGCCATTTGCATCTTCAATTATGTTGCCTTTACTATCTAGAAAGTATACCTGAAGATCAGCACTAATGGGGAAATCGTTCTCCGTTTTAAGTAGTAGCTTAAGTTGCTCTACATCTTCTAGCTCATCAAAAGATATTGCGATAGAATCTTCCAGCGTAATATCAAAGCCAGCCTCCAGTGGCATCTCTAGATTAAGGTCTACTCCAATCTGACTTTCAATACTAATAAAGCTGGTATCAGTTTCGCTACTATTTAGCCCAAAGCCAAAGCCATAAGCCAAGGCTGAGGGAACATTGCTAAATGCATCATCAATATTTGATGTCTCACTAGTTATTTGGTAAGTATCGGTAATGGGTTCTGGCGAACGCTCCGATAGATACGGAAAGGCAAAGCCCCCGCTGAAGAAGTCAAAACCTTCCTCATCCTGAAGTCTCACTACCGTTTCGTCTACCCGTTCAATGTACAATCGACTGAAATCGGGGGAAATCGGTACACCGTAGGAATTGGAAAAAGACAACGACATGTTGGGGTTGGTGGCGATTGTCCCGTCCACTACTCCGCTCAGAGCCGGAATTCCTAAGGTATCGGCCTCAATTGGTACTCGGATATCAGTGAAATTTCCTGATATGTAGTTAAAGGCTAACCCATCGATCGAAAAATTAAAATCTATCTCATCGCTAGAGCTAATTGGCTGTCCGGAACCGACAATACTCACTTCTAAACGATAGCTTACTTCACCATCCTCCAGCTTAATTTCGTAACCGGATAAATCTTCTGCTTTCTCGATCACACCCGCCCCATTCCAGTAGGGTAGCGGAAAGTTTAAAGTTAAAATTTCACCATCGGGACTAATAATATTGGGAAAAGAAGCTTCTACTTCCAGGTCGTGCTGGTAGCCTGATTGAATAGTCACGGCCAATGTTCCTCGCTCACTCTCAATGCTGTATATCGTTAAGTTGTTAAGATCAAAGGGAATAGAACCTTCAAAGATAGCGGGGGGAGTTCCCGTTAGTGAAAAACCGGACGCATCTAAACCCAAAGAGTGCGATTCAGCAAATTGTTGGTTTGGAATTGCCGGAAAATAATCTTTTACGCGTTCCGATTGTACGCTGCTCTGATAAAACAAGCTGTAAGACTCATCCGCGTTTTTCAGTAAGCTACCTTCTTCACCTGTCTGTAGCATGTCTTCTACCGTTAGCGTGGTATTAAATAGGGGTAGCGATACCTGAGGGGAAGGCACCTTTACTTCTACATCACTAAAATCTTCATCGGGTAAACAACCGCTCATTCCCAGCATTCCTACCAAACCAGTACCAACTGATAGAGCGATTTTTGACTTCTTCATCATAACCTGTTTTTTTGTAAAAAAACTTGTCAGCAAGAAGCCTGAATTGTTTATAAAAAAGTAACCCTTTGGTTTTGTTACCGCACTTGGGTAGGTTTCGTTACATAAATATAAATAATACAATATTTATTTTAATATTTTATATAATAAAAAGATGTAATCTTTACTACATTTTCCATATTAATAAATTGACTATCAGATATTTATGCATTTTTCCCACTATTCAGCACACTGTTCAGATAATACTTTAGGTTAGCACTATTTATGATAAATATCTCTGAGGTAAGTAAGAAGTATGGAAATAAGCGCGTACTTGACCGCATTTCCTTACAAGTAGACCGTGGGCAGACCCTGGTACTACTTGGCACCAGTGGGTCAGGAAAGACCACATTACTCAAGATGATCAACCATCTTGTTCCACCTACCACCGGAGATATTTACATCGATGGGAAAGCAGTGGGCAACAGCAATCCTACTCAGCTGCGAAAAGCTATTGGGTACGTAATTCAGCAAGTTGGCTTGTTTCCACATTATACCAATCGTCATAATATTGAGCTTACATTGAGGCTGAATAACTGGCCTGAGAAGCAACGAGAGGAGCGTAGCAGTACGCTACTAAAATTGGTAGGGCTAAACCAAGAAGATGGCGAACGCTACCCTCACGAGCTAAGCGGCGGGCAACAGCAACGGGTAGGCATTGCCCGAGCTTTAGCTAACGACCCACCCATTATTCTAATGGATGAACCCTTCGGAGCACTTGACCCTATTACCAAACAGAACTTAATTGCCGAACTAGTAGAAAAACAGCTTTTCAAAGATAAAACAGTGGTAATTGTAACGCACGATGTGTTTGAAGCAATTATCCTGGCCGATAAAATATGTTTGCTAGATCAGGGACAGGTACAGCAAATAGGTAGTCCGAAAGAACTACTGTTTCAGCCCGCTTCTAAATTTGTAAAAGCATTTTTTGATGCTCAACGCCTCCGACTGGAGATGCAGGTGGTGAATCTTGCGGAAGTTTATCCTCTAATAAAAGTGATGAGTGAAAAGGTTAGCAGTACAGTAGAAATCAGCTTAGAAAAAAGTGTTTGGGAAGCGTTAGAGGCCATTGAGCGCAACAATATGTCTCAAATCTTTCTTACGAATGGACAGTCGATTAAAAAGATTGTATCCCCTACCGAGTTAGTTGAAGCATTCTACCAGTTCAAAAATAACAACTTTACTCCGGCCGTCGGGTGATTTCTTCTAGCGCAATTGCATTTTCAGTAACGAACATTTCACTTTCATTACCACTCCGGTCGCGGATGACTACGCCGAATTTTAGGCTATCATTTCGGAAGAGCGGTCTAAAACTTCGGGATTGAGCAAAAAATGTGATAGTCCCCACCCGGGGTTTATCATCCGAGAAATCATCTTTTAAAGGAGGAAAACGCCCGCCTAGAGGTGGACGGCAACCGGAAACGTCAGGGTCACAGAAATCAACCTCTAGATAAGAACCATCTGGTTGACGATTAAAGATTGCCACTTCAAAGTTCCTAACAAATTGGTTCCGATTTACTCGTATAGTATCAAAAATAGTGTCAGTTCCTATTATTATTGGATCAAGCCCTTCCGGCCAAGCGTAATCACAACAGTTAAAAGGCACATCGGCAGTAAGAGGATCAAATACAACAGGGTCACCATTGCTGTCTTCTACAATATCAAAAGGGCTGATAGAACCTCCCTCCCGGGCAGTAAGCCCCAAGTCACCATCACCATCTTCAAAAGCAATGGTGATTACCAGCGAATCAATTCCCTGTTCCACATCAACGAAGTAAATCTCTTCAATATTCGTGACGGCGGGCACATCCGAGAATTCCGGTTCATCAATGCAGGCAGAAAGCCCCATTACCAAAAAAAATACGCCAAATAAATAAAAGCTAAGTTTCATACTACAGAGTATATCTGATCTTTATTGCCAATATAACGCGATTGAGTTGATTTTTGATATAAGCTACGCTACTTTTCTTGATGAATTTTTCTACCCAGTTTAAACACAAATTGCTAAAGGCCAACCCCAAGTCATTTGAAGCTCTTGCGTTGGAGCTTTTTCAGTGGCAAGCTCATCATAACCCGATTTACCGAGCGTATCTATCTTACCTGAAGGTTCATCCGACAACCATCAACACTATTGAGCAAATTCCCTGTTTACCAATTGAATTCTTTAAGCATCACCGCATACTTAGTGGCAACCATTCGAAGGTAACTCAGATTTTTGAAAGCAGTGGCACTACCGGACAAATCCGCAGCAAGCATTACGTACCCAACCTAGCTTGGTACCACCAAGTTTGTGAAACAATTTTTACCCAACAGTGGGGTCAGCTTCAGGACTTTCATATTTTTGCCCTACTTCCCTCTTACTTGGAACGGAACAATGCCTCGCTAGTCTCTATGGCGGACTATCTTATTCGAGAAAGCAAATCCCCTTACGCTGGCTTTTACCTCAACAACTTCCAACAGCTAGTTGATGCCGTAGAGCAAGCCCGACAGGCGCAGGGCGCGGTACTGCTGTTAGGAGTTACCTTTGCTTTGCTAGATTTAGCCGAACAATACTCCCTCAATTGGTCAGAGGTAGTAATAATGGAAACCGGGGGGATGAAAGGCCGGCGAAAAGAGCTAACCCGCCCGGAGGTGCACCAGATACTCAGGACAAAATTAGGCGTAACGTCGGTTGCCTCCGAATACGGCATGACCGAACTGCTCTCTCAAGCCTACGCCCGTAGTACTGGTCAATTCGCTGCCCCCCCTTGGATGAAAGTGATGATTCGGGATATTTACGATCCTTTTGCCCACGTACAACCCGGCAAGCAAGGAGGAATTAATATCATTGACTTAGCCAATGTAGACTCCTGTGCTTTTATTGAAACCAAAGATTTGGGTCGAGTTCTAGACAATAGATTATTTGAAGTACTGGGACGGTATGATAATTCTGAGATACGGGGCTGTAATTTGATGGTATAAAAATAATAAACTTCATATTATTTTTTACATATGTACTATTTTATGTATATTTGTAAAAAATCAAAGAATATTATGAAAAAATTAACAACACTAATCACTTTGGCAATAGCTGTTGGTTTTTACGCTTGTGCCCCTAAATATACCTGTCCGGCCTACAGCATTAAGGAAGTAAAGCAGGAAATTCCTTTAGAAAAACCTATGTAAGAAACCTACTTATGAACAACAAATCTGCTGCTCAAGCTCGGGAATATAGATTATCGCTGAAAATTATACATTCAGACTATTGACAATCTGGCGAACCCGATCTTCTGGCAACTGGTCAGATGCTCCAATAGCATCGTAATCACCCCGTAAGGCTTGAAGAATTTGTTGCTCCCGCTGTATCTCTTTTTCTGAGCGGTAACCCTGCTGCTGCAAGAGCTGCTGTAGCTGGTTATCTTTTGGTTCTTTCTTTAGAAAAAACAGCCCGGAAGCCAATAACGCAAGAACGAGCCACCGCCGATTACTTACAAAAGCTAGTACTATTCCGGTTAGAGAGAGAGCAATTGAGCTGTTTTCAATAATCTTTTCTAGCGAGGTTTCTCGCTCAAGTTGATTAATCCGATGGTTAATAAACTGAGGATGGTGTGCGTAGTAGAGCAATCGCCGCTGAAGCACTAAATTTTTCTGACTGTCAGCGCGTTGGCTTTCTGAGATATCTATTCCGTTAGTCTCTAACATGTCGTCTTGGGTTAGATGAAAAAATTATAGTTCTACTTAGAAACTGTAAAATAACATAGGTTTCTCGGGAGATTCAACAAAAACCGAAACTCATTTCAGAGTCTGCTCAGCTTAATTGTCCACAACGGAGACCGGAGTTTATTTTCAATGCATTGTTTTTCCAAACTTAAACCTGGTAAATTTGCTCATTACTCATTGCTAACTGTTCAGTAACAGAGTTTGGCGTAGGGGCACAGGGAGCATTTTCGTAAATCATCGGTCTGATCAAATACTGCATTGGGGTTAAATAACTCCAGTAATAGTGTATGGAGCTCTTGGATAAACGGTTCTTGCCAGGGTTCAAAATCGTTTACCGCTTCTTTTCCGACGTAAATTCGGGAGTCAAAATCCTGATTGAATAAGTCTTTAGCATTGATTAATCCAGGCACAATTTGCCCCTCAGCCGAATGTTGGCGGTACAATAAAGCGTAAAATAGTGCCTGAAAAGCAGCTTTGTTACGCAACTTTTCATCCCGATTAAATAGAGATGCTAAATCTTTTGTCTGCTTTTCATCCCGTCCGGTTTTGTAATCCAACACCCGAATGGTAGTACCTTTTTGGTCGATTCGGTCAATAATGCCCCGTAGACTCACAGTAGTAGCTGTGCCCTCCTCATCACGAATGGTAGTTTCCCAGAAGTACCCTCTCCCCTTGTCGCGCTCTAGGCTAACAATATCAAAAGGAGCGTAAGCCGTGTCCATTGCCAGAATCTGCCGAGTCATCTTTAGCACAATATCGTATACAATCAGGTTCCGACCTTCCAATGTAAAATGAGTATCCTCTACCTGACCATAATGCTCCTTAAAGGCTAATTTTACTGCTTCAGTTAGTCGCTGACTTTTCAATTCCTCAATAATCTCTACTGTAACCGTACGATTCTGCCCAGTCACTACCGATTGGTAAACCAACTCCATTGCGCGGTGCAATAAGTTACCAAACACGGCCGGATCAACTTCCTCTTGCACAATTTCCGGCTCTTTCAGATCGACCACGTATTTATAGTAAAACTTTAATCGGCAATCAAGATAGGTATTCAGAGCCGAAGGAGTGAGACTACGCCGGGGCGGTTGATTAACCTGGTGGGTATAACGATGTAATCGCTGGAGTACGTCAGTATCTTTCCGGATGGCAATTGGCTGGGGAGGAATAGTTTGTACCGGATTTCCCAGATTTTTTCGGCTTACCGTAAAATCTCCCTGAGCATTAGGAAACTGAACCGAACTATGCGCGTTAGCGTCAGACTCATACAGTAACTGGTACAAAAACCGACTCATCTCGCCCTGCTGCCCTACGCTATCGGCAGTATTATACAGCAGGTGAACTCGCTTGGCTCGGTGCAGCAAGCGGTAAAATGTGTAAGCGTAAATAGCATCTTGCTCATCAACCGTAGATAGGCCGAAGCCCCGTCGTAAATTGCCCGGAATAAAGGTATTAATCATCTCCGATTTAGGATACACTCCTTCGTTGAATGATAGTATAATTACGTTATCAAAATCCAGATTTCGAGTTTCTAATACTCCCATCACCTGTAATCCTCGCAGCGGTTCTCCGGTAAACGGAAGTCGCAGCCCTTGCATCATTTGCCGGAAAATTCGTACTAGCAACTGAGGAGTTAGGGTAAATTGATGTTCTTGAGCCAGTGCCTTTAGGCGGTTTACCTGAATAGATAATTGATACACCAATTCCTGCTCTAGCAATGGTACAGCTAATTGATCTTTAGACTCTTCGTAACTATCAGTTCCCTGATAAATGCGTTGCAGCAGTTGCAACAAATAATCAAACGTGTCTTCAGCTTGCGTAAGAGGCTGAAAAACAGTGGTATAAAGAGGGTGTTGCTGTAAGTGCTTCTCACTTATGTATACTTGATTACGTTTTTCAATATCCTGCCCCAGATCATCAGACACATTAGGGGCTAACTGCCGAAGATAGGGATGCCGGAGCAGCGACAGGACTTGAGAATGGTGAAATTCATACTGCTCTGTAGTTGAATTATAACGTTTGTCTTCCTGAAGGCTCAAGGCGTGTTCAATTAGGCTGTAAAGCGCCGTACTTCGTACCGGATAGCCCATCGTCACGTTTACTCGCCTAATTTCAGGAGGTAGCGAGTGCAGTAGCGGAAATAGCAAGTTTTCATCTGGGAGCACTACCGCGGTTTTTTCGGGAATGAATCCAGGCTGCTGGCTGATTTCTCTCAAGATTGCCCCAGCGTACTTGGCCTGTCCCACGTGTAAATTAATACCAACCGCTTGTACGCCTCGCTGCGGTTGGGTAAAAAAATAATTGGGCAAAGGGTTAGGGAATGTCTTTTTCCAAAGGGAATCCCGCTGGTAACGACGGAAGTACGTTCCTGCCTGATGCTGAGGGTGACGAACGTAATAACTGTCCATGTCCCAGAAAACATCCGCTTGCTGCTCTTTTACAAACCACTTTATCAGCTTGTCTTCGGCTGGAGCCAGCGCGTGTAATCCTACGAAGGCGAGTTGTGGAAATGCAGAATTGACCGTTCCTGAATCAATGCGATCCGCTAGCTGACGGAGCATCAGACCTTCATACGCCCACTCTTTTTGCTGAAGAAACTGAGTAAACGAAGTATACACTCGGTGTAAAATTACCCAAAATCGTAAAAAATTCTCTTTGGAGGAAGTAGACTGCCCGTGCTGAAAGCTTTTCCAAAATCGGGTGATTGCGCTACGCTGATCGTCGGTAAGATAATCGTAGTTCGCTTCTAGTTCTTTGAGGTCCTTGAGGTTGGCGAATAGGTCGGATGTTTTAACCAGTGCCTTGTCAATCGCATCAAAATCTTGCAGTAGCAAATCGCCCCAAAAGTAAAAATGGTCAAAGGTCTCCTGGCTATTACTTTCTCTGATAAATATCTGATAAAGATGAAACAAAAGCGTAAGATGATCGGGAGTACGCGCCCCGGAAAGCTCGCTCACAAAATCTTCAAAGGTAATAATGCGGGGTGCCCACCCCGATTGTTTTGCCTGATGAGCCAGAATATGCTGAAAAAACAGTCCGGCTCGCCGATTGGGAAAAACTACGGTGAGCTGCTCCAAATCAGTCGCATATTTTTCAAGAATAGCCTGACTAACTTCTTCTAAAAATGTACTCATGCGTCAAAGATAGCTCGATGGTTCAATTGCTCAATTGTTGATTGGTTATTAGTCCACAGTCGATAGTCTACAGTCCACAGGTTGAGAAGCTTGAAGTGCTCAATTGCTGATTGCTAAATTATTGATAGGTTAGGTTTAGGGAATTAATCATCATTCATTAGCCACTGCCTCTTGTTCACTATTCATTACTCATCACTCATTACACCCAGCCCTTCGCCAATTGTCATTACTCATCAACTGTTGATTTGGAATTTACATCTCGTCGTCGGTAATTGCCAAAAATTTTTTTCTAATGGCAAAACTTTTCCGAGGAACCTATACCGCAGTAATCACTCCCTTCACTCCTTCTAATGAAATTGATTGGGTGGCATTCGAGAAAATTGTAGAACAGCAGATTGCCGGAGGCATTACTGGCTTAGTCTTCGTCGGAACTACGGGCGAAAGCCCTACCCTGTCGCACGATGAGCATCGGGAAATTCTTCGCTGGTCGGTACAAGTGGTCAACCAGCGGTGCCAAGTGATCCACGGAACCGGCTCAAACAATACCCGAGAAACCATTGAGTTTGCTGAAGTTGCTTCCGAAGCCGGAGCCGACGCTCAGTTGGTTATCAACCCTTACTATAATAAACCCACCCAAGAAGGATTATACCGTCATTTTTCCGCGGTAGCCCACGCGACCGATTTACCCATTATCATCTACAATATTAAAGGGCGTACCGCCGTCAATCTGGAAACGGAAACCCTGCTACGCTTGCTAATACATAAATCCATTGTCGGAGTAAAAGAGGCCAGCGGTGACCTAGCCCAAATTATGGATGTGATTCGGCATACACCCGAAGATTTCTGCGTACTTTCCGGCGATGATGCACTCACTTTACCAATTTTAGCCTGCGGGGGCGACGGGGTGATTTCCGTAGTCTCTAACTGTGTTCCGGGCAGCTTCCGCAGTTGCGTGCAAAACTATCTCGATGGAAACTTAGTGGCCGCCCAAAAGCAGTTCTATTCGCTACTGCCATTAATGCAGCTAAGTATGATGGAAACCAATCCTATTCCGATTAAAGCCATTATGCATCATTTAGAGTACTGCTCATCGCAGGTGCGACTACCGCTCTGTGAACCGACCGAGGCTACGCAGCAAGCCATTGAAGAAGCTCTCAATAGTATCCAACAGATGGAGCTTAACTAATCAAAGAAAAATAGTAGTTGCTTCCAACGCTGGCTAACCGATGCGTGTCCTAAAGGTGTAGTCTCATCTAAACTATCCCTTTTATGCGAATTATTACTGTTTTACTTCTGCTCTCGATTATCTTTTTTAGTTGTGAAGACGGGAGCGATGATCCGGCCTACCCCGGTTCACCTAACGCATTATCGTACTACGCTGATGAGGTTGGCGGCATTTCAGCTAACCCTGACCCGGTGGCGGGAGAACGGTACAACGAATACGTGGAAAATCCATTCGTAAAAGTAGCCGAAAGTCCGGTTTCTACTTTTTCGGTAGATGCTGACGGTGGCTCTTACGCTAATGTTCGCCGATTTTTAACCAATCAAATGACCCCACCTCCGGCAGCTATTCGCGCCGAAGAGTTCATCAATTACTTTCCGCTCGATTATGCTGACCCTACCGGTAACACCCCGATTGCTATTAATGGCGAAGTCAGTACTTGCCCCTGGAACAACGAAAATCAGTTGATTAGAATTGGAATTAAGGGTAAGTCCGTAGAACAAGCTGATTTCCCAGTGGGAAATTTGGTTTTGTTGGTCGATGTATCGGGGTCAATGGGTTCACCCGATAAGCTGCCGCTATTGCAGGAAAGCCTAAAGCTTTTTGTGGAAGAAATGCGTCCGGAAGATAAAATTGCACTGGTTACCTACGCTGGTAGTGCCGGAGTAGTGCTGGATGCTACTGCCGGAACTGAAAAAGCAAAAATTCTACAAGCCATTACTTCTCTTTCTTCGGGCGGCAGCACTGCAGGTGCTCAGGGCATCATCACGGCCTACGAAATTGCCGAGCGTAATTTTTTAGAAGACGGTAACAATCGGGTTATCATCGCCAGTGATGGTGACTTCAATGTTGGCCCTTCCAGCCAAGAAGAGCTGATTGAATTAATTGAGTCGAAGCGAGATAAGGGAATATTCTTAACAGTGCTGGGAATGGGAACGGGTAATTTTAATGATGCGGCGATGGAACAAATCGCCAACCACGGAAACGGTACTTACGAGTACATTGACCAACTGGAACAGGCGAAGAAAGTATTTATCTACGAGTACGGCAAATTCTTAACCGTAGCCAAAGATGTAAAGGTGCAAGTGAGCTTCAATGAAGAAACGGTAGAGTCCTACCGCCTCATTGGGTACGAAAACCGACTGTTGGAAGAAGAAGACTTTACTGATGACACCAAGGATGCCGCCGAAATTGGGGCGGGACAAACCATTACCGCATTGTATGAGATTGTTCCTAGTCAGAATAATTCTCCGGCACTGCGCCAGGAACCTATCTTCACTATTGATTTTCGCTATAAAAACGCCAACGAAAATGAGAGTGCCCCGCTACAGTTGGCGATATTTGACGAAGGGAACACGTTTAGTCAAGCTTCGGAAAATCTTCGGTTCGCTGCATCTGCCGTCGGTTTTGCTATGCTTTTGAGAGACTCTGAGTATAAAGGAACATTAGATTACCCCCAGCTACTGGAGTGGAGTCGGCAAGCTACCCGCTTTGATCCTCACGGTTTTCGGCAAGAGTTTATAACATTAGTGCAACAAGCTAGCACACTACGCTAACCAAACTGGTAGCGAGGTGATAGGTCAGCCAAAAAGACTATCTTTGTGAAAACCTGTCGCTCATGCATCTACTCAAAATAACTCGCTGGCTCCTGATCGCTTCATTTTTTTGGGTATCCGCCTGCCAATCGGCAAACGTAGGCCGGGCTAGTGAGAATTTTCAGGACTTTTACCAACGCTTCCTAACCGATAGCACATTCCAGATGAAGCGTGTGCAGTTTCCGCTGCCGGGAGAGCGCGTAACAGCCGATATCCAGGACTCAACCTACCAATGGCAACGTACCGATTGGGTTATGCTCAAAGAATTTGATCTGGACTCTACCCAGTTTAAGCGAGATTTATCAGTTACCGATACGTTAGCTACCGACGAAATCTACACTCCTGGAGCCGGATTTTACTTTAAGATGGTCTTCGAGCCAATCCGGCGAAAGTGGCACTTGGTTTACTTAGTTGATGAGGCTTTGTAATTTTTTTATTAGTCCATCACCAACAATTCCTAACTTAAACCTACTTCTTTTAGCTTAGCATTCAGAAATGATTGTTTCATAACCTGTAATTTGTGAAAAGCTTTAATACTTATTAAAAGTAACGCTCCTTAGCCTATTGTTGGTAGTATTTAGTTTCGCTGAGATAGAAATTGAGCGCGAAGGAAGCTGCTGGGTAGCTTAACTAACCGTTCCGCAACATTGGCTTAGGGCGATCCGTTGAACAGTTACCCTTACCCTCTCAATTATGGAAGAGCAAGACTCATCGTCTGAACTGCTTAAGAAATTAGAACAGCTATCGGCTAAATACGAGCAAAACGGTCAAAACGTGTCTGACTACTTAGATAGCATGATGCATACCCGGTACCTCAATTACTGGGATTATGTTCAACTAGAAACTTTGCTGAGTTTACAACGGCCTAAAACGGATGTTAAAGACGAGATGATCTTCGTCGCATACCATCAGATTACGGAGCTGTATTTCAAGTTAATTCTGTGGGAATTAGCGCAGTTAACCGATGGTTCGGTGACTGAACCGAAAGTATTCTTGGATAAAATTCAACGCCTCAACCGCTATTTTCATCAGCTAGAAAGCTCATTCTCGATCATGACTAAGGGAATGGAGCATCGGCAATTCAATGAATTTCGGATGGCTTTGATACCTTCCAGTGGATTTCAGTCGGTGCAGTATCGGCTTATTGAGTTACACTCTACTGATGCTATCAATCTGGTACACCCCGACCACGTGTTGTGGCTCTCATCAGAAAGTACCGACCAGGATTTTTTAGATCAACTGTACTGGAAAGCGGGGGCGCGGGATGTGGAAACCGGAGAAAAAACCTTGATGATCCGGCAGTTTGAAGAAAAATACGATGAGGTGTTGCTGGATGCAATGACCGAGGCTCGCGACCGTAATTTACGTCAGCAGATCCAGCCATTTATTCAGAACGGCGAGGCTCTTTCTGAGCAGATTATTGAAGAACTGCGTACCTACGATCAATTAGCCAACGTATACTGGCCACTAGCTCACTTTAGAACTGCCGTTCGCTATCTGGTGAATGGCAAAGAAGACAAACCTGCTACCGGTGGTACCAACTGGCGACAGTACCTCCCCCCTCGCTACCAGCGAATTATTTTCTTCCCTGAACTATGGACCGATGAGGAAAAAGATGACTGGGGTAAATCTTGGGTGCTAGAACACGCTCCGTTGGAAGAGTAAGTGGGGAGCAATTAATAATGATTGATGACAATTGGCGAAGGGCTGGGAGCTGGGGGTAATGACTAATGATTGATGAAGTAGTTGCCAGGCACTGTAGATCGAGCACCGAGTGCTGTGGACTGTAGACTAACAACCATTCAACCATTGAGCTCATCAACAATTGAACTTTCAGGCCAATCGCAAGCTGCCCAGTCAATGCTTTTACTTCTAGTGACCTCTCTCAATAAACTAGGGCAGCCAAAAGCGGTGGTTTTTAAAAAAACGCCTTGAAAATATCATTGAAGATGGCAAAGGTCATTAGACCGAGCAGCAGTACCATTCCTACTTTTTGGGCTCCTTCTAAGAACTTATCGGAAGGTTTACGACCAGAGATCATTTCGTAGCTTAAGAATGCTACGTGACCACCGTCTAGAGCCGGAATAGGCAAAAAATTCATAAAGGCTAGCACCATAGATAGCAATCCGGTTATGCGCCAAAAACGTACCCAGTCCCACTCACCGCCAAAGATTTGGGCAATACCGATTGGACCACTTAACGATTTGGAGGCAGAAACCTCACCTTTAAAGATCTTACCGATAGCGCGCACGTTCACCCAAATTATATTGAATGCATCGCTGGTTCCCTGAGGAATAGATTCTGCCAAGGTGTATTCAGTGCGACCTAAAGCTATTTGGGGCTTTTGGTAAAAACCTATATTCCCATTCTCGTTTACATCCACTTGAAGTGTCACTGGTTCAGCTACCTGATTCTCAATAGCACTATTATCTGAACGGTATACCTCAATCATAACAGTTGTATTCTTCTTCTCAGCCAATACATCTCGTAGTTCGTGAAAAAATGCTATTGGTTTACCATCAACCGAAAGAACCTTATCTCCTACCCGTAAGCCTGCTTTTTCAGCGTTACCACCTTCCACCAACTCTCCTACCTCAAACGGCATTCGCACCTGAATAAAGTTTCGAGCCGCTTCTTTATCTGAGAATTTATCTAAGAAACCAGTAGGTACTGGAATATCTAATGTTTGTCCATTACGCTCTACCGTATAGTAAGCATCATCAGCCAAAAGCACATTAGCACTAGTTAAATCCGAGAACTTTACGTACTCCTCTCCATTCACTTTCAGGATTTTATCGCCGGTTTGCAAGCCAATTTCCTGGCCCAAATCATACGCGACAATACCATTTTCCAGTACCTCGTCGCGGGGAATGTAAGTATCGCCGTACTTGTAGGTTAGAAAAATAAAAATGATAATACCGGTAACTACATTGACGATAATACCTCCCATCATCACGATTAAGCGTTGCCAAGCGGGCTTCGACCTAAACTCCCAGGGTTTTGGTTCTTCACTTAACTTCTTAGTATCTAGCGATTCATCAATCATTCCGGTAATCTTTACAAAGCCACCTAAGGGTATAGCTCCTAGATTATACTCAGTTTCGCCGTAGCGAAAGCCAAATATTTTAGGGGGAAAACCAATGTAGTATTGCTCAACCCGCATTCCGAACATTTTGGCGGTGAGTAAGTGACCTAGCTCATGCAATCCCACCAAAATAGATAAACCCAGCAGCAACTGCGCCGCCATTATTAAACCTTCCATTAATTATTTTATTAATTCTAATGCTTTGATTCGTGTCTCTTCGTCAGTCTT
The DNA here is from genome assembly GCF_030506325.1 of Tunicatimonas pelagia. Lineage (NCBI taxonomy): Bacteria > Pseudomonadati > Bacteroidota > Cytophagia > Cytophagales > Catalimonadaceae > Tunicatimonas > Tunicatimonas pelagia. Next base: position 6,126,022 of record NZ_CP120683.1, on the reverse strand, counting down.
AACGTAGTCTTCGTAGGTAGGGTGCTCAATAAACGAAATTTCCGCCAAACAGGTCTCTACAACATCAGACATGTTTAGGAAACCAAGTTTATCGCGCAAAAATTCGGAAACCGCAATTTCATTCGCTGCATTCAGCACACAGGGTGAATTGCCGCCTCGCTGCATGGCATCGTAGGCTAGTGCCAAATTACGAAATGTGCCCGTATCCGGTTGCTCAAACGTAAGCTCAGGATAGTCCAGAAAATTAAAGCGGGGAAAGTCCGAGGGCAGACGTTCAGGATAACCGAGGGCAAACTGAATAGGCACCCGCATATCGGGCAAACCCATTTGAGCCTTCATCGAGCTATCCTGAAACTGCACTAGCGAATGGATGATCGATTGCGGGTGAACAATCACCTCAATCTGCTCGGGTTTAAGCCCAAACAACCACTTCGCTTCCATCACTTCCAGCCCCTTATTCATCAACGAAGCCGAATCGATTGTAACTTTCGCGCCCATATCCCAATTAGGGTGCTTCAGTGCCTGTGCTTTGGTTACTTGAATCAGTTCTTCCCGCGTTTTTCCCCGAAATGGCCCACCGGAAGCAGTGAGAATAATTTTCTCAATTGGGTTATGAAACTCCCCTACCAAACACTGAAAAATGGCTGAGTGCTCCGAATCTACTGGATACAAATTGACTCCATTTTCTTGAGCCAGTTTAGTAATCAGCTCACCCGCAACGACTAGTGTTTCTTTATTGGCCAACGCAATATGCTTATTCGCCTCAATTGCTTTGATAGTTGGCAGCAGACCGGCGTAGCCCACCGTAGCGGTAAGCACCAGATCAATCGCTTCCATTTCTACTACTGAGGCTAGCGATTTGGCTCCAGCGTAAACTTTAATACCGTGCGGACCAAGGGCTTGCTGTACTTTTTCGTACTGCGCTTCATCCACAATCACTACTGTATTGGGCTGAAATTTGACGCTCTGCTGAATAAGTAGGTCAGCGTTGCGGTGAGCCGTCAGCACTTCCACCTCAAACCGGTCAGGGTGCTGCTCGATGACTTCCAACGCTTGCGTACCAATAGAGCCCGTCGAGCCAAGAATGGCGATGTGTCGGGGTTGATTGTCGTTCTTCAAAATGCTAAAAGCCGAAAGTTAGCCTAAAAAACACGAACTACCAACCAATGGGCCGAGGACTAATCGGTTCAGATTCTACAATGTTACTTTCGTTTAATGCCCGATCATTAATATGAACTCTAAATTTTAGAGGACCTTTAGCAAATGGATGGTTATCCCGACTTTCTTCAGTAATAGAAGTAAAGATAGTAAAGGTCATAATTCCGCTCCAGGGGCTTTCTTGAACAATGGTAAACGGACTACCATCGTTAACAACAGTTGTCTCTGTAGTTAGAGGGCTGATTCTGGGAAACCTGCCTCCCAATGGGAACCTACAGTATTCCGCCATAAAATCACGTTCCACAAATTCTCCTTCATCTTCATATAGTACTGAAATATGAAAGTTTGCAACGTATTTATTCCGAATTACTCGCACGGTATCAGTAATCGTATCACTTCCAATAATTAACGGACTAAGTCCTATAGGAAATGCAAAGTCTCGACAGTTATATATATCAGTTTCACTATCAAAATAAACTGGCTGCCCCTCATCATCTCTCACTAGCTCAAATGGAGCATATAATGAACTCGTATCGCTGTCTCTATAACTCATTCCCAAATCACTATTACCATCTTGCCAGGCTATAGTTATCTCAATGGAGTCGCGTGAAGAGCTTCTTTGACTGCCTTGGTAATACCGTTTCCAATCTACGTCAATTAACTGTATGGTAGGTTCTTCGGTATAGCGTTTCCCCTCCCACTCTTTATCGCAGCTACTGATCAGAATAATCAATCCAATGATTAGTTTCCAGTCGGTTCGTCTCATCAGTACTAGATTAGTAGGTGAACGTAATTCCTAGTCGTACCGAGGTTTTGTCAAAATCTAACCCAAACAGCCGATTCACCTCGGAGCCAGCAAAATAACTATTCGAGTCTTGGTAGTTGCTTTTAATCTGAGTGAAACCAAGTCCACCGTAAAGTAGCTCCAAACCAAACGTTTCGCTCACTGAGAAATGTACTCCCGGAGTACCAACTACCTGAAATGAGGTCAAATTAGCATCATTCTCTAGCTCGATTTCAGTTTCCAATGTACCCAAACCACCTCCGGCCAATAGTTGACCAAAAATTGCTAACTTGGGATGAAGGCGATAGTAACGCCGGACAAAAGCATTGAAAGTTACTAACCGGGATAGATCGGTAGCACTGACCACACTGGTGGTAGAAGAATAACTGGGCTTATCGGATACCTGACGCGTCTGGCTAAAACCTACGCCAAAACCCACAAATAGCTCCTGTTCTTCGCCATAGAATTTACCGATGTAAGGGAAAGCTACGAACGCAGAAGTTCGCTCTTCCATCGACTGCGTCCAATCCACATCGGCCACCTTACTATTTGCGTAGTATAAAAAGTTGCCCCCTACCATTTTGAATGTAGAATCTGATTGCCCCTGAACAAACTGAGTTGATGAAAAGAATAGAAAACTCAGAAAAATATACTTAAACATTATGCTATGCACTTTACTATTAAAAATTAAAATAAAGTGCAATTTATAAAAAAAATAATCTATTTTTTAGATTTATTCAGAAAAGATTCTAGTCCCTCAGCCAGTTTACGATCATTTGATAAGCGGGGCACTTTGTTTTGTCCGCCTAACCTACCTTGACTCTTCATATACTGACGGAAACCGTCCTTCTGTAGTGGTCTGATTTCTAGCGATCGGAGAATACTACCGGAAATCAGATCATCATAATAAGGGTTTAGCTGTTGTAATTGTTGGTCAATCACATTAGAAAAGGACGGGATGTCAGCCGGAGGTTGGGCAAATTCCACGTACCATTCGTGCAGTGGCAACCCTTCGGTAGGGTTTACTTGGGGGGCTACGGTGAATTCTACGACTTTGGCCTCAGGGAATTGGGCCAGGGCATGATTCATGGCTTTTTCCACTTCTTCGCCAATCACGTGCTCGCCAAAGGCAGAGATAAAATGTTTAATTCGTCCAGACACTACCAAGCGATGCGGATACTTAGAAACGAACTTTACCGTATCGCCAATGGAGTAGCCCCACAGCCCGGCGTTGCTGTTGAGGATTAGAGCGTAGTTTTTACCTATTTCTACATCGTGAATGGAAAGCCGAGTAGGGTTTTCGTCGAAGAACTCATCGGCAGGAATAAACTCGAAGAAAATACCGCTTTTCAGCAGCATCAACAGTCCCTCGGCTGATTGTGAATCTTGGTAGGCAATAAAGCCTTCGGAAGCTGGGTAGGTTTCAATGCTATCAATTGGTTTGCCAATAGACTCCAGCATTTTCTGGCGGTAAGGAGCGTAATTCACTCCGCCGTGTACAAACACCGAGAAGTTAGGGAAGATGTCTTTAATTGGTTTACCCGTTCGCTCAATCAGCCAGTCAAAGTACATCTGCACCC